>CALAOT010000060.1 GCA_937889545.1 uncultured Opitutaceae bacterium
CGGACGCGGCCGGATCGGGCGCGCCCCTCGGAGACATGATGGTGCTCGTCGGCACATGGCTGTTCGGAAGCTATGCCGCCGGCCGTGCTTTCATGCTGGTGCAGGCGGCGACGGTCTTCCTGGCTCTGATCGGGACGACGCTCTCGTGCCTCAGCACCGGCGCACGCGTCACGTATGCCATGGGAAAGGATGACGAGGTTCCCGAGCACTTCGGGATGCTGCACGGCAAGAGGCTGACGCCGTACCGCGCGATCTGGACGCTCGCCATCCTCTCGGCCGCGATCGGCATCGCCACGGTCGTCATCTATCTCGGTGGCACAACTCCGGCCGCGCTCGAGGCCAAGTACCAGGGCAGCTTCTGGTACAGCTTCGGGCTCTTCACGCCGGAGACGTACGCGAAGCTGCCGAACAGTCTCGTCATCGTGACCCTGGTGAGCAACTTCGGCACTTTCCTCCTCTACATGCTCACGTGTGTCATCGCCATCGTGGCCTTCCGCGAGCATCATTCGTTCAACGGTTTCAAGCACATGTTCGTGCCGCTGTTCGGGCTTGTCGCGAACCTGGCCTGCATGCTGTTCTACCTCGTCGGTCCGTTCACCGTGGCGGGGATGAGCATGAAAGAGCCGTACATCGCTCTGGGCATCTGCGCTCTCTGGGGCCTCTACGGCGGGATCTACTTCCTGCGAAGCAGCAAGAAGAAGGCGAAGCCGGCGTTCGTCCAGGCGTCGCCGGTCGGGAAGAGGGTCATGGCGACCTGACCTGCCAACGCGCCTGTCGTCACTCGCGGGGGTAGGCGTCGGTTCCCATCTCGTAGAGGTCCAGGCCGTAATGTTCGACCTCGGCCGAGACGCGGTTGCCCCAGACCCGCTCCATCAACCAGAAGAACCCGAAGGAGGTGGCGAACACGAACACGATGTTGGCCAGCACGCCGACGCACTGCGCCTCGAGCTGGCCGACATCGCCGAAAAAGAGGCCGCGTACCGGCCCGGCGACGCCATTCCAGCCGAAGCCGTGGCTGCCGTCGGCGAGCAGGCCCAGGGCAAGCGCTCCCCAGGTCCCGCAAGCTCCGTGAACGGCGATGGCGCCCACGGGATCGTCGATGTGCAGCCGGCGCTCGAGCAGGTGGACAGTCCGTACCACCAACACGCCCGCCACGAGCCCGATGAGCACGGCGGCGGCCGGACTCACGAAGGCGCAGGAGGCGGTGATGGCCACAAGACCTCCCAAGAGGCCATTGCACGCCATCCCCACGTCCGGCTTGTGGATCGTGAACCAGACGTAGAACAGCGCCGCCAGCGCGCCCGCGCTCGAGGACAGGATCGTGTTGACGGCGACGAGCGCGATGCGTGAGTCGGACGCCGACAGCGTCGAGCCGGCGTTGAAGCCGAACCACCCGAAGGCCAGGATGAGGGTCCCGAGCACGGACATGGGCAGGTTGTGACCCGGCATCGGGCTCACCGTCCCGTCCGCCCGGAACTTGCCCAGGCGTGGGCCGAGGCAGAGCGTGCCGGCCAGCGCGGTGATCCCTCCGGTCATGTGGACGACGCTCGAGCCGGCGAAATCGACGTGCCCGTGACCGAGGCCCGCGTTGACCCCGAGCGTCGACAGCCAGCCCCCGCCCCAGACCCAGTTGCCGTACAGCGGGTAAAGCAGAGTCGACATGAAGAAGCCGTAGAAGACGAACGCCGAGAACCTCCAACGTTCCGCCATGGCACCGGTCGGGATCGTCGCCGCGGTATCCATGAACATGACGGCGAAGAGGAACATCGCCAGGCTCGCGGGATCGCGGGACACGGTGACGAGGGCGAACTTCGCCGCGCCGAAGAGACCCCAGGAATGCCCGCCCAGCCGGAGGGCCACCTCGTGCGCACCCGCGACGGCCGGGCCGAGGGAGGGCCATTCACGCAGGCCCCCCAGCATCAGGCCGTACCCAATAAGCCAGAAACCGATCACGCCGATCGGGTAGATGATCAAATTCATCGCCATCGTGTTCGTGGCGTTCCGGGCGCGCGTGAAGCCGGTCTCCACCAGCGCAAAACCGGCTTGCATGAACATGACCAAGAAGCCCGCGACGAGCACCCAGGCGAGGTTCAGGGAGGGTTCGAGTTGCTGCGGCATCGTTCACCTCTCTCGTGGCGTCGCCTGCGGGTGGACAGGCCGGGGCGAGTCATGAGCGCTGAGCCAAATGAGCGAGGCGAGCGTGGCCAGGACCGCGGCGATGGCGGCCGACAGGACGAAGCGGCGCCAGACACGGGCGCCGGCGCGCCGGCGCGTGGCCGCAATAGCGGGATCGCGCGGCAACACGGCCGACGGGTCCTTCAAGTCGGCGAGGAAGGTCGCGGCCGTGGGGTAGCGATCGCGCGGGGAGACCTCGATGGCCTTCAGGATGATGGCCTCGAGCGACGGGTCGAAACCCGGAACGTAGTAGCTGGGAGGCCTGGGCTCGTCGCTCGTCTTGGCGCGGAGGAGCGCCCGCGAATTGGGGCTTTCGTAAGGAAGGTTGCACGTGAGCATCTCGTACAGCATCATGCCGACCGCGTACACGTCGGTTCGCGGGTCCCCGCGGCGCCCGCGGATCTGCTCGGGGGCCATGTAGTCGGGCGTCCCGACGGCGCTGGAGAGGCCCATCCAGGTGAGCCGACGCTCGGATTCGAAGAGCGCGATCCCGAAGTCGAGAATCTTCACCAGGCCGCTGGCGGTGAGAAGGATGTTCTCTGGCTTGATGTCGCGGTGGATGACGCCCTCGGCGTGGAGGTACACGAGCGCGTCGCAAACCTGGCGCGCGATGTCGAGCGCCTTCTCGGTGGAAAGCGGATGCTTGTCGCTCATCAGGGCGCGGAGCGACTTGCCCTCCACGTACTCCATCGCCATGTACATGCGGCTCTTCTCGCGCGGCGCCAGGACCTTGACGAGGTTTGGATGAGTCAGCCGCTGGCCAACCTCTTGCTCGCGCCGGAAACGCTCGGAGAACACGACATCGCTCTCGTACTGGATGTGAGGGATCTTGAGCGCCACAGACTGCTGCGACTCGAGATCGATGGCCTTGAAGATAGACGCCATCCCGCTGCGAGCCAGGAGCTGCGTGAGTTCGTATTGATCGAGCCTGTCGCCGACGACCGGGTCGTGCATCAGACTGGAGCCCGCGATGGCATGGCAAGAGCTTAGCCCATGAGCGGGATGCCCGAGTGTCACCTGGAGATCGCCGCGCTCTCCGACGTGGGGACCTTACGGGACCACAACGAAGACTGCTGCGGCACGTTCATCGAGAGCGGTGCCTGCGCGATCGTCGGTGTGGCCGACGGCGTGTCGAGCTCCGAGGGCGGCGAGGTCGCGAGCCAGATGGCGATCGACGTGACGCTGCGGGCCTATCGCGAGGAGGCGCCGACCCGCAGCGTGGGCCAGAGGCTCTACAACGCCGTCCAGCAGGCCAACATCGAGATCTACGAACGTGCGTACGCCATCCCCGAGCTCCGCGGCATGTCCACGACCTTGACCGCGGTGGCGCTCGAACAAGGAGAGCTCACCGCCGTCCACGTGGGCGATTCGCGCCTCTATCTCGCTCGAGCAGGCACGATCACGCAGCTCACCAAGGACCACACCCTCGCCGCAGAGAGAGCCCTCGTGGCGGGGTTCCTCAGCAAGGAGCGGGTACTCGCCGACCGCTCCGCATTGACCCGAAGCGTCGGGCGGGAGCTCATCGTGAGCCGGGATCGTATTTCCCGACAGCTCGTTCAGGGGGATGTCCTGATTCTTTGCAGCGATGGTCTCTACAACGTGCTCGCCGACGCCGAAATGATGCGGGTCGTGGAAGACCGTGACGCCTCGGCCGCCTGCCGCGCGCTCATTGAGGAAGCCAACAATCACGGCACGCCCGACAACCTGACCGCGGCGGTGGTGCGAATGATCGGGCCGGCTCCGGGACGTCCGCCGGCGAGGGGGCTCGCGGCTGCGCTGCGGCGCCTGCGCGGCGGGCCTGCCTCATAGGGCTTCCTCGCCATGCTCGCCCGTGCGGATTCGGACGACATCGGCGAGGGTCGTGACGAACACTTTGCCGTCTCCGAACTTCCCCGTCCGCGCCGAACTGACGAAGGCGGCCACGACTTTCTCCTCGAGATCGTCTGGCACCACCACCTCGACCTTGACCTTGGGCAAGAAGTCCACCTTGTACTCGCTGCCCCGGTAGGTCTCGGTGTGACCCTTCTGTCGGCCGAACCCCTTGACCTCGCTGACGGTCATGCCCACGATCCCGACGTCCTGGAGGGCGGTCTTGACCGCCTCCAGCAGATGTGGCCGCACGATTCCTTCGATCTTTTTCATTTCCTCTCCTTCACGAGTCCGGCCCGCTCGTCCCCCCCGAGCACCGCGAGGAGGGTCTCCTCGACCCGGGGAAGCGCTTCGGGAGGAAGCTTGAGGCCGCCGTCCGTTACGTAGAAAACGTCGAGGGCGAGGGCTCTGTCGGTGGCGATCTTCGCGAACGTGATGTTGAGCCCGAGGCGGGCCAGCGTGTCCGCGATGGTGAAGGCGAGCCCCGGCCGGTCCTGGGCCCGCACGTCCACGGCAGTGGCCGTCGCCGAGGCCTCGTTGTCGAAGCGTACCGATGGGCCTCGGGCCGCGCGGCCCCATTGGCGGCGGACTTTCTGGGGGTTCCGCGCGAGCCAGCGCTCGACCGCCCCCTCCACGTCGAGCCTCCCGGTCACTGCGTCCGCGAGAGCTGCCTCGACCTTCGGACGACGCACCGCCTTCACCGGCCGGTGTCCGGCGTGCTCGGAGAGCCTGAAGGTGTCCAGCACAACACCGTCCTCGCGCGAGAAGAGGTCGACGGCCAGGATGTTGATTCCGTTGGCAGTGAGCGTCCCCGCCACCTTGGCGAGGAAGCCGGGTCGGTCGTCGGCCGTCACCGTGAGCTCGGTGCAGTGCCCGTCGGCGAGATCGCACCAGTCGAGGGCCACCGGCGCATCGCCCCGCGCCGCGATCAGACGGAAGTGGCGCGCCATGAGCTCGGCGCCGGTGGCGCGAAGGTATCGCTCGGGAAGCATGCCGAAATGCCGCTCGACCTCGGCGGCGGTGAACTCGCTGCGAAGCAGCTCCACCGCGTGGGCGCGGGCGGCGTCCACGAACCCCTCCTCCTCCGCGCTCCCCGCCAGTCGGGCCCGGGTCCTTCGGTAGAGCTGGAAGAGCAGGGTCGCCTTCCACTCGTTCCAGATCCCCGGAGCCACCGCGCAGTGGTCTGCATAGGTCAGCAGCAAAAGCAGGTCGAGGCGCTCGAGGCTCCCCACCCGTTCGGCGAAGGACGTGATCAGCGAGGCCTCCGAGAGGTCTCGCTGTTGGGAGACCTGGGACATGTCCAGATGCATGCTCACGAGGAAGACGGCGTCGGCGGCGATCGCCGGGTCGAACGCGAGTCGCTCCACGATCCGGGACGCGATGCGAGTCCCCAGCGCCACGTGTCCTCCTCCCCGGCCCTTGCCGAAGTCGTGCAAGAACATGCCCAGATACAGGGGGCTGGCGTCGGGGATATCGTCGAGGATCCGCCCGAAGGGGGCAACGGCGGGATCGCCTCCCAAAGCCACGGCGTCGATGGATTCCACCGCGCGGAGGGTGTGCTCATCGACCGTGTATCGGTGGAAGAAGTCGTGCTGGACGAGGAAGGTGATCCGTGCCCACTCGGGGAAGAAGCGCCCCATGAAACCGGTCTCGTGCATCGCCCTGAGGACGGGACCGACCCGCCCGCGCCTCTCCAGCATCCGCCGGAAGGCGATCCCCGCCTCCCGCGACTCCCGGAAGCTCTTGTCCACGAGATGCAGGTTCGCGTGGATAGCGTGCCTGAGCTCGTCGGACAGGAGCAGCCCCTCGGCCTGCGCGACAGCAAAGGCCTCCATCATCTGCTGCGCGTCGTCGAACTCTTTCTTGCGCGGGTAGAGACGGCCCTCGCGCACCTCGAAGCCGCCCTTGAATCGCCGTCGCCTGAGGCCAGCCAGGAGCCCACGCGACGGGGCCCCAAGGTGGCGCAACATGAAGTCGCGGCTCATCCCCTTCAGCTCCGAGGCTCTCCGGTAGTAGTCGCGCATGAACGTCTCGGAGGCCAGAAGGCCCCCTTTCGGTTCGTAGCCGAGATTCGCCGCGAGGCCCTCCTGCAGGTCCAGTGTGAGGACGTCGTTCTTGCGGCCACTGGCGAAGTGGAGCTCGTTGCGCACGCGCGAGAGGAATTCGAGGCAACGCCGCGCGACGTCATATTCGCTTCCGGAGAGCCGCCCCTCGTCGTGGAGTCCGGCGAGGCCCCGGCCGCCGAAGCGCGCGTGCCCCACCCACAGGATCGCATGGAGGTCGCGAAGACCCCCCACGCCTTCCTTCACGTTCGGCTCCTGAACGGCCACGGCTCCCCCGAACTTCGCGTGGCGCTCGGCCAGCTCCATCCGCATGGAC
The DNA here is from genome assembly GCA_937889545.1 of uncultured Opitutaceae bacterium. Taxonomy (GTDB): domain Bacteria; phylum Verrucomicrobiota; class Verrucomicrobiia; order Opitutales; family Opitutaceae; genus Palsa-1447. The sequence continues at coordinate 6,424 of CALAOT010000060.1, forward strand.
TCGAGGAAGACCTCGGTGGCCCTTCGGTCCTGCCGCAACGTCAAGTCGAGCTCCCACATGAGGCCGTTGAAGAGAGCCTCGCTGCCCGTGATCAGCCGGGCCTCGGTGAGGGCCGTGCGTGAGTGGAGGTCCTCGCGGGCGATGTCGACGCACTCTCCCGCCGAGCGGAAGCTATGACCCACCGTGAGCTTCAGGTCCCAGAGGAGCTTGAGGACCTCCTCCACGAAGCGCCTGACCGCGTCGGAAGGGCGCCCTCCATGGAGGAAAAGCAGGTCGACGTCCGAGAAGGGGGCGAGCTCGCTCCGGCCGTATCCGCCGAGGGCCACCACCGCGACCTGCGTGAGGTCGTGCTCGGGGGCGCGGCCCGCTTCCGACGTCACGAGCTGGCAGATGCGGGTGAGGACGAGATCCACGTGGCGGCTGCGGGCCGTTGCGATCTCTCGGCCAGAGCGTCCGGAGCGGTGACGCATCCGCAGGCGCTCGGTCTCGAGCCGGAGGAAGCGTTTGAACGCCTCCACCTGCAGGTGCCGGTTTCGGCCGGAGGCGGCGCCGCTGGCTCCTTCGGGAGCATCCGCCTGCATGTTTTCCGGGATCGGAGGCTGCATTTCTCAACTCACCCGGATTCGCGCAGAACGGGTTACATCTGAACCCATGGCGGCGGAAAGAGCAGGGGATGTGCCAAACGCACCTCGAGCACACGCGAGGACCGCCAACAGGTTGACGACCAAGGAGTTCAGCGCGCCGCCGGTCCTCTTCCGAACGATTCCCACGAGCGACAGAATGGTCATGACGGAGATCGAAGCATACAGAAACGTCGACCCGAGCCGTCGCGATCGTCTTCTCCTCGTGGGATCATTCCCTGAGCAGCGCCGTCTCCTGGGGTGCGGCCTTCGCAGCGTTAGCAGCGACCGGGCCGGCTTGACTCACGGGGACCGTACCGCTATCGTCTCCATCCCTGTCGCGGGGTGGAGCAGCCTGGTAGCTCGTTGGGCTCATAACCCAAAGGTCGCAAGTTCAAATCTTGCCCCCGCAACCAGTAAACACAAGGGGTTAGCTCGGACTGGGCTGACCCCTTTTTCTCTCCGCCGTCGGCCGCACGCGCTCAGCCGAGGTGGCCCATGCGCCCGTTGCGATAGTCCTCGATCGCCTGCCGGATCTCGCGTTCCGTGTTCATGACGAACGGCCCGTACCCGGCCACGGGCTCGTCGATCGGCGTTCCCGAAAGTAGCAGGACGGTGGAGTCGGATCCGGCCTCGATCGAGAGCGTCTCGCCGTCGCGATCCAGGACCGCCAATTCCCCTTCGTCGACCGACTTCGAGCCGTTGACGCGTCCGCCGCCGCGAAGGAAGAGCAGCGCGGTGGACTGCCCGGCCGGCACGTTGAGGTTCGCGACTTTCCCGGCCTTTAGCCTCATGTCCCACAGCTCGATCGGCGTGAACGTCCGGGCCGGACCCTTCGCTTTCTCGAACTCTCCCGCGATCACCCGGACGGTCCCGGCACCGCCCAAGAGCGGAACGACGGGCGTCTGGCGGTCCAGGATGTCCTGATACCCAGGCGGGCTCTTCTTGAAATTCGCGGGCAGGTTCACCCAGAGCTGCACCATCTCGAGCGTGCCGCCCTTTTCCGTGAACGCGCGCCCGTGCATTTCCTCGTGCACGATGCCCGAGGCGGCGGTCATCCACTGGACGTCGCCCGGCCCGATCCGGCCCTGGTGTCCAGCCGAGTCTCGGTGTTCGATTTCACCCTGATAGGCGATCGTCACCGTCTCGAAACCCCGATGCGGGTGCTCGCCCACGCCGCGCGGAGCCTGGGCCGGCGGAAACTCCGCGGGGGCCGCGTAGTCGAGAAGAAGGAAGGGACTGAGGGATGGGGCGGAGTCGTACGAGAACATCGAACGAACGGGAAAGCCGTCACCGACCCAGTGCCGGGGCGGGGCCTGCTCGATCCCGAGGAGTCGCTTCGAACGATTCAGGGTCGTCTTCATAGGGGCAATCCTTTTCGTGGCGGTTTTTCCGGTCACGCCGCAACGGATGGCGCGGCAGGCCGGCGCCGGAGCGCCAGGTTCAGGGCGCCGCCGAGAATTCCGGCGGCGAGTGCCGCCCAGCTCACCGGCGAAGTCGAGAGGGACGTGAGGTCGAGGAGCGCGTCGAGGGAGTAATGACCGGGGCCCGTGAGCGTGAGCGCCGCTGCGGAGATGCCGTAGAGCAGCGGGATTTCGATGCCGTTCGACGCCGCGAAGAGCCCGTGTGGGGCGTGAACGCTGACCGCGGCCACGATCATGACCGAGAGCATCAAGGCCGGACCGATGGAGCCCAAGAGACCCAGCGCCATCAGGAGGCCGCTCCCAATCTCACTGATTGCGGCGGCCGAGGCGAAGAGGCGTCCCGGGCGGAACCCGAGTGATTCGAACATTCCGCTGACGCCAGCCAAGCCGGGGCCCCCGAACCATCCGAAGAGTTTCTGCGCACCGTGCGCCGCCATGAGGAGCCCCAGCACGAGCCGGAGGACGAGCAGTCCCGTGTCCATGAGTCGATCTCCTTCCTCGGGACGTCGAGGACGTCTCGCCCGAGGGAAGCGACTATATATAACATAGTGACTATAAGTCAAATAGTTACTTGTACCGATGGAGCCGGTCGACTATCCTCCGGCCAGTGAGAAGAATGCGAGAGTCCTCCGCGCCCGACCTGGCCTTGTGCGGCCGGTTTCA
>CALAOT010000061.1 GCA_937889545.1 uncultured Opitutaceae bacterium
CACCGAGATCTACACTCTTTCCCTACACGACGCTCTTCCGATCTAGATGGTCGGCGGCGTCGCCAAGCAGCCGACTGCCGAGGACCTCCTCAAGGAGGAGCTGGGAGCCGTCAAGGTCCGCAAGGCCAAGGGCTCGAAGAACGTCGTGTCGGGCTTCGCCAACGTGCTCGCCTCGTTCAACAACACGATCGTCTCGATCACCGACCCCAAGGGCCAGGTGATCGCGTGGTCGAGCGCGGGCAAGTGCAATTTCCGCGGGTCGCGCAAGTCCACGGCCTACGCCGCCCAGATCGTCGCCCAGGACGCCGCCCGCAACGCGATGTCCCACGGGCTGAAGGACGTCGTCATCCGCGTCTCCGGACCCGGCCTCGGCCGCGACAGCGCGATCCGGGCGCTCCAGGCGATCGGCCTTGAGATCACCTCGATCGTCGATGTCACGCCCATCCCGCACAACGGCTGCAGGCCGCGCAAGCGCCGCCGCGTCTAGGACAACCTCCTTTGGCCCAACCCTCTTCAACTTAAGACAATGGCTCGCTACATAGGACCCTCCACCCGCATCAGCCGGCGCTTCGGCCAGCTCGTGATCGGCTCCGCCAAGGCGCTTGAGCGCCGCAACTATCCTCCCGGGCAGCACGGGCCGAAGTCGCGCCGCAAGGCGTCCGAATACGCGGTCGGCCTCAACGAGAAGCAGAAGCTTCGCTACATGTACGGCCTGCTCGAGAGGCAGTTCCGGCGCGTGTTCGAGATCGCCAAGCGCGAGCGCGGCGTCACGGGCGAGCGCTTCCTGCAGCTCCTCGACACGCGACTCGACAGCGTCATCTACCTGCTCGGCCTGGCGAAAAGCCGCGCCGCGGCCCGCCAGTTCGTGAACCACGGGCACATCCGGGTGAACGGGCGCAAGGTCGACATCGCCAGCTACAATGTGCGGCCCGGCGACGAGATCGACGTGCGCAACGCGCCCGCCTCCCGCCAGATGGCCACCCGCAACCTCGAGGAGAACCGGATCCGGACCGTCCCGGGCTGGCTCTCGCTCAACGCCGAGCAGTTCAAGGCCGGCGTGGTCCGCCTCCCGAAGCGCGACGAGATGGACCAGAACATAAACGAGCAGCTGATCGTCGAGTTCTACTCGCGCTTCTGAGGCCCGATTGCCCAACCCTTCCACAACCCAAAAACAGAGTTCACGCCATGCCTAAACGTCTCGGAAAATTCGAACTCCCCTCCAAACTGACCAAGGTTGAGGACGGCGCCACGCCGACCTATGCCAAATTCATCGCCGAGCCCTTCGAAGCGGGTTACGGCCACACCGTTGGCAACTCGCTGCGCCGCGTGCTCCTGAGCTCCATCGAGGGGGCCGCGATCTCGTCCATCAAGATCGACGGGGTGAACCATGAGTTCCAGAGCATCGATGGCGTCGTGGAGGACGTGACCGAGATCGTGCTCAACCTGAAGAAGGTCCTGATCGTCTCCCACAAGCGCGAGACGATCTCGCTCGGGATCAGGGTCTCCAAGGCCGGCGCCGTGACGGCCGCCGACATTCAGGCCGACGCGAACATCCATATCGTCAACCCCGAGCAGGTGATCTGCACGCTCGACAGCAAGCGGACGTTCGAAGCCGAGATCGAGATCAAGACCGGCCGCGGATACTGCCCGGGCGAGCAGAACAAGAAGGAGGAGCAGGCGATCGGGGTCATCCCGATCGATTCCCTCTTCTCCCCGGTCAGGCTCGTGAAGTACGCCGTCGAGGCCACGCGCGTCGGCCAGATCACCGACTACGACAAGCTGATAATCGAGATCTGGACGGACGGCCGCATCTCGCCGGACGACGCCCTCAAGCAGGCCGCATCCATCTTCAAGCACCATCTCGACGTCTTCGACCGCGTCAGCGAGGAGGCCTACGAGTTCGAGAGCCAGCAGAGCGAGGTCAGCGAGGAGCAGAACAAGCTCCGCAAGCTCCTCAACATGTCGGTGAACGAGATCGAGCTTTCGGTGCGCGCCGCCAACTGCCTGAACAACGCGAACATCACCACGGTCGGCGAGCTCGCGATGAAGACCGAGCAGGAGATGCTCAAGTACCGCAACTTCGGCAAGAAGTCGCTGAACGAGATCAAGGAGAAGCTCGAGGCCCTGGGGCTTTCGCTCGGCATGAAGTTCGACGAGCGCCTGCTCGACGCGAAGAAGGAAGCCTGATCCATGCGCCATCTCAAGCACCACGCGTCCCTGGGCGTCACTCGCGAGCACCGCGAGTCGATGATGTCCGCACTAGCCACGGCGCTGATCACGCACGGGAGGATACAGACGACGCTGGCGAAGGCCAAGGCCCTGCGTCCGTTCATCGAAAAGATCATCACGAAGGCGAAGCACGCCGCTGCGAAGCCGGAGAAACGGGACGCCCTCCACCTGCGCCGCCTCGCGCTTCGCGACGTCCGCGACGAGGACGCCGTGACGCTGCTCTTCAACGACAAGTACAAGGAGTTTGCGGAACGCGCGGGCGGCTACACCCGAATCTACAAGCTTGGCCCCCAGCGCCTTGGCGACGCCGCCGAGATGGCGTTGATCGAGTTCGTGAAGGCCGACGATGTCGGCTACAAGAAGTCGAAGGGCAAGAGACCCCGCTCCAAGGGGCGCAAGCCCAAGGCTGCAGCCCCAGAGGCCTCCCCTGCCGCCGAGACGCCAGAGGCCCCAGAGGCGGCGAAAGGCGACGCCAAGGGCTAGGGCGCGCCCTTTCCGGCGCCCCGACCGCGCAGGCGCGCCGAAGTTTACCTTCGACGCGTTTTTTGTTTGGATACCGGCCTGATGTTCGAGTTCTCAACGGCCGTTACCGTCTTTTGCGTGCTGGTCGCCGCGACGTTTCTCACGCTCTGGCTGTTCTACGACCGGCGCGACCACCTTCGATTCGACCGCGAGCGCCGCAGGACGACCTTCCACTGCATCCGCTGCGACCGGCTCTACACCGCGCCCGAGGGGACGGAGCTCTGCAAGTGCCCGAGGTGCGGGCATGAAAACGCGAGGTTGCGGTTTTGACGCGGGTTGGGTGAGGCAGGGGGCCCGATAGCCGGGGAGGAAGGGAAACAAGCCTGAAAACCGCAGCCCAAGCCCCCTTTTGGCCCGCCGCCAACAAACGCACTTGCGGTCGGCCATGGAGGGAGGTTCTTCTTTGCCCTTTTCCAATCCGCTCATGCCGCAAACCATCGCCGTACTCGATTTCGGCTCGCAATACACCCAGGTCATCGCGCGCCGGATTCGCGAATGCCAGGTCTTCTCAAAGATCTACCATTTTTCGACGCCTGCCGAGAAGTTGCGGTCGGACGGCGTGATCGGGATCGTCCTCTCCGGCGGGCCGAGCTCCGTCTTCTCCCCCGGCGCGCCGATCCCGGACCGGGGGATCTTCGAGATCGGCGTCCCGGTCCTCGGGATCTGCTACGGGATCCAGCTCATGGGCCATCTGCTCGGCGGGAGGGTGGCCAAGGGGGAGCGCCGCGAATACGGCCATGGGATCCTCGAGGTGCACCGGCGCGGCCGGCTCTTCGCGGGGCTTCCCAGGAGGCTCCGGGTGTGGAACTCCCACGGCGACAAGCTGATGAAGCTGCCCCCTGGGTTCACGTCGATAGGCAGGACGGAGAACTCGCCCTATGCGGCCATAGTGGACCTCCGCAGGGGCTTCTACGGCATACAGTTCCACCCCGAGGTCTTCCACACCGAGAGGGGAATCGAGGTGATTCGGAACTTCCTTTCAAGGGTCTGCGGGGCGAAGCAGGACTGGACGACGAAGGATTTCATCGAGCACGCGGTGCAGGAGATCCGCTCGGCTGTTGGCGGGTCCCGCGTCATCCTGGGGCTGTCGGGCGGGGTCGACTCGTCGGTCGCGGCCGCGCTGATCCACAGGGCCATCGGGGGCCAGCTCACGTGCGTGTTCGTCGACAACGGGCTGCTCCGAAAGGGCGAGCGGGAGACGGTCGAGTCGCTCTACAAGAGGAATTTCAAGATCGACCTCCGGGTCGTCGACGCGTCGGCCGTCTTCCTGCGGCGCCTCAAGGGCGTCGGGGAGCCCGAGAAGAAGCGCAAGATCATAGGCAAGACGTTCATCGAGGTGTTTGAGAAGTCGCTCAAGAAGATCGGACACGCCGACTTTCTCGCCCAGGGTACGCTCTATCCCGATGTCATCGAAAGCGTCGCGATCGACGACAATCCGGCCGCTCTCATAAAGAGCCACCACAATGTCGGGGGCCTGCCCGCGCGGATGAAGCTCAAGCTGATCGAGCCCCTGAGGGAGCTCTTCAAGGACGAGGTCCGCAGGGTGGGGGGCGCCCTCGGTCTGCCCCGCGAAGTCGTCTGGCGCCAGCCGTTCCCGGGGCCCGGACTCGCGGTCCGGGTCGTCGGCCCGATCACGCCGGGCAACCTCGGCGTCCTCCGGTCGGCCGATGCGATCCTCCAGGAGGAGATGATGTCGAGCGGCTGGTACTGGAAGGTGTGGCAGTCGTTCTGCGTCTTCCTTCCGGTCAAGTCGGTGGGCGTGGTCGGCGACGAGCGCAACTACGCGTATGTGATCGCGCTTCGAATCGTCGAAAGCACCGACGCGATGACCGCCGACTGGACCCGGCTCCCCTACGACCTGCTCCAGAAGATTTCGGGGCGGATCACCAACGAGGTCAGGGGGGTTTCTCGGGTCGTGCTCGACGTCAGCTCCAAGCCCCCCGCGACCATCGAGTGGGAGTGATTTTTCTTCGACCTTGCGCCAGTTTTGGCTGTCATTGGGGACATGTCGAAGCTGTGCCCCAGTCTCCTCGCCTGCGCCTGCGCCCTGATCGGGTCCGCCGCGGTGCGTGCCGAACCCGCCGTGATCGGGCTGGCGAGGGCCTACCTGGGCCCGGATTCCACCCTGGATGGCATAACGTCGATTCACTTCACAGGTGGCCTCGAAAGGCTGGACACCGAGCACGCGGACAAGGGGCCGGTCCGCGGCGCGATCGACCTGGTCTTTGTCAAGCCGTTGCGCCAGCGCCAGATCGTGAGCTCGGCGAAGGCGACGGAGACGATGGTCCTCGACGGCTACGACGCGTGGGACCTGCTGCAGGACACGGCCGACCCCTCGAAGCACGTCCTGTCGTGGCTGTTGGCGGATGACATCAAGTCCCTCCGGGCGAGCACGTGGGAGAACCTGTTCTTCTTTCGCGGGCTCAAGGGCGAGGGCGCGGTCCAGGACAAGGGACCCGCGACCATCGACGGCGTCGCCTGCGAGCGCGTGGACTTCGTTCACGGGCCGGGGGTCGTCTACGAGCGCTACTTCGACCGCGACACCGGCCGCCTAGTCTTCACCGTGAGGGGACCGGAGACCATCCGCGAGAGCGGCGAAATCCGCGTCGGGGGCGTCCGGTTTCCCAAGACGATCATCAGCGTCCGGAAATCGGCCTCCGGCAAGGATCTCGTCTCAACCGTCACCTTTGACCGAATCGTGCTCAACGAGCCGCAGGGACCCGACGTGTTCGCGATCCCCGCCCTCGTTCCGGCCAAAGCCGCGCCCGGCGCGGCGGGTCCGCCGGTGAAGTAAGCCGTGCGCACGCTCACATCCGCGTCGAAGCAATTCGACTCCGACCTTGCCGTGTTCTGCGGCGGCGCCGCGGTGTCGCGGGAGGTCTCCGGCTCGGTCGCCGCGATCCTGTCCGACATCCGCGCGAGGGGCGACGCGGCGGTCGCCCATTATGCGCTCAGGTTTGACGGAGCGACGCTCAGGCCCCGCGACTTCCGGGTCCCCGTCTGCGAGATCGCGGAGGCCGCGAAGCGCCTCCCGGCCGCGCGGCGCGCGGCCCTAGTGGCGGCACGCGCCGCCATCGAGGACTTTGGCCGGAAGGCCCTGCCCGCGGACTGGACCGCGCGGAACCGGCACGGGGCCGAGGTGGGCGAGAAGTTCGACCCCATCCGCCGGGTCGGGATCTACGTGCCCGGGGGCGAGGTTCCGCTCGTCTCGAGCGCGCTCATGACGGCGACCCTCGCGAAGATCGCCGGATGCCCGGGGATCGCCGTATGCACCCCGTCGGGCGCTGACGGCCGCATCGCGTCCGAGCTGCTGGCGGCCCTCCATGTCGCCGGAGTCGGGGAGGTGTACCGCATCGGCGGGGTCCAGGCCATCGGGGCCATGGCCTACGGCACGGCGACCATTCCGGGCGTGGACAAGGTCTTTGGCCCGGGAAACGCCTACGTGTGCGAGGCGAAGCGCCAGGTCTTTGGCGCGGTGGGCGTCGACCTCCTGCCAGGGCCCAGCGAATTGATGGTGATCGCCGACGACAGCGCGCGGCCCGACTTTGCGGCGGCCGATCTGCTGGCACAGGCGGAGCACGGCTCGGGCCGCGAAAGGATCTACCTTGTCGCCACGTCGCAGAAGATCATCGCGGGCGTGGCCGCGGAGATCAAGAGGCAGCTGGGGGGGCTCGCGCGTTCCGAGAAGATCCGGCGAGTCCTGGACACCGGTTTCCTGGCGATCAGGGTGTCGGGGCTCGGCCGGGCCGCTGAGGTGGCCAACCGGGTCGCGCCCGAGCATCTGGAGCTCCTCGTCCGGAAGGGGGCTGTCCCGGGGCTCCTCAAGTCGGTGGCGACCGCGGGCGCGATCATGATCGGCAACGCGACCCCCACGGCGCTGGGTGACTTCGCCGCGGGGCCCAGCCATGTCCTGCCCACGGGCGGCGCGGGCCGGTTTTCCAGCGGACTCCGGGTCGCCGATTTCCTCCGGCGGACCAGCATTGTGTCCTACGACCTGCAGAGCGTCCGAAGCGCATGGCCGACCGTGGCTGCGTTTTCCGCCATGGAGCGGCTGGACGCCCACGGACGCTCGGTTGCGATCCGCATCCCAGGGGCCGGCTCCCCATGAAGGGTCCGGCTCCGGGGCGGCTCGCGCTCGCCCATGTCGCGAAGCTTCGTGCCTACGAGCCGGGGCTCCAGCCCGCGGCGCCCGGGTGGGTCAAGCTGAACACGAACGAATGCCCGTATCCGCCCAGCCCAAGGGTCGCGGAGGCCATCCTGCGCGAGGTGGGCGCCGCAGGCGCCACGCTCAGGCTTTATCCGGATCCCGCGAGCAGGGTCCTGCGCGAGGCGGTGGCGCGGGTCCACGGAGTGGGCGACGGGAATGTCTGCATCGGGAACGGCTCGGACGACATCCTCAATCTCCTCGTCCGGTGCTTCTGCGGCCCGGCGGCGGCGGCGGGCTTCACGCTCCCGAGCTATTCGCTCTACCCGGTGCTGATCGGGATCCAGGGCGGCGGAGCAGCACCGATCGTGCTGGACCGGAGCATGCGCCTTCCGGTGGAGAGGATCGCGGCGTCCGGGGCCGCCATGTTCTTCCTCACATCGCCCAACGCGCCAACGGGAGTCGGGTTCCCGAATTCCGACATCGAGGGGATCCTCGATTCCTTCGGAGGCCTCCTCGTCGTCGATGAGGCCTATGCGCCGTTTGCGCGGGAGAATGCGGTCGGCCTCCTGGCCGGGCATTCGAACCTCGTGGTGGTGCGGACCCTGTCGAAGGCCTATGCGCTCGCGGGAATCCGCGTGGGTTACGCCCTTGCCGATGCCGGCGTGATAGCCCTGATCGACCGGGTGCGCGACAGCTACAATGTCAGCCGGCTGTCGCAGGCGGCAGCCCTGGCCGCGCTCGGGGACCCGGACCACCACCTAAAGATCGTTTATAAGATAAAGGAAACCAGGGATTTATACATTCGCAAGTGGAGCGAGGGCAGGGAATGGTTCACTTTCCCCTCGCAGGCCAACTTCATCTCCACCGAGCCCCGGGACAGCCTCGGCCGCGCCGGGCCGGGCGTCGCAAGGGCGGCCCATGACTTCCTGTTCTCGCGCAAGGTGTTGGTTCGCCACTTCCCGAGCGACGCCTTGACCGCGTCGTGCCTGCGGATCAGCGTCGGCACCGATGACGAGATGCTCGTCCTCGATGACACCCTCGACGCATGGCTAAAGGCACCTCCAAACGCGTAGCGACCGTCTCCCGCAAGACGGCCGAGACGGACATTTCGATCACGCTCGCGATCGACGGCACCGGCCAGTCGAAGATCGGCACCGGGGTCGGGTTCTTCGACCACATGCTGACCCTGTTCGCAAAGCACGGGCTCTTCGACCTGACGGTCAGGGCAAAGGGGGATGTGGACGTCGACTACCACCACACGGTGGAGGATGTCGGGCTCGTGCTCGGACAGGCCTTCAAGAAGGCCCTGGGCGACAAGGTGGGCATCAAGCGGTATGGGTTCTTCATCCTCCCGATGGACGAATCGCTCGCGCGGGTCGTTGTCGATGTCGGCGGCAGGCCGCATCTTGCGTACCGCGTCGAGGCGTCATCGATGTTCGTCAGGGACTTCAGCCTTGTCCTCGTGAAGGAGTTTTGCCGGGCCTTCAGCAACGCGCTTGGCGCGAACCTGCACGTAGACCTGATATGCGGGGATGAGCCCCACCACATCGCGGAGGCGATCTTCAAGGGCCTGGGAAGGGCCCTTGACGCCGCCACCCAGATCGAGCCGCGCGCGGCGGACCTCCTCCCGAGCACCAAGGGCAGCCTTTGATCCGGCGACGATGAGCGCGCGCGTCGCCGTCATCGACACCGGCATCTGCAACCTGCGCAGCGTGACGAAGGCGCTCGAGGCCGTCGGCGCGTCGCCCGTCGTCGTTCGAACGCCGGCCGAGGCCGATGAATGCGGGGCGTGCGGCCTCGTGCTTCCCGGGGTGGGGGCCTTGAGGGACTGCGTCTTCGCGCTTCGCTCTTCGGGCCTTGACGCAACGGTCAGGGGGTGGATCGAGCAGGATCGCCCCTTCCTGGGGGTATGCCTGGGCATGCAGGCGCTGTTCAGCTCATCCGAGGAGGGCGGGGTCACGGGGCTCGGCGTCTTCCCGGGGCGGGTGGTCCGCTTCAGGCTGGCCCCGCCGCTCAAGGTTCCCCACATGGGCTGGAACACCGTCCGGTTCGTCCGCAAGGGGACGGCGCTCCAGGATGACCTCGCCGACGACGGCGAATCGTTCTATTTCGTCCACAGCTACCACTGCGTGCCCGACGACCGCAGCCTTGTCCTGGCCGAGTGCGACTACGGCCCCCCGTTTGTCGCGGCGATCGCCCGCGGGCGGCTGTTTGCGACGCAGTTCCACCCGGAGAAGAGCCAGGCGAAGGGGTTGAGAATCTATCGCAATTTCGCGGCGTCAGCGGAAGCCCCGGTAATGCGCTGATAAGGCCCGGGAATTCATCGGGGGGGGGCCAACTTTCCTTTGCAAGCGGCACAATTCCCGCTTGGCTTGGTTCGGAATGGATCACACCGCGTCAATCAGGCTGGACGAAAAGGAATTCTCCCTCCCCGTGATGGTGGGCACCGAGGGGGAAAAGGCGGTCGACACGCGCAAGCTGCGGGTGGACACGGGCTACATCTGCTACGACCAGGGTTACGGGAACACGGGCTCGTGCACGAGCGGCATCACGTACCTGGACGGCGATAACGGCATCCTGAGGCACCGGGGCATCCCGATCGAGCAGCTTGCCGAGAGCAGCGACTTCGTGGAGACCGCGTACCTTGTGATCTATGGCGAGCTGCCGAATGCGGCGAAGCGGAAGGAATTCGGGATGAAGCTGCGGCAGAATGCGGCCATCGAGATGCAGATGCAGCGCATCTTCGAGGGCTACCCGAGGGACGCGCCCCCGATGGCGATGCTGTCGTCGATCGTCGCCTCGCTTGCCGCCCATTACCCGGACCTGGCGACGAACAGCTTTGAGAGGGACCTTGCGAACTTCGATCTCGCCGCGGCGATGGCGATCTCGAAGGTGCGGACGATCGCCGCGATGATCTACCGCTACCAGAAGGGCCTGCCCTACGTGTTCCCGAAGCAGGACCTGCCGTTCTGCGACAACTTCCTGCACATGATGTTCTCGGAGCCGTACCAGGACTACGTCGCGGTGCCCGAGGTCGCCCGCGCGCTGAACCTGCTTCTCCTCCTGCACGTGGACCACGAGCAGAACTGCTCCACCTCGACCGTCCGCACGGTCGGCTCGAGCGCCTCCAACCTCTTCACGTCAATCTCCGCGGGCATCTGCGCCCTCTCCGGCCCGCTCCACGGCGGGGCCAATGTCTCGGTGATGCAGATGCTCCATGCGATCCATGCCGAGGGGGACGATGGCACGCGGTTCATCGCCGCCGCGAAGCTGGGCTCGAAGGACAGCCGGCTCATGGGGTTCGGCCACCCGGTGTACCGCAACTTCGACCCGCGGGCGAAGATCATCGGAAAGGCGTGCGAGAGCGTCCTGCAGAAGCTCGGGATCAAGGACCCCCTGCTGGACATCGCCAAGAGGCTCGAGGAGGCCGCGCTCAAGGACGACTATTTCCTCTCGCGCAAGCTCTACCCCAACGTCGATTTCTACAGCGGGATCATCATGCGGGCGCTTGGCATACCGACCAGCATGTTCACCGTCATCTTCGCGATCGGGCGGACGCCGGGGTGGATCGCCAACTGGCACGAGGTGGCGGCCACGCCCAAGGGGCGGATCTACCGGCCGAGGCAGGTCTACATCGGGCCCGTGAAGCGGGACTACGTCCCGATAGTGCAGCGAGTCTGAACGCCGGGGCGCCCGTCCCACCGGACCGCGGGGGTCCGTCTGGCGGACCTGCCCCGCTGGGCCCACACACAGCCATGCCAGTGGAGTTCAAGGTTCGCGCGGCGAAAGTGAGGGATGCGGAGGCGATCGCGGCCCTTTCAGGGGAGCTCGGCTACCCCGCCGAGCTGAAGACGATCCGCGCGCGGCTTCGCAGGATCCTCGCCAGGGACGACCAGCGGGTGGTCGTCGCGGAGAGGCCGGACGGGGGGATCTGCGGCTGGCTCCAGGCGCACCACAGCGACGCCCTCGAGTCCGGGTCCCGCGTCGAAATCGTCGGCCTCATCGTCTCGGACGGGATGCGCCGGCGAGGGGTCGGGCGGGGCCTGGTCGCGCAGGCTGAGACCTGGGCCGCCGAGATCTCGGCAGAGGCCGTCGTCGCGCGCAGCAACGCGAAGCGGATCGAGAGCCACGCATTCTACCCCTCGCTCGGGTACCTCCCGTCGAAGACCCAGGTGGTCTACCGGAAGCGGGCCGCCATATAGGCTCTTTTGAAGGTTGGCCGGGGGGCGGAACTTTGTTTGAATGCTGGGGTGATCCTCCTCGGTGTGAACATCGACCACGGCGCGACGCTGCGCCAGGCCCGCTACAGGGACACGGGGCAGGCCGCGGGCGGAGCCGTCGAACCCGATCCCGTAGCGCTTGCCGAGAAGGCGGAGCGGGCCGGCGCCGACGGGATCACGGCCCACCTGAGGGAGGACCGCAGGCACATCCAGGACCGGGATGTCTGGCGCCTGCGCGAGTCCCTGTCGACCCGCCTCAACCTCGAGATTGCGTGCACCCAGGCGATGGTCGAGTTCGCGCTCAAGCTTAGGCCCCGGTCGGTGTGCGTCGTGCCGGAGAACCGGAACGAGGTCACGACGGAGGGCGGGCTCGACGTCGTGGGGGGGAGGGACCGCGTGAAGGCGTGCATCAAGGCGATGGCGGCCGAGGGAATCGAGAGCAGCCTGTTCATCGATCCGGACGAGGCGCAGATCGAGCTTTCCGCGAAGCTGGGGGCGCCCGCGGTGGAGCTTCACACGGGGGCATACGCGAACGCCTGCGGCACCCCCCGCCGGGCCCAGGAGTTCCAGCGGCTGAGGCTCGGCGCGGTGCACGCCCACAACCTCGGGCTCAAGGTGAACGCGGGCCACGGGATCAACTACGTGAACATCGCCGAGGTGCGGACCCTGCCGCACCTGCACGAGCTGAACATTGGCCACAGCATCCTGAGCCGCGCGCTGTTCACCGGGATTGAGGAGGCCGTCCGCGAGATGAGGGCGCGGATGAACCCGTGAACATCCGGTTGCCACCGGGCGGCGTCCTGGTAGGCCTCGGCGCGGACGTGATCGAGGTCGCCCGGATCCGCAGGGCCCTTGAGAGGCAGGGCGAGCGGTTCCTCGCGCGCGTGTTCACCGAGGAGGAAAGGGAGTATTGCTTCCGGATGGCCCACCCGCACAAGCACCTGGCGGCCCGGTTTGCCGCCAAGGAGGCCGTATCGAAGTGCTTCACGACGGGGATCGGGTCGAGCCTCGGCTGGCGGTCGGTCTCGGTGTACCACGGTTCCCGGAACGAGCCGCTTGTCCGGCTGGACACGAAGGGGGACGCCTTGCTCAGGGACGTGGGCGCGACCCAGGTCATCCTCACCATTTCCCACACGGAGTCGGTCGCGATGGCGGTGGCCGCGCTCGTCCGAGCCTGAACCCCGGGGAAACCCAAGATGGACGAGGAAGAGCAAACTCCATCGAAACCGGCCCAGGCCAAGCCGTCGCAGGTCCCGTCCTGGGTGACGCTCGGCTTTGTGCTCGGAGCCCTCTTTGTCATGGCCCTGCCGAGGCGCGGGACCGAGGAGGCGCGCCTCCCGGCCCGGGACGCCGGCCCGGAAAGGCCCGCCAAGCCGGCCGCCGCGCCGCGGATCACCACGATCGAGGCGGTGTTCGCCGCCTGGGACAGGTACGCCGTCTGGAGCAACAACACCACGGAAGTGGCGCTCTGGAACACGGACGCGATGGGCTATTCGGACTGCTATGAGGTGCTGAAGACCTCCGACGGGTACTATTTCCGCTCCATTCCAAAGCTGACCCGGCCGATCCTCACCCACGGGGTTGTCCAGGAGTCGCCGCTCCAGTTCACCGAGACCCTGCGCCAGAGGCAGGAATGGCTCGGCGAGGTGGACAGGGAGAACCTGAAGGCGCTTTCCGAGGCCGCGCGCCAGACTCTCCCGGTCCTGACCGAGGAGCCCCAGGGGAAATAGGAGCCCGTCCATGCCCACTTCCGCCGTACCCAGCCACCCAGTCCTCTCCACGGGCGAGGCCCGCGCGCTCGAGGCCCGGCTCTTCGGCGGCGACGAGAGGAAGGAGTGGAGGGCGATGCTGCAGGCCGGCCGCTCGGTCGCGGACGCCGCGCTGCGGGACATCCTGGAGGCCGGTGGGTTCCCGGAGGCCGGGCGCATCCTGGTCCTGGCGGGAAAGGGCAACAATGCGGGCGACGCGCTCATCGCGGCCCGCGAGATCCTGGACAGGTTCCCCAGGGCGGAAGCGGACGTCCTCTTCGCGTTCGGCCCAAGGAAGCTGGGCCCGCTCGCCGCCCGGGCGCGGCGGGGGCTGTCCGAAGCGCGCCGCGGGCAGGTGCATGAGATCCGCGCCGATGCGCTTCCCCGTTGCTACGACCTGTGCCTGGACGGAATCTTCGGCCTGCAGTACAGGGGGCCGCTCCCGCCGGAGGCGTCGGCGGCGATCGAGGCGTCGGCCGGGTGCGGGATCCGGCTTCGCGCGGCGGTGGACCTCCCGAGCGGCTGGGACGAGCCGGGCGCGTTCTGCGCGGACTTCACCTATGCCACCGGCTCGGTGAAGGCGCCCCTCGTCGGATGCGCCCACGCCGGGCGGCCGCGCTACCTGGACCTCGGGTTCTTCCGGGGAGGGGAGGGCGAAGGGAAGGGCGCGGGGACGGGCGACCGGGTCATTCTGCCCTCGGTGCTCGGGCCGCTTTCCGGTCTGCGGCCGGCGGCGTCCGACAAGCGCAGCCAGGGGCACCTCATGGTCGTGGGCGGCTCGTCGGGCCTGCCGGGGGCGGTCCTGATGGCGACGCTTTCCGCGCTCCGAAGCGGAGCGGGCCTTGTTACCGCGTTCGTTCCCGAGAGCCTGGCGGCCGTGTTCGCATCGCGCGCCCCCGAGGCCATGTGGGTCGGCCTGCCGGAGACGCCTGGCGGCGGGCTGGCGCAGCGCGCCCTGGAGCGGGTCATGGGAGGCGCCGAGCGGGCGACTGCGCTCGCGATCGGCCCCGGGCTCGGGCGGGACCCGGAGACCCTTTCGCTGGCCATGGAGATCGTGAAGGCCTCGCCCGTTCCCCTTGTGATCGACGCCGACGCCCTCCAGCCCGACATCGTGCGCGCCGGGGCGGCGCCACGGATCCTTACGCCCCATGCGGGGGAATTCGCGCGCATCGCATTCGGCGCGGGCCTCCGGGAATTGTGCGGTGCCCTGCCGTGCGTCGTCATCCAGAAAGGGCCGGTCACGCGGGTCTCCGACGGAGGCGCGGTGTACCACAGCTTCTTTGGAGGCCCGGTCCTCTCCCGGGGCGGAAGCGGCGACCTCCTTTCGGGCCTTGTCGGCGGCCTCCTCGCCCAGACGCCGGGGGATCCGCTTGGCACGGCGTGCCGGGGCGCGGCCTGGCACGGCATGGCCGCCGACCAGCTGGCGCGCGCCCACGGGCAGACGGCCGTGCAGGCCCTGCAGTGGCTCGACTTTCTGGGGCCCGCCCTGCGAGAGTCGGCCGCATGCCCGGCGACCTGACAGAACGGCAGGCGTTTCTCGTGCTGAACGCGCTGCCGGGCCTCGGCCCGATCGCGCTCAACTGCCTGCTGGACGCGTTTGGCGGCGATCCGCGCGCCGCGCTTGCCGGGGACAGGCGCAGGCTGCAGGAAGCCGCCGGAGTGAGGCCGGAGGCAGCCGCCGCGATCCGCGAGTGGCGCGGCCACTTCGACCCGGAGAAGGAGGAGGCGAGGATGGAAAAGAGCGGCGTCGCCTTCCTCACCCGCGCGGATCCGGGATATCCCAGGCTTCTCAGGGAGATCCACGACCCGCCCGTGGGACTGTACCGCAGGGGCCCCTATGCGTTCGGGCACCCGTGCGTCGCGATCGTGGGGACCCGGCGGGCCACGCTCTACGGCCAGGGCGTGGCGAAGAGGCTGGGCGCCGAGCTCGCCGGGGGCGGATTCTGCGTGGTGAGCGGCCTTGCAAGGGGAATCGACACGGCGGCGCACGAGGGCGCGCTGTCGGCCGGGGGAAGGACGGCGGCGGTCCTCGGGACCGGGATCGACATCATCTACCCCCCGGAGAACCTGGACCTGTACCGGCGGATCGCGGACAAGGGTGCGATCCTTTCGGAGTTCCCGTTCGGCCGCCCGGCCGACCGCGACTCGTTCCCGATGCGCAGCCGGATCCTGTCCGGGATCTGCGAGGCCGTGGTCGTCGTCGAGAGCGACCTGCGGGGCGGGGCGATGGCCACGGCTCGGTTTGCCGGGGAGCACGGCCGGCTGCTCTTTGCGGTGCCGGGAAGGGTCGACCAGTCGACGAGCGCCGGCTGCAACCAGCTTATCCGCGACGGGGCGACGCTCCTCACGGGGGCCGGGGACATCCTGGCGGAGATGCAATACCTCGGCGGACTGCGGCCGGCGCCGCCGGGGAGAGGATCCCTGCCTGCGCAGGCGGAAGGCCCCGCCGGGCTCGGGCCCGATGAGGAGCGGGTCCTGCACTGCTTCCTCGCGGGATCGTCCCAGGGGCCCGGCGAACTGGCCGAGCAGACCGGGCTCACGGACGCGGGGATCCGGGTTGCCCTCGCCATTCTGGAAACCAAGGGTTTCGTGTCGAAACGCGCGGATGGAGCCTACGAGGGCCGCGGAACGGGCCGGGAGGACTGAGCGCGCGGCCGGCACTCCCCCGGGTTCGGTCTCTACGAAAAATGAAAAACCCATCAATCCTCGCATTCGCCCTCGGCGCCCTCTCTATGCAGGTCTCCGCCGCGTCCGCGGACGCCGCCAGGCGGCCCATCACCCATGAGGATCTCTGGCTCATGAAAAGGGTGGGGTTCCCTATCCCAAGCCCCGACGGGAAATGGGTGGCATACCCCGTGGTTTCTCCGGCCTACGATCCCAGGGAACAGTCGGCCGACCTGTGGATCAGCCCGTCGGACGGCAGCGCCGCCCCCCGGCAGATTACTCACGGGAAGGGGATCCCGACGGGCACCGCATGGAGCCCGGACTCAAAGAGGCTGGCGTTCTCGGCCAGGCGGGTAGGGGACGAGGCGCCCGAGATCTATGTGCTCGACCTCGGCATGGGCGGCGATGCCGAACGGGTGACCAGCCTCCCGATGGGCGCGCGCTTCCCGGTGTGGAGTCCCGACGGCTCCTCGATCCTTTTCGTCGCCGACGTTTCCCCCGAGAACGTGTCGAAGACAAAGGCCAACATCCGCACGTACAACGGCTTCCCTATCCGGTTCTGGGACCATTGGCTCGATGACAGGAGGCCGCACTTCTTCGTGCAGGACCTGGCGGGCGGAGCAAAGGCGCGAGACCTTCTGGCCGGCACCGAGCTAGCGGCGATGCCCGGCTATTCCCTGCGCGAGACCGAAGCCGGCGATGAGGTCGACGCCGCATGGGCGCCGGACGGCAAGTCGGTCGTCTTCGCGGCGACCACGGATCGCGACACCACGGCCTTCTCCGAGGCCTCGACCCAGCTTTTTGCCGTCCCGGTTTCGGGTGGCGAGCCGGCGGCCCTCACCAAGGGCGCCGACAGCTACGGCTCGCCGGCCTTCCGTCCCGACGGGCGGGCGCTCATCGTGAAGGTCCAGAAGGGAGGGGACGGCATGGTCTACCACCATGCCCGGGTCGCCTCGTTCCCGTGGCCGTTCAGGCGGTCCGAGAGGCGGGTGCTGACGGACGCGCTGGACCTGACGGTCGGCCGCTTCGCCGCATCGCCGGACAGCAGGACGGTCTACTTCACCGCGCTGGCGGATGGCCATGAGCGGCTGTACTCCGTGCCCGCCGGCGGCGGCGGCGTGCGCGCCCACGGCCTACCGGAATCGGGGTGCATCACCGGCCTGGCGGTCGGCGGCTCCACGATGGTCGCCGACTACGAGAGCGCGGCCAGCCCGGCCGAGGTGGTCCGCGTAGATCCCGTGAAGGCGACGCTCAGCTCCCTCACCAACTTCAATTCGGCCAAGCTCGCGGCGCTCGATCTCCCTCCCGTGGAAAGCTTCACCTTCACGAGCGCGAAGGGCCGCGCGATCCAGAGCTTTCTCGCGCGCCCCGCCGGATTCACGCCGTTCGCCAGGTACCCCCTGCTCGTCGTCATGCACGGCGGACCGGCGTCGATGGCGCGCGACGCGTGGGCCATACGCTGGAACTACGCCCTCCTTGCGGCCCCCGGCTACGTGCTCGTGGCGACCAACTACTCGGGCTCGACCGGGTTCGGCGAGGCGTTCGGCCAGGCGATCCAGCGCGACCCGCTCAAGACGCCAGGCGACGAGATCAACCAGGCGGCGGACGTGGCGATTGGCAGGTATCGGTTCATCGACGGGTCGCGGCAGGCCGCCGCCGGGGCGAGCTACGGCGGCCATCTCGCCAACTGGTTGGAGGCGACGACGACGCGATACAGGTGCCTCGTTTCTCACGCGGGCCTCGTCAACCTCGAGTCCCAATGGGCGACAAGCGACTTCGTCTACGACCGCGAGCTCATGAACGGCGGGCCCGTCTGGGAGCAGGGTCCGGTGTGGCGCGAGCAGAACCCGGTCCGCTACGCGGCCAACCATTTCAAGGGCACGGGCTGGGTCACGCCGATGCTGCTCAGCGTCGGCGAGAAGGACGCGCGCGTGCCGATGAACAACACGATCGAGAACTGGAGCTACCTGCAGCGGCTCCAGGTGCCGAGCCGGCTTCTCGTCTTTCCCGACGAGAACCACTGGATCTCGCGGGGGGAGGACAGCCGGGCCTGGTACGGCGAGGTCCGGAGCTGGCTGGCCCGGTGGCTGAAGTGAGCGTCGCCGTGCCGGCCCGCGGGGTCAGCCCGGCGGCCAGCCCATCTGGCGCTTCGCCAGCATGTGGAGGTGGAGGTGGGGGACGCTCTCGCAGGCGTCCGGGCCGTTGTTGATCACGATCCGGTATCCGTTCTCGAACCCCAGCTTCCTGGCGACATCGCGGGCGACGATAAGGAGGTGGCCGAGGAGGGCCTCGTCCGCATCCGCCGCCTCGTCCACGCGCGGAATCGGCTTCTTCGGGATGATCAGCAGGTGGGCGGGGGCCTGGGGCTGGATGTCGTGGATCACGATGCAGCGCTCATCCTCGTGCTCTATCCTGGCGGGGACTTCGCGGTCGATGATCCTCTGGAACAGGGTCTTTTTCATGGGGGAAGGGTCCGTCCGTGCGCGGGTCACAGGAACAGGAGCGTCAGGTCGGAGCCGGACGGGGAGCGCGCCGCCGTCAGGTCCCGCAGGAAGGCCAGGAGTTCGTCGTATTCGCGGCGGCGGCGCTGCGTCTCGCGCCTTTCGGGCGGGCAGACGGCCGGCCGGAGGTTTGTGATGAGGAGAGTCGACTCCCGGAACGGGGCCAGCTGCTTCAGCCCGGTCATCACCTCCGCCCGGGCGAAAAGGGGCGTCGCGGAATGGAGGGTGCGCGAGGCGTCCCAGTGGAAGAACCCGTGGCGTGGGATCTGGGAGTACAGCCTGTCCAGCAGGCGCGCCGCGGCGGCATTGAACGCGGCGGCGTAGCTCGACTCGGGGAGGGGGCCGGGTGCCTCCCGGGCCTCGAGCTCCGCGAGGCTGAACGCGATGGCCGACTTGATCTGGTGCGCCAGGTAGAGATCCTGGCCGGTCACGTGGGCAAAGAGGGCGTTGATGAAATGCAGGCGACGCAGCTCGTCGCGGTCCATCGTCATTTCTTGTTCTTACCAGGTGAGCCGATCTCGCTCATGAATTCGGATACGTCGCGGAACTCCTTGTACACGCTGGCGTAGCGGACGTAGGCGACCTGGTCGACGCTGCGCAGCCGCTGCATCACTCCCTCGCCGATCGCCTGCGACGGGATCTCGTTCTCGAACCGCGCCTCGATCGCGTCGACGACGTCCTCGACCAGCATCGTGATCTGCTCGATGTCGACCGGGCGCTTGTGGCAGGCGGCGCGGACCGAGTGCACGAGCTTCTCCCGGTCGAACTCCTCCCTGCGGCCGTCCCGCTTGATGACGATCGTGCCGTCGAGAACGAGGGTTTCCGTCGTCGTGAACCGGTGGCCGCACTCGAGGCATTCACGGCGCCGGCGGATGGTGTTGCCCTCCTTGCTTATCCGGGAGTCGATCACCTTGTCCTCTATCGATGTGCACTTTGGGCAGCGCATGGTCAGTTGAGCCCGAGGAAGTTCTCGAGGATCGCCATCCCGCCCTTGGTCGCGATCGATTCCGGGTGGAACTGGACGCCCCAGATGGGAAGCGTGCGGTGGCGCAGCCCCATGACCTCGCCCTCGGCGGTTTCCGCCGTGATCTCGAGCTCCTTCGGGAAGCTCGAGCGCTCGACGAGGAGCGAATGGTAGCGGGTCCCGGGGAACCCCTGGGGAAGGCCCCGGAACAAGTCGGTGCCCCCGTGCATGATCGGCGATGTCTTGCCGTGCATCAGCCGGCCGGCCCGGACTACCCTGCCGCCGAAGTACTGCCCGACGGCCTGGTGTCCGAGGCACACCCCGAAGATCGGCTTGCGCCCGGCAAAGGCACGGATGATCTCGAGCGTGACGCCGGCGTCGCTCGGCGTGCACGGGCCCGGCGACAGCAGGACGCGGTCGGGTTTCAGCGCCAGGGCGCCCTCTGGGGTGATCGCGTTGTTGCGGAACACCCGCTGCTCCACGCCCAACTGCCCGAAATACTGGACGAGGTTGTACGTGAACGAATCGAAGTTATCGATGACGAGGAGCACGGTCTCCCAATTGACCCGCGATTGACAAGGGGGTCAAGGATGCGGGTAGGGTCATGTAGGCTAATATGGCAAGTCACTTTCAATTGCTGGCGAAGGACCCGACGACGGGGGCGCGCCGCGGCCGGCTGGACACGCTGCACGGCGCCGTGGAGACCCCGGTGTTCATGCCGGTCGGGACGCAGGGGACCGTGAAGGCCCTGACCCCGGCCCATCTGAGGGAGATCGGGGCGCAGATCATACTCGGGAACACGTACCACCTCAGCCTGAGGCCCGGGAGCGGGCTCATCCGCGGTCTCGGCGGCCTGCACGCCTTCATGGGCTGGGACGGCCCCATCCTCACGGACAGCGGCGGCTTCCAGGTCTTCAGCCTGGCGAAGCTGCGCGACGTCCGCGACGAGGGGGTTGCGTTCCAGTCGCACGTGGACGGGGCGAGGCTGTTCCTGGGGCCGAAGGAGGTCATGGGCATCCAGGCCGACCTGGGCTCCGACATCGCGATGGTGCTCGACGAGTGCCCGCCCTGGCCGGTCGACAGGGACGCCTGCGCGCTGGCCTGCAGCCGGAGCCTGCGCTGGGCGCGCCGCTGCAGGGAGCTTGCGGTCGAGGGCGGATTCATCGCTTCGGGCCGGCACGTGTTCGCCATCGCGCAGGGATCGACCTACGACGACCTGAGGCGGGAGGCGGCGGAGGCGCTCGCGGCGCTCGATTTTTCCGGGTACGCGATCGGCGGCGTCAGCGTGGGCGAGGCCGAGCCGGAGATGCTCAAGCAGGTGGCCGCGACGGCGCCACACCTTCCGTCCGACCGGCCCCGCTATGTGATGGGCGTCGGCACGCCGCCGCAGCTCCTGAAGATGATCGCGCTCGGCGTGGACATGTTCGACTGCGTCCTGCCCACCCGGGTCGCGCGCAACGGGCTCGCGTTCACGCCGGGCGGGCCGATCAACCTTCGAAACGAGAGGTTCCGGGCCGACCCCGCGCCGATTGTGGAGGGCCTGGACAACTACACGTGCCGCAATTTCTCCAGGGCGTACCTCCGCCACCTGATCGCAGCGGGTGAGATGCTGGGGGGAACGCTGGTCACGATCCACAATCTCCACTTCTTCCTCGACCTCTTGGGCCACGCCCGCGCCCATATCGAGGCCGGGGACTTCGGGCCGTGGCATAAGGCTTGGATCGGGCGGTACGAGAGCGCAGAATGACGCTCGCGAATATGAAAACCCCTGGAATACAACCCCTGCGCCTCGCGCTTCTCTGGATCGCCGGGGCCGGGTGCCTCTCGGCGCAGGTACCCGCAGCGACACTGACGCTTCACGCCGACCAGCCCGGTCCCGTGATCAACCGGAACATCTACGGGCAGTTCTCGGAGCACCTCGGCCACTGCATCTACGGCGGTGTCTGGGTGGGCGAGGATTCGCCGATTCCAAACGTGCGCGGAATCCGCAGCGACGTGGTGGCGGCGCTGCGCCAGACCCAGGTCCCCGTCATCAGGTGGCCGGGCGGCTGCTTCGCCGACGAGTACCACTGGAAGGACGGGGTCGGGCAGCGCAAGGACAGGCCCAAGATGATCAACACGAACTGGGGCGGGGTGGTGGAGGACAACAGCTTCGGGACCCACGAGTTCATGGACCTGTGCGAGCAGGTCGGCTGCGAGCCCTACATCACCGGAAACCTCGGGAGCGGGACCGTGCGGGAGATGATGGAATGGGTCGAATACATGACGTCGAACGCGGACTCCCCCCTGGCCAACGAGCGGCGGCGCAACGGCCGGTCCGAGCCTTGGCGTGTCAAGTATTTCGCGATCGGCAACGAGTGCTGGGGGTGCGGCGGCGACATGACGCCCGAGTATTACGCCGAGAACTTCCGCCGCTACAGCGCGTTCCTGAAGAACTACCCGGGCAACCAGCTCTACCGGATCGCCTGCGGGCCGGATGCCGCGAGTTACGGGTGGACCGACAAGGTGATGGGCATCGTGGGCGCGAGGATGAACGGCCTCTCGCTGCACTACTACACGCTGAGGAGCGGCTGGAACGACAAGGGCTCGGCCACCGAGTTCGACGAGGCGGACTGGATGGCGACCCTGGGCCATACCCTCAGGATGGATGAGATCATCACGGGAAATTTGGCCGTCATGGACAAGTACGACCCCGGCAAGAAGGTCGGGCTGATGGTCGACGAGTGGGGCACGTGGTACGATCCGACCCCCGGCACCAACCCCGGGTTCCTCGAGCAGCAGAACACCCTGCGCGACGCGGTCGTCGCCGCGCTCAACTTCCACATCTTCCACCGCCACGCCGACCGCGTGGCGATGGCGAACATCGCCCAGATGGTGAACGTGCTCCAGGCGATGATCCTGACGGACGGGCCGAGGATGGTCCTCACCCCCACCTACCACGTGTTCGAGATGTTCCGGGTGCACCAGGGCGCGACCTTTCTCCCCGTCGATCTCGCCGGCCCGGATTATGCGCGGGGCGCCGAGCGGATCCCCGGGGTGAGCGCCTCGGCCTCCCGCGACCGGGGCGGGCTCATCCACCTGTCGCTCGTCAACGCCGACCCGAACCGGGCCGTCCGCGTGGCGTGCGCGATAGCCGGCGCGGAGCCGAAGTCCGCGAAAGGACGCGTGCTCACCGCCCCGGCCATGCAGGCGCACAACACGTTTGAATCCCCCGACGCGGTGAAGCCGGAGCCGTTCACGGATTTTGTCCTGTCCGGAGGATCGCTTGCAGTTACCCTTCCCTCCAAGTCCGTCGTAATGCTGGAGCTTGCCCCGTGAGAGGGCCGGGAGGCAGATCCGCCGTCCTAAAGCGCTCGCCAACGGGCCCGATCTAGGGCTCAAATCGCCGCCGTATGCGCATCCTTGTCACCGGCGGCGCGGGCTTCCTCGGCTCCCACTTGTGCGAAAGGCTCCTTGCGGACGGCCACGAGGTCGTCTGCCTGGACAACTTTTTCACCGGCAGGAAGCAGGACATCGCGTCCATTGCGGGCAACCCCAATTTCGAGCTGGTCCGCCACGACGTCATCGATCCGTTCAAGTGCGAGGTGGACCAGATCTACAATCTGGCGTGCCCCGCCTCGCCCACGCATTACCAGTACAACCCGATCAAGACGATCAAGACCTCCGTGATGGGCTCGATCAACTGCCTCGGCCTCGCAAAGCGGCTCAAGGCGAGGGTCTTCCAGGCGTCGACGTCGGAGGTGTACGGCGACCCGCAGGTGCATCCCCAGCCCGAGAGCTACTGGGGCAACGTCAATCCGATCGGCAAGCGCTCGTGCTACGACGAGGGCAAGCGCTGCGCCGAGACGCTCTTCTTCGACTACCACCGGGAGAACAAGGTCGACATCAGGGTCGTGCGGATCTTCAACACCTACGGGCCGCGCATGCACGAGGCGGACGGGCGCGTGGTCTCCAACTTCATCGTCCAGGCGCTCAAGGGCGAGGACATCACGGTCTACGGGGACGGCACCCAGACGCGCTCATTCTGCTACGTCGACGACCTCATCGAGGGGTTTGTCCGGGTCATGGAGCAGACCGAGACCGCGGGCCCGATCAACCTGGGCAATCCGGGCGAGTTCACGATCAGCGAGCTCGCCGAGGTGACCCTGAAGCTCGTGGGGGGCCGCGCAAAGATCGTCCACAAGCGGCTCCCGGCCGACGACCCGAGGCAGCGCCGGCCCGACATCTCGCTCGCGAAGCGGCTGCTCAAGTGGGAGCCCACCGTGCCCCTTGAGGAGGGCCTCAAGCGCACGATCGCATACTTTCGCAAGCGGCTCTGACCGGGCGCCGCCCGACCCGGGGCATTTGTCGTTTGCCAATGGGTTCCGGGGGTCTATTATTTAACCCTTAATGCTGTCGCTCCTGCTCAAACCCTTTGCCGGCAGGCACTACCGGAAATTCCTGGAGAGAACAAGGCCTATCGTTGTCAAGATCAACGAGTTGGACCGTTCCTTCACGGAGTTGAGCGACGACCAGCTGCGCGCGAAGACCGAAGAATTCCAGGCGCGGATCAAGGCGGGCGAGACCCTCGAGCAGATCCTTGCCGAGGCGTTTGCGACGGTGAAGAACGCGGCCCGCAGGCTCCTCGGCCGGACGGCCACCGTCTGCGAGCACGAGATGGTTTGGGACATGGTGCACTTCGACGTCCAGCTGGTCGGCGGGATCGCGCTCCACGAGGGCCGGATATCCGAGATGGCGACGGGCGAGGGAAAGACGCTCGTGGCGACGCTGCCCCTGTACCTCAACTGCCTCAACGGCCGCAACGCCCAGCTGGTCACCGTGAACGACTACCTCGCCCGCCGCGACTCCGAGTGGATGGGCATCCTGTACAGTTTCCTGGGGGTCTCGGTGGGATGCATCCAGCAGAGCATGTCCCCGGACCTGCGCCGCGAGATGTACGGGCGCAACATCACCTACGGGACGGCGAGCGAGTTCGGATTCGACTACCTCCGCGACAATGGAATGGCCACGCGCAAGGAGGACCAGGTGCAGCGGGACCACTGGTACTGCATCGTCGACGAAATCGATTCCATCCTTGTGGACGAGGCCCGCACGCCGCTTATCATCTCGGGGCCGGCGCCGATCGAGCGGGAGCAGCCGTACACGCGGCTCCGGCCGGGCGTCGACCAGCTCGTGAGCTCGCAGACGCGCCTGTGCAACCGGCTGGTGGGCGAGGCCAAGGAGCTGCTGGAGCGGACGCCCGAGCAGTGGAATGCCGAGGCCGCGAAGGCGAGGGAGGAGAACCAGAAGAGGCGCGCCCAGTGGGAGGCCGAGAACGCCCAGGCAAAGGCGCAGGGAGCGAAAAAGCGCGCCCCCGAGCCGCCCATGGCCCCCCTTCACGACCAGGAGGAGGCCAAGCGCGTCTCCATACGCAAGCTTCTCCAGGTGAAGATGGGCAACCCCAAGAACAAGCTGCTCCTGCGGCTCATGGAGAACCCGGACTGGCGCAAGGTGCTCGACCGGGTCGAGACGGAGATGAACAGCGACCTGAACAAGGACGAGCTCTTCCACCTGAAGGAAGTCCTGTACTACGTGATCGACGAGCGGCAGCACCAGGCCGACCTGACCGAGATCGGCCGCACGACGCTGCGCCCCGAGGACCCGGACGCGTTCATGATTCCGGACCTCGCGACGGAGTTCTCGGACCTCGAGAAGGACGCGTCCATCCCCCCCGAAAGGCGCGAGGAGCTCAAGCTCGCGGCGCAGCAGCGCTACGCCACGATTTCAGAGGACATCCACTCGATCTCGCAGCTCCTGCGGGCCTATTCGCTCTACGAGCGCGATGTCGCGTACGTGGTGCAGGAGGGCAAGGTCATGATCGTGGACGAGAACACGGGCCGCGTCATGCCCGGCCGCCGCTGGTCGGACGGCCTGCACCAGGCGGTCGAGGCCAAGGAGGGTGTCACGATCGAGCGCGAGACGCGCACGTACGCCACGATAACGATCCAGAACTACTTCCGGATGTATGAGAAGCTGGCCGGCATGACGGGCACGGCCGAGACGGAGGCGACGGAATTCAACGACATCTACCGCCTGTCGGTCCAGGTGATCCCGACCAACAAGCCGTGCATCCGGGTCGACAGGAACGATTCGATCTTCAAGGCGCGCCGCGACAAGTACAACGCGGTCCTGCGCGAGATCGAGTCGGCCAACAAGAGGGGCCAGCCCGTGCTCGTCGGCACGACGAGCGTCGAGGCCTCCGAGGTCCTTTCCAGGATGCTCAAGCGGGCGGGGATCATCCACACCGTGCTCAACGCGAAGTACCACCAGCAGGAGGCCGAGATCGTGACCCGGGCGGGGCTGCGCAGCGCCGTGACGATCGCGACCAACATGGCCGGCCGCGGCACCGACATCAAGCTGGGCGAAGGCGTGCGCGAGGCGGGCGGACTATACGTGATCGGGACCGAGCGCCACGAGTCGCGGCGGATCGACCGCCAGCTGCGCGGGCGCTGCTCGCGCCAGGGCGACCCCGGCCTCACGAAGTTCTTCCTCTCGCTCGAGGACGACCTCATGCGCCTCTTCCTCCAGGGCAACCTCGCCTCGCGCCTGATGGAGGGCTCGATGCAGGAGGGCGAGGAGCTCGAGCACCCGTGGCTCAACCGGTCGATCGAGTCGGCCCAGAAAAAGGTCGAGCAGCAGAATTACGCCATCCGCAAGAGGCTCCTGCAGTACGACGACGTGCTCAACCTGCAGCGCGAGGTCGTCTACGGCATCAGGAACGCCGCCATCCATGCGCCGCGCTCGAAGGACATCATCTTCGAGCAGGTGGGGGAGGAGATCGAAAGCCGCCTGGCCGTCGCCGGATTCGGCGAGCAGGGCGGGTCCAATCCCTCGGCCGTCGAAAGCTTCGTGGGGTGGGCCAACACCCACTTCCCGATCGGGCTCAAGGTGGCCGACCTCGCCGGCGACGACGCCGGCGCGCTCCGGGGCGCGATCCTTGAGCGGATCAAGAAGGCCTACGCGATGAAGGAGGCGATGGAGATCCCCGAGGCGCTCGGCGCGCTGGAGCGCTACGTCGTCATCAACGCGATCGACCACCACTGGCAGGAGCACCTTACCGAGATGGAGGAGCTGCGCCGCTATATCGGTCTGCGCAGCTACGGCCAGAAGGACCCGCTGGTCGAATACAAGGGCGAGGCGTACCACTACTTCGAGGAGCTGATGAACAACGTGCGGCTGCAGATCTGCACGGGCCTGTTCCGCAGCGCGTCAAACCTCTCGTCCTTCGAGAACATGCTCGCGATCCTCGCCCGGAGCGCCCGGACCGAGGGCCCGGAAACCGCCGTTCAGGCGCCGCGCGCCCAGCCGCCGCCCAACGGGGCCGCCGGCCCCGGGCCGCAGCCTGACGAGCCGGAATTGCGGCTGCCCAAGGTGACGATCCGGCGCGACACCCCCAAGGTGGGGCGCAACGACCCGTGCCCCTGCGGAAGCGGCAAGAAGTACAAGCACTGCCACGGGGCCTGATGCGCGACCCGTGAGCCCGGACCCGTACGACCCGGTGCCGACCTTCTGGGACAGGTATAGCGAGTGGATCGCGCCGGTGGTTTCGGCCGTGCTGGCCGTGTTCCTCCTTGTCGTCGCGTTTCCACCATTCCACTCGCCCGAGGCCGCGTACGCCTGCCTGGCCCCGGGGATCTTCTGGGCCTATCTGCGGCCGCGCCTGAAGACCTACGCCTGGACGATGTTCGCGGCCCAGGCGGTCGCGTGGACGATCAACCTGAGCTGGCTGCATCCGGTGACCTGGGCCGGGCTCCTCATTGTCGGGCCCCTTGTCGGCGCGTGGACGGGCTCGTGGTACCTGGCGGCATGGTGGACGATGCCTCGGATGGTCGGCAGGCCCACGCCCGTCCGGCTGTTCGCGATGCTCGCGCTCGCGGGGGCCTGGGTGCTCGTTGAATGGACCCGGACATGGCTCTTCGGGGGGTTCCCGTGGATGCCGCTCGCCGCGACCCAGTGCGAGATCAAGACGAGGAGCGTGCTCCAGGTGGCCGCCTTCACCGGGACCGGCGGGGTGTCGTTTGTGGTCGTCGCGGCGAACATCGGGCTCGCGGCCTTCGCGCACCGTCTCTTCCGCGAGGGCGAGGTCGGCCTGCGCAGGCGCAGCCCGGAGTTCCTGCTGGCCCTGTTCCTCCTCCTCGTGTGCCTTTCGATCCATGTCCAGGAGGCCGTGAACCGGTCGCAGTTCACGGTGCCCTTCGCCCGGGTGGCCTTTGTGCAGCCGGACATTCCCACGGCGGTGAAATGGGACCCTGCGAAGGAGCCCGAGATCATCCGGGCGCTCGTGTCGACTACGCTCGCCGCGGCGCAGACGCGTCCCGACCTGATCCTCTGGCCCGAATCGACGCTGCCGTGGGCGCTCAAGGGCGGCGATCCGTCGATGAAGAGGTTCGTCGAGGATATCGCCGCGCGCGCAAAGGCCCCCATGCTCATCGGCGCCGACGCCATCGAGCGGCCCGACCCGAAGCATGCGGCATGGTACAACGCCGCCTACGTCATCGATCCCCAGCTCGGCGTCCAGACGGCCTATTACGCGAAGCGCAGGCTCGTCCAGTTTGGCGAATACATCCCCCTGCGGCCCGTCTTCGGATGGGTCGGGAAATTCACGCCCCTGGGCGACGACTTCACCCCCGGTACGGACCCGTCGCCTCTCCTCGTTCCCCTCAAGGAGGGCACGACCCCGCTCGGGGTCCTCATCTGCTACGAGGACGTCTTCCCCGAGCTCGGGCGGGAAGAGGTGCTCTCCGGGGCGGAGGCCCTCGTGGTCTTGACCAACGACGCCTGGTACGGCGAGGGCGCGGCCGCCTACCAGCACGCGGCCCACTCGGTCCTCCTCGCGGTCGAGACCCGCCGGCCCGTGCTCCGATGCGGCAACGCGGGCTGGAGCGGGTGGATCGACGAATTCGGCAACGAGGGCAAGGTCCTGAAGAACGAAAGGGGAAGCGTGTATTTCCGCGGCACCTCGACCGCCGACGTGACGCGTGACCGCCGCTGGGTGGGGAGAGAGAGCTTCTACGTCGAGCACGGGGACTGGTTCGTGGTCGTCTGCGCGTGCCTGGCATTCATGGGCGCGGTCCTGCTGGGCTTGCCGGGCGCCCCGTCCGCCGCGCCGGGAAAGCGGTAGAAATGGGCTGGAACGCCATCGCGCTAGTTGGGGACTATTCCGAGAAGCACGCGGCCCACCGCGCGATTCCGAAGGCCCTCGAGATGGCGCGCGACCGCTCGGGCGCGGAAATCCGCTGGGAGTGGGTCGGGACCCGGCGGATCGGAGCCCCCGCCCGCGACCTCGCGGAGTTTTCCGCCGTGTGGCTCGTGCCCGCGAGCCCCTACGAGAACACCGCGGGGGCGATCGGCGCCGTCCGCTGGGCGCGCGAGGGCAACCGGCCGTTCCTCGGGACCTGCGGCGGATTCCAGCACGCGCTGCTGGAATTCGCGCGAAATGTGGCAGGCATAGCGGACGCGGACCACGCCGAGACCAATCCAAACGGGGCCGCGCTCGTGGTGACGAGGCTCGGAAGCCCGCTCGTCGAAAAGACGGGAGATGTCCAGTTTGCCGAGGGCAGCCTCCTGCGTTCGGCGTACGGGAGGGCGGGCGCAAACGAGGGGTACCGCTGCAGCTACGGATTCAATCCCGCGTACAGGGCCGCCTTTGAGGCGGGGGGCCTCAGGTTCACGGCATGGGATGACGCCGGCGATGTCCGCGGTGCCGAGCTTCCGTCTCATCCCTTTTTTGCCGGGGTGTTGTTCCAACCCGAGCGCGCCGCGCTCAGGGGCGAAGTGCCGCCCCTGGTACTCGCGTTTGTAAGGGCGGCCGCATCGGCGGCCTAGAGGGCCTCTTCCTGGGCGCCGGACTCGGCCGGCGTGGAAAAGGCGACGATCGCGACGCCCGCCAAGACGATCGCGCTTGCCGCATAGAATACCGCCCGCGGAACCTCGCCGAAGAGGAAGTAGCCCATGACTCCCGCGAACAGGAACTGGCTCGAGTTGCACAGGCTGACGATCTGGCCCCGAATCCGGCGCATGGCCGCATTCAGGAGCGAGTGGCCGCAGACGGTGGGGATCGCGGCCAGGCCGACCATGATTGCCCATTCCCGGCCGGACCCGGCTTCAAAGGTTCGGATCCAGGGGAGCGCCGCTACGAGGCAGATGAGGGCCGCCTGGCCGTACACCGGGATCACGTACAGCCAGACCGATGGAAAGTCCCGGTTCCGCCGCCCTAGGGCCAGATAGAGCGCGAACAGGAGCATTGAGAATAGGCACACGGCGTCGCCCGCCACGCTGCCCCCGCCGGTAAGCGCGTCCTTTGCCGACAGCATCAGGAGCCCGACGATCGCGAGAACGGTGCCCGCGACCTCCGCCCGGTTGATGTTCTCCCTCGCGATCCAGAAGAGGAAGAAGGGCAGGGCGACCGGAACGAGGTTAACGATGAGGGTCGACTGTGCGACGGCCGTCATCCGGGCCCCCAGCGTCCACGAGACCATGTGGATCGCAAGCACCAGCGCGGGCAGGCGCGTGCGGCGCAGGTGGTCCCTCGTGAAGGCGGCGCCGTGGCGGCGCATCTCGGCGCGGAGGACGGGCGCCAGGAAAACGGCGGCGATCAGCAGACGCAGCGCCGTGAGGACGAAGGGGTCGGTCGCGCTCATCCGGATGAGCACCGCCGAGGTCGAGCATGCGAAAACGCCGAGAAAAAGCAGCAGGTACCTCGCGAACATGGGCGGAGAGGGTGCCAGCCCGGGGAAGGGGATGGCAACCGAACGTTGCCCGGGCCGGGCATAATGGCGCTTGAGAAGCCGGGATTGTGCGGTTCCATATGACCCACCCCCAATGAAAAGACTAATCTGCGCCCTCTTGTGCACGGCCGCCCTGTCCCGCGCCGCCGGCAACTACCAGAACTTCGGCGTCGCGGTCTACATTCCCGTCAGGGTCGTCGAGACCTTCGCCGACCCGAAGGTCCTGCAGTCCCAGTGGGACATGATCACCAGCCAGGTCAAGGTAGACAAGGTGTACATCGAGGTTCAGCGCGACCGGGTCCTGGCCGATGACAAGCTCCTGGAGGATGTGAAGAAGTTCTTCACCGACCGGGGCGTCCAGGTGGCCGGCGGCAGCGCGTTCTCCGCCAACGAGTCGGACCAGTACACATCGTTCTGCTACACCAACCCGGCCGACCGCGCATTCGTGAAGAAGACCTCGGAGCTGGCCGCACGACACTTCGACGAGTTCATCCTGGACGACTTCTTCTTCGTCACGACGAAGAGCGATTCCGACATCGCGGCCAAGGGAGCCCGGTCGTGGACCGATTTCAGGCTGGACCTCATGGACGAGGCGGGCTCGAGCCTCGTCGTGAAGGCCGCGAAGGACGTCAATCCGAAGATCAAGGTGGTCATCAAGTTCCCGAACTGGTACGAGCATTTCCAGGGCCTAGGCTTCGACCTCGACAAGGAGCCGAGGATTTTCGACGGGATCTACACGGGCACGGAGACGCGCGACCCCGTCTACACGGACCAGTTCCTCCAGCAGTACGAGAGCTACCAGATCATCCGCTACTTTGAGAACATCAAGCCGGGCGGAAATGGCGGCGGATGGGTGGACACGTTCGGGGCGCGCTACGTGGACCGCTACGCGGAGCAGCTCTGGGACACCATCTTCGCGAAGGCCCGCGAGATGACGCTCTTCAATTGGGTCCTCCTGGTCTGGCCGGCCCCCGCTGGGGACCGGAAGGAATGGGAGTATCTGCCGACGAGCTTCAACTACGATGCGGTCGCGAAGGCCTACGGCCCCGAGGGCTGGGCCGCGCCTGCAACGCCGACCTGGGGGACCGTGGCCGGCGTAGCGCTGCGGCAGGCCGACGCGGTCGTCGGAAAGCTGGGGAAGCCGATCGGAATCAAGAGCTACAAGCCCTACCAGTCCTCGGGCGAGGACTTCCTGCACAACTTCATCGGCATGATCGGCATCCCGATCGACCTCTACCCGGAGTTCCCGGCGGATGCGAATCTCGTGCTCCTTACCGAGTCGGCGAAGTTCGATCCCGAGATCGTGGCCAAGATCGAGAAGCAGCTCGAGGACGGCAAGTCCGTGGTCATCACGTCGGGGCTGCTCAGGGCCCTGAAGGGCCGCGGGATCGAGAGCATATGCGAGGCCGAGGTGACCGACGGCAAGGTGCTCGCGAACGACTACTCGACCGGATTCGCCTCGTGGAGCCGCACGGATCTCGGCGCCGGCGAGCGCAGGCAGCAGGTGCTCTTCCCCGAGGTGCGCTTCCTGACGAATGACGCATGGGGGCTCGTGAGCGCCCTTGAGAACGGCAACGGGTACCCGATCCTGCTGATGGACAAGTACGCCAAGGGAACCCTCTACGTGTGGGCGATCCCGGACAACTTCCGCAACCTATACGCGCTGCCGCCCGACGTCACGAGCGCGATCAGGGACGTTGTCATGAAGGGTTTCTTCGTCCGGATCGACGGGCCGAGCCAGGTATCGCTGTTCGCCTACGACAACAACACGTTTGTCGCCGAGTCGTTCCTGCCGAGCCCGGCAACGGTGAAGGTGACCGTCGACGGCGAGTACTCAGCGCTGCGCAACCTGGAGACGGGCGAACTCATCCAATCCTATGTTCCGGAGGTTTCCAAGATGCCGTGGCGCCGCCGCGGCGGGCCGGAGGCGCCAAAAAAGTCACATTTTCTCGTTCCCCTGATGCCGCACAGCTACGCGGCGTTTGCCGTCGAGAAGTAGACAGGCCGGCCTAGAAACCCGGGAGAAACGGACCCCCATACAGCGGGCCGCAGATGCTGTACGGGCCGAAGCAGCCCCGCCCGCGATATTCGCTGAGCCCGACCCCAACGGTGAACCTGCCGGATGGATCGGTCACGAGCAGATCCATCGAGCTCCCGTAGAAGCTGGATCCGTGGCTTCCCCCGCCAATCGTGAACGACAGGTCGCCGTGCACCTCGGTGGCGGGCGGAGGCGAAACCAGGATCTCGGGCGGTGCTGGCGGCGCCGGAGGCGCCGGCACGTATTCAAACGCCTGCAGGGGAGGGGGGCCCAGGGCGATCGCCCGGGCGGCCAGCGAATCGAGGGTTGAGCGTTCCTTTTCGGAAAGGCGGTCGATCCCCGCGGCGGCGAACTCCTGCGCCGTGTGCCGCGCCGCAAATGGCGACGAGAAGCCCGCGACGCCGCCCTGCCGGGCGAGGGTTGCGTCGTGTTCCACGAGCGCGTTCAGCGCCGCGACCTGGGGCGCGGTGAGTTTGGGGATCCCGGACGCCGCCTTCTCCTCCGCCGAGAGGCCGTCGCTGAATCCGAACCCGGCCGCGCTTGCCGTCGTCGCAAGCGCAATTGCGGCGCACGCGATCCCGATGCGGATCAATCCTAGGTGAATGCGCAAGAAAGGCATCAACGGGGTAAGACGCAGGGCAGGGGCCAATGTTCCGGCGCACCTCACCCGGTTTCGTAATCCAGGTAGGGGCCCAGCCACTTCTCGGCCTCCGCGGTCGTCCAGCCCTTGCGCCTGGCGTAGTCCTCGACCTGGTCCCGGCCCAGGTTGCCGACGCCGAAGTACTTGGATCCGGGATGGTTTAAGTACCAGCCGCTCACGCTGCTGGCGGGCGTCATCGCGCAGCTCTCCGTCAGGCCGATGCCGGTCGCGGCCTCCGCCCCAAGCAGCTTGAAAAGGATGGGCTTTTCCGTGTGGTCCGGACAGGCGGGATACCCGGGCGCGGGCCTGATGCCGCGGTACCGCTCACGGATGAGGTCGGCGTAGCCAAGGTTCTCAATGCGGCCGAATCCACAAGCCTCGCGGGCCCTCTTGTGAAACATCTCCGCCATTCCCTCGGCGAGCCTGTCGCCGAGAGCCTGGCTCATGATCGCATGGTAGTCGTCGGATGCCGCCCTGAACTGGGCCGCAAACGCGTCGACGCCGTGGCCTGCCGTCACGGCAAACCCGCCGATGTAGTCGATCCGCCCGCTTTCCCTGGGCGCAATAAAGTCGGCGAGGCTGTGGTTGAACTGGCCGGCGGGTTTTTCCTGCTGCTGGCGCAGCATGTGGAACCTTGCCGCCACGCCCCCCCGGCCCTCGTCGGTGTAGACCTCGACGTCGTCGCCGACGCCGTTGCACGGCCAGAACCCGATGACCGCGTTGGCCGTGAAGCGCCCTTCATCGACGATCCTCGCGAGAAGCCTCCGGGCGTCGTTGTAAAGCTTGGTCGCCTCGGCGCCGACGACCGCGTCCTCCAGGATGTCGGGAAACCGCCCGTGAAGCTCCCACGCGCTGAAAAAGGGGCCCCAGTCGATGAATGGGACGACTTCGCGGAGGGGAACGCCGGCGAAGGCGCGGGCCCCGAGGAAATCCGGGTGCGGGATGTCGGCGGCGGCCCAGTCGAATCTCTGGCGGCGTTCCCTGGCGGCCGCCAGGGGCAGCAGCGGCTTGCGCGCGCGCCGGGCCGCGAATTCCACCCGCTGCCTTTCCTGCCGCGCGGTGACGTCGGACAGGAAGCCGGGCCTGTTCTCGGGCGAAAGGAGGGAGCTGACGACATTGACGACCCGCGAGGCGTCGAGCACGTGGACGACCCCGGGCGCGTATTCGGGCGCGATCCTGACGGCGGTGTGCGCCGCGCTGGTGGTGGCCCCCCCGATGAGGAGGGGGACGGTGCAGCCGGTGCGCCTCATCTCCTTTGCGGCATGCACCATCTCGTCCAGCGAGGGGGTGATGAGGCCGGAGAGGCCGATGATGTCGGCCTTGCTCTCGCGGGCGGTGGCCAGGATCTTCTCGCACGGCACCATGACGCCAAGGTCGATGACCTCGTAGTTGTTGCAGGCCAGGACGACCCCGACGATGTTCTTGCCGATGTCGTGCACGTCGCCCTTCACGGTCGCCATGACGATGCGTCCTTGGGGGCGCGCGGTGCCGCCGCCGGCGACGAGCCGGCGCTTTTCCTCCTCCATGAACGGCGTAAGGTAGGCGACGGCCTTCTTCATGACCCGCGCGGACTTGACGACCTGGGGCAGGAACATCTTGCCTGCGCCGAAGAGGTCCCCGACAACTCGCATTCCGTCCATGAGCGGCCCCTCGATGATGGAGAGGGGCCGCGGGTACCTGGCGGTGTCGGAGCGCGCCTCCTCGGTGTCCTGCTCCACGAAGGCGTCGATTCCCTTGACGAGCGCGTGCGACAGGCGCTGCTCCACCGGGGCGTCGCGCCAGGCGAGGTCCTCCCGGCTCTCGATCCTCGAGGCGCCGCCCTGGGATGCCTTGAGGCCGTCCGCGAACGCTACAAGGCGCTCGGTGGCGTCTGGGCGGCGGTTGAGGATCACGTCCTCGACCCGATCGAGGAAGTCCCGCGGGATCTCCTCGTAGACGCCGAGCATGCCGGCGTTGACGATCGCCATGTCGAGCCCGGCCGCGATCGCGTGGTAGAGGAACACCGCGTGCATGGCCTCGCGCACGGGGTTGTTCCCCCGGAAGGAGAACGAGACGTTGGAGACCCCGCCGGACACCTTCGCGTGGGGGAGCGTCTCCTTGAGGATCCTCGTGGCCTCGAAGAAATCCACGGCGTAGTTGTTGTGCTCCTCGATTCCCGTGGCGACGGTGAGGATGTTCGGGTCAAAGATGATGTCCTGGGGGGGGAAGCCGACGGCCCCGGTGAGGAGCCGATACGCACGCGTGCAGATGCGGACCTTGTCGTCGCACGTGGACGCCTGGCCCCTCTCGTCGAACGCCATGACGACGGCGCAGGCGCCGTAGCGCCGGACGAGCCCCGCGCGGCGGAGGAACTCGGCCTCGCCGTCCTTGAGGGAGATCGAGTTGACTATGCCCTTTCCCTGCAGGCACTTGAGGCCGGCCTCGAGGACGCTCCACTTGGAGGAATCGAGCATCACGGGCACGCGGGATATCTCCGGCTCGGCGGCGATGAGGTTGAGGAACTTCACCATCGTCGCCTCGCCGTCGATCAGGGCCTCGTCGACGTTGATGTCGATGGCGTTGGCGCCGTTCTCGACCTGCTGGCGCGCGATGGCGAGGCAGGCGTCCCAGTCGCCGGCCTTCAGGGCCTTTGCGAACCGGGGCGATCCCGTTATGTTCGCGCGCTCGCCGATGACGATGAACTGCGAGGCGGCAGGCCGGGTTGCGTTCGACATCGGGGGGGCGCCCGCCTCAGGCAATGGCCAGCGTCTCGAGGCCGCTCAGGCGCAGCGCGGCGGTCTGCGGCTGCGGCCTGCGGGCCGGAAAGGCGCGGACGGCCTCCGCGATGGCAGCGATGTGCGCGGGCGTAGACCCGCAGCAGCCGCCGGCCATGTTAAGCCAGCCGTTGCCGGCGAATTCGCCGAGGACCGCCGCCATGTCGGCGGGCGTCTCGTCATATCCCCCGAATGCGTTGGGAAGGCCGGCGTTCGGGTGGCAGGTGACATAGCACGGGGCGATCGAGGAGAGCTCCTCGATATACGGCCTCATCTGCCTGCCCCCGAGGGCGCAGTTGATCCCGACCGAGAACGGGTTCGCGTGCGCGATGCTCGCGTGAAACGCGCCGATCGTCTGGCCCGAAAGGGTCCGCCCCGACGCGTCGGTGATCGTCACCGACACCATCACCGGCAGGCGCACGCCCGTCTCGTCGAACAGGGTCTCGATTGCAAAGAGCGCGGCCTTCGCGTTCAGCGTGTCGAAGATCGTCTCGACCAGCAGGGCGTCGACACCCCCGGCGGCGAGCGCGCGGGCCTGCTCGAGGTACGCCGCGACGACCTGGTCCCAGGTGACCGCCCGGAAGTCCGGCCGGTTCACGTCGGGCGACATCGAGAGGGTCCGGTTAAGCAGGCCGATCGCCCCCGAGACGAACCTCGGCCTGCCGGGCTCCGCCTTCTGCGCCTTT
>CALAOT010000062.1 GCA_937889545.1 uncultured Opitutaceae bacterium
CGCTGGTAGCGTTGCCGCCGGAGCACGGCTTGCAGATACCGGCCCGAGCCGCGGCACTCAGCCTGACCGCTTCAGTCTCAATGTCCGCCGCCGACCAAAGCCCCACTCCGGTTTCCCAGCCCGCACCAAACTATGCATTCGACCTACGGCATGACGAAATCGAAGGCAAAGTCACGGTATCATACACCGTCAACGCAAAGGGTGAGGTTGTCGATGGCGTCGTCGTCAGCTCCACAGAAAAGGCATTCGAGCGGCCCACCCTCGCTGCAATCAGGCAATGGAAGTTCACGCCTGCGACGAAGGACGGCGTCGCGGTCAGCACGTCAGTGCGTCAAACGATCAACTTCACGCTGCCATACCTTCATGCGGAGAATGCCGCAGCCATAGCCCGTGTGGTTGTGAAGGCCAATTCGTCGCCATCAGGGGCTGTCGCCAGCAATAAGTAACCCCGCCAATTGCGCCTGGCAGCGTTCCAGATCATCCCGCGCTTGCTGGACATCACATCCTCCCACCGGCGAGAGCCGCAATCTTCTGGTTGCGGCTCTTTGCCGCGGGGCTAACCGCCTCTTGTTGCCGACCCCCTTCGACCAGCCTCCGATTGCAAGTGCAGCGCTTTCAGGCCGTCTTTCGGATGCCGTGCCTTGATGTGCAAGGTATAGGGCATCCCGTGCCAAAGACGATCCGGATTCGACAGGAATTAGGCAGGAATCCTATCCCGATCATCCAACTTGTTGATCTGAATGGTGCGGTCGCCGAGAATCGAACTCGGGACACCTGCTTGGAAGGCAGGGGTTTTACCCCTAAACTACGACCGCTCTTCGGCGGACGGCGATGTTTTCGACGGCGGAAGAGACCGTCAAGCCTCCTTCGGGGGCCTTCGCGATGCCGCGGGCGGCAATCCCGGGCAAACCTGCCCTGCCGCCAATGCCCGCCACCCCCGGTGCCCGCCCTTTGAACGCCATCAGGGTGCGCCCGGTTGAGGCCCGGCTCCTCCAGATTGGGTTTGCGGGCCCCGGGCAGCGGAACCATCTCTGTCCGATCCACCCATGAGCCACGTCCCGTCGCCCACGCGCTACTCGAACCCCGCACTCTACCGGCGCTGCGGCCGGAGCGGCCTCAAGCTCCCGATGCTCTCGCTCGGGCTCTGGCACAACTTTGGCGGCGTGGACAGCTATGAGAACAGCCGGGCGCTGGTCCTCAGGGCCTTCGACCAGGGCATCACCCATTTCGACATCGCGAACAACTACGGGCCGCCCCCCGGGTCGGCCGAGACGACATTCGGCAGGATTGTCCGCGAGGACCTGGCGGCGCACCGCGACGAGCTGATCGTTTCGACCAAGGCGGGCTACGACATGTGGGAGGGGCCCTACGGGGAGTGGGGCTCGCGCAAATACCTCCTTGCGAGCCTGGACCAGAGCCTGGGGCGGCTCGGGCTCGACTACGTCGACATCTTCTACAGCCACAGGCCCGACCCGGAGACGCCCCCCGAGGAGACCATGGGGGCGCTCGCGCACGCGGTCCGGTCCGGCAAGGCGCTCTACACGGGGCTTTCGAACTACGATCCCGCGCAGACCGACCGCGCATCCAGGCTCCTGCGGGAGATGGGGGCCCCGTGCCTCATCCACCAGCCGAAGTACAACATGCTGGAACGGGCGCCCGAGCGGGGGCTCCTCGACACGCTCGCCCGGGAGGGGATCGGGGGCATCGCATTCTGCCCGCTCGCCCAGGGCCTGCTCACCAGCCGGTACCTGGCCGGGATTCCCGCCGACTCCCGCGCCGGGCACGACCCCCGCTTCCTCAGGCCGGAGCAGATCACGGAGGACAAGCGGGCGCGGCTTCGCAGGCTGGACGCCGTGGCAAAGGCCCGCGGCCAGTCGCTCGCCCAGCTTGCGCTCGCATGGGTGCTGCGCCAGCCCGCGATCACCTCGGCGCTCATAGGCGCAAGCAGGACCTCCCAGATCGACGAGAACGTCGGCGCACTAAGGAACCTCGCAATCAGCGCGGACGAGCTGAGGTCGATCGAAGCCATCCTCTCGTGACCGGCGGCGCGGAGGCGGGGCCCGGCAGACATTGAACCTCATCCTCTTTGAAGCCGGCGAGGTCGGGTCCCCCCTCGCGCTCACGGACCCCCGCGCGATCCACCTGCTGCGGGTCCTGAAGAGGCGGAAGGGCGACCTGTTCGACGCCGGAATCGTGAACGGCCCGCGGGGCAAGGGAACGGTCGCGGCCATCGGCCCCGAAGCCCTCGTAATAAGGTTCGAGCCCGCCGCGGAGCCGCCGCCACCCGATCCTATCCACCTCCTTATCGCGCTCCCGCGGCCCCAGACCGCCCGCAAGATCCTCAACGAGGCGGCGTCCCTCGGCGTCGCCTCGCTCCGGTTCTTCCGGTCCGAGAAGGGCGAGTCAGGCTACGCGGCCAGCACGCTCTGGAGCACCCCCGAATGGCGCCGGCACCTGCTGGACGGCGCGGCCCAGGCGTTCGACACCCGGCTGCCGGACGTCCGCCACGACGCGGGCCTGGCGGCCTCGATCGCGGCGCTCCCCGCGGGCTGCCCCCGGATCGGGCTGGACAACTACGAGGCCGCCCGGCGCCTGCGGCCGGTGCCGGGGGCGCCTCCCGTGGCGTTGGCATTCGGCCCGGAGCGCGGGTGGTCGGCCGACGAGCGCGCCATCCTCCGGGAAGCCGGGTTCGAGCTCGCGCATCTGGGCCCGCGGGTACTCAGGACCGAGACGGCCGTGGTGGCCGCGGTCGCCATAATCAAGGCGGGTGCCTGACTCACGCCGCGCGAGCGAAAAACGCCGCGCTCGGCTGCCGCGCGCCGCGCCCGAGGCGCCTGACGCACGCCCAGCCCCGTGGCTCGAGCGTTTCCTCCCCGGGGATCTCAAAGACGACGAGCCCCTTCCAGTCCGGCGCGAGCGCCGCCGCCAGCTTCCCGAAGAGCGCTGGCGCGACCTCCCCGATCATCTCGTAGGGGGGGTCCACGAAGATGAGGTCGGGGGCGGAGCCGGTCCCCGTGGGCAGCGAAAGCGCGTCGGCCTCCACAGCAACCAGCTCCTCCCCCCCCTTCCGGAGGCTGCGGCAGACGGCGGCGATATTTCTCCTGAGGCAGGCCGAGGCCCTGGGGCTGCGCTCGACGAACGTCCCGCCCGACGCGCCCCGGCTGAAGGCCTCGAGGCCGTAGGCCCCGCTTCCCGCGAACAGGTCCGCGAACCGCGCGCCGACGACCCGGCCTCCCAGGCTCGAGAACACGGCCTGGCGCATCCCGTCGGTCGCGGGACGCACGGCGCTGCCCTTCGGCACCGAGAGCTCGATCCCCCGGGCAAGCCCGCCGCTTATGCGCACGGCCCCCTTTCAGCGCCGCGGGCCTGCGGCGGACATCCTGTCGACATCGTCGGGGTTTCGATCACAAAAGCACCCACATGACATTGCCGCCCTCCGATCACTTCAACGGGAAAACCTTCTTCAATCCGGGCGAGGAATCCGACCGCGGCGTGCTGGACCTCATCAGGTGGAAGCTGACGAGCCGGGCCGAACCGTGGCCGGAGCGGGTCGAGGTCGCCCCCCGGCCCCTCCCGCCCGCACCCGCCTGCGCGGGGGTCGCAGCGACCTGGGTGGGGCAGTCGACCGTCGTCCTGCGGAGCGCGTCCGCGACGATCCTGACCGACCCCATCTTCTCCGATCGGGCAGCCCCCGTATCCTGGGCCGGGCCGCGCCGCGTCGCGCCGCCCGGCGTCGATTTCGCCGCCATTCCCAGGGTGGATGCGGTGCTCCTGTCCCACGACCATTTCGACCACTGCGACCTCCCGACCCTGCGGAGGCTGGCGCGGCGCGACGACCCCCTGGTCATCGCGCCGCTGGGGCACCGCCCGCTCCTCGCCGGCTCGGGCCTGCGCCGCATCGTTGAGCTTGACTGGTGGCAGACCCACGAATGCGCCCCCGGCCTAGAGGCCACGCTCGTCCCGGCGCTGCACTGGAGCCGCAGGCGGCCCTTCGGCGCGAACCGAAGTCTCTGGGGCGGCTTCATGCTCAGGGCGGGCGGACGCCTCGTCTATTTCGCGGGGGACTCGGGCTACCGCGAAAGGCTCTTCGTCGAGATAGGGAGGCGCTGCGGCGCCCCGGACCTCGCGCTGCTCCCGATCGGCGCCTACGAGCCGCGCTGGTTCATGCGCGCGGCGCACATGAACCCGTCCGAGGCCGTCCGGGCGCACAGGGACGTCGGCGCGCGAAGGAGCATCGCGATACACTGGGGCACCTTCCACCTGACCGACGAGGGCTACGGCGAGCCGGTCCGCGCCCTGGAGGCCGCCCGCGAGCTGGCGGGCCTGAAAGCCGACGACTT
The DNA here is from genome assembly GCA_937889545.1 of uncultured Opitutaceae bacterium. Lineage (GTDB taxonomy): Bacteria > Verrucomicrobiota > Verrucomicrobiia > Opitutales > Opitutaceae > Palsa-1447. Next base: position 4,341 of record CALAOT010000062.1, read on the forward strand.
TGGCGCGCCGCCTATCGGCGCAAGCGTCGCCGTCTGACCCGCGGCGAACAGGCCGGATTCGGGGGGAATCCCGGCGGAATTCGGCACCGGCAAAAGGGCCAAGTTCACGGAACAGGAACCAGTCCGAGGCGTCCAACTTAAATCTACTCAACTGGAAATGGTTGCCGATCTTACACAATTGCGTAGACTGGCTTGGATTTTTCTGAATTGAAGTCCGCGCGACCATGACACTCGCCAGGCTCACCACTTTCCTCGGCCTTGCAGCAGCAGCTGCTGTATTCCGTGCGGATGCGGACGACGTGAATGCCTGGCCGGCATTCGTGCTACGCGAGGATCCGTCCGGGCACACAGAGTCCTGGTCGTCCCTCGGCCCCCTGCTTTTCTCGGGACCGGCCCCGGGGCCTGATGCCGGGCATTCATACGGCTTGCGCCCGCTCTACGTCGAGCAGGAGGGCGGCGGCAGCGCGAAAACCGACATCCTCTACCCTCTTTTCTTCTACAGGCGCTACCCCGATGCCTACACATGGTCGATTTTCCATATCGTCAACCATGAGGGGATCCTGGACAGCGTCACGAGGGCCGGCGGCCCGACCGACCGGCATCTTGACATCTGGCCCTTCTATTTCTCGCACGAGACGGGGGAAACATCCGACACGTACCACGCGCTTTTCCCGGTTTACGGGACAATGAGGTACCGGCTGGGCTACGATCGGCTTTCGTGGGTGCTGTTTCCCCTCTACGCCGAAAGCCTGAGGAGGGGCACGCGCGCGACGTACACCCCCTGGCCGGTGGTCAAGGTGATCCGGGGAGCGGAAAGCGGATTCTCGCTCTGGCCGCTCCTCGGCGTCACGAAGGGGCCGGGCAAGGCGCGGCACTTCTATTGCCTCTGGCCGCTCATCTGGGACAACACGCTCGTTCCCCTTCCCGCCTCACCCGTCGATAGCGTCCCCGGCACGGAGGTGGGTTTCCTGCCGTTCTACACGCGCTATGCGAGTTCGGAGGTGGCCAGCGAGAACTACTTCTGGCCTTTCTTCGGATACACCGAGCGCACGTCGCCCAGCCGCTACAGCGAGCGACGCTACCTCTGGCCCTTCCTCGTCCAGGGGAAGGGCACCGACAAGAACGTGGAACGCTGGGGCCCCTTCTTCACCCATTCCAGCTTTAAGGGCTCCGATTCGACCTGGATAGGCTGGCCCTTCTGGCACCGGACGACCTGGGTCGACGGGGACATCAGCCAGTCAAAGACGCAGTTCTTCTACTTCGCCTACTGGTCCCTCGACCAGACCAGCGTGCCGCGGCCGTCGCTGGCGCCCGCCTACAAGCGCCACGTCTGGCCGCTGGTCAGCATCTGGGACAACGGGGCCGGCAGCCGGCAGGTCCAGGTCCCCAGTCCGATCGAGGTCTTCTTCCCCGACAACCCCGACATGAGGGCGACCTGGGCGCCGCTGTTCTCGATCTACCGCTACGACCGCCGCCCCACGGGCGAAACGCGGAACTCGCTGCTCTGGGACGCCGTCAGCTGGCGGCGCAATGCCAGCGAAGCCCTCGTCGAATTCCACCTTGGGCCGATTCTAGGTATGCGCAGGCTGCCCTCGGGCCCGAGATGGAGCGTCTTAGGATTCGATTTTGGGGCGAAATTGAACAAGGATAAGCAGGCAAGCCGCTGAAATGAAACAAATCAACGCCGTCCTTGAAGGTGCCGGGAGCATGGTGATGCTCCTGCTTCGGGCCGGCTCATACGCGGGCTCGCTCCCGCGCCAGTGGGCGCGCTTTGTCGAGCAGTGCTACTTGATCGGCTACACGACGCTTCCGATCGTCACGATCCTGAGCTTCTTCATCGGAACCGTGCTCGCGCTCGAGGCTGGCTATTCGATGGAGGGATTCGGCGCCAAGGAGTTCATAGGCAGCCTGGTCGGGCTTTCGATGGCGCGCGAACTCGGCCCCATGATGACCTCGGTCCTGCTTGCCGGACGGGTGGGCTCGGCGATCACGGCCGAGCTCGCGTCGATGAAGGTGTATCATGAGGTCGACGCCCTCACGACGATGAACATCCCGCCGGCAAAGATCCTTGTCCTGCCGCGGCTGGCCGCGGTGCTCGTGATGATGCCGGTCCTGATCGTCTTCGCCAACATCGTCGGCTGGTTCGGCGGGTCGGTCGTCGCAAGGTACGTGAGCTCCGTCGGGATCAGCTCAGAGTCGTATTTCGCGGCGCTGCGGCACTACACGAAGTTCAAGGACGTCATGAACGGAATGGCGAAGGCGGAGGTGTTCGGGTTCGTGGTCGTCCTCGTGTGCTGCAACATCGGGCTCAACACGCGCGGGGGCCCGCGCGAAATCGGCGCAGCCGTCACCCGGGCGGTCGTCACCTCCCTGATCCTCATCCTTATCCTCGATTATTTCGTGACGAAGCTTCTGATGTAACCGCCCCATGAGCGCCGAAACTACGGAAGCCAACTGCAGCAAGACCCGAAATCCCTTCACCGGCGTCGAGGCCGATGCGGTGAGCGTCAGGGTCGATGGCCTGTCGAAGAAATTCGGCGACCTCGCCGTCCTGAGGAACATCAGCTTTGACGTCAAGCCGGGCGAGATATTCGTCATCATGGGGCCGAGCGGCTCGGGCAAGAGCGTGCTCCTTCGCCACATCGCCGGCCTGGAGGCCCCGACCTCGGGAACGGTGGCTGTCGACGGCCTGGACCCCACGCTGGAGGAGACCCGGGACCGCGTGCGCCTGGCGCTCGTCTTCCAGGAGGGAGCCCTATTCAATTCGCTCAGCGTGTACGACAACCTCGCGCTCTACCCGCGCGAGCACCGCTCCGGCAATGAGATGGCCATAAGCGAAAGGGTCATGCATGCGCTCAAGATCCTTTCCGTGGAAAAATCCGCCAATCAATTCCCGTCCGAGCTGTCCGGCGGGATGAAGAAACGCGTCTCCATCGCGCGCGCGCTCGTCATGGAACCGCAGCTCCTCCTCTACGACGAGCCCACGAGCGAACTCGACCCCGTGATGGGCGCGACGATAAGCGAGATCATCGCGACCCTCAAGAACGAGTACAGCGTGACAAGCATCGTCGTCACACACGACCGCGACCTGGCCCTCACGATCTCCAACCGCGTGGGAATCCTAATGGCGGGGAAGCTGATCTCGCTCGGGACCCCGGGCGAACTCAGGAAATCCCAGGAACCGCGGATCGTCGACTTTCTGAACCCCAAGATCGACATTGAGCATCCCCGATTTAAGCAGCTCGAAACACCGGAAAACCCATGAACTCAACACAACAGACCGCCCGCGTCGGGCTATTTTTCCTCCTCGGGATCGCCCTCGTATGGGTGACGTTCGAGACGCTCAGCGACGGCAAGATCTTCGAGCCGCGCAGCCACACGCTCATCGCCGGATTCGACGACCTGAGGCAGCTGAAAACCGGCGACGAGGTCCGGCTGGCCGGCGTTAGGGTCGGTTCGGTGCAGAAGACGCGGCTGGCCGGCCGCCACGCCGAGGCCGTCCTCGAGATCGACCCCAAGGTGCCGATCGCGGGGGATGCAACCGCGACCATTGCGATGTCCGGGCTGATCGGCGGGAACTATGTCGCGATCGACATGGGAACGCCCGGTGCGCCCGCGCTCGCCGACGGCGCCGAGATAAAGACGCTAACGACGCCCGACCTGAACACGCTCATGTCGGACATCGGCGGGCTCGGCAAGCAGCTCCAGGAATCGCTGGGCACGTTCAGCGCGGCGATAAACGGCGACCCGAAGACCGGCGGCGGAATAATCCAGAAGCTCGAAAAGATCTTGGCCGACAACACGGCGAGGCTGAACGCGACGATGACCAACCTCCAGGAAATCACCGACAAGATAAACCGCGGCGACGGCACCCTGGGTAAGCTTGTCAACGATCCCAAGCTGCACGACGAGCTCCTGGCGACCGTCGACGAGATAAAGGCGACCGCCACCCAGGCGAAGGAGTTTGTCGCGAATGCGCAGTCGGTCATGGACCAGGTGAAGTCCGGCCAGGGGGCGCTCGGCACGCTTGTCTACGATCCGAAGGCCGCCGCAGACATCAAGGCCTCCATCGCAGACCTGCGCAGCGTCTCCGACAAGCTCGCGAAGGGCGAGGGCACGCTCGGCAAGCTGATCAACGACGACGGCCTGTACGACAGCGCGCAGGTTACGATCAAGAAGGTCGACCGCACGCTCGACGGGCTGAACGACTCGGGGCCGATCACGGCGGTCGGCATCGTCGCGAACGCGCTGTTCTGATCTAGGGCGCGAGGGGAATATACCCGCCCCCAGGCGCTCCAACCAATACAACCATGAGAATCATTCATCGCATCATCGCGGTCTGCGTCGCCGGCCTCCTCGTCGCGGCGGCGGCACGCGCGGCCGACTGGACCGAGGACTATCCGGCCGCCCTCGCCAAGGCCAAGAAGGAGCACAAGCTCCTGCTCCTAGACTTCACAGGCTCGGACTGGTGCCCCTGGTGCAAGCGGATCGAGGCGGAGGTCTTCTCGACGAACAAGTTCGGGGATTTTGCCAGCCAGAAGCTGGTCCTGGTGAAGCTCGACTTTCCCAGGCAGCGCGAGCTCGCGAAAGAGGTCGTGGACCAGAACGCCGCCCTCCAGAAGAAGTTCAAGGTCGAAGGCTTCCCGACCATCGTAGTGATCGATCCAAGCGAGAAGGTCGTCTTCGTGCAGGAGGGATACAAGGAGGGCGGCCCGGAGGCGTTCCTGGCCCAGTTCCCGAAGCCGGCGGGCTGAGGCGCGCCGCGGGTCCCGTTCCCCGCGCCCGCGCAATCCCCCGTCAGACCTTGGGCCCGCGCTGCGCGAGGGTCCGCGCGCGCAGCCGCAGTCCGTTGAGCCGGATGAACCCGGTCGCGTCTCCCTGGTTGTACCAGCTCTTAACCCCCTCCATCGACGCCACCTTCATGTCGTAGAGCGAGTACCTCGACTTGCGCCCGCAGGTGATGACGTTGCCCTTGTACAGCTTGAGCCGGACCGTGCCCGACACGAACCTCTGGCTCTCGTCGACCAGGGCCTGCAGGGCCTCGCGCTCGGGGGCGAACCAGAAGCCGTAGTACACGAGCTCGGCGTACTTGGGCATCAGCGAGTCGCGCAGGTGCATGACCTCCCGGTCCATCGTGAGCGACTCGATCTGCCGGTGCCCGTGCATGAGGATCGTGCCGCCGGGCGTCTCGTACACGCCGCGCGACTTCATCCCGACGAAGCGATTCTCGACGGCGTCGACGCGGCCGATGCCGTGCCTGCCGCCGAGCCTGTTGAGCGCCCTGAGGACGCCGGCGGGCGTGAGCCGCCTGCCGTTCACCGCGACGCAGTCGCCCCTCTCGAATTCGAGCTCGACGCGCTCGGGCCTGTCGGGCGCGTCCTCCGGGGAGACGGAAAGCTTGAACATCCCCTTGTTGGCCCTCGCGGTCGGGTCGAACCACGGGTCCTCGAGGATGCCGGCCTCGTATGAGATGTGGAGGAGGTTCCGGTCCATCGAGTACGGCTTGCGCAGGGAGGCCTCGACGGGGATCCTGTGCTTGCGGCAGTACGCGATCATCTCGGCGCGACCCGGGAACTTCTCGCGGAACGCGTCGATCTTCCAGGGGGAGATGATCCGGAGCCGCGGCGCGAGCGCCATGTAGGTGAGCTCGAAGCGGCACTGGTCGTTGCCCTTCCCGGTGGCGCCGTGCGCCACCGCTTCAGCCTTCTCCCTCTTGGCGACCTCGACCTGGGCCTTCGCGATCAGCGGCCGGGCGATGGACGTGCCGAGGCGGTACTGGCCCTCGTAGACCGCGTTGGCGCGCAACATCGGGTAGATGAAGTCGCGGGCGAACTCCTCGACCAGGTCGAGCGTGTAGTGCCTCGACGCGCCCGTCCCGCGCGACTTCCGGGAGAGCCCCTTCAGCTCCTCCTCCTGACCTATGTCGGCCGCGAAGGTGATGATCTCCGCGTCGTAGGATTCGCGGAGCCACTTGAGGATGACGGACGTGTCGAGACCGCCCGAGTAGGCGAGTACGATTTTCATGGATTCTGCGTTTGGAACCGGCATGTAGGCACAAAAAGCGCCCCGTGGCGAAATGATCCGCGCCCCCATCCGGGGCCGCGCCCAAAACCAGCCCCGGGCCCTACTGCCTACGATCGGCGTCCATCATGAACCTGGCGAGGGCCGCGCTGATCGGCTGCCCGCCTCCCTGCTCGAAGTACGAGTAGCCCGGCGACGGGTTCACCTCGAAGCAGTACCACGCGCCATCCGGCGTCCGCATGAGGTCGATGCCCGAGAACTGAAGGCCCAGCATGGAATTGAGCCTCCGGCACTTCTGCGCGACGTCGGCCGGCAGCTCGGCCGCAGCGATGGTGGTGTCGCCGTAGCGATAATCCAGCTGGTCCGACTCAAGGCGGACGGCGAAGACCTCGTCGCCCAGGACATGGGCCCGGTAGTTGATTCCGGGAATGACTCGCTGGAACAGCGTCGGGCACCAGCCCACGTCGCCCATGTGCCCGTAGTGCGCATCTGAAACCCGGCGCACGATGCTGCGGACGCTGCTGATCGACTTGTAGACGGAATCCGGGTTCCCGGAAAGGAACCGCCTGGCGGCCCCGGCGTCGTTCGAGATGAACGTCTCCGGGATTCCGAGGCCCGCCCGCCGGATCACCGTCAATTGGAGCGGCTTTGAGAAGTTGGTGGCCGAGGGGGCGGACCGGTTGATGACGAGGCAGCCCGAGGCGTCCAGAAAGGCCATGAGCTGAAGCTGGAAGCCCATGGCCTTCACCGCGAGGGGATCATCGCGCGGCCTGTCCCGCATCTCCTCGAAGTCGAGGAAATTGTATCCCCTCAGGTAGGCGGCCCTGACGCCGCCCAGGTCGACCGTCTCCGCACCCTGCGTCACCGTGCACCGGCCGCCCGTCCCGGCGTCGTAGGCGTATTCGATCTCGGAGGTGAACACCTTCCGGTGGTCGAGGAAGAAGAAGTCTGCGCCGGCCTTCGTGAGCGCGGCATGCGCCATTCCCATCGGCTCATCCTCCATCAGGCCCCACAGCAGGATCATCTCAGGGCGGCTGTCGCAGGACCCTCACGATCGCCTCGCGGTTCTCGGGGATCGTGACGTCGGGAACGGACATCAGCTCCGCGAGGGAATAGTCGTCCCCCCCGGACGAGACGAAGACGCATGACAGGTACGGCATGGCGAAGGCCCGCGAGAGCGAGCGCATGTACCCGCCGACGGCATCCGGCGCGCGGTCCCCCACGATGGCGCCGTCTATGATCGTGGACCTGAGATACCGGAGTCCCCGCGCATCCTCCGCCACCGGAATTCCGTTCTTCACGCAGAAGGGCCGGACGGGGACCCCGCACCCGGCAGCGGTCCCGGCCCACTCGATCCGATGCATTCCCAGGCCAGACAGCGCCCTCGCCGACGGAGGGTTCAGCTTCCGGCACCTGAGCTCCGAAAGGAAGTAGATGAAGAACGCGCTCACCTCGGCGCAGACGTATTCCCGGTCCGCGGGTTCGATGTAATAGAACTCCTGCGGGAGGAAATGCGGGATGGTGGTGACGACCCCGCCTATCTCGCCGGCGCAGGACCTCGTCCCGCCGACCGAGATCTCGGAGGGTGAAAAACCACCGACCGAGATGCCCGCCGTGAACGAGCGGTTCAGATTCGAGGCCGTAACCAATGAAGCGGCACCGGGGGGAAACATCCCGACGAGTTCGTTCGCCGCTTCATTGGCCACATTGCTTATGACAAGGATCAAGACAGGCGGACCTACCTGGACTTGTTCGGCTTCTTGGCCGCCGCCTTGCCCACTGCGGGCCTGTCCTCCGCCTTGATGAAGGCCGCACCCTTCGACGCGCCCTTCAGCGAGGCTTCCAGACTGCTGAGCCTTTGATTGAGGCTCTGCAGTTCCGCCGCGATCAATTCGGCCGGGTCTCCTATGTTGCCATATCCCGACACCTCGACGCTTTCCTTTGGCCCCTTCCACGGCCCCTCCGAGGTCCAGGCCTTGAAGGGAACATCAACGAGGGTCGGTTTGTAGACCTCTCCGATCTCCTCCTTGATCTCCTTGTGGTCCTTGCTCCACAACTTCTTGAAGATTGGCTTCTTATAAAATGCCAGGGCATAAACGGTAACGCCCTTGCCAGGCGTAAGGTCATCCCCGCTCACAAGGCTTGAGGGCGGGCTCGGGTCGGCCAGAACCACCCATTGGTCAAAGACCGCGTTCGTGGGCAATGCGAGATAGGGCCCGATATTCGGGTGGTCCGCGGTGATCGTGTAGCCGCTGTCCGTCGTGTCGACCCAGCCGTCCACGTTGGCCTCGCTGGTGAGCGTGCCGCCCGAATCGGGGCTGACCGTGACGAAGTCGTTGTTCACCAGGCTCCCGGTCGTCTCGTTGAAGGCATCGATGACGGCGCCGGTATCGCCGCCGTTGCCGCCACCCTGAGGAACATACACAACCAGGACGTTTATGGGGCTCGTTCCCACCGTCCCGACAGGCGGAGGAGTGCCGGCGACGAACGAAACCTGCGGGCCCTCGGTGCACCCGCTGACGTTCGTGAAGGCGAAGGCCAGGGAAAGTGCGCCCACCGTCAGGGTTGGTTCCTGGAGGCCTGCCTGGAAGGGGGTTCCAGTGGCCAGTGTGGCGGTCCCGGCAGGATTCAAGCCCGGGATGGGAGTAAAGCCACCATATGAGGTCGTTGCTCTCGGCTGGCGCGTGTGGGATCCGGAAGCGCCGAAATATACATATTGGGTTGTTAACGTTGGCATGTGCGGATGGGTTCTTGGGGTTGTCTTACTCTTCGCCCGCTCGGGAAGTTTTTCAGGCGGGGTTCTATCGACGACTTTGGTTTCTGGATCCGGGCGTGGACATGGTCAGCTGGAAGTCTCCGGGGTTCCGTTACATTGGTGAAAAATAATTCGGTGTCGGGAGAGTGCCGGCCCATGCCGGTTTTCGGGCAGGTAGTTGAAGTATTCCCCGTTCTTTCCGGAAGCGCCAAAACCACGTTTTTCTAAGCGGTAAATGGGTTTGCCGCCGCAGCAATTTGGTGATTGTCGGCCCAACCTCATCGCGGCGATGCGCGCCGCTTCTGGCGCCGGCCTCGGCCCGGCCGTTTCAGCCAGGCCGCGAGCCTACCGTCTCATCCGCCCCGCGCCTCCGAGAGCACCGCGAGGATTGCCTTCTGCACGTGCAGCCGGTTCTCCGCCTCGTCGAAGACCACCGAGCGCGGGTTGTCGAGGACGGCCTGCTCGACCTCGTGGCCCGGATGGGCCGGGAGGCAGTGCATGAACAGCGCGTCGGGCTTGGCCGCCGCAAAGAGTCCCGCCGTGACGGCGTACGGGCGCATCCGCGCGGCCCGGCCTTCGCTTTCCTCCTCCTTGCCCATGCTGGTCCAGACGTCGGTGTAGACAATGTCGGCGCCCGAGACGGCCTCATGGGGATCGGTCGTGAACTTGAAATCGGCGGCGCGGCCCTCGGCGTTCAGCTGCGCCCGGATCTGCGCCCCGGGCTCGAAGCCCTTCGGGCCGGCGAGCGAAATCCTCATGCCGAAGAGGCTCGCCCCGAGGATCCACGAATTCGCCATGTTGAAGCACGTGTCGCCGAGGAAGGCTATCTTGCGGCCCCTGAGCGAGGCGACGAGGTCGCCGCCCGGCCCAGCCCAGCGCTCCGCGGCGGTGAACGCGTCGGCGTAGATCTGGCAGGGGTGCAGGAAGTCCGTCAGGCCGTTCACCACCGGGACGGCCGCCGCCGCCGCGAGCCGCTCCACCTCGGACTGCTCGAAGGTGCGGATGACGATGCCGTGGACAAGGCGGGAGAGGACCCGCGCCGTGTCCTCAATCGACTCCCCGCGCCCGAGCTGGATGTCGTTCCTGTTCAGGTAAAGCGCATGTCCGCCGAGCTCGTGGATCCCGACCTCGAATGAAACCCGGGTCCTCGTGCTCGACTTCGCGAAAATGAGCGCCCAGGTCTGGCCCGCGAGCACGGGCGCCGAATGCCTCCCCCTGCCGCGCTTCAGTTCGCGGGCCAGCGAGAAGACCTTGCCCAGTTCGCCGGGCCCAAGATCGGTCTCCTTCAGGAAGTGCTTCATGGGGGGAAGCGGAAACCCATAGGGGATCCGCGGGCGCCCGACGAGAGGAAAGTGGCCCGCCGCCGGCCCGTCAGCGCGACGTAAGGACGTCCCAGAAGATGGCGACCGAGCGGGAGAGCTCCGCGGCGGAGGCGTTGAGGGGCGGGAGGAGGCGGATCACATTGACCCCGGCCACGGCCGTCAGGAGGCCGCGCTCGAGGAGCGCCGCTGCGTAGGGCGCCGAGTCCGAGGCCATCTGGACCCCGACGAGGAACCCCAGCCCCCGGACCTCGAGGACGTGCTTCGGGTGCTCGGCCGCCATCTGGCGCAGCTCCCGGATCCACGGCGCGCTCTCGCTGGCGACGTGGGCCAGCAGGCCCTCTGCCTCGATGACGTCGAGGACCGCGAGCGCGGCCGCGCAGGCAAGCGGCGTGCCCCCGAAGGTCGACCCGTGCGAGCCCGGCTGGAAGAGGTCGGCCGCGCGCTCCCCCACCCACATGGCGCCGATCGGAAACCCCCCGCCAAGCCCCTTGGCCATGGCGATGGCGTCCGGGCGGACGCCGGCGTGCTCGAATGCGAAGAAGCGGCCGGTCCTTCCGGCGCCGCACTGCACCTCGTCAAGCAGGAGGAGCAGGTTGTGCTCGTCGCACAGCCTGCGGAGCCCGACCAGGAATTCGGCGGTGCAGGGGTTGATCCCCCCGTCCCCCTGTATCGTCTCGACAAGGATCGCCGCGGTGTCCGCGTCCACGAGCCTTGCGAAGCCCTCCAGGTCGTTCAGGTCGGCGAACACGAACCCGGGGACAAGCGGGCGGAACCCCTTCTGGACCCTCTCCCGCGGCGTCGCGCTCATGCCGCCGAACATCCGGCCGTGGAACGCCTGCTTCGCGCAGACCACCTTGAAGCACCTGCCCTCGGCGCCCGCCTTGCGCACGCCGTGCAGGCGGGAGAGCTTGATCAGCGCCTCGTCCGCCTCCGCCCCGCTGTTGCAGAAGAAGACGCGGCCCGGGCCGGCGTATCCCACGAGCCTGCGCGCGAGCTCCCCCTGGTTGGGGTTGCGGAACAGATTGCTCGTGTGGACCAACTCGCCCGCCTGGCGCCGGATGGCCGCGACCCACTTCGGGTGGCAATGGCCCAGCGAGCTCACCGCGATCCCGGACGAGAAGTCGAGGTAGGCCCTGCCCTGGTCGTCCCAGACCGTCGAGCCGCTTCCCCGCACGATTGTCACGGGCGCGCGCGGGTAGTTCTTGAGCACGTGCGCGTCGTACAGCTCCGCCGCGCCGGCGCGTATCATGGAGGGGGCCTCAGCCATTGACGATCTCTGTTCCGATCCCCTCGTCCGTGAAGATCTCGAGCAGCAGGCTGTGCGCGAGCCTCCCGTCGATGAAGTGGACGCGCTGGACGCCCTCCTGGAGCGCGCGGACGGCGCTCGCGACCTTCGGCCGCATGCCCATGTCGATCACGCCCTTCTTCTTGAGCTCCTCCACCTGGCCGGTCTTGAGCGTGGAGATGAGCGAGGCGGGATCGGGCGGCGAGGCGAGAAGCCCCGCGACGTCGCTCATGAAGAAGAGCCTGCGCGCGCGCAGCTCGCTCGCGACCCGCCCCGCGACCAGGTCGGCGTTCACGTTGTAGGGCTTCCCGTCGTAGCCCTCGGCGACCGGCGAGATGACCGGGATGAACCCGTCCGCGATCTCCTTCTTGATGAGCTTCACCTTGACCTCGGTGACCTCACCCACGAATCCCAGGTCGAGCGCGTTGCCCTCCTCGTCCGTCTCGAGCTTCTGGCAGACGAGGACGCTGTCGCCGGGAAGCCCCTTCGGCCGGGCCTTGGCCGCCTCGAGCGCCTGGCACACGTCCCGGTTCACGACCTCGTCGAGCGTCTTCTTGACGATCGCTATCGTCGCCTCGTCCGTGACGCGCAGCCCCTTGACAAAGCTCGCCTTGAGGCCGGACTCCTCCATCGCCTTCGTGATCGCCCTGCCGCCGCCGTGCACCACGACGACGTTGATCCCCACCCCGGCGAGGAACGCGATGTCGTAGGCCACGCGGGCCCGCACCTCCGGATCGGGATCGTCCATGAAGCTGCCGCCGTACTTGACGACGATCGTGGCCCCCCTGAAGTCCTGGATGTAGGGCAGAGCCTCGAGAAGGACCTTCGCCTTCGCGGTGACCTCTTCGACGTTCATCTCAACAATGGGCAGTGCGCCCGCGCGGCTGGGGGTCGCGCAGGGTTTGGCGGCGTTTCGCGCATGTGCGTGTCGAGGGCATGCACCCGACACTTACAACACCCGACTCGGCCATTCCACAACATTTTGAGGCGCGCTAAAAAAATATCGGCTTCACTCCGAGGCCTTGCGCCCACAGTTGTCCATCCATGCCCAGCACACACTTGACCTTCGCGGACCGCGCCTCGCACCGCGCGTGGCTCGCGGCGCAGTCGGCGCTGCCCGCGGGTTTCCGCGTCGGCTCGGCGCAATTCGACTTCACGCCGGCCGAGGTCCGCAAGCCCGCGAGGATGACGCTCACGCTGATCGCGCTCGACAGGCCCACGGCGGACTTCGCCGCCGTCTTCACGCGCAACGCGTTCCCCGGGGCCCCCGTGCTCGTCGGCCGAGCCAGGCTCGACGGCCCTTCGCTCGGGGCGATCCTCATCAACAACAAGATCTCGAACGTGTGCGCGCCCGGCGGGGTCGCCGCGGCGGAGCGGATCTGCGAGGAGACGGCGCGGCTGCTCGGGTTTTCGCAAGGCGAGATCCTTCCGGGCTCGACGGGCGTCATCGGCTGGAGCCTGCCCGTGAATGGGATCCTGGGCGCGCTCCCGTCCGCCGTGCGCTCCCTCGCCGGGGGGTCGGTGCTTCCGGCGGCCGAGGGGATCGTGACGACCGACCTCTACCCCAAGGTCCGCCGGGCCGCCGTGGGCGCCGGCTCGATCGTCGGGATCGCGAAGGGTGCCGGCATGATCGAGCCCAACATGGCCACCATGCTCGTGTACCTCCTGACGGACCTCTCCGTCCCCAGGCGCGAGCTTCGGCGGATGCTCTCCGCCGCGGTCGGACCGACCTTCAACTCGATCAGCGTCGACAGCGACACGAGCACGTCGGACACCGTGGCCCTCGTCTCCTCGGGAGGGGTGCCGTGCCCGGATGCGGCCGACTTCGAGCGCGCGCTCCACACCGTGTGCGCGGACCTCGCGGAGGACGTGGTCCGCAACGGCGAGGGCGTGCGGCACGTGATCCGCGTGTCGGTCGTGAACGCCCCCGATGCCTCGTCGGCCCGCGCACTCGGGAAGACCGTGGTCAACGCACCCCTGCTGAAGTGCGCGGTCGCCGGAAACGACCCCAACGTGGGCCGGCTGGTCCAGGCCGTGGGGAAGCACGTGGGGTCGCGGGCCCCGGGGACCGACCTGTCCGGGCTTCGCATGGCGCTCGGGGGCGTCGAGATCTTCTCGGGCGGGGAGTTCAGGCTGGACCCGGAGAAGGAGGCCGCGCTCTCCCGCCACATGCGCGGGGCGGAGCTCTATGCGAGCGCGCCGCCCAAGGGCGGGGTCTACCGCCCTCCCGTCGACTTTCCCGCCCACGAGCGCTGCGTCGAGATCGAGATCGACCTCGGGCGGCGCGGCCGGGCGTCCGCCGTCGTGCTCGGCGCCGACCTGACCCACGAATACGTGAGCGAGAACGCCGACTACAGGAGCTAAGGCCCGAGCCGGGGTCCCGGTCAGCGGAGCCCGTCCGTCTCCTCGAACCCGAACCACAGGTTCATCGTCTGCATGGCCTGCCCCGCGGCGCCCTTGATCAGGTTGTCCTCGGCGGAGGTGATCACGAAGTTCCCGGTGCGGGGATCGTGGACCGCAGAGATGTCGATCCGGTTCGTCCCGACGACGTGCGCCGTGTCCGGGGTCTCCCCGCTCGGGAGGATCTGGACGAAGGGCGCCCGGGCGTAGGCCTTCGTCCAGGAGGCGTAGAGCGACTCAATCGTGGCCCCTGGCGCGGCGGGCACCGTGATCGTCGTCGCGATCCCGCAGCGCATCGGCGCCAGGTGCGGGTTGAACTGGACGACGACCCTCGTGCCCGCGTGGAGCGAGAGCTGCTCCTCGATCTCGGGGAGGTGCCGGTGCTTCACCAGCCCGTAGGCCTTCGCGCTCTCGGCCCGCTCGGCATAGAGGTAGGTCTCCTCGAGCTTCCTTCCGGCGCCGCTCACGCCGCTAAAGCTGTTGACGACGATGTGCTCGCGGGCGACGACCCCGTCCCGCAGGGGCGGGACGAGCGGGATCAGGGCGCCCGTCGGGTAGCATCCCGGGGACGCGACGAGCCTCGCTCCGGTCTTCCATTCGGGCGCCGTAAGCTCGGGCAGAACGTAGCGCGCGTGCGCCAGAAGGTCCGGGGCCGCGTGCCTGCCGTAGTATTTCTCGTGGGTCGCCACGTCCGACAGCCGGAAGTCCGCGCTCAGGTCGATGACGCGCTTGCCCGACCCGAGGAGCGCCCGCGCGAACTCGGCCGCGGCGCCGTGGGGAAGGGCGAGGAAGAAGAGCGGGATGTCCCCCGCCGCGAGCGCGGCGGCATCGGAGGCGGTGAAAACAATCCCCCGGTCGATCCCCCGGACGGACGGGATCACCTGGGCAAGCGGCTTTCCGGAATGCGATCGCGACGTCACGGCCGCAAGCTCGACCTTGGGATGCCCAAGGAGAAGCTTCACGAGCGTTTCGCCTATGTAACCGGATGCTCCAACGACGCCGACTTTCATGGAAAGCGAACAATCCGTTCGGATCCGCCCAAAATCCAGCAGGAAATGAAAAGGCCGCCTGCCGGAATCCGGCGGCGGCCTTGGGATAGGGACTGCGGCCGGGTCAGCGCTTCGAGAACTGGAAGCGCTTGCGGGCGCCGGGCTGGCCGGCCTTCTTGCGTTCCTTCTCGCGCGGGTCGCGGCGGATGTGGCCGGCCTTCTTCAGGGCGGGCCTGAGCTCGGCCTTCATCTTCTGGAGGGCGCGCGCGATCCCGTGCGCGACCGCGCCTGCCTGCCCCGAGACCCCGCCGCCCGAGACGTTGACGGTCACGTCGATCTTCTCGCGAAGGTCGACCGTCAGGAGCGGGGCGTACGCCTGCTTGGAAAAGTTGTCGTGCGAGAAATACTCGTCAAACTCGCGGCCGTTGACGACCAGCTTGCCGCTGCCGTCGGTGATCCGCACGCGGGCGGTCGAGGTCTTGCGCCGGCCGGTCCCGGTAAAGACGTTGGCTGGGGGGGGGGTGCTCATGGTCGGGTTCAGGCGGGGATCTTCACGGGATTGTTGGCCTCGTGCGGGTGCTTCGTCCCGGCGAACACCCGCAGCTTCGTCAGCATCTTCGCAGCGAGGCGGTTCTTGGGGAGCATCCCCTTGACCGCGTGCATGATGATGTATTCGGGGCGCCTCTCGCGCATGAGCCTGAGGCTCCGGTAGCGCTCGCCCCCGACGAAGCCGGAAAACGCCATGTACTCGTTCTTCTCGTCCTTCCTGCCCGTCAGGACGACCTTTTCCGCGTTGATGACGACCACGTAGTCGCCCGTGTCGACATGGGCGGTGTAGATGGGCTTGTTGCGGCCGCGGATGATGTTGGCCAATTTCACGGCGAGACGGCCCAGCACCTGCCCTTCGGCATCAATGAGATACCACTTGGGCTGCACCGTCTCCTTCTTCGCGAGAATCGTCTTCATGGGAAAAGAGGTTTAGACCAAGGATACCAAACTGGGGTGTCAACCTTCGTTTTGAGCCTTGGTTCCGGACAGGAATTTGCAACGATCGGCAGCATGAACCACCGCACCGCGCTCGTCTGGGCGGGGATCCTGGGGGCCACCGGCGTCGCCGTGGGCGCGTTCGGCGCGCACGCACTGCGCGGGGCCCTGGAGGCCGCGGGCACGCGCGAGACCTGGGAAACGGCTGTCCGCTACCAGCTTGTGCATGCCGCCGCCCTGCTTGGACTCGCGGGCTGGCTCAGGTCCTCCGGCGGACCGGAGGGCCGGTGTGCGGCCTGGGCGGCCCGGCTGTGGATCGCGGGCACCGCGCTCTTCTCGGGATCGCTCTATGTGCTCGCGCTGGGGGGCCCCCGCTGGCTCGGGCCCGTGACGCCGCTGGGCGGGGCCGCGCTCATTGCGGGATGGGTCCTCGCCGCCGCTGCGGCATTCGCCGCCTGAGGGCGGCCTCCGGAGGCCGGAAATGGACGGTGCCCCTCCCCTTCCCGAAGACCTGCGCGCGATGCTCGAGGCCGTGCGCCGCGTCGGCCGCCCGAGGCTCGTCGGCGGCGGCGTCCGCGACTGGCTCCTCGGGCACGCGCCCAAGGATTTCGACATCGAGGTCGCGGGGGTCGGCTTCGAGGGGTTAAGGAGCGCGCTCTCCCCCTTCGGGCCCACTGACATCGTCGGGCGCAGCTTCGGGGTGATCAAGGTGCGCGACGGGAGCGGCTCCGAGTACGATTTCAGCCTGCCTCGGCGGGAATCGAAGACCGGGGCCGGCCACCGCGGGTTTGCCGTCGAGCCCGACCCGGCCCTCAGCGACGCCGATGCCGCGGCGCGGCGCGACTTCACCGTGAACGCGATCGCGATCGACCCCTTCACCGGGGCCGTGATCGACCCGTTCGACGGGGCGGCCGACCTTCGCGCCCGCGTCCTGCGCCACACGAGCCCCGCGTTCTCGGAGGATCCGCTCAGGGTCCTGCGCGGGTTCCGGCTGGCCGCGTGCCTCGACTTCAGCCTCGCGCCCGAGACGGCCGCGCTCTGCCGCGCGATGGCCCCGGCATTCGCCGAGCTCCCCCTGGAGCGTGTCTGGGGCGAATGGGACAGGTGGGCCGCCGAGTCGGTCCGGCCCTCGAGGGGGCTTTCGGTCCTCGAGGCGACCGGCTGGATCCGCCACTTCCCGGAGGTGGCCTCCCTGCGCGGCACGCCGCAGGAGCCCGACTGGCATCCCGAGGGGGACGTCATGGACCACACGGCGCTCTGCCTCGACGCGCTCGTGTCTCACGGGGCGTGGGCCGCGTCGCCGGCGGGCCGGCGGCGCATGCTCTCGCTCGCCGTCCTCGCCCACGACTTCGGGAAACCCCCGACGACCGTGCGGGCGGAGAAGCGCGGTGCCATGCGCTGGGTGAGCCCCGGGCACGAGTCGGCGGGCGGCCCCCTTGCCGACTCCTTCCTTGGCCGGATCGGGGCCCCCCTCGACCTCATTCCCCCCGTGCGGGCGCTCGTCGTCCACCACCTCGCCCACCACCACGGCCCCGCCGGCGATTTCACGGACGCGCAGGTCCGAAGGCTGGCGCGCAGGCTTTCGCCGGCGACGATCGACGACCTGGCGGCCGTCATGACGGCCGACGCGCTCGGCCGGCCTCCGCTCGCGTCCGCCGAGATCCTGGCCTTGGTCGAGCGCCTGCGCGCCCGCGCATCGCTGCTCGCGCTCGAGGCGTCGGCGCCGAGGCCGATCATCCTCGGCCGCCACCTGATCGCGATGGGCCGGCGCCCCGGGCCGGAGTTCAAGCCGGTCCTGGACGCGGCCTTTGAGGCCCAGCTCGACGGCGTGTTCACCGACGAGGCCGGCGGGCTCGCGTGGCTGCGCACGCACCTCAAATGATCAAGGCGTTCCAGTGGGACCTTGCCCGGCAGGTGGAGCGGCTCGACTGGCTCCTGGCGCAGCTCCCCCGCTACGCCGACTGGGGCTACCGCGAGCTCTACCTCCACCTGGAGGACGCCGTCGAATTCCCGAGCCTTCCCAAAGTCGCCCGCAAGGACGCCTACGGCCGCAGGCAGTTCGCGCGGCTCGTCGGCGAGGCCAGCCGGGTCGGGATCGGCGTCGTCCCGATCATAAACCTGCTCGGCCACACCCAGTACCTCATCAAGGTGCCGGAGCTTCGCGACCTGAACGAGCTCAGGGCGCCCGACGGCTCGCCGCTCGAGCGCGGCCAGGTCTGCCCCCTTCATCCCAGGATCCTCGAGTTGGCTGACGCGCTCATCGGCGACGTCGCCCCTTTCTGCACCGCGGGCAAGGTGCACGTGGGGCTCGACGAGTCGTTCCACCTCGGGCGGCATCCGCTGAGCGTCGCCGAGATCGCGCAGGTCGGCATGGCGGCCCACTTCGGCCGCTACGTGCAGCGGCTGAACGGCGTGGCCGTCTCCCACGGGCTCAGGCTCGGGCTCTGGGCCGACATGCTGGCCCTCCTTCCCGGGGCCGTAGCCCACCTTCCCCCGGGGATCATCGCCTACGACTGGTATTACTATCCCTTCGGGGGACTTCCCAGGATCGAGCTCCGCAACTTCGCGGAGTATGACCTCGCGCCGGCGCTCGCCGCGCGCGGCATCGAGTACTGGGGCTGCCCGATGAACGGCTCCTTCCGGCACGAGCCCCTCCCCGTCTTCGGGGAGCGGATCGCCAACATCCGCGACTGGTGGCGCCGCTGCAAGGCGACCGGGGCGGGCGGCATGCTTATCACCTCGTGGGAACCCAGCCGCCTTGCGATCGAGATGACGACGGTCGTCGACGCAGCGGCCGCCAGCCTGTGGCTGGACCCCGGCGCCGATGATGCGACCGCGATGCTGGCCAGCGGGTTCGGCAGGGTCTTCGGGCCGCGGGACGCGGACCGCTTGGCGAGGCAGGCGCTCGCATGCGATCAGGCGGCCTTCGCGGGGTATGCTCGGTGGGAGGTGAACGACCGCTGGGACTCCTGCGACACAAGGCTTGGAGCGGCGCGCTACAAGGCTGAGCTCGGCCTTGTTTCACGGCTTGCGCGGCACGGCGCCGCGCTCCCCGCGCCGTTCAGGGCCAGCGTGCGGTTCAGGCGCTACGTGGCCGAGCGCGACGTCTTC
>CALAOT010000063.1 GCA_937889545.1 uncultured Opitutaceae bacterium
GCGGGCGGTTGAACCGGTTGTACCGGGCCGACCCGCTGCCGGATCTGGCCGGCCTGTCGCTGCCGCGTTACGACCTGCTGGACCTGCGGCGTTACCGCCCGTTCCGGACCTTTGCCGTCACCTCATCGCGGGGCTGCCCGTTCCGCTGTGAATTTTGTTCCGAACGGTTCCTGCTGGGCGAGAACTACCGTTGCCGGCCGGTGCCGGAGGTCATTGCGGAAATCCGGCGTTGCCGCTCGCGCAGCATTTTTTTCGGCGACAGCAATTTTGGGGGCAAGCGGAGCCACGCGATGGAGTTGATGGAGGCGATGATCCCCCTCCGGCTGCGCTGGTCGGCGCTCTGGTCGTCGTATCTTTGCAACGACGCGCCCTTCATGGACCTGGCCCAGCGGAGCGGCCTGTTGCACGTCAACATCGGCATGGAGAGCATCAACCCCGATACGCTGGCGGGCATGAACAAGACGTTCAACAAGACCAACCGATACGACGAAATGCTGGCCGGCCTCCGCCGCCGCGGCATCAGCTATTCCCTGAATTTCATTTTCGGCTGGGACGGCGAGACCGAAAGCGCCTTCGATGCCACGCTCAAGTTCCTTCAGGAGCACAAGGCGCCGGTGGCCTACTTCAATATTCTCACACCCGTGAAAGGCACCCCGCTCTACGACCGGATACGAAGCGAAGGCCGGATTCTCAATGACCAGGAAATCGACCGCTGGCCGGGCCAAATCTGCCACATCCGGCCGCCGTACGGAACGCCCGGGTCCATGGAAAACGACATTCGCCGGCTGTACCGGGACTTCTACAGCCTACAGTCCATGGTTTCTCGTTTGCCCCTGCCATTCACTCAGGCGAGCATCGCTTCTTGGGTCATTAATTTTTCCCAGCGCCGAATGGCCCGAACCGAACAACCGAACAACAACTTTGATAACTACTGACGCCGCGTGCAGGCGCCCGTCTGGGCTGGCTGGCTTTCTGGCAACCGGCCTTTCCGAGCTTCCATGCTTGACGCCATCTCCCGGTGCAGGTCATAATTTCGGGCATGAGCAGAGACGACAATTATTTCTCCGGCGGCCGCAAAGGACCGCAACTCCGTCACCGTCCGAACTGATGTATGACTTCACAGATGGATTCCAAGACCATTGCCGAGCAACTCTGTCAGTTTGCCCGGAAGAACTATGTAGCCGACGGAGCGGATTTTGATGAAAACAGCCCCCTGGCCAAGGCCGGCATTGATTCGTTTGCGCTGGTCGAGCTGCTGCTCTATTGCGAGCGCACCTTTGGCGTCAGCGTGCCGGATTCCCACCTGACGGGCAAAAACCTGGCTTCCGTGGCTACACTGGCCAACTGCATCGCCGAGCTGTCCCGCAGCAGCGACTCATCACCCTAAGCGCCGCAAGTAGTCACTGACTATGCCTGACCTGCCCCGCCAGATTCGATTGGCCGCTGGTGACTACTACATGCACGCCCAGGACCACAAGCGGCGGCGGGCCGGGCTGCCGGGTTACATCTGCCGCGTGGCCCTCCGATTGGAGGACGGTCTGGATGTGGACCGGCTGCGCTGGCGCGTGGAAACTTCGCCGGTCCTGGACTGGCTGGCCCGCATGCGCCTCACCCGTCCGCTGTTGGTCTTCCCCGCCTTCTGGCGCGCGTCGTCGCGGCCCGGCCCGATCTTTTTCGAACACAATCATCAGGATGGCAACGGGCACGAGCCCGGGGTCCTGCCGCCGGAGGTCCTGGAACGCGACCTGCACGCCAGCCGGGGGCCGGCGCTGGCATTCGACCTGGTGCGGCACGCCGACGGGACCCGGCACCTGGTCTTATCCTGGAACCATGCGCTGATGGATGCGCGCGGCGCGGAATTGATCTGGCTGCATCTGAACGACGGCAACGGGGGGAACGGAGCGCCCTCCCTCGAGGACCTGATCCATCCCAAACAACGGGGCGGGAGCCTGGCCGAATGGTGGCGCAACGCGAAGCTGGCGCGCGGCTCGGTGGAATGGCTTCGCAAATCCGGGAGCGAACCGCTTTTCTCGCTGCTGCCGGAAAAACGCACGGCCGGCCCGCATCGCAACCAGTACCGCATCGTGACCTTCAGCGCGGAGGAAACGGCGCGCATCGCGGCCCGTTGCGAGCGCCTCAACGCCGGCTTCCGGCGCAGCCACTTTCTCCTCGCGGGCACGCTCCGGGCACTGCACACCGTCGCCACCCGGCGCGGCAACCGGGACGGGGCCTATTTGATCCCCGTGGCGCATGACACCCGCCGGCGCAGCGCCAAGGGCCCCATTTTCTCAAACCATCTCTCCATCCTGTTCTTCCGCATCGAACCCCAACAGGCCGGCAGCCTGACCAGCATCATCAGCGAACTGTCCCGCCAGATGATGGACCAGATCCGCACCCGGTTTCCGGAGTCGTGCATGGCGGCGCTGGAAATGTTCAAGCCGCTGCCGCTGAACTACTACATGCACCACTTGGGACAGCCCACCCGCAGCAAGTTCGCCACCCTCTGCTTTTCGGATTCGGGCGAGACCTGCGCCGGGATGACCGAGATGCTGGGCGGACGGATCCGGGCGGTTGACCATCTGGTGCCGACCTGGTGGCCGCCGGGGTTGACCGTGGTGTTCTGGAGTTTCAGCGGGCGGCTTTCGGTTCTGCTGTCGTGGGTGGATGACTGCCTGAGCGTGTCCGAAGTGGATGCGCTGGAACAGGGCCTGCGCTCCGCTGTGCTGGAGGAGAAGGTGTCATGAACGTGCTCCTGGTGGCCACGAACCGGGAACGTTCTCCCTACCCGGTGGCGCCGCTGGGAACACTGTGCGTGGCCGCCGCCGCCCGTGCGGCCGGCCATTCCGTGGATTTTTTGGATTTGGGGCTGGCCTCATCGCCGCAAAAGGCGCTGCGCCAGGCGCTGGAAAAGGGCGAATACCAGGCCGTGGCGTTCGGCATCCGCAACCTCGACAACTGCTGGTCGTTCGCGCCGAAAATGTATTTT
The DNA here is from genome assembly GCA_937889545.1 of uncultured Opitutaceae bacterium. Classification (GTDB taxonomy): domain Bacteria; phylum Verrucomicrobiota; class Verrucomicrobiia; order Opitutales; family Opitutaceae; genus Palsa-1447. The sequence continues at coordinate 2,987 of CALAOT010000063.1, forward strand.
GACGAGGTGCGCGAACTGGCGGAAACGGTGCGGTGCTGTTTCAAGGGGCCGCTGATCCTGGGAGGCAGCGGCTTCTCGGTCGCGCCGCGTGGCTGGATGCAGCGCCTGGAGGCCGATTGCGGCGTGATCGGCGAGGGCGAACGGGCTTTCCCGGAGGTGCTGGCGCGAATGGAAGCTGGAAGCTCCCTGGAGGGGATTGACGGCGTCATCACCGCGCCCAAGAGTGATGGCCCGGCCAGCGTTCTCCCCGCCCGTGCGGTCGAGCGATTGGGCGAGTTGCCGCTGCCGGCCCACGAACTATGCGGCTATGCGCCGTATGTGAGACGGGGCGGATTTGTCGGTGTGCAAACCAAGCGCGGGTGTCCTTTCAAGTGTGTCTATTGCATTTATCCCCAATTGGAGGGGCGGCGTTACCGGCTTCGTCCGCCGGAAGCGCTGGTCCAGGAGATTGAAACTGTGGCCACCCGGACGAAGATGCGTCAGTTCTTTTTCGTTGACAGCGTCTTCAACGACCCGCGGGCGCACGCGTTGGCGATTTGTGCCGCCCTCTCCCGCCGGCGGCTGCCCAATCGATGGATGGCCTTTTGCAACCCGGTGGGTTTCGATGCGGAACTGGCACGAGCAATGGCGCAAGCTGGTTGCGCCGGGGTGGAGTTCGGGCTGGATGTCGCCACGCCCAGGATGCTGGCTGCCTTGGACAAACCGTTTGGACAGAAGGAGACCCGGATTGCCCTGCAAGCGGCGCGCGATGCTGGCTTGCCTTTCGCGATCCACTTGCTGTTCGGCGGCCCCGGCGAAACGTGGGCGGACGTGGAAGAAACGCAGGCCTTTTTGAATGGGTGTGCGCCGGCCAACGCCGTTTTTGCCTCCTTTGGCATCCGCATTTACGAAGGCACGCCGCTGGCCCAGATCGCCGTGCGGGAAGGCACGCTGGCGCCAGACCACGATCTTTTCGAGCCGACCTATTACCTCTCGCCCGGGCTGGCCGGGGATACCGAGGAGAACCTTGACCGCATCGCGCGGCGGCGGGCGGAGTGGACCTCGCCGGCGGACTGGCGCAAGCCATTGGTCTGCTGGGGGCAGAAAGTGACGGTCCGGCTGAACGTGCGGCCGCAGTGGAAATACATCCGGTACTACGGCCAGTACATGCGACGACAAACAAAATGACCAACGCTCTTCGAACCGGTCCGGCCACCATTTCCTGCGACGTGCTTGTCGTCGGCGGCGGCGCGGCGGGCGTGGCAGCGGCGACCGCGGCCGGGCGCGCAGGCGCGCGGGTGGTGTTGTTGGAGCG
>CALAOT010000064.1 GCA_937889545.1 uncultured Opitutaceae bacterium
CGCCGCGCGCGCGCGGGCGCCCAGGTTGCCGTTGCCCACCCCGGCGACGACCAGACCGCGGGCGCCGGCGCGGACGGAGGCGTCGATCAGCTCCCGGCCCATTCCGGCGTGGGCGTAGACGATGTCGACGCGGGGCAGCGCCGCCCGGCCCGGGATCGAGAACGGGCTTTCCATCGTGTGCCGCCGGACGGGCGTGCCATAGAAATGGATCCGCGCGGAGCTCACGAGACCGGCCAGGCCGCGATGGGTGCTCTTGAAGGTTCCGACCTGTGTCGTGTTTGTCTTCGCAACCTCGCGGGCGAAGTGGATCTCGTCGTTCGCGACGACGAGCACGCCCCGGCCCCCCGCGTCGGGATGCGCGGCCGTGGCGACGGCGTTGTAGAGGTTCATCGGGCCGTCCGCGCTCATCGCCGTGGCCGGCCGCATCGCCCCGACAAGGACGACGGGCTTGGCGCTCCTCAGCACGAGATTCAGGAAATACGCCGTCTCCTCCATCGTGTCCGTGCCGTGCGTGACCACGACGCCGGCGATCTCCGGGTTGTCCAGGGCCGACTGCGCCCGGCGGGCGAGGGCGCGCCAGACCGCCTCGCCCATGTCCTGGCTGCCGATGCTGGCGACATGCGCCGCATTGAGCCGGGCGAGCGACTTGATGCCCGGCGCGGCGGCGATCAGGGACCTTATCGAGAAGACCCCGGGCGCGTATCCTCGCCTCGGGCGGGGAGTCCCGGCGCCCGCGATGGTGCCGCCCGTCGCGAGCACGGTGACCCGGGGCCGGGCGGGGGTGGGGTCGGTTGGTCGCGATCGGGCCACGGGGGCCACCATGACGGGCCCGGGGACCGGTGTCTAGCCGCCTGCGGCTTGACGCGCGGGAAGGTTTGGGGCGTGTTGCAGCAGGATGGCCCCCACGCTCCTCGTCCTTGCCGCCGGAATGGGCTCCCGCTACGGCGGGCTGAAGCAGATCGACCCGGTCGGGCCGTCCGGCGAGACGCTGCTCGACTACGCGGTCTTCGACGCGATCCGGGCCGGGTTCGGGCGGGCGGTCTTTGTCATACGCAGGGAGTTCGAGGACGCCTTCAGGTCATCCGTGGCCGCCAAGTATGCGGGGCGGATCGCGTACGACTGCGTGTTTCAGTCGGCGGACCTCGTTCCCAAGGGATGCGCCGTGCCGGCGGGGAGGGAAAAGCCGTGGGGCACGGGCCACGCGGTGTGGTGCGCGCGCGACGCCCTGGGCGGCCCGTTCGCGGCGATCAATGCCGACGACTTTTACGGCGCGGGCTCGTTCTCCCGCCTGGCGGCGTTCCTGAAGGCGGCGCATGGGGATAGATTCGCACTCGTGGGGTTCCGCCTTGCCGACACGCTGTCCGAGAGCGGGGCCGTGTCCCGCGGCGTATGCCTGGAGAAGGCCGGCCTTCTCGTCTCGATCGCCGAGGAGCACGGGATCAGCCGCGCCGACGTCGGCCCGGGGCGGCGCTTCTCGGGGCGCGAGATCGTCTCGATGAACTGCTGGGGGTTCACGCCGGCCGTCCATCCGGGCCTCGAGTCCGGGTTGCGGGCGTTCCTGGCCGCAAGGGGGACCGAACCCGAGGCCGAGTTCTACCTGCCCGCGGCGGTCTCTGGCCTTCTTTCTGGCGGCGGGGCGACCGTGGAGGTCCTGCCGGGCGGGGACGCTTGGTTTGGCATCACGCACCGCGGGGACAGGGCGCGCGTGGCTGCGGCAATCGGGGCCCTGATCCGCCAGGGCGCGTACCCGCCGAGGCTCTTCGGCTGACTGCGCGGGCCGCGCCGTCAACCCGGACTCCGCGCAAGGAGGAGCCTCACGCCCTCGATCGGGGGCTCGGTGACCCGGGAGAGGGGGAAGGGCGCCCTCGAGGACAGGGCCTGGAACGCAAAGGGATGGTTGAGTATGTGCCCGCTCACCCCGGCGCGGAACGAATCCGGGCGCTTCCCCGGGAACAGCCGGTTGGAGACCGAGACGGCGAGATCCAGGAGCCGCCACACGGATTCCGAGACGGCCTCGCCCGCGGCGGAGTCTCCCTCGCCTGCCAGGCGGAGCACGTCGGGCGCCAGGGCGGCGACCCCCGTGTTGGTCGACGGGTCGTGGTAAAAATGGCCCGCCACGGCGGCGGCGGTCGAGGAGCCCGTCCTCTCGCGGACGAGGGGGCCCAGCCCGGACGGCGGCGCCCAGCCCTGCAGCTCGAGGAGGGCGCGCGCGATCGCGCGCCTCCCAAGGTCGTATCCGCTCCCCTCGTCCCCGAATCGCCAGCCGATCCCGCCAGCGTAGTGGACTACCCCGTCCGGCGTCCTCGCCGCGATGAAGGATCCCGTTCCGGCGTGGAGCACGAGGCCGGGGCCGCCGCGGGTCGCCAGCTCAAGGACCGGGAGCGAGTCGTCGGCGGTCTCGATACGGCCGCAGCCGGCGAGCCCCTCGCCAACCTCCCTCCAGAACGGCCGGCTTCCCGCCATGCAGAGCAGCGTGCGCGAGACCTCCTCGGCCTCGCGCCCCGCGCGAACGGCGCGGATGGCCTCCGCCGCAATCTCCCTCGCGCGGGCCTTCCCGACTAGGCTTGGGCTGCACCCGGGGCCGGTGTGGCGGGCGGCAACGGCGCCCCCCGGGTCGACGAGGATGCACTCGGTCTTGGTCCCGCCCCCGTCGACGCCGATCTTCCAGGACATTGGATCTCCCGGAGGGTCAGGCGAGCTGGCGGCTGAGCCGGCCCTTGTAACGCGACGCTAGCGCCCGATTGTGCTCGACGGCTCCCGGGGAGTTCTGGCTGCGGAGGACGGGAAGCGGGTGCCCGTTCTCCTTGAGCCATTCGGCGACCGCCAGCATGAGCCAGTTGAGGATGGAGCAGCCGACGAGGGTCGATGTGGGGCCGGCGCTGACTCCGCCGCCGACCTCGACCACCGCGTCCCCCGCCACGCCGCAGTTGTCAAGGACGTGGTCGGCAACCTCGAAGAGCCTCTTGCCGGATGGGTGCCGGGAGGGGGTCGCCTTCGAGATCGCGACGCAGGTCAGGGCCGCGACCGCGAGGCCCTTCGCCTTGGCATAGAGCGCCACGTCGATCGGCGAGGCGTTCCTTCCGGAGTTCGAGATGATGATGACGGTCTCCCCCGGGTTGAGCTGGTACTGCCGGTCGTAGCGCGACGCCAGCGCCTCGCCGTAGCCGGGAAGGTTCTCGATGAAGCCGGCCGTTGGGTCGATGATCCCCGACACGCAGACAAGGCCGCCGGCGCGGCCGATGATCTCGCGCGAGATGATTTCGCTGTGGCCGCTCCCGAAGGTGTGGACGACCCCGCCCCGGGCGATCGATTGGCCGATGTGCGGTGCGAGCGTGGCGATCACCGGGGCGTTGGATTCGCGGGCGCGGGCGAGGAGGGCGCTCGAGCGCTCGTAGTAGGTGTCGGCGAGTGAGGGCATGGTGGTTGTGTTCAGGGCGCGGCGCCGCGGGAACGCTCCCAGCGCCCGTAGATTCCGCATGGGAGCACCTTGCCGTCGCGCTGCACCGGCAGGCCCACCTCGCCGGCGGCGATCGCGCCGGGCAGGCCGTGGAGCAGTTCGCCGAGCAGGTTGGCGACGACGGTGGGCGAAAGCCGGGCCGTGTAGGCGTTGATGAGAAAGAAGAGGGGATCGTCCGTCAGGAGCGCGCGGCATTCGAGAAGCAGCTCCCACAGGTTGTCCTCCAGGCGCCACAGCTCGCCCGTGCTGCCGCGCCCGAAGGTGGGAGGGTCCATGATGACGGCGTCGTAGCGGCGGCCGCGCTTGACCTCGCGGCGGGCGAATTTGAGGCAGTCGTCCGCGATGTACCGGATGGGCGCGTCGGCGAGCCTGGAAAGGGCGGCGTTCTCCCGGCACCATTTCACCATCCCCTCGGCTGCGTCCACATGGCACACCGAGGCGCCAGCCGCCGCCGCGGCACAGCTCGCGGCGCCCGTGTAGCCGAACAGGTTTAGGACGCTCACCTTCCGGCCGGCAGCGCGTATGGTGGAGTCGATCCAATCCCAGTTGACGGCCTGCTCCGGGAACAGCCCGGTGTGCTTGAAGGAGGTCGGCCGGATCTTGAACGTGAGCCCGAGGGCGTCGTACCGGACCTCCCAATGCTCCGGCAGCGGCCTGCGGAACTCCCAGCGGCCGCCGCCGGCCTCGCTTCGGTGGTAGAACCCGTCCCAATGCTCCCAGCGTGCTCCCGGCTCCATTCCCCGCCTGGGCCAGAGGACCTGGGGGTCGGGGCGCACGAGGGTGTAGGGGCCCCAGCGCTCCTGCTTCATGCCGTCCCCGCAATCTACCAGCTGGTAGTCGCGCCATCGGTCGGCGACTAGGAGCGGGGGTCGTTGCACGGCGAGGGACATCGGGTCGCGTTCGCCCCGAGGAAACCGCCGGCCGCCCCGCATGTAAAGACGCGAGCGGGGCCACTTTGCACCCCGGGATGTTTTTGTTGTCGAATTTTGTTTTCCGCCGGTTGTAGTAACGGGCCGCCTATCCCTCCGTCTGGGGCAGGACACAATCCGCAATGAACATGACCCACATATCCGCCTCCCTATTCCGACTCGGCACGTGCCTTGCGCTTGCCCTCGCGCTGCGGCTCGCCGCCGACGTCGTGGTCACCTCGAACGGTGCCCGGATCGTGGGGAAGATAACCGACATACGCGACGGGACCATCACGATCGCGACCGACTATGCGGGCGAGATCAAGGTGAAGCAGGGCCTGGTGACCTCGATCGAGACCGACCGTCCCGTGGCGGTGAGGCTGACAAGCGGCGACAGGGTGACCGGGATCGTGTCCGAGGCCGCCGCGGGCAAGCTGAAGATCGCCGGAGGCAACGGCGACTCCTATGCGACGATGGACCAGATCGCGGCGTCGTGGGCGGCGGGCGAGGACGATCCGGCTATCGTCGCGCAGAGGCGGAAATGGAGCTACCAGGCGGGCGTCGACATCAACGGGGAGAGCGGCACCCGCAACCAGCTGGGCACGAACGTGATCTTCCGGGCGACGCTCAGGGGGCCCGATGACGCGCTCCAAATCTACACGGCGTACAACCGCCAGGTGACCGACGGGGAGAAGTCGGCCGACCAGTTCAAGGCGGGCGTCGACTACGGCGACAACTTCTCGCAGGCGACCTCGTGGTACGTCCGCGACGAGGCCGGCTTTGACCGCGTGAAGGAGATCACGTTCGACGACATGGCGGCCGCCGGCCTTGGCTATGACTTCATCAAGGCCAAGGATGTGACGCTGACCGGCCGGGCGGGCCTTTCGTACCGCAAGTACGAGTACTCCGCCGAAGCGGACACGGCGGCGCTGAGCGCGGTCGGCGGCGACGTCGAGCTCCAGTACTTGCAGAAGCTTGGAAAATCACAGCTGGCGGACAGGATCGCCTACCTGCCGGATTTCCAGGACGCGGCGAACTACATCATCACCCACGAATTCGCGTACGAGATCCCGATCACCAGGTCCCTATGGAAGCTGGCCATCGGGGTCTCGAACAGCTACGACAGCAGACCGGTCGATGACGTCAAAAGGCTCGACACGCTCTATTTCACGCGGCTCGAGCTCACGTGGGAGCGGCGCTGAAGGCCGTCAGGTCCCGTAGAGGCGGTCCCCGAAGTCGCCCAGCCCGGGAAGGATGTACTTGCGCGAGTTGAGCGCACGGTCGACGACGCCGACGTGGATCGAGACGTCGGGGTGGTGGCTCGAAACCTCGGCGACGCCCTCGGGGGCCGCGATGATGCAGACCAGGCGGGGCGCGGCGCCCCCGTGCTGCTTCACGGCGTCGATCGCCTGGGTTGCCGAGCCCCCGGTCGCAAGCATCGGGTCGACGACGAAGACGTGGCGGCCAACGAGCGGGGGCAGCTTGCAGTAGTAGGCGCGGGCCACCGCCGTCACGTGGTCGCGCTCCAGGCCGACATAGCCCACGCTCACGTCGGGGAAGACGTCAAGGAACGGCTGGACCATCGAGACCCCCGCGCGAAGGATCGCGACGACCACGATGGGCTGGTGCGTGAGCACCCTGCCGGTGGCGGGCTCGAGCGGCGTCTCGACCTCCTTAGGCTCGGTCGACAGGTCGCGCGTCGCGTCGATGGCGAGCATGAGCGTCAACTGGTAGGCGAGGGTCCGGAACGTCGCCGGCTTCGTCGTCTTGTCGCGCAGGTGGGTGATGATGTGGTCCCCCAGGGGGTGTTCGAGCACGCGCAGCATGGTGATTTACAATAGGTTCCTCTGGACCTTGCGTTCGAGGTGGTGCTCGAATTCGCGGCGCAGGGCCTTCTCCTTGCCGCGGAGCCCGGGCATCATGGGAATCCAGTTGTAGACCTCCTCGCGCAGGTGCCTCGGCATCACCGGCTCGGTCTCGCGCACGCGGTCGAGCGCCCGCACGACCGCGGCCGCGACCTCGTCGCACATGCGCTGTGCGTCGGCCGAGCTGTGCTGCCCGGCGAGCCGGATCACCTCGTCAAGCTTCCGCTGGCGCCTCCTCAGGATCGCCTTGTAGGCGGCAAGCCCGTCCAGGGAGACGACCACGGTGCGCGGAAAGAAGTTCACCATCGGGTTCCACTGCGGCGACCGGGGGGCGAACCCCCGGCGGTCGCTCCGGAGTACGACGGACGGGATGTCGGCGAATTTCGCCAACATGAACTCCGCCACGGTTCCGCTGTCGAGATCGGGCCCGTCGAAATTGAAGAGCGCCAGGTCGCATCCGACGAGCGATCTGAGATTGTGGTCGCGGATCGTGCGAGCTGCGGTCCCCCGGGGGTCGAAGTCCTGGGGAAGCGCGCAAAGGTACCTGCCGTGCGACTTCTCGTAGACCGCCTCCGCGAGGTAGGCGTTCCCGATGATGTGCTTCAGACTGAAGAGTTCTCCGCCGAAGAAGACATTGAGGCTGCGCTGCTTTTTCTTCATGGCGCCGGTTCCCGGACTAAACCGCGAAGCGGCCCCCCGGACAAACCAATTCATCCGGGTATTCCGCCGGTCACGGAAGCAGCTCGAGCGCGTGCTGCGCTGGCCCGGGCAGGAAGGGCGTCGGGTCCCCGCGGACCCAGGCCTCGTGGCCTGCGCGGAAATAGGGGGAGAGCGGATTGGCGCACTCGCCCCCCGGCATGTGGAAAATGCCCTCCTCCTCGTGTCCCGGGGAGACGACGAAGCGCTCGCTCGCTCCGTGCGAGGGTTCCTGGACGCGCGGCATGTGCGAATCCCCGGGGAGGGGATCGGCGGGCATGCGCAGCCAGAAGGACGCCCAGCGCGGCAGGCTGCGGGCGAACGGGTGCTCCATCTGCACCCTGTTGTGCTGGCCCCAGGTGGCGCTCGGCGGATCGACGCCCTCCTTTTCAAAGGACCCGGAGACGTCGTCCGCTGCGGCGGCCAGCAGGTCGTCCCATGAGCGGAAGGCGGGGTCGAGAAGGTGGGCCGGCCGGTCCCTGATGATCGCCTCCAGAGGATCCTCGTAATTGAGCCGCGACCAGCTGAAATCCGCATACCTTTCGACGCACGGCGCAAAGACCGGGTCGAAGACGCGGTGGGCGACCGCAAGCCGGAACGCGCGGACGGTCCGGTAGCCGACGGAGCCGACGTCCGCGCGTCCCTCCCAATTCCGGGCGGCCTGAAGGAGGCGGGCGCGCGACGGCTTCCTTGCCACTGCGTCCGGCCGGAGCGTCTCGAGGAGCAGCCTGTGCCAGGTGCCCATCAGGACTGCGCGGTCGTCCAGCTGGATGGCGAGCAGATCCCGCGGCCCGACGGGCGCCGCGCCGCGGATCAGCGCGTCCAGATCGTCGCGGATCTGGAGCGCGCGGGCGGCGATGTCGTAGCCCGAGTCGCCGAGCGCGGCGAGGGATTGTCCGCCGACCGTCCGGTTGTTTGCGGTCCAGAGCCGCCCGCCCTCGGGGGAGACGATGGATGGGACCTCCCCCGACGGGAGGTACCCGTCCCACCGGCGGTCCCCGTAGATCCATGTGACCGGGAGCCGGCCGTCGTATCCAACCCTTTTGGGAAGCAGTCCGGCGATCGTCCAGGCGATCTGGCCGGCGGAGTCTGCGACGACGAAATTCTGCGCGGGGATGCCCATGCGGTGCGCGACGGCAACCGCGGAGCGCACGTCCGGGGCATCCTCAAGGTCAAGGATGTCGAAGTTGGTCGCGGCAGGATCGTCCTCCGTCCAGTGGTACGCGAGCAGGCGTCCGTTGGGCCCGTCCCCGACAATGGGGCCCCAGACCGTCCACAAGGATTCCGCCGAAACGGGCTTCGATCCCCTTACGGCTATCGTCTCCGTCCGCCTTTCGAACGGCAGAAGGCCGGCCCCCGGGGGTCCGCGGTACAGGTCGGGGGACACCGTCGGGTCGACAATCAGGATGTCCCCGGTGCCGCAGTTGGAATTCGTGTATCCCCATGCGATCCGGCCGGTGCTGCCGGCGATCAGGGTCGGCGCGCCGGGCAGCGTGACGCCGGTCTCGGCGTGCCCGGGCCACCGGAGGGACATGCGGTACCAGATGTTCGGGACGCCGAGGTGCAGGTGCATGTCGTTCGCAATGATCGCGGAGCCGCCCGCAGCGTGGGCGCCCGACACCGCGAAATTGTTCGAGCCTGCCGTTTCGCGGTCACTCCAGCCTGCGCTGCCGGGGGCCTCCGAGCGGGCCATTCCCGCCCCGCCTCCGGATTCCCGGCTGCGGAGGTCCACCTCCGAGGCCGGCGGGATCGGCGCCTCGCGGGACGAGCTTCCGTCAAGCGGGGCGTCCCCGGGGACCGAGGCGGGTGCGAAGAACGCGAGCGATGCGGGGCCGAGCTCGCCGCGGATCGCCGAGAGCGTGCGCACATAGCGCCCCGCGCCATCCTGCAGGTCGATCGTCATCGCGTACGTGATGAGGGCGCAGTCCTCGGGCCGCCAGGGCCGGGGCTCCGCCCGGAGGACGATGTACTCCCAGGGTTTCGAGCCGAGGGCCGCGAGCCCCGCGTTGACGCCCTGCGCGTAGGCCTCGATGAGCGCGCGCCGGGCCGGGCTCTCCCGCGCGAGGACCTGCTGCGCCAGCCGGCGGAAACCGTGCATCCGCGCCGCCCTGTCCAGGGGCAGCGCCGCCCTGCCGAAGAGCTCGGACAGCTCGCCCGCGCCCCGGCGCCTGAGGAGATCCATCTGGAAGAACCTGTCCTGGGCGTGCAGCCAGCCCATCGCCCGCGCGACGTCAATCCGGCTGGAACCCTCCACCGTCGGCACGCCAAGCGCGTCGCGCGAGATCCTGACCGGGGAGGCGAGGCCCGGAAGCGGCGTGGAGCCGTCGAGCCTGGGCAGGCCTGCGATCATGCGGCTCCGCAGCCAGAGGCCTGCGGCCGCCGCGGCGACGGCAAGGACTGCGCACAGGAGCCCCGCGGCGGCGAGGACGCGCCTTGTTGCGGCCCGGGCTGTCATGGAGGGCCGAACACCTTGACTATCCTATCCACCAATACCGAAGGCGCCTGGGCGGCGTCCAGGGTGAGAGCGTCCGTCGGCTCCTCAAGGGTTTCGAACTGGGACCGGAGCAGCGACTCCCCCATGTAATGGCCGATGCGCCCGGAGAGGCGGCCCCTTATGAGGGCGAAATCCCCGCGCAGGTGGACGTACCTGCTGTGCGCCGGGTCGGGCGTGAGCGCGCTCCGGAACGCCTCCTTCAGGGCGGAGCATGCGACCACGGCCTTTGCGCCCCGGGCGGCGCGCGACTCGATGTCGGCGCGGATCGCAGCGAGCCATGGCGCGCGGTCGGAGTCGTCGAGGGGAATGCCCGCGGACATCTTGGAGACGTTGGTGGCGGGATGAAGGGCGTCGGAGTCGCGGAACTCCCAGCCAAGGGCCCCCGCGAGGGCCTGCCCCACCGTCGTCTTGCCGCACCCGGAGACGCCCATCACGACCACGAGCGACAGCGGATGGGGCTCCCAAGAGCACGTCGCGCCGGCGGGGCGGCCCTCGTCGAGGTCGATGAGCTCGCAGAAGGTCTCCGGCCGCCGCCCCGCGAGACCATATTCCGCGGCGCGCTCGCGGAGCGCGCCGCTCCGATCGTCCCTCCAGCCGATCTTCGTCATGAAGCTGTTCCACACCACGCATTCCTCATCGCTCCGCGCCGTCCCGTTCTCGTGCGCCCAGCGGAGGATCTCCTCGTCGCATCCCCCCTGGAGCGCTCGCTCGCGAAGGCTGGTGTAGTCGACGCCGAGGAAACGGCAGCACCGGGCGTCGAACAGCTGAAGCCTGGACTCTCCCAAGTTTGCGTGGTAGTCGGGCGGGAGGGCGTCCCTGGCGTGCAGCCGGATCTTGTCGAGCATCCGGCCGAAGACGACAATGCGCCCGACCTTGGCATGGGGGCTCCTGAGGCCGGTTACTCGGGGCATGGGGTCGGGGCGGGATTCATGCTAGTCGCGCAGCAGATAGACCAGGGTGCACAGGGCCGCAAACGCGACGGTGGGAGCGATCACCCAAAGGGGGCTCACCGGCACGTGGTAGCGGGCAAAAAGCCAGACGACAATGACGCTCTTCAGCGCGATGACCGCCCAGCAGGCCGCGATAACGCGCTCGACCCGCAGGTTCCTCGGCACCTTTCGGCTCACACTGACCCCGCGCACGAAGCCCCGCTCATAGTCGCCGGAGGGCCGGCGGTTGATCAATCGCACGAAATCAGCGAGCATGAGGGGTGAAACCCGGCAACAACGAACGCGAGGCGCGCCGGTCTCAATGCTTGGGCTGGGCCTTTCCCGCCCGGACCGGCCCGCCCGAGGGGGCTCTTCCGTACCGTGAGGCCAGTTCCGCCAGATACGCCGCCATCCCCCCCTGGGCGAGTTGCTCGAGATGCCCGGCGGACAGCCTCCAGCGCCAGTTACCCTCCGGCTTGCCCGGGGTATTGAGGCGCGCCTCCGAACCCAGGCTGAGAAGGTCCTGCGCGGGAATCACGGCGATCCAGCTCACGGCCGCGTACGCGGCGCGGATGAAGTCCCAGCCGATCTCGTCCCCGCCGACTCGCAGATACCGCCGCGCATGGTCCCGCGTCGCGGCGCCGGCCGTCGCGTACCACCCGAGCGTCGTGTCGTTGTCATGGGTCCCGGGGTAGACGACCCCGTTGGGGCGCAGGTTGTGCGGCAGGTAGGCATTCGTAGCGTTGCCGCCGAACGCAAACTGCAGGACCGCCATCCCCGGGAGCCCGGTGTCGCGCAGCAGCGCCTCCACGGACGGGGTCAGCAGGCCCAGGTCCTCGGCTATGATCCTTGCGTCCGGGAACGCCGAGCTCACCGCGCGGAAGAAACCCAGCCCGGGGCCCTGCCGCCATTCGCCCGCCCGTGCGTTCAGCGCGGGAAGGGGGATCCGCCAGTATGTGTCGAAGCCTCGGAAGTGGTCGATCCTCACGACGTCGTACATGTCGAACGAGGCTCGAAGGCGTTCCTTCCACCACGCGTAGCCGTCCGCCGAGTGGACCTCCCACCGATAGAGGGGATTGCCCCAGAGCTGGCCGTCCTCGGAGAAATAATCGGGGGGCACGCCCGCCACAGCGACCGGGCGGCCGTCCTGCGCAAGCTCAAAGAGCCCGGGACGGACCCACGCGTCCGCCGAGTCTGCCGCGACGAAAATGGGGATGTCGCCGATTATTCCGATTCCGCGCCGGGCGGCCTCGGCCCTGATGCGGCGCCATTGGGCGAAGAACAAGTATTGATAGAACTGGTGCGCGTCCGCCTCGTCGTTGAGCTGCTTGCGCAGCGCCGGCGCCAAGGAGGAGAACGACCGCGCGCCCTGGGGCCATTCCCACCAGGCGCGGCCCCCAAAATGGTCCTTGAGCGCGCGGAACCAGGCATAGGGCTCGAGCCACGAGGCCTGGGCCGCCCTGAATTCCGCGAAGCCCTCGGCGCCGAGCGCGGGGGATCCCGCGAGCTTGTGCCGGCTGAATGCGCGCCGCAGCAGCGGCCATTTGAGCCGGAAAAGAGCGCCGAAGTCCACAGAATCGGCCCCAAGCGAGGCCAGGGGCGCTATTTCGTCCGCGCCAAGGAGCCCGCCGGCGACCAGGCCCTGCAAGTCGATGAGATAGGGGTTGCCCGCGAATGCGGAGAAGCACTGGTAGGGGGAGTCGCCGTAGCCCGTGGGACCGAGCGGGCAGACCTGCCACCACGTCATTCCCGCGGCCTGGAGGAATTCGAGAAAGCGCAGGGCGGCCCCGTCAAACGTTCCGATGCCCTGGCCTCCCGGGAGGCTTGTCGGATGCAGGAGCACGCCTGCGGATCTCGACGATAGCCAGTTGAACAGGGGATCGAGGTTGGCGGCCCGCGGTGTCATCGCGCCCCATCTTGCCGCGGCGCCCGCCGGGGCGAAGCCCAAAAGAAGGCGCCCAAATGGCCCGGCGCCCCGCCATGGCCCCCGGCGCTGGATCGGCCTTCGATGGTGGAAAAAACACCTTTTTGGGATATGGTCCGTCTAGCCACTCGGCTGAAGAACGAATTGAAACTCTCGCTCCACGGATTCACAGGGTCAACAAGAGGCTAAGCATGAAAATGTTACGTCTGCTCTCATCGATTCTCGGTTTGGCAGGCGCCGGTGCGCTCCACGCGGCAGACAATCCCGCCTCCCGGACCGAGGTGGTTTTTGACCACCCGGAGAAGTTCACCGACGTGAAGGACTCCTACAGCCCGACTGAAAAGGGACAGGCAGCCATCCTGGCAGACATCCGCAACTTCCTGGTGAGCCGGACCGAATCGTTGATCCCCGAGGGCTACAAGCTGAAGATCACCTTCACCGACATCGACCTGGCGGGGGATTTCGAGCCGTGGCGCGGGGCCCAGTACGACAATGTGCGCATTGTAAAAGCCATCTACGCGCCCGCCTTCAAGTTTACCTATGCCGTGACCGACCCGTCCGGCAAAGTGGTCAGGCAGGGTTCGGAGAACATCCGCGACCTGAATTTCCAGGTGAGGGTCACGATCAACCTCAGCGACCCGCTCCGCTATGAGAAGGACATCCTGGACGACTGGGCGCGCTCGACGCTTAAGGGCCTAAAAAAGCCCTGAATCCGCAAAAGGGCCGGGCGCGCGGTTTTGGCTTGCGCCCGTGTCGCAGGCGTGCAGGGTATGACGCATCGTTAGAGATAGCGTTTTGGTGACAGCTTCTGGTGAGTCGTTGGCTGAGCGGTTTGCTCAAGTGATGATTTCGAAACCCGACGGTGGGAACGGACTGGCAGCGGACGGTGGCTCTACGAACATCACATCATGAGCAATTCCAAACTATACGTTGGAAACCTCTCGTTCAAAACAACCGAAGACGAGCTACGCACGCATTTCGGCCAGTTCGGAACCGTTACCGACGTTTACGTCGCCATGGACAAGATGACGGGCCGCCCGCGCGGCTTCGCCTTCGTCACCATGGGAACGGCTGAAGAGGCCAAGGCTGCAGCCGAGAAAGTCAACGGCGTCGAGCTCGGCGGGCGTCAACTGACCGTCAACGAGGCCCGTCCCAAGGAAGATCGCCCCGGCGGCGGCTTCGGCGGCGGCGGCGGCGGTGGCGGGCGCGGCTTCGGCGGCGGCGGCGGCGGT
>CALAOT010000065.1 GCA_937889545.1 uncultured Opitutaceae bacterium
GCCTATGGCTCGTCCAGCACCCCGTGATGACCAATGCGGCGCCAGATCACATGCGGCTCGCCAGCGAGGACCTGCTCTCCGTACTGGAACGTCGCCCGCCCATCGGGCGCGAACGTGATCTCCCAGATGCCGGTCGCTCCTTGCACGCGATGGACACGTAGCGCCGGCGGGAACGCCGGGGGCTTCTCCTTCAGGGATGCAACGAACAGCGGGAGCATCGCCAGAAACGCCTGCTGCAGCTCACGCGGTAATCGACGAAACTCGCGGTCGAAGCGGGCAAGCCGCTCGAATGTCGGCACGCTTACGACGGCGGGTCGGCTGGCAGATCGTCCTCGCTCGCCGCAACCCGCTCCAGGTGCGCGGCGAACTCCTCGTCGCGAAGGACCTGACCCTCGGTCTCGCGCAGCACGTCGGACAGGCGCTCATGCTCAGGTCGCAGCAGGAGCGAGCCATCACCACGGCGCTCGACAAGCTCGCAGGAGCCAGCGACGCCAGGCTCTCGTAGGGTGATCCGCTTTGGTGCCGAAGCCATAAGCAAATTGTCGCACGCCACTCGGCTCCTCTCCGTGACATCACTTTGACAACGTCCACCGCTCCGATGGGCCCACCGCGTCAGGAGGCGTCCCGTCCTCTGAGAACACTTTGAGAACATCCACCGCTCAAGAAGCGTCAAATACGTCCAGAAGAACCCGCAATTTGGACGATCTGGACGCTCCTGTAGCCATCTACGCGCGGCCCAACTGGTTCAGGTCCGAGCAACCAGGTGGAGGTTCGAGTCCTCTCATCCGCACTTCGGCGTATTTATGGCTTTTTGGAGCCGAAGACTCGCAGCCGCCGCCCCCCCTTCCGGAGGGCGGCGGCATCCGTCACATCAGTCCGGCTGAGAGCCGCCGGCTACCGCCTCAACGACAGAGCGGGTTCCTGGGCACGCCCTTGCACGGGTTCGGCATGGTGGGCTGCGGCGGCGGGGCCGGCTGGCCGACCGGCGGCTTTGCGGCCCGTATTTCCGCGGCTTCCGTCGGAAGCCTGGTCAGATAGCCAATCGCTTCTTCGCCACCGCCCGGCTGCGGGGTGGTGGCGTTCTGGCAACCGAATTCTCCCTGGATCCTCGCCGGGAAGGTGGCGCCCGTGATCACATTGGCGCTCACACAGTTGTTCGTGGATTCCGAGAACGGGAAGAAGCCGCCCATGAGCGACACGTCACCCGTGAAGGCCCCGCCCCTGTAGCCGTTGTGGACGAATACGTTGCTGCTTATCCGGTTCCCCGCCAACTGGAAGAAGATCGTGCCTTCCTGTGGCGGGAATGGGTTGGGGTACTCGAAGCCCAGCACGCCGTTGTTCGGGTTGTTGGCGATCACGTTCTTTTCGACGAGATCGGCGTAGTCGCCCGGTAGCTCGACGCCCGCACCCCACGGCGCGATAGCAGTTGAGCCGTTGACCGGCACCGTGAGGTTGTTGTTGTTGGCGATCAGGTTTTCGCGGATGATCGTGCACCGTGGGATCTTGGTCGAGGCGATCGACGGTGTGGGGTTGGGTTTTTCTATGTTGGGCCGGCCGCATTCCCCGTCCTGCGGCGGAGGTCCGTCGCCAGGGTTTTCCGAGTTCGGGGCGATGCCGACCGCGTTGTTCTGGATCACCGACTTTTCGATCACCAGCTTGCCGCCCGAGTTCGATCCCGAGTATCCGAGCGCGTTGTCTTCCATGGTCGCATTGCTGATGCGCGCGTTGCATTCCTGGCAGGCGCCCAGGTACATACCCGAGTCGTTGAACCCCGAGGCGTAGATGTTTTCCCAGGAGCCTTCCGTCTCGTTGTCGGTGAAGATCCCGTAGCCGCCGTTGAGGCCGGTGTCATAGGCCGTCAGGTAGCTCCCGTACCAGCCATGTGCGTTGACTCTGTTCGAGCCCGCGCCGCCGTTCCACCAGATCTCGTTGCCACAGTCGCATTCCGGACCCGTATCGAAATTTCGAGCCGTGAGGTTTTCCACCCAGACGTTGTTCGCCTTGTAGATTTCGATGCCGTTGCCCGCTTTGTTCTGGCCGTCCAGGATGACCTTGTTGCGGTTCATGCCCCTGATCCAGATCCCGGAGTGTGCGCTCCTGACCTTGACTTCTTCGTGGTACACGCCCGGTTCGACAAGCACCCAGTCACCCGATTTGGAGGCGTTGACCGCCGCCTGGATCGTCGTGAAGTATCTGGTGTTCGCGGGGACCACCGACGGCGGTTTGCCCTGGCGAACGATGTTCACTTCCGCCGCCAGCGCGCTGGCGGCGGTGGCGGCGAACGCGACCGCGACAAGCGCAATCGAGACCGTGAAGCGAGCGCAACCGAGCGCCCTCTTTGGGAAACGAAGCATGGATGGCATTTCTGCAGGCCCCTCCCTCGATTGGACGGCGGTAGGCGATCCGGAGGGAGGTGACCGTGCTCACGAGCGCAACGTTCAGTGCAGGAGCCTGATCCGCCTCGTCAACGAGGTGCGCTACCGCTGGCCCCGGGTTCACCCGAGGCGCGCACAGTCTATACCGGCGCGAGCCGGGCGATCAGGGCGGGGGCCTGTCGACCTGCTCCTCGCCCGCCACGAGCCCCCTCAGCCGCACGCGTGCCCGCTGTGCGACCTTCCGGCACTTCTCAGAGGACCACCCGAACCGCCGGCAGAACTCCCCCCGGCCCATCTGGAGCCCCACCTGGCAGGCCAGCACCAGCCGCTGGTCCGGGGTCAGTGCGTGCGCGAGGCGCTCGATTCGCGCGAGGTCCTCGCGCAATACGACGAGCTTCTCGAGCTCGGCGCGCATGTCCACGAGCTCGACCCCCTCCTCGCCGAGGACCCCGAGGGGCGTGGAGGCCTCCAACGCGGCCTGCATGGGACTGCGCCCGGAGAGCGCCCGGCGACGATCGCGGATCCGGGAGAGGAACCGCTGCTCGAGCAGGTTTCCCAGATGCGCGCGCCCGGCGAACGCCCCTCCCCTGCGCGCATGCGCGATCAGCTCAAGCGTGGCCTGGCTGTAGCAGTCCTCGAGATCCTCCCACCGCAGCTTGTAGCGGTGGGCTCGCAGGAGCAGATCCCGCCTGGCTCGCGCGACCAGGGCGACCTCCTCCACCGAGTCGAGCTCCCGCTCGGTCCGCCCCAACCCCGGCCCGAGCCCCTCCGACCCTCGTCTTTCATGCCGATATCGAGTAGACACATACTCATGTCGATCGCTCCCGCCCGCCGACCCCCCTCCCGATCGCACGCGATCGCCCGTCGGAGCCTCCGGGGTCGCCGCGGGGGAGGGGCCCCATGAGCGTCACCGACCGCCTGCGCGCCCTGGATCGCGCTCAGCAGCAGCGCCCGCGGCTGAGCTTCCTGGCGGCCGTCGTCAAGAAGTTCGGCGACGATCAGGGCGGCCAGCTGGCCGGCCTGATCGCCTACTACGCGTTCGTCTCCCTCTTCCCCCTGCTGTTGGTGCTGGTGACCGTCCTCGGCTTCGTGCTCCAGGGCGACCCGGGCGAGCAGAAGCGAATCCTCGATGGGGCGCTCGGACAGTTTCCGCTTCTCTCAGATCAGCTCAAGCTGCACTCGCTCACCGGCAGCGACATCGCCCTGGCGATCGGCGTCCTCGGCTCGCTGCTCGCCGGGATGGGCATCACCGGCGCCACCCAGAACGCCTTCAACCGCATCTGGAGCGTCCCGTTCAAGGACCGCCCCAACTTCCTCATCGCGCACCTCCGCGGTCTGGGAATGCTCGCGATCCTCGGGACCCTCTTCATCGTCTCCACCACCGCGGCGGGCTTCGTCGGCGCCTCAAGTCACGCGGCGCCCGCGGTCATCGCCGGGGTCCTCGTGGCGTTCGTCCTCAACCTCGCCCTCTTCATGACCGCCTTCAAGCTCCTGACCTCGGTCGAGGTCCCCTGGCGGGATCTGCTCCCGGGCGTGATCGTCGCCGCCGTCTGCTGGCAGCTCCTCCAGCACCTCGGCGGCTTCTACGTCGACCACGAGCTCAAGCGCACCGGCCCCCTCTACGGCGTCTTCGCCCTCGTCCTCGGCCTGCTCGCCTGGCTCTACCTCGGCGCCCAGCTGACCATCTTCGCGGCCGAGATCAACGTCGTCCGGCTCCGCCGACTCTGGCCCCGGAGCTTCTTCTCAGATCCGCTCCTCGACGCCGACAGGCGCGCGCTCACCTCCTCCGCTGAGATCGAGGAACGCATCGACGAGGAGAACGTCGAGGTCAACTTCGAGGGGACCGAATAGGTCCCGGCAGGGTCCCGTCCCCGCCCGCACGGCGGCCGGCGGCACGAGCCCCCATGCGGGGTCCACGCGCAATTGCATCCCGAAAATCCGGCCTTCTCGCCTGACTCCCCAGAGGTACTTGCGTACACAACTACCCCGCGCTATACTAACTACACTTTCGTAAGCTCATATGGAGTCGATACCTATGCCCTCCCCCCCTGAGAAGCCCCAGATCCAGCCATCGCCGCCCAAGCCCGTCATGCGGCTCATCCCCCTCGACGACACCGTCGTGTTCCCCAACATGGGCATCACGCTCACCATCGACGTGGGCGAGGACGAGCGCGTCGTGCTCGTCCCCCGTCACGAGAACGAGTTCCTCGAGGTTGGGACGATCGCCGAGGTCTCCGAGCAGATCCGCCTCCCCGGCGGCGGTCGAGCCGTCGCGATATCCGGCGAGCACCGCGCGCTGATCGGCGCCGCGCAGACCGGCCTCGGCGGCGAGCTCCGCGTCGAGGTCGACGAGCGTCCCGACGAGGTGCC
>CALAOT010000066.1 GCA_937889545.1 uncultured Opitutaceae bacterium
GCCCGGGCGCGCGACGGGGCCTGCGGGGCCAGGTCGCGGCCGATCATCCACTGGATGAGCGTCCGCTCGGGGCATTCGCTGGCGGGCGCCGTTCCGACCCGCCTGCCGTCGCGCAGGACCGTGATCCTGTCGGCCACGCGGTAGATCTCCTCCATCTTGTGCGTGATGTAGATGATGCCGCATCCCCTGCGCTTAAGGGTCTCTACGAGCGCGAACAGCCTGTCGACCTCGGCGCGGCTGAGGGCGCTCGTCGGCTCGTCCATGACGAGGATCCGCGCGTCGAACGCGAGGGCCTTGGCGATCTCGACCAGGTTCTTGATGGACAGGGGAAGCTGCTCCACGGGGCGGGCGAGGTCGGCGCCGGAGAAGTCCAGGCCGAGCCGCCGGCAGAGGGCGAGCGCCCGGTCCGCCTGGCCCCGGCGGTCGAGCCACAGGCCGCCGCCGATCGCCGGCTCGCGCCCCAGGCTGATGTTGTCCATCACGCTCATGGAACCGATGAGGGAGAGTTCCTGGTGGATGACGGAGATGCCCGCGCGGTTCGCCTCGTGCGGGCTCGCGAACCGCACCGGCCTCCCGCGAAGCTCGATCGCGCCCTCGTAGTCGGCGTGGATGCCCGCGAGGATCTTGATGAGCGTCGTCTTTCCCGCGCCGTTCTCCCCGGCGAGGATGTGGACCTCCCCCTCGTTCAGGTCGAGGGAGACGCCCTCGAGCACCCGGTTGGGCCCGAAAAGCTTCCCTATCCCGTGCAGTGCGAGCAGGCGGTCGGCCATCGGCGTCCGTCTCAGAAGCGCCGGCCGTCGGCCCGCGTGCCGCAGAGGGCGACCACCAACCCGAGCTCGCGGGCCAGGGCCGCCTTGGTGTAGAGCGCGAGGTCGGCCTCCCGGGCGCTTCGGGCGTAGGCGACGTGGACGTGGTTCGCCTTGTGGCGGGCCATCATCTGGTCCCGGGAGACGCCGTAGGTCACCGCGTGCATGATCGGCCACTGGGGCGTGGTCTCCCGCCAGCGCCTCTCGGTCTCCGCCCGGGGGAGCCTGACGACCTTCGCGCGGCCGAGGTCCATCTTGAGCCGGCCGCCCTCGATGAACACTCGGCTCCAGACGATCTCGCCGGGCCTGGCTATCCCGCGCAGGGTGCCCCCGCCGGACGGGAAGAACATCGGCGGCTGGCGCAGCGAGGTGGTCCCCCGGTAGCCGCCGATGTGGTGGGCCGGCGGCGCGCTGCCGGAGATCAGGAAGACCCAGACGTACTCGCCCGTCGTGCCGCTCCGGTCGATGTCGCCCCAGCGCAGGTCGTGCAGGGTGTTCTCGGGCGGCTGGCCGAGCGCGCGGTGGACGCGCTGGGTCAGGAGCCCGTCCAAGCCGGCGCATTCGTCGACCTCGTTGAAGTGCGTCAGCGGCTCGCCCGCGCGGATCACCCTGCCCGCGGCGTTCCTGACTGGGGGCCGGTCGGAGTTGTTGAGGAGCCCCTCGGCCAGGTCGGAGGCGGGCAGGAGGTCCTTCAGGCCCTGCTGGTACTGGATGCCGATCGCATCGCACCCGAACGCGTCCGCGATGCGCAGCGCGGCGACGTACGTGCGGCACTGCCACAGCAGCTGGTTCTCGGTCAGCTCGGTGGCCTCGTCCCTGCCGAGCTCGAAGGCCACGCCCTTCCTCCGGAGCCACCCGTAAACGGCGCGGGCCTCCCTCCCGCTCACCCGCGTGGCGGCGTGGTAGAGCGCGGACTGGGAGAGCCGCTCCTTGTATACGCCAGCGGGGAACAGGAGCTCGTCCGGGATGATGGCGTTGTACATGCCCATGCAGCCCTCGTCGAAGACGCCGAGGATCGCCTTGCGGGCCCTGAGGTCGCGGGCCAGCCGGCGCGCCACGACGGCCGCCCTCCGGGGCACCCGGCACCTGGCGAGCGGCCGCACGTGCGCCGCGGGGTGGCGGACCCTTCCCGTCGCGAGCCAGCGCCTGAGCCTGTCGACGAAGAACTTGTCGGTGAAGTCCTCGCTCCAGAGCGTCGAGTAGGGGACGCCCGCCTTGGTGAGGGAGCCGTTCAGGTTCAGCATGCCGACAAGGCCGGGCCACCTGCCGGACCAGTTGGCGACCGTGAGGATCGGGCCCTTGTGCGAGATGAGGCCGGCCAGGAGGTGGTGCGAGTACTGCCACACGCTTTCGGCGACGACCAGCGGCGCGCTGGGGTCGATTCCCGCGAAGACGTCCATCCCCTCCTTCTGCGAGCCGATGAAGCCGTGCCCGTCCTCCGGCTTGTAGGGGTGGGCGCGCACGAGGCGGGCCCCGAGCCGGGCGAATGCGCGGGAGAGCGCCTTCTCCATCGCGGCCTGGGCGGGCCAGCATTGCTTGTTGGCGGACGGGCGGAGGTCGCCGTTCGCAACCATAAGGACCGTTTTTCGGTTCATGGGGGGATGACTGACGTTGCCCGGCAGCGCCGGGAGAGAGGACCCACGATGGCACGGCCGCACGCCCGCGTAAATGGGCAAAAGAGGGGGAAACCCCGGGCCGTCCAAAGCCGGGCCCCGCTAGGGCCCCGGCCTCTCGTAGGTGAACGTGAATCCCTCCGGGTTTATGGGCACCACGACGCGATCCCCGGTGGCGATCCTCCCCGCCCAGTACGGCCAGTCGTAGTCCTTCCACCTCTCGAACCGGAAGGCGAGGCAGGTGTTGAGGAGGAGCGCCGCAAGGAGGGCCCTCGATACCCACCGCAGGGCCGACGCCGGGCGCAGGTGGAGGGCCAGCAGCCAAAGCGCGCATACCTTCGGCACGAAGAAATAGCGGTCGCCGGAGCGCACGGAGGCGAGCATGGAGATCATCCCCCTGAACCTGTAGATCGCGGCCGCCACCAGGAGGAGGACCGACGCCGCGAGGAGCATGCGCGCGAGGCGGCCCGGCCCGGCCCATAGGCAGAGCCCCGCGAGGAGCGCGAGGCCCGCACAGCCGGCGGCGGCGCGCGCCCACATGGGCGCGGCGTCCGACAGGCCCGGCGGCGACAGGAGACCCAGCCAGACCCGGTGCCCGAAGGTGGCCAGGGCGGCGTAGGGCGTCGTGGCGTTCGCCGACGAGGGAAGCGGGTAGTGGAGGATTTGATATACCTGCACGGCGGCGCCGGCGGCGACCAGGCAGGCGATCCCGGCGGCGGAAGGGCTCCTGCGGACCGCGGCCCGCGCGGCAAAGAGGGGGGCGAGGACGATCGAGAACACCCCACTTAAGCTGATGACGGCGGCGTAGGCGAAGTCGGTGAGCCACTGGGCGGGCCTCTCGGGATCCCGGGCCAGCAGGAGCACGACCAGCCCGAGGGCGGTGATCCACTGGAGGTTCGTTAGGTTGTCGAACACCTCGCCGCTGTGCGGCACCAGGACCACCCCGAGGGCGAAGAGGGCGGGATGGGGGAGGCCCACCCTCGGCGAGAACAGGGCAAGCGCGAGGGCCAGGACGGCAGCGGTGCAGACCGAGAAATAGGCGGCCGGGATCCAGAGCGGGTCGAGCCACGAGCAGAGCGCCGCGACGAGGCGGGCGGCGAGGTGCAGGTAGCCGGCGTAGGGGGTGAGGACCGACCCCCACGGGTCGCGGTCGGCGTCGAGGAAGAATATCGCCCCGTCCTCCGCGAAGAACTGCGGGTGGGTGAAGGACTCGGGGCGCCGCAGGAAGAGGAGAAGCAGGACGGCCCCGGCCGTGCAGGATGCCGCCCGGATCGGGTAGCGTGGCGGGAATCCTTGCCCAGTGCGTTGCATCGTGAGGAGGCGGGCCCCGTCCGCCGGGCGCGCACATGGACGGACCCGGGGCTCACTGGGTAATGACAATTCACCGGCCGGAACCCGCCATCGGGCGCGCTCTTTAACCCATGGGGATTCGCGGGAAGCCGAAGACAGGACCTGCGCCGCGTGGGCGCCTCAGGGCGCCGCGCGCACGGGGGGAGGCGCATCCGAGGACGGCGCGGGCCGTCCGTCGGTGGTGTTCGCCTCCATCACTTCGACGCGGGTGCCGTCCGGGTCGTAGCAGTTGACCTGCCGCTTGCGGTTCACGCCCGTCCTGGCCGGGTTGATGGGCCTGCAGCCCTCGGGCAGGACCCGGGCCCTGATCGTGGCCTCGGCGGCCATGACATCGGGAACCTCGAGGCAGAGATGATGCAGGACATGGAGCTGCTGGATGCCCGGCTTCGTGGCGTAGAGCATCAGCTCGATGTAGTCGCTGCCGTCCGGGACGCGGAGGTTGACCCAGCTCAGGGTCTTGCCGTCGCTGCTCCCCCGCCAGGTTTCCGTGAAACCCAGGATTCCCTCGTAGAACCTGAGCGAGGCCTCCAGGTTCCCCGCTATGATGCCGGCGTGGCTCATTCGCCCGGCGATGCGCGTAGGCGGCATGGACTGGCCCGCCTTCTGCATCGTCCACCCGTCCGGCAGGTACTGCGTGAACTCGACAATGTGCCCGTCGGGATCCTCGGTGAAGTAGTTGAGGTTCCCTATCCGTGCGGCCTTTGCCTTGGAGGGAAGCGGCTTTCCTCCTGGCCCTTTCACCCCCCGGGAGTTGAGGTAATCGAGCATCCCCTGGGCGTCGTCGGTTTCGAGGGCGATGTGATAGAGGCTGTCGCCGTCCTTGGGCGTGTTGTCACCCATGCGGAAGAGCTCGATCGACTGGCGGTCGTTGATCTTGATCCACGTGATTAGGACCCCGCCGGCCTTGTCGTTCAGCGTGTAAGGTTCGTCGAATCCGAGGTAACCCCTGTAGAATGCTCGCGACCGATCGAGGTCCCTGGCCCAGAGCGCGACGTGGGAGAGGCCGGCGATCCGGGGGCGCCGGGGCCCGGGGGCGTCCTGGGCCTTGGCGTGGGACGGGCACACGGCGAAGGCCGCCGATGCGGCGACGATGAGCATTCGTGGGTTCATAGAGCGAGCTTGATAGCCGCCGAGGGACTTGAACCCTGGGCCTTGCAGGTGTGAAGCACGGACAATGAACAAGATGGATGGATGCTCACAATTGAGGCAGGCGCCATAGTGCGCTGACCGGGACCGCGTGCAGTTCCGGGCCAAAGGCGACGCTGTTGGATCCGGTGTAAAGCAGGATGCCGCGCAGGAATCGCTTCCCAACAGCCTCGCTGAAATGGCGCAGTCCCTTGAAATCGCCTGCCGAAGGGGAGGCGCTTTTCTTCACCTCGATGCCGACCAGGCGGCCCGCAGCGTCTTCCAGCACGAAATCCACCTCGCGCTGCGTGTGCGTTCGGTAGTGAAACATCGATATGCGGGTTTCGCTCCAGGTGATCTGTTTGGCGAGCTCGGTGCCAACAAAGGCCTCCAACACCGCGCCCGCCATCATCGCGTCACCTTGCAGCCATTCAGCGTCCAGTCCGAGCAGGTAACAGAGCAGGCCGGTATCGCCGAGCATCACCTTGGGGCTTTTGACCAGGCGCGTGCCAAGGTTGGCCGTCCATGCCGGCAAGCCGCGCACCAGGAAAGTGGCCTCGAAGAGAGCCCAGTAGCGCTGAAGCGTGGTCTGCGGAAGCGCTGCGTCCCGGGCGAGTTCGGCGAAATTGAGGAGCCCGCTGGCGCGAGCGGCCGCCAGGCGAAGGAGCTTGGGCATTTCGCGCAGGCCTTGGACATTGGCGATATCGCGTATGTCCCGCTCGAGAATCGTGGTGACGTAGGACCCAAACCACGCTTCTCGGCGCGCGCCGGCAGGTCTGGTGGTGATTTCGGGGTAGCCGCCCCGAGCGATGCGCTCGGTTAGGCCCGGCCAGCCGGAGTCCCGATAGTTGCCGGGGCTGAAGCTTCTCGCGAAGCAGGCGTCAACGAAATGCTCGGGTTGGCCGTCTATCTCACCCTGTGAAAACGGCGAGAGCGAAAGCACCTCCATCCGGCCAACCAGCGACTCGGAGGCCTTGGGCAAGACGAGTGGGTTTGCCGAACCCGTAAGAAGAAAGCGCCCGGGCTGCCGGCGGGTGTCGACGCTGCGCTTGATCGCGCGGAGGACGTCAGGCACCCGCTGCACCTCGTCGAGGACGACCTTCTGCGGCAGGTTCGCGACAAAGCTATCGGCGTCGCCTTGCGCCGCGGCGAGAACGGCCGCGTCATCGAATGTGAAATAGGCCGCATCGTGCCCGTCGTCCTTGAGGCTTTGAACGAGCGTGGTCTTGCCCGCCTGCCGTGGCCCCTGCACGAAAACGACCGGTGTGTCGCGCAAGGCGGCCAGCAGGCGGGGGGTTATATGCCGTCGCTTCATGGGTGATAATCAACCACTATTTGGGTGATTTTCAACCACAAAATGGCCGATTAACGCGGCAAAACTCATTGAGGTTGGGCCTGCTCCCGAACGGCCTGGCGGACCAGGCGCAGGCGCTGCCTGAACCGCGCAAACTACAGGATCTGGTTGGCGGCCATGACCGCGCGGTACCAGTGTGCGCTCAGCTTGGGCGTGCGGCGCTGCGTCCTGAAGTTGGTGTGCACGATGCCGAAGCGCCGCGTGTAGCCGTCCGTCCACTCGAAGTTGTCGAGGAAGCACCAGGCGAAGTATCCGCGGACTGGCGTGCCGTCCGCGATGGCGCGGTGGAGTTCCTTCAGGTAGCTGCGCAGGTATTCGACGCGGTGCAGGTCGAGGCACTCCCCGCCCTTGACCACGTCGTCGTCGTAGCCGCAGCCGTTCTCGGTGACGTAGACATTCTTCACGCCGAAGACTGCGGAGACAAGGCGCGGGGCCCAGTAGAGGGCGCGCGGTGCGAGATGAAGCCACGCGCTGTCCGTGCGCGGGTAGCTGGCGGAGGGGAAAAGAAGCTGCGGGCGGCCATCGGCGCCGCGCCGCACGAAGAGGCCCGCGTAGATGTTCAGCCCGAGAAAGTCCGTGGGCAGGCCGATGAGGGAAAAATCACCGCGCTCGATCCTGGGGCGGGACGCGCCGCACGCGCGCAGGTACGAGTCCGAATAGCGCCCGCTGTAGATGGGGCCGAGTATGGACTGGTTTGCCTCGGCGAACCACTCGTGGGCGGCGGCCACCTCGGCGGGCGTCTCGACGACGGGGATGACCGTCTCGCAGTTGTCGCTCAGCCCGCAGCGCGAGCCGCGGCCGCCGTGCTCGCGCACGGCGCGGACGCCGTGGCCGTGGCACAGCAGGGCGTTATGGACGGTCTGGTTGACCACTCTTCGGCTTTCCCTGACTCCCGGCGCCTTGCCGAGGCCCCCGTAGGCCTGCACGGTGAAGCAGCGGATCTCATTCACCGTGATCCAGTTTTTGACGCGGTCCCCGAATGCGCGGACAACGGTGTCCGCATAGGTGGCGAAAGCCTTCGGGACGACGCGCGAGCGCCAGCCCCCGCGGTCCTCCAGGGCCTGGGGCAGGTCCCAGTGGAACATGGTCACCCATGGCGTGATGCCGTTCTCGAGCATCGAGTCCGTGAGGCGCTGGTAGAAGTCGAGGCCGCGCTGGTTGAGCCTGCCGTCGCCGTCCGGGAAGATGCGCGGCCAGGCGAGGGAGAGGCGGTAGTGCCTGATCCCGAGCTCCCGCATCAGGGCGAAGTCCTGCACGTAGCGATGGTAGTGGTCGCAGGCCGGGTCGAGCTTGTCGCCGTTAAGGATCGCGCCGGGGCGGCGCGCGAAACGGTCCCAGATGGACTCACCCTTGCCGTCGGCGAAGGCGGCGCCCTCGATCTGGGGCGCGGCGGCGGAGACGCCCCAGACAAAATTCCGGGGGAAGTGGAAGGATGAGGTGGTCAATCGCATGGGTTGCGCTGGCTGCTGGTGCAGCCCGTAAGATTGAAATGGGGTCTGCGCTCAGGGTTGGCTCAGCGCGGCAATCGTGCCGGGGACAAGCCGGGCCTCCGCGGGGGTTTTCCGCCGGGCAGGGGAGGGATCCCTTGGGCCTGCAGGCAATGCGGGCATGGAAAGCATGGATTTCGGGGGAAGGCTGGGCGCTGCTCGGGGCCGCAGCGGGCAGTCCCAAAATTGTGTGGAGCCGGTTCCAAGAGTTGCAAGAATAAAGTATGCACTAAATGTTTAAATTATTAGAGTTATGGCGGTTCACGATAATCGGTATATGCCTATATAACATAATTATTACAAACATTTTAAGACACTATTGATGGAGGATATTTAGGTGCATTTTTTGGTGCGAATTAATGTTAACATTTTCCGTTCTTTGGCTGCGTGAGGTCCCGCACGTGGAGGGCACAAGCTGGTCCTTCGCCCATCTCCCTCGTATCCCCTGGAGGGAGAATCGGCTGCCCGAGGTTGTCCCGGCTCGGGCCCGCCTACTGCACGTCGTACACTTCCAGGAGCGCCACGCCCGTGTCCCCGCTCGTCCCGGAAACGATCGCCGTGTACGGCCCCGGAGGCAGCGTCGTGAGCAGTGCCGCGTCGTTGCTCATGGGATTGGACCAGGTGAATGCACCCACTTCGGAGGCTGCGTCGGCGATCACGGCGCTGCCCTGCCATCCCGCGTTGGTCGCAAGGACGGCGCTTCCGCTGTAGAGCTGCAGCTGTGGATCGGGAAGCGTGCCCGGGACATTGAAGGGACTGCCCGCGAGGGCGGGCCCCGAGGCGCGAATGAGCACCGTTTTTGCGCCTGGGCCGCCGACCACGAACCCGGCGATAAGGGAATTGGCGCCGGTTCCGACAAATCCCCGGGTTGCAATGTCGGTCAGCTTTGAAGCCCCCGACGACGCGAGGGCCGCCGATTGCGCGGTGCCGGACGGGTCCGAGGTGCCGTCCGTGCTGACGGCGGAGACCCGGTAATAGTAGGTGCTCCCGGGTTGAACCGCGGCGTCCAGGTACGAGGCGGCGGTGCCGAGGTTCCAGATGATGGCGTTCTGGGCGAATGCCGGGTCGTTTGCGCGCTGCAGCGTGTAGCCGGTGAGCGCTGCCCCAAAGGTGCCCGAGGGGGCCTGCCACGACACGCTGATCTGGGACGCGGCCGGCGAATAGGCCACGATGTTCGCGGGAGGGGCCGGGGCCCAGACGAGGTTGGGCGGGGGCGCCGACGGCAGGGAGTATACCCGAACATAGTCTACCAGGTAGGTCTGGGGAAACGCGGTGCCGGCGGGCGACGCGGGATAGTTGCCGCCCACGGCCAGATTGAGGAGGATGAAGAATGGCGCGTCGAACGGCCATGTTGCCCCGGCGGGCTGGGCGCTTTCCTTCAGGTCCTCGTAGACCGTCCCGTCCACCGAAAACACGATCTCATTGGGATAGCAGTCGGCGGCGAACACGTGGTAGGCGTCGTTGAATCTCGCGTTGTTCGCCAAGGGATAGACCGTGGTCGGATTGTAATTGGGTGCGTGCAGCGAACCCTGGACGTCGCCGGGCGTCAGGCTGCTTCCGCCCCATTCCATGACATCGATTTCGCCGCAGGCTGGCCAGCCGACGGTATTGATGTTGCTGCCGAGCGCCCAGAACGCCGGCCAGACGCCCGCGCCGGCCGGCATGCGCGCCCGCGCCTCCAGCCGGCAGGCTGTGAATGAGCTGTTGGTGTAGATCCGGGCGGACGTGTAGGCCCCGCTGCTCTTGAGGGCGGTGATCGCGAGCGCCTTCCCATCGGTGGCATTGGGGTCGGCGACGATCTGCGCATTGCTTGCCGAGCTTGTGTAGGATTCCAGCTCGTTGTTGCCCCATCCCGCCGGATTGCCGGCGCCGAGGTCGTAGGCCCATTTTGCGGGATCCGGCTGCGTGCCCGCCGCCTGGTTGAATTCATCGCTCCAGACGAGGACCGGCGTGGCGGCGTGGGCGCGGGGGGGCGCGCCCGCGAGGACGGCCAGGGCGAGGGCAAGCGCGCGGTATCTCATATTGATCTTCATGGAAGCGCCTCCACGGTGCATCGGGCCTGCGTCGCCGTCTGTCCGGACCAGCGGCGCGTAGGGTTACCGCCTCGGAGGGGGGGCGATCGTCTCGCCCTCGACCGGCAGCCCTTCGACCAGGATTTTGCGGCGCGGCGAGTTCGGGAGCACGATCCGGTTGAGCAGCCGGGCAACCGCCGAGGAGCCGATGTCCTCGTGCGGGACGCGGATCGACGCGAGGCGGCGCAGGGACTGCGGAGGCTCGAGGCCGTCGAATCCGGTCACCGAGCAGTCCTCGGGAACGCGCACGCCGCGCGCCTTGAGCTCCTCCATGAGCCGGTAGGCCTGGTGGTCGGCCGCGCACACCCACGCGGTCACCCGGTCGTCGCGGATCCTCTGCAGGACCTGGTCGGTGATGCCGTCCTCCTTGATGTGCGGACCGGCCTTGTGGACGTTGATCGTCCAGTCCGGGTGGAACTGCAGGCCCAGCGAAAACATGGCCTCGACATAGGCGCCGAACCGGCGCGTCGCCCAGTGCCCCACGACGGGGTATTCCCAGGTGAGGAAGCCTATGCGGGCGTGGCCGGCATGCCTGAGCCGGCTTACGAGGGCCAGGATGCCGACCGAGTCGTCCGTATCAATCGTGTCGATACCGGGTGTGCTGTAGGACTCGAGGACCGCGACGGCGGAGATCTTCCGCGCGATCATCGCCACGGTCTGCTCGGGGAAGGGGTATATGAGCACGGTGCCGCGCCAGTCGCCCGCGCGGATGCTGCGGAAGATGCTCTGGGGGCGGACCGCGGGGTCAAACGAGGCGGGGTTCTCGAAGCAGACGTCGATCGACACGTGCTCCATGCCCGCGCGATCGCGGATCCCCTGCAGGATGAACGGGAACGTGGCCATTGCCACGTTTTCCGCGGGCACCCCGATCAGGACGCCCATCGTCAGCGGCTTGCTCTGGCGCGACCTCCGGAGGGTGCGGGTCGGGTTGCCGCGATAGCCCATCTTCGCCGCTAGGCTCTGCACCTTTGCGCGGGTGTCGGCGCTGATCGCGGGGTGGTTTGCGAGGCTGCGCGAGACGGTCGTGCGGGACAGCTTGAGCCTCTCGGCGATCAGTTGCTGGTTTACTGTGGAGCTGATGGGTTGTGGGGCTGGCTGGCGGTGGATGTCGCTCCCAGGCCGAGTCTGGAGGCGGATTCGTGGTTGGTGAATCCCGGCCTGCACTGAAAATTGTGCGAAGGACGGTGCGGTTTTCAAGTAGTAAAATCGCTATGCACAAAAACGAAGGCCATCGCCGGCCCTGTCGAAGACCCGTCGCCGGTGGCTAGGGGGCCCCGGGCAGCGGCCTTTCGTCGATGGAGCTTATGCACAAAATGATGCACATGAAGATTGACATATGGGAGCCGCCCCACGCTTGATTCAACGCCGGGGCCGGCGCGGACTCCTTTCCCGCGTCTCTCTCATGATCTCCTTCTCCCGCCACAAGAGGTGCGGCCCCAAGCCGCTTGGCGGCCCTGATCCCGGGCGTAGACCGGTTTCCCATGAGCTTGCCTGAACGCCTGAGTTTCCAGGAGAAACTCGCCTATGGACTGGGCGACACGGCCTCGAATTTCTACTTCCAGTTCTTCAATCTCTTCCTCGTCTTCTATTACACGGACATCTTCGGCCTGGCGCCCGCCGCGGTCGGGACGATGATGCTCGCCCTGCGGGTCTTCGACGCGGTGATCGACCCGGCCGTGGGGGTGCTCGCAGACCGCACAAACACCCGGTGGGGCAAGTTCCGGCCCTATATCCTGTGGGGCGCCATCCCCTACGGCGTCGCCGGGTACGCGATGTTCCTGAACCCCGGCCTCACCCAACACGGGAAGCTCGTCTACGCCTACGTGACCTATGGCATCATGTGGGTCGCGTACGCCGCTATCAACATACCGTATTCCGCGCTCATGGGTGTCATGTCCCCGTCCTCGGAGCAGCGGACCTCGCTCTCGACATACCGCTTCGTCTGCGCGTTTGCGGGGGCCTTCCTCATAGCCCGCCTCGTGGTCCCGCTGAAGAATCTGTTGGGAAGGGGCAACGAGGCCGAGGGCATCCGGTACACGATGCTGATCTTCTCCGTGCTGTCGGTCGCCCTGTTCTTCCTCACCTTTGCGAAGACCCGCGAGCGGGTGGCCCCGCTGGCCGACCAGAGGGGTTCCTTCGGCGAGGACCTCCTCAACATGCTCAGGAACAGGCCGTGGGTGGCGCTGTTCTTCTCCGGGCTGTTCACCCTCGTCAACGCGGCCGTGCGCAACGGCTCGATCATCTATTATTTCAAGTATGTCGTCCGGGACGAGGCGCGGTTCACGCTCTATGCGACGAGCGGCTTCGTCGCGTTCATAGCCGGCGCGGCCTCCACGAAGCTTTTCCTCAAGCTGGGCGACCGCCGCACGCTCATGATCGCGCTCTCCATCCTGAACGCGCTCATGATCGCGTCGTTCTATCTCGTCGACCCGAGATCCTACGCCGCCCTGATCACCCTCAACGTCGTGGCGAATTTCATCGTGGGCCCGACGCCGGCGATGCTCTGGTCGATGTACGCGGACACGGCCGACTATGGCGAATGGAGGTTCGGGCGCCGGACGACGGGACTCGTCTTCTCGGCCCTCGTGTTTTCGCAGAAGGTCGGGCTGGCCATGGGGACGGGCGCCCTCGGCTGGCTTCTGGCATACTACGGATTCGTGGCCAACGTGGATCAGACCGCCGCTTCGAGTCTCGGGATCCGGTTGATGTTCAGCGTCATTCCCGCGGCCCTTGCTCTGATCGGGACCTTCGCCATCCTCTTCTATCCGATCACCGATCTGAAGATGAAGGAGATCGAGGCGGATCTCGCCAGGCGCAAGGCCGTTCCCGCGTAGCGCGTCCTCTCAGTTCAAGCCTGCTGCTTCCTCGAACGCGTCGTCCCAGCGGAAGCGGGCGCGCTCCTCGGGGGTGAGCTCCGCGATGGTCTCCTTCATCTTCCTGATCCGGGCCTCGCGCAGGAGCGATTCGTCGCCGAGGTTCATCGGGATCACCCCGAGAAGCAGCCCGCACATCTCGTCGGTGGCGTTTGGCCCGAACACGATCTCTCGCGGCGGCGAATACGGATTGGAGGGATTGGCCGCACTGTTGTCGAAAACCCAGCGGCACCGGACCCGGGTCCCCTTAGTGAGGAGGAACGGCTCGCGGTAGAAGTAATGGTCCTGCCACCGGAAGCTCCACCGGCTGATGTCGATAAGGGTCCGGACCGAGCCGTCCGGCATTTGGGCGATGGCATGCACCTCGTGGCCAAGCAGATGCATATGAGGGAAGACCGACATGAGGATGCAGTCCGCGGGGACCTCGATTGAATCCTCGACGGCGTACGCCGGGGCTCCGGCGGGGATGTCGAGCTTGAAGCTGCGCAGGAAGAGCGCGTCCATCATCCGCCTCGTGGGTTCGCGCATGAGGTAGACTCCGACCTCGGTCTGGTCGGA
This sequence comes from uncultured Opitutaceae bacterium, assembly GCA_937889545.1. Classification (GTDB taxonomy): domain Bacteria; phylum Verrucomicrobiota; class Verrucomicrobiia; order Opitutales; family Opitutaceae; genus Palsa-1447. The sequence continues at coordinate 13,239 of CALAOT010000066.1, forward strand.
CTCGGCCTTGCCGGTCGCGTGGTAGTGGATCTGCACCGCGATGTCCCCGGACATCGGCATGACGCCGACGGCGATTCCACCCGGCAGGAAGCGGGGGGTGGTGCCGGGCACGCGCCCGCCCAGGTACGCAGCCGGAACGAAGCCCGGCGTTCCGAAGCTCGCATAGCCGTTGCCGCCCTCGGCCGCCTCGCGCTTTCGCGCTTCGCCCGTCGTGTCGACGAAGACGTCGGCGTGGTGCAGGGCGCGCTGGTTCTCCGGGCGGACCTCCACCGCCGCCACGGCCAGCGCGTCGGAGCCGGGGATGCGCGCGCCGGCCAGCACGGAGGCCGGCACAGCGGCTAGGGAGAACGGGATCGGGAAGACCTGGTAGGTGTCGTCGGGGCCGGCCGGGATCGCGAAGGGACGGCGCATCCGCACTACGAGATCGGGCGGCCCCAGGCGCCAGCGGCCGCCGCGCTCAGCAGGGGGCCCGGGCGCCGCGGAAAGGTCCCCGGCGGGCGCCCCCGTCTCGGCCCAGCGCCCGATCGTGGCGATCTCTTCTCCGGAGAGGCGGCGCTCGTCGACAAACGCGTCCCTCGGCCCGTCGGGCGTCCATGGCGGCATGATCCGCGCCGTGACCGTCTTCGCGATGAAGCGCGCCCGCTTCGCGGCATCCTTGTAGGCGAGGAGGGAGAACGGCGCCACCTCGCTCGGCCGATGGCACTCCACGCAGTGGCTCATGAGGATCGGCGCGACGTCCCGGGCCCACGTCGGCGACGGGTCGCCGGCCTCAGGGACGGCTTGCCCTCCGGTTAGGGATCCCGCGGCGGCAAGGGCGCTGGCGGCCAGCAGCGTCATCCTGCGGCTCATCGCTTGACCGCCTCGGGAATGGCGCACCCGAAGCCCAGATTCCCCTTGAATGGACCCGGCGACCCGGATGCGAGGGCCGCGAGCACCTGGCGCAGCTCTTGATGGGCCGCGGCCGGCCGCGCCGCGCCGAAGGCGCCCACGCGGTCGTCGATGCGTCCTCCGTACAGCCTGGCTCCGGCGGCGGAGAACACGGCGACCTCGGGCGTGTACGTGGCACCGGCGGCCCGCACCAGCCGGTGCTCCCTGTCGTCGGCGGTGGGAAACCCTATCGCGTAGTCCGCCACATGGCTCCGGAGGGCCTCCAAGTCCGCGGTCGGGTCCACGTAGGCCCCGACGAAGGCAAAGCCCCGCGGCGAAAACTCCGCGGCAAGACTGTTGAGCACCGGGATGGAGGCATTCGACACGGGACAATCCTGACTCAGGAAGACGACCACGAACCAGCGGCCCTCCGGACTGAGCGGCGCCCCGCGCAGGTCGCGGACCCGCAGCTCGCGCCACCAGGAAGGCGGGGCGTCGGCCGGTCCCTTGTGGGCGCCGCCTGCGGGCGGGTCGCCGCCCCCGATGAGGTTCGGCAACAGCCCGAGGAGCGCCGCGTGCATGGCGACGGTCCGTAGGAGGATTCGCCCGGGCGCGAAGGGGCGCGTGGGGCGAGCTGTCACCCGAGCCGCGCGCGCACTCCGCACAACGGTGCACACCGCGCAACGACCGGCTGTACTGGGCGGGCGTCCGAGGACACTCCGGTCGCAAGCTGCCTGATCGCTTGGAACATCTTCGGGACAATTCTCGGGCCGGCGCACCCGCTCTACAAGGCCGAAAACCCCTCAATTTCCAATTGCCTAAGATACGTTTGCTGCGAGCCTTTACACAGATTTGGACGACCCCCGCACGCTACCTCAAACCCCTTTCCACGTTGGACAAGCCAGCCATAGCAACCGCGGCGGTCCTAGGGGGATCCTGTTCAGTGTCGGCCTCGATCGATGGCCATCTTCACCAACCCTGACGGAGCATCCGGGCGGGTTCTCCCGCGGCGGACGTCGCCGCTGATCCCGCGACTGCTGCTCGCCGTCGCTGCGCCGGCGTTGTTCTTCTGCGCGCTGGAGGGCGCGCTCCGCGTGGTCGGAGCAGGGAAGCCGACGGAGTTCTTCATACCGGACGAGAAGCCGGGGTTCCACCGCACGAATCCTAACTTCTGCGCCCCGTTCATCCCCGCCTCGTTCGGGATCCAGCCGCTCAATTTTCGCATTCGGACGCACAAGGCGCCGAACACCGTCCGCATTTTCGTGCTGGGCGAGTCGGCTGCGCAGGGGATGCCCGAGCCCGATTTTGGATTCGCAGCCCAGCTGGCGGCCCAGCTTAAGGCGCGTTTCCCCGGAAAGGCCCTCGAGGTCCTCAACCTGGGAATCACCGCGATAAACTCCCACGTGGTCTACAGGATCGTCCGGCAGGTCGGGGCATTTGAGCCGGACCTGCTCGTGGTCTATATGGGAAACAACGAGGTGGTCGGGCCCTATGGCCCCGGCTGCGCCTACCTGTCAGCGAACCCGCCCCTCTGGTTCATCAGGGCCAGCGTCTGGGTTCGCGGCACCCGCACGGGCCAGCTGTTTGCGCAGCTGCTGGGCAGGTTGGCCCGGCCCGGGTCGATGGCCCAGGACTGGAAGGGCATGGAGACCTTTTCGGAGGATGCGGTCCGGGGTGGCGATCCCAGGCTGGAGGTCGTCTACCGCAATTTCTCCACCAACCTGCAGGACATCGTGGAAATCGCCCGCCGCGCCGGGATCAAGACGGTCCTGTCGACCGTCGTCGCCAACCTGAAGGACAGCGCCCCGTTCATTTCGCTGCACAAGGAGGGATTGTCGGCTGCGCAGGCAAAATCCTGGAGGGAGGCATCTGACGGCGGGGCGATCGCCTGGGACCTCGGCGACGCGCCGAGCGCCGCCTGCGCGTACGGCGAAGCTCTCCGGATCGATCCCGAGTTTGCGGAGACCCATTTCCGGCTTGGCAGGCTTGCGGAGTCGCTCGGCGAAGCCGCGCTCGCCCACAGATACTATCTCGACGCCCTTCATTGGGACGCGCTGCGATTCCGCCCGGACGCGCGCGTGAACGAGATCATCCGCCGGGTCGCCCAGGGGGCCGGCGGCTCCGTCCTCATGGTGGATGCGGCGAGGGCGATGGGTGCCGACCCCGAATCCCCTGCGCCTCTGGCGGGGCGCGAGATCCTGTTCGACCACGTTCATTTCAACTGGGCGGGGAATTTCCAGATCGCCCGGCTGCTGGCCGACGGATGCGCCCGGGCTCTTTCCGGCCCGGACGCGCCCGCCACCGGATGGCTGGACGGCGATCAATGCGCCGCCGCGCTCGGCTACACCCCCGACGCCGGACTGAAGATGCTCCAGGTGGTCGTCAAGCTGACGCTCAGGCCGCCGTTCACAAACCAATCCACGTTCAGCGAGGACCAGGCGAGTCTGAAGAAGGAGGTTGAGCGCGCGAACGCGCTGCTGAGGATGCCGGATGCAAGATCCGCGGATCTCGACGCGGTGGGGCGGGCGCTCCAGCTCAATCCGGACAGCGCCACGCTCGCCATGCGCCTGGGGTCCATGGAAGCCGATGCGGGCAACCTGGAACGCGCGCTGTCGCTGTTTGAGCAGGCCGGGGCGCTTCAGCCCCCGTCTGCGGAGACGTCCTGGCGCAAGGCCCAGATCCTTGTCCGCATGGGCAGGTTCGACGAGGCGGAGGCGCTCCTGATGGGATCCTTGAAATTGGACGAGGACTATTTTTCCGCCGCCGGCGAGCTGGTCGAACTCTGGGCCGCGACCAAGCAGTTCGACAGGGGGAAGCGGTTCTTCGCCCGGGAGCTGGCACGGGCGCCTGCGAACCGCTATCTGCGGTTGGAATACGCAAACCTGCTTGTCCTTGGCGGCGATTGGAGCGACGCCGAGCGCGAGGCGCGAAGGATCTGGGACGAGGACCCCGGCAGCCGGACCGCCGCGGCCGCGCTGGAGCTGTTGGTCCGCCTGTTCGAAGGCCAGCGGAGGACGGCAGCGGCCGAAACGCTCACACTGGAGGCGCGCGCCCATCAGTCCTACGACTACTTCAACAATCAGCGCCTCGTGGAGATCTACACCCGGAGGGACGACCCGGCCAAGGTGGTCGAGAGCCTGCAGGCCCTGGCGGCCAGCGGCCCGTTCGATGCCGCGCAGCACCTCGACCTCGCCCATCGATTGGCTGATTTGAACCGGGGGAGGGAAATGCTGGACGAACTGGCCCAGGCCAGGGAGGTCGCGCAGATTGAAGGCGACGAGCCGCAGATTCAGGCGATCAAGGCCCGGATCGAGCTCTATCGGAAGCGCTTCAGCGACGGACAGGTCCGGTGACGCCGACCGCCTGAATGGGAGGCGAAAGGCCTCCAATCCCTGCATGCGGGCATCGGGCCCTCCCTGGCGGATGCGCCCAGAAAAAGGCGCACACGGCGGGCCGCCGTGTGCGCTGAATTAAGGCCCGGACTGGCGGGCGCGAGTTAGAGCCTAACCTCGTAGCTCAGCTTGGCCGTGATCGGGTTCGTCCGGACGAAGCCGTTTAGCTCCTTGTCATCCAGCACATTATAGACATTCAGCTGGATAAGCTGATTGCGACCCCATGACTTCCACTCATACTTCGCGAATGCATCCAGGTTGAACATGGATGGCCCGTAGGCGACGATGATATAGCCCGCGGCATTCGTCTCGACCTGCCCGGAACCGTGAGTGATGCCGGAGAAGTACTGCTCCTGGGAATGCCAGGATTCGCCGAGGCCCACGGTCAGACCCTTTAGTCGGTCGCCGAACTTGTAGTTCTCGAACAAGCTGAAGGCATATTTCGGAGTGTCGTCACCGGGGGCGACGGTGGTGACGTGGGTCGAGGTGTCCTGCGGGTTCGAGTAGACTTTGTTCACTGGCACGCCGTTGAGGCCGAAGTTGTCGAAGAACCAGGGCGCCCACATGTCCTGCGGGTCCGGGTATTTCGGCCACGTTCCATTGTTTATGCGGTTGACCGTCGCATTGACGCTCGCGGTCAGCACGATCTGGAATCTGTCGTTCGGGGTGTAAAGGAGCTGGCCTTCGTAGCCCTTTGACTGGTCGACAACCTGATCGGCCGCGCCTGCCCCCGTATTGAGGAAGCCGGTCGCGTCCAGGGATGCATTGTTGAGGTTCAGGTCCCACGTGTCGCCCGGGCCTCCGGCGCCGTAATACATCCAGCCTGGCCAGCCGCCGTTGCTGAAGCCGGCGGTCGAGGCAAACACGGCGTTCAGATAGGCGGCGCCGGTCGGCGTGCTTGCGTTGACATAGACCTGGGGAATGTTGGGGCCCGCCGCGTTCGAAGCCCCCGCGTAGTTCGCCGACGCGTTGTTCGTGTTGGCGACGTAGATCGATCCGGCGGACACCGCGGCGTTGAACGCGGATATGGAAGCGGAGGTGTTGTTGCCGCCCGCGAGCCCGTTGCCGCTGGCGGGGCCGCCCCCGCCCCAGCCGTTGCCGGCCCACGTCGTTCCGCCGACCATCGCGCCATTGGGCAGCATGCCCTGGCCGGATGTGCCGTCGGACAGGTTGTATATGATCGGCTTGCCCGGATTGAAGCGGACGTGCCCCAGGGGAGCGGGCGCAAACCAGGGCTCGGACTCCCACGACACCTTAGTGATCGTGTATCTGCTGATTGTCCCGGTGAGCTTCCCGTTGAAGGCGTCGAACTTGATGCCGTATTCGTTGCTCTTTCCGGTGTTCGAGCTCACGGGGACCCCGGTTCCAGCGTTCTTGAGTCCGCCAAAGTTCGGCTCGACGCCCTCGGCCTTCAGGGCATACAGCGACAGGAACTTGGTGACCTCGAGCATGCCGCCGTTCTGGTAGGTCTTGTTGGAGAGGCTGGGGGACTCGACGCCCCCCGTTGTGAGGGTCAGGTTGTTGTCCCAGGAGACGTTCGTGTCCTTGCGGACCCCCGACATCAGGATCAGGCGTTCCTTGAACAGCTTGGCGTAATAATTCAGGTAATAGGCGCTGTCCCAGTTCTTGACCTCGGTGTTGACGTTGAAGGTCTCGGGCAGATCGGGCGAGCCGTCGCCCTGCATTCCATATCTGATGGGGCCGAGGCTGTTGGGGCTCCAGTAGTTGGTCCCATTGGCCGTCGCCCCCTGAAGATTATAGGTCTGCTGAAAAAGGTCGGAATACCCGGCGAGTGCCTGGCTGTTCCACTGGTACCACTTCCCGTCAAACAGGGTCTTCCTCACGACGATCTCGACCCTCTCTTGGTCGCGGATGCTCGCGGTGTCGGCCAGGTTCCAGGTATACGCAATGACTGAGTGGGGGGTCGTTCCAAACGTCAGGTTCCCGTTGTTCGAGCCCTCCCCTCCGACTGAGTTTTCGCCTTCGCTCGTGGTGATCGTCTGCCCAAGCGCGAATCCGTTGTTGGTGGGGTCCGTGTCGACCTCAATCTCCCCGTTTATCTGCCGCTGCTGCTGGTTGACGGACGAGCGATTGTAGCCGACGAGAAAATCCACGCTCGGCAGGAAGCTTGTCTCCTTGAGGATTTGTTGCGTGCCCTTGAGCTCGATGTTCTTTTCCTGCGTGTCGACGAAGGTGTCCGGACCGGTGACATTGTATGAGTTCGGATCGCTGCCGGGCGGGTAATAAAAGCCCACCGCCTCAAATTGGTCGTTGTTTGTGGGAAGCGCCGCGCTGGTGGATGAGACGCCGCGAAACGCCTGGAAGCCGTTTCCGTTGATCCACTGCTTGCTGTATTCAACATCGGCCACAAGGAGGGTCGTGGGCGTGGGCCTCCACGACAGCTGCGGCGCAATGAAATAGTGCTGCTCATTGTAGTAGCCTACCGCCGCGCCCGTGTCCTGGTAGGACGCAGCCAAACTGTAGTCGATGTGGTTCGCGGCGCTGATCGGTCCGGTGACGGCCAGGGTCGCCCGTTCAAAATTGTAGCTTCCGTACGAGACCTGGGCATATCCCGACTGTGCGTCCATCGGCCGCATCGGGAGGTAATCGACCACGCCGCCGAAATTGCCCGTGCCGTAAAGGAGGGCATTCGGCCCGAAGACCACCTCGATGCGGTCGATGTTGACCGCGTCGACCCCGCTCAGGCGCAGGAAACCATCGCGCAGCGTGTTGGTCGCGATGAACCCGCGGATCTTGTACTGCGACTGGTCCGGGTTTGACGTGACACCCTGGGGATTGTTCACGCCGCCCGGCCCGTAGGTCTGGCCCGAAATGCTGCCCGCGGTGTTCTCAAGGTCGTTCTGGGTCCTGGTCATGACGCCCGCCTGGTAGGCAAGGGCGCTTCGCAAATCGGTGGCCCCGATGTCCGAGATGAACTGGGAGGTGATGACATCGATCGAGATCGGGATGTCCTTGATCGGGGTGTCCACGCGCGATCCCGATATCTCGTTTGTCGCGGCATAACCCTTGTCCTGCGACGTTGACACCGTGAATGGATCGAGCACCACCTCGGGCGCTGGCGACACCGTGCTTCCGGTGCTCGGCGTCGTGGAACTCGAGCTCGCCTGGGCGGACGCGATCGCCGGGAGGGATAGGTAGGCTGCGGCGGCGAGGGCGGCGAGGCCCGGGAGGATGCGCAGCGTGGTCGTGGGCTGGGCGGGGGTCATTTTCATCTGAGGTTGGGGTGTTGGTCGAAACGCTTGGTGGTTCTAGGTTGTTGCTTCTCCACGGCAGGCACGCCCCCTAGCTGCTCGCGTGCGTCCGCCGCGGAATGGAACGGATCGTCCAGAGTGTCCGGGGTGCCTTGGGGTAATCGGGTTTCATAGGGATCGAGCGAGGCTCTTCCCTGTGCGCGTCGAGGTCTAGAGGCGGCTTAATTTGGCTGTCAACATTTTTGTGCAATTTTTATCTAACACTTGGCTTGTAATCGTTGGTTTTCCCTCCCGTTTGTGGCCTGCAATTCGGCGGGCCTGGCGCCGATTCCAATCCCGATATCGGTCAATTATCAAAACTGAAATGTAATTTAATATATTATTCATAAATATCTTATATGATTCCATGAGATTGTGATACGGCGATGCCCCGAAACAGGAGACGCACAGAACCCAGTTTCATAAAATGATAGTGCACGCAAATGCGCACTTTTATGTGGTTATTGCCCGGTACGCGCGGGGCCGCCACGGATTGGAATCGAGGGGAACCTAGGGGCCCCTTCGGCTCACTTGGCCGCAACGCGGGCGATTCTGGGTGGAATGCCGCCGCGCACCGCCTGCACGGCGGGTGGCACTTTCTTGGCGCGAAATCGAGACAGGCCAGATTGATGGTGCCCCCCGGAGCGGACGTGGAGGGTCGGGACGGCCACTTCCTTGGGCAGGTGCCCCTCGGGCGGCTGAACGGATAGTGGTCAAACCGCTTCGTGAAACTTCGGATGGGAGGCCTCGGCCGCCTCAGTCATCCGAAACTCAAAAAGGCGTTGTTGAAAACGATCTTCTGGTCGGCGGACCATCCCCGCAGGGCCGAAAAGCCTTCTATTTGCCAATTGCCGAAGATACGTTTGCAGCGAGCTTTTACATGGATTTGAACGACAACCCCGCGCTGCCTTCAACCCCCCTGCCCCTTGGCGAGCCAACCGCGGCGGCTGCCGCGTCTCCCGGCGAATCCCGCGCGGCCGGCTCCATCGATGGCCACGCCCCACAGCGCTGACGGGGAGCCCGAGCCCGTCCGGACGCGGGCCGCCCGGCGGATCCTCCTGCGGCTCCTGGTCTTTGTCGCGGCTCCGGTGTTCCTTGCCTGCGCGGTCGAGGTCGCGCTCCGCCTGGCCGGCCTGGGGAAGCCGACCGGGTTCTTCATCCCGGACGCGAAGCCGGGGTTCTACCGCACGAACCCAGACTTCACCGCCCCGTTCATCCCCGCCTCGTTTGGGATCCATCCCGTCAATTTTCGCATCCGGATGCACAAGGAACCGGGAACGGTCCGGGTGTTTGTCCTGGGCGAGTCGGCCGCGCAGGGGACGCCCGATCCCGACTTCGGGTTTGCCGCCCAGCTGAGGGCCCAGCTCGGGGCGCGCTTTCCCGGGAGGGCCGTCGAGGTCTTCAACCTGGGCATCACGGCGATCGATTCCCATGTGGCCTACCGGATTGCACGGGACGCCGGGGCGTTCCAGCCGGACCTGCTCGTGATCTACATGGGGGACAACGAGGTGGCCGGGCCCTACGGCCCCGGCTGCGCCTACGTGTCGGCGAACAAGCCCCTCTGGTTCATCCGGGCCGGCGTCTGGGTTCGAAGCACCTGCACGGGACAGCTGCTGACGAAGCTGCTCGGCCGGCTGGCCCGGTCCGGGCTTGGGGCCCGGGACTGGAGGGGCCTGGAGACATTCTCGGAGGAGCCGGTGCGGAGCGACGACCCCAGGCTGGATGCCGTTTACGGCAATTTCTCCGCCAACCTGCGGGACATCGTCGGGTTCGCCGGCCGCGCCGGGGCGAGGACGGTCCTCTCCACCGTGGTCGCCAACCTGAAGGACTGCGCCCCGTTCATCTCGGCGCACCGGGAGGGATTGTCCCCGGTGGACGAGAAATACTGGAAGCAGGCGTTTGAGTCGGGGACGATCGCCTGGGACCTCGGCGACGTGCAGGGAGCGCTCTACGGGTACGGCGAGGCGCTCCGGATCGATCCTGAGTTTGCCGAGACCCACTTCCGGCTGGGCAGGCTCGCGGAGTCGCTCGGCAAGCCCGACATCGCCCGCAAGCGCTACCTGGACGCCCTGCATTGGGACGCGCTGCGCCTGCGCCCCGACGCGCGCCTGAACGAGATCATCCGGCAGGTCGCGCAGGGAGCCGGGAGCTCCGTGCTCCTCGTGGACGCGGCGAAGGCGATGGGCTCCGACCCCGAATCCCGCCCCCCCACGGCCGGGCACGAGATCCTGCTCGACCACGTCCATTTCGACTGGGCGGGGAATCTCCAGATGGCCCGGCTGCTGGCCGACGCATGCGCCCAGGGGCTTGCCGGCCCGGACGCGGGCCCCGGGGCCGGGCTCGACTCCGACGGGTGCGCCGCCGAGGTCGGCTACACCGCCGACGCGCAGCTGGCGATGCTCCAGACGGAGGTCCGGATGACGCAGAGGCCCCCGTTCACGAACCAGTCCACGTTCGGCGAGGACCAGGCCAGGCTCAAGGCGGAGGTCGAGCGCGCGGGCGCCCTGCTGCGGATGCCGGATGCGGGCCCCGCATACCGCAACGCGGTGGAACGGGCGCTCATGCTGAATCCGGACAGCGCGTCGCTCGCCATGCGCCTCGGGGCCATGGAATCCGACGCGGGCAACCAGGAGCGCGCGCTGCTGCTGCTCGAGCAGGCCGGGGTGCTCCAGCCCCCGTCCGCCGAGCTGTCCATGCGCAGGGCGCAGGTCCTTTCCCGCATGACGAGGTTCGACGAGGCGGAGGCGCTGCTCCGGGAATCCCTGGAATCGCAGGGGGACTACCACGGCGCCGTCGGGGCGCTGGTCGACCTGTGGGCCGCCACCGGGCAGTTCGACAGGGGCAGGCGGTTCTTCGCCCGCGAGCTGGAGAAGGCGCCTGCGAACCGCTACCTGCGGCTGGAATACGCGGAACTGCTCGTCCGGGCCGGCGAGCCGGCCGACGCCGAGCGCGAGGCGCGCAGGATCTGGCGCGAGGACCCCGACGGCCGGCCCGCGACGGGCGCGCTGGAGCTGCTGGTCCGCCTCTTCGAGGGCCATGACCGGAAGGGGGCGGCCGACGCGCTCAGCCGCGAGGCGCGCGCGCACCAGCCGGGCGACTACGCCAACAACAAGCGCCTCGTGCAGATCTACACCGCGGAGGACGACCCGGCCAAGGTGGTCGAGAGCCTTCGGGCCATGGCGGCCAGCGGCCCCTTCGACGCCGCCGAGCACGTGGACCTCGCCCACCGGCTGGCCGACCTGGACCGGGGAGGGGAGATGCTCAACGAGCTGGCCCATGCCAGGGAGGTCGCGCGGATCGAGGGCGGCGAGCCGCAGATCAGGAGGGTCGACGAGCTGATCGGGGCCTTCCGGAAGCGCTTCAGCCACGGGCCGGCCAGGTGAGGCCCCTCCCCCGGGGGAAAGCCTAGCGGCGGGTGCGGAACAGCCAAAGGAGGAGCGTCAGGGCCACGCTCACGAGGACGCAGGTGGCGACCGGGAAGTAGATCTCGGTGCTTCCCCGCCGGACGTGGATGTCGCCCGGCAGCCGCCCGAGCCAGGACCGGCCGAATCCCGACCAGACGACGGCGCCGGCGGCGGCGATCGCGAGGCCGAGGGCGACGAGGAATTTTCCAATGTCCGACACGGCGGGTCCGAGTGTTCCCTGGAAGGGATGCGTAAAGGGATCCCGGCCGGCCACGCAAACTTATCCGTCCGGGCGCCGGCCGCGGCTACGGCGCGGGATTGAGGCTGTCGAGGAACTCGTGCCGGCCGCGGAGCCTGTCCGGGGCGGCGCCGGGACCGGGCCCGATGTGCATCACCTGGTACCCGTCGCCGCCGCCGTATGCCGGCCACGGCGGCAGGCCAAGGCCGTTCGGATCGCCCGTCTTGGCGAAGTTGGTCCAGTAGGAGGCCAAGAGTTCCGACACGTCGCGGTCCTCCGGCCGCCAGGGGAGGTTCCTCGACGGGAGCGTGCGGAAGACATACTCGATGTCGGATGCGTGCGGGGCCGTGGGCTCCGCGCCCGGCGCCGCGTCCGGGGGTAGGGGAAGGGTCTGGTCAAACTCGTAGCGGTAGACCGGGGACCGGCCGGTCGCGAGGTGCGCCTCGATCCATCTCCACGTGTTGTGGGCGATGAAGTCGTCCCCGGCGAGGTCCTGCGCCGCCCGCCTCGCCTGGGCGTCCGTCTCCGCCGGGTAGAGCGCGAGGAAGGCCTCCGCATGGGCGCCAAACCTGGCCCTGGCGCGCGCGACGTAGTTTTCGACGGTCGGCCGGGAGTCGCCGAAGAAGGCCCTGTAGCTTCCCTCGTCCCTGTTCCATCCGGCCAGGAGGGGGACGCGGCCCTGCCCGCCGGCGGCGTAGATGGAGCGGCAGTCCGCCGGCAGGAAGTATCCGTCCACGCTCGGCTGGAAGTACTCCATCGGCAGCTTGAGCGCCGCGTCGAGCAGCTCCTGGGCGGGCTTCGCCCGCAGCGCCTGGAGGGAGGCCGTCCCGAACGCGGACTGCGCGAACCTGACGCCCGCCTCCTCGGCCTCGGCGAGCGACTTCATAGGCGGGCTCGCGCTTACAAGCGCGCCGCTCTCGCCGATCGCGCGCCGGAAGAGGCCGCGGGCCAGGGGCGACGCCACCAGCCCGCTGACCGCCTCCGATCCGGCCGATTCCCCGAAGATCGTGACGTTGTCGGGGTCGCCGCCGAACGCCGCGATGTTCCTCCTGACCCATTCGAGCGCGGCGACCTGGTCCAGGAGCCCGTAGTTGCCCGACGCGCCGCGACCCGACTCCCTGGCGAGCTCGGGATGCGCGAGGAACCCGAACACGCCCATGCGGTAGTTGAAGCTGACCACCATCACGCCCTTCTTCGAGAGGTTCCCGGCGTCCTGGCGCGGCTCGGAGGAGGAGCCGGCGACGAAGCCGCCGTCGTGGATCCAGACCATCACCGGCAGCCCGGCCCGCCCGGGGTCCGCCGGCATCCACAGGTTAAGGTACAGGCAGTCCTCGCTGGGCCCGTCGTCGTGGAAGACCATGTCGCTGAAGATGCGCCCCTGCATGGCGCGCGCCCCGTAGTCGGCGGCCTTGCGGACGCCGGCCCATGGGGAAACCGGCTGCGGCGGCCTCCAGCGGAGCGTGCCGACGGGCGGCGCGGCGTAGGGGATGCCCTTGAACGTGCGCACCTTCCCGTCGGCGCTGACCACGCCCTCGAGGACACCGTCAGCGGTTCGCAGCTGCACGTGGCGAATCTGCTGCGCGTGGATGATCCCGGGCAGGAGCGCGAGCAGCACGGCCAATTTCTGTCGTGAGAACTTCATGGTTGATCCTCATTCCTTGCCTTGCGGCGGTGCCCTTGCCTAGTGCTCGAGGAGTAGCAGGCGGGACGACTCGTTCTCCAGGGCGGATTCCACCGAGAGGAGCGCGCCGTAGTCCTGCGGGGCGACCAGCGAGGGCTTGGCCGAGAGTTCCTGCGTCACGGACCAGCCCGTGCCGGAGGCCCTTGCCGAGACGTGGACGGTACCCGCGCCGTCCGGCGCGGTCATGTCCTCGTTGCGCGGGGCGATCACCACGCGCCTGAACCCGGCCGGCAGCTCGATCTGCGCGTGCACCGTCTCCAGGAGGGGGGCCCGGATGAGGAGGGGCAGGGTATGCCGGTCCGTGTTCGCCGGGAAGAGCCTGAGCGCATAGGGCAGGTCGAAGTACAGGTATTTCCCGTCCACCACGGCGTAGTGGTCGATCTCCACGGTGAACTGCTCGACGCCGGGGTACCCGTCGAAGTTCGTGGACAGGTCGCCGACCGGACGGGCCCCCTGGGCCACCCCGCTGACGGCCTCCTGGAAGTAGCGCCGCCTCTCCTCGGGGGGCAGCTCCGAGAAGAACTTGTTCTTCTCGCCGTATCCGGTTCCAAAATACTCCCTGCGGATCTGCATCCTCACCCGGCCCGCGTCGTCGACGCTCATGCGGTAGCTCTCCGCCAGGCGGTTCTCGTCGCCGCGCGCCGCCCGGATGGTACCCAGGCTCTGGTCCGCCAGGGTTATCCCCAGGTCGCCGTCGTGCGGGGTGGCCCCGAGGCGCGCGTACTGGTCGGTGTCGTTGCAGTAGTAGCTCTCGGACCCCGCCCGGACCCTGACCAGCACCGACTGGAACTCGTACGGGAGGGGGAAAGCGGCCGCCACCTTGCGCAGCGGGTCGATGGCCGGCTCGGGCGAGGCGAGCACGAACTCGGGCTTCAGGCCCGCGGCCGACAGCATCGCGTGGAGGAGGATCGCGCAGTCGGCGCCGTGCCCGTAGCCGTCCGAGAGCGTCGTGTCGGCGTTCGACAGCTCGCCGAGCGGAAGGGCGGTGAACGACGGCCCGGCCGAGCGGATCGCGCTGGTCACGAGGTTGCGGATCGCCTTCACGGCGTCTAGCTTCGTCTTCGCGCCCGCGGCCAGCTTCCGCGCGAGCTCCTGCGCCCTCGCGGAATGCGCCGATCGGTCGAGGAGAGTCCGCTCGAGCTCCGCCAGGTACGCGGCGGGGTCGCCCACGTAGTACGCCACCCCGGCCCGGTAGAGCCAGGCGGGCGGCAGCTCGTGCTCCGCGGGCATGGCCTTCACGTTCGCGGCCTTCCAGGTCATGACGCGGAACCCGTTCTCGACCCTGCTGTCCCCGGACACGATTCCGGCCGGGCCGCAGTCCAGCGTGCGCAGGTCCACCCCGGCCGGCACGGTGACCACGAAGTCCTTGCGCGCCAGCTCGTCGCCCTCCTGGAACGGCTGGAATCCGGACACGTAGGCCTTTCCGTGGTAGGCGATCTCGTACTCGACCTCGATCGTGGAGCCGACATCGACCCCCGGGAGGTTAGCCACGAGGATCCTGCCGCCGGTGTAGCGCTTGGCGCCGGCGTTCCAGCCGGCGTCCATCACGTTGACCTCCTCCTTGGAGATTTCCTGGCGCTTGCCGTCTTTCGAGGTGACGACCGCCTTGACGAGGCGGGCATCGGAGATGGCGGGGTTGTAATCGATCTTGATCTCGGACTCCCTCTTCTTTCCGCTGTAGTTGAGGATCTCCTTCACGACCCGCACCCTGAGGAGCGCCGTGTGCGCATCCTTCACCTGCAGCTCGACGCGCTCCTCGAGCACCCGCGAGTCCGACTCCACCGGCGGGGCGGCGCCGGCGTCGGCCCTCGCGGCCAGCAGGTCCCCCGGCCTGTACGTGGTGGCCAGGACCGGCGACTTCCGGTCGTCGTTCTGGAGCTCCTTGAGCGTCTGCTTGAGGCGCAGGTACTGCGCGGGCGTGAACTCCACGGTCTTCAGCCTCACGTCGCGGGAGCAGGAGAGGATCCCGTCCCTGAACAAGAACGCGCGCTGGTAGCCCACGCACTCGTCGTCCTGCGGGGCGCAGGTCGGCATCGAGACCGTCCCCGTGAACCCGGGGGCCAGGCGCAGCGAGACCTCCTCGTGCAGCCCGCACGCCACGTACGTCTCCATGGGGAACCGGCGCTTCTCCAGGCCCGTCCCGCCGAGGATGAAGTTCACGATGCCCAGGTCCTTGCCGATCCAAGGCACGTTTACGACGGCCTTGCCCTCGCCGAACGCGGTCGTGGTGGCCGCGGAGAAGTCCACCACGGCGCGCACGGGCACCGACGTGTCGAGGATGTTCTCGGGCGTGATCCTCAGGCTCTTCAGGGTCGCCCCGGGCATGGCGTGCTTGATGTTGGCCTCGAAGAAGCGCCGGCGGTCGTCCGGCTTCATCTGCGCGAAGGCCTGCCGGTACTCGTTGTCGTTGATGCCGTCGAACGACATCTCCGAGTGCGCCTCCAGGGCCCCCGAGGCGCTCAGGGTCCCCGTCGTCGTTATCCGCATCATGCTGTTTTCGGGGGGGTCCACTGGGCTCAGCCGCAGGACGTCGCCCTCGGGGCGGCAGGCGAGGTAGCTCTGGTTGTCGTCGTAGGTGGGCAGCAGGTCCCTCGTGTTCTCGTCTGTCGGGTCCATGAGGACGTACTCGCCCTTGCGCAGCTCCACGCCGACGATCGCGTGGTTGAAATACGGGTTGGGCACCCGCGGGTCCTTCTTCCAGCCGACGCTGACGAGAACGGGGTACGCGTTCTCCCCGGCCGCCCGGAGCAGCGAGACGAGCAGCGCCGCCTTGTCGCGGCAGACCCCGTATTTCTTCCCGTAGGTGATCTCGACGTCGTGGGGCTCGAAGCCCGGGCGGTCCTTCTCCGGGGTGATTCCCATGTAGCGGATCTTCTTCGAGACGTAGTAGAAGACCGCCCGGATCCGGTCCATGTCGGTCGCGGCCCCGGCCGTGAGATCGGCCACCTGCTTTTTCATCTCGGGCGTGATCGCGTTCAGGTGGGGCTTGCTCAGCTCCCAGTACCAGCGCGACACAACGCCCCAGTCGGGCGTCGTGCTGAGCGAGACGCGCTGCAGGACCTCCTGGTACGGCGGCATGGCCGGCTCGTCGAACATCCGCGGCACGCGGCTCACCTCCCAGTGGTAGGCGACGCTCCCGCCCTCCGTCCTCGTCGAGGCGGCGACAGTCCCGGGGATCTCGTCGCGCAGGATGACCTGCCGGAGCGGCTTGTCCGCGGGCATGCGCAGCTCCAGCGAGAGATGCCGGATGTAGCCGCCGCCCTCCATCATGAAGTCCTCCGCGTATTCGCCGGGGATGAACGGCCGCGTTACCGTGGTGCGCATGACGGCGTGGACCATGTCGCCGATCTCGACCTTCGGGATGTTGACCCGCAGCACCTTGCTGTTCGGGTCGTAGATGTTCATCTGCATCTGGCTGTCGTCGATGCTCTCCTTGGAGTTCGCGGCCACGTCGACCGGCTCGACCCGGCCGTCCGGCTTGATGATCTCAAGCCGCGGCACCCCGACGGTCGAGTAGGGGAGCATGAAGTTCATGGTCAACGTGTTGTTGTCCCGCCTGCCCTTCTCGGTCAGCACCTTGGTGAACACCTCGTCCTGGATCTCGGCGGTGCCGTCGCCGTGGACGACGCGCATCGACCTCTGGTCGACGGTGGCCTCGTCGCAGTCCGGAAGCTTCGCGAGATTCACGTCCGCCGCCTCCGCCTCCACCTGTTTCAGGTCGAGCGCGGCCCATTCGTCTCCGGAGTAGGGGCCGGCCTCCTCGGACCTGCCGGGGGAGGCGAGGGCCAGCGCGGCCGCGGCCAGGGGCAGGCAGGAAAGCAGGGATTTCAGGTTCTTCATAAGCGATTTGAAACTAGGGGATTTGGGGGGAGACAGCGGCGGCGCCCCCCGGATCCGCCGAATCAATCCCGGGCCCGCGGGGCTGGCAAGCCGCCGCTCAGCCGCCGAAGGCGTACGTGTAGGGGCTTCGCATGTGCCGCGAGACGTAGTGGCTCGCCTCGCTGGCGTGGGGCCCCACGAACCTCTCCTCCGTAGAATCCCACCAGAGCCTGCGGCCGGTGCGAAGCGCGATGGCGCCCAGGTGGCATATCGTCGCGGAGCGGTGCCCGGTCTCCACGTCGCAGATCGGCAGCTGCCTGGAGCGGACGCAGTCGAAGAAGTTCCCCATGTGGTCGTTGCTGACGGGCAGCCGCACGGCACCGGGGGGCAGGGGCGTGTGCAGCATCTCGGGGCTGCTGGCGGTGATCTGCGACCGGTTGACCCAGATCCAGCCGTCGGTGCCCACGAAGCGGATGCCGTTGTGCTGGCCGTCCGCCCTCACCTTCTCCCCGTAGATGTTGTCGTCCGTGGTCGTGCGGACGTGAACGCCGACGCCGTTCTCGTAGAGGTACGTGACCTCGTACTCCGCGAAGGTGGTGTAGCCGCCGCGGATGGGCTCGGACAGCCCCTGACCCTCGACCTGGCGGGGGGCCGGCAGGCCTATCGCCCAGGAGGCGATGTCGAGGTGGTGCGCGCCCCAGTCGGTCATCGTGCCGCCCGAGTATTCGTACCAGTAGCGGAAATACGTGTGGCAGCGCTGCGGCACGTAGTCGGCTTTTGGCGCCTGCCCCAGCCAGAAGTCCCAGTCGAGGCTGGGGGGGACCGGGGCCGCCTTGAACGGGCCCTCGCGCAGGCCGGCGGGCAGCCAAACCTCGGCCCGCCTCAGGTTCCCGATCCGGCCGTTGCGGACCAGCTCGCACGCCAGCCGGAAGCGCTGGGAGCTGCGCTGCTGCGTGCCGGTCTGCAGCACGATGCCGTGCCTGCGCACGGCATCGATCACGTGCCGGCCCTCCTCGATCGTGAGCGTCAGGGGCTTCTCGGAATAGACGTCCTTGCCGGCCTTCGCGGCGGCGATGTTGATAAGCGTGTGCCAGTGGTCGGGGGTCGCGTTGACGATGGCGTGGACGTCCGGCCGCTCGAGCACCCTTCGGAAATCCGAGTACTTCGCGGGCGCCTTGCCGCCGACGGTGAGTTTCCCCGCGGCCTCGGCCGCGTGGCTCGCGTCGACGTCGCAGACGGCGACGATCTCGCCGTGGTTGGCTGCATTCGCGCCGTCGCCCTTTCCCATTCCACCGCAGCCTATGAGGGCGATGCCCGGGCGGTCGTTCGGCGAAAGGGCCTTCGGCGCCTCGGCGGCGCCGAGCATCTGGCGCTCGACGAACCAGGCGGGCATGCCGGTCAGCGCGGCGACGGTGGCGACCCGCCTGAGGAACGTCCGGCGCGAGACCTGGAAGTCCTTGGTCGGGGGACGGGCCGGAGGCCGGCCGGGGGAGGGGGGTTGGTTCATGGATCGGGTGGAGGCCGGGCTTTGCCGGGGGCTGTGGTTTCCCTTGGATGCAGGAGCACCGCGCGCCCGTTTGCAAGCCGCGCTGGCGCCGCGCCGGCCCGGAGGCATGCCGGCCTTATCGCCGCCAAAAGCGGGCGTACTAAACTCCAAACCCGGGCCGCCGGCAATTTTTTGGTGGATTAGGCTCCGCGCCGAAGGCAGGATGCGGCACCCGGGGACGGCCGGCCGGTGCAACGAAACCGGGCCTGGCCCGGCCCTCTGTTCTATTATGATAACAACCCCCCTACGCCTCGCATCCCCGCGTGGGGCGTTTCCCGGATTTCCATCGTAACCAACCAGATCATGAACACCCCCGACATGGACCGCCGCACCTTCCTGAAGACCGCCTCGCTCGCCTCCGCGGCTGTCTCTCTTCCCAACATCCTGCGCTCGCAGGGCGCCGGCGCCCAGTCGCCGGGCAACAAGCTCAACGTCGCCTGCTGCGGCGCCGGAGGCCGCGGCTACGACGCGGTCCAGGCCATGAAGGGGGAGAACCTGGTGGCGCTCTGCGACGTCGACGACGAGCGGGCAGCCAAGGCCTACGGGGAGCTCCCAGGCGTGCCGCATTTCCGCGACTTCCGGGTCATGCTCGACAAGATGGGAAGCAAGATCGACGCGGTGACGGTGTCGACGCCCGACCACATGCACTTCCCGATCGCCATGTCGGCGCTCGCGCTCGGCAAGCACGTGTTCGTCGAGAAGCCGCTCACGCACACGCTGGCCCAGACCCGCCAGCTCGCCCAGGCCGCCCGGGAGAAGAAGGTGGCTACGCAGATGGGCAACCAGGGCCACGCGGGCGAGGGCGCCCGCCTGCTCAAGGAATGGGTCGATGCCGGAGTCCTCGGCGAGGTGCGCGAGGTGCACAGCTGGACCGACCGGCCGATCTGGCCCCAGGGCCTCAATGCGCCCGACCACAGCAAGCTGATGCCCGTCGTCCAGCCGACGCTCAGCTGGGACCTCTGGCTCGGCGTCGCGCAGGCCCGCGAATACGACCCGGCCTACCTGCCCTTCGCGTGGCGCGGGTTCTGGGACTTCGGCACCGGAGCCCTCGGCGACGTGGGCTGCCACATCATGGACGGCGCGTACTGGGCGCTCGGCCTCACGGCCCCGACCTCGGTCGAGCCGGTGAGCGCGCACGGGACCGCGATCAGCGGCCCGAACGCGTCGATCGTCCGGCTCAATTTCCCCGCCCGGGGGAAGATGCCGCCCCTCCAATGGACCTGGTACGACGGCGGCCTCCTGCCGGCGCGGCCGCCCGAGCTCGAGGAGGCGCGCAAGCTGCAGGACAACGGCACGCTCCTCATCGGCTCGAAGGCCACCGTCGTCTGCGAGATGTACTACGACAGCATCCGGATCATCCCCGAGGCGAAAATGAAGGAGATGGCCCCCGGCCTGCCCCCGAAGACGATCCCGCGGGTGGCCGGCGGCCATTTCGCGGAGTGGATCCGCGCCTGCAAGGGCGGCACGCCCGCCGGCTCGAACTTCGAGTACTCGTCCCGCCTGACCGAGAGCGTCCTCATCGGCAATGTCGCCATCCGCGCTAACCGCCGGATCGAGTGGGACTCCGCCTCCATGAAGGTGACGAACCCGGCGTCCGCCAACGAGTTCGTGACGGAGCAGTACCGGCCCGGCTTCGGCGTGTGACCCCAGTCCCCGAACCACCATGAGCGATTCCCCCGCACCCCCCCCCGCGGCGCCGCGCTGCGAGTACACGTGGGCCTTCCTGCTGCTCCGCCTGTTCCTCGGCCTGCGCACGCTGCTCGAGGGACTCGAGAAGTACGAGAGCAACGGCAGGTACTCGTTTGCCAACTACTACGAGAACATGAAGAGGATGGCGCAGGGCATCACCGGCGCCTCCTTCCTGCCGCTCTGGGCCACGCGCTACTTCGCGGACTCGCTCGGCTACCTGCTGCTGGCCCTCGGCGCGCTCCTGCTCCTCGGCGTCAAGTCGCGCCTGACCCTGATCATCATCGGGCTCCTGTACGTGGGCCTCTCGTTCGGGCTCATGGCGGTGCAGGAGAACGAGGGCGTGGCCTGGCTGGCCATCCACGTCATCCTGATCGTCGGGGCGCTCCTCCTCGTGCGCTACGACCGCTTCGCGCTCTGGCGCGACCGCAGCGCCTAGGCCGGACGGCCCCGCCACCATGCCGACCCCGCCGCTCCCCGGGTTCACCCGCCGCGACTTCCTCGCCACCGGCGCCAAGCTGGGCGCCGCGCTGATCGCCGCCCCGTACCTTGCCCGCTCCGCGCCCGCAGGAGGCGGCGCCGACAGCCTCAACCTCGCGCTGATCGGCTGCGGCGAGCAGGGCCGCGTGCTCCTCAACGCCGCGTTCAAGATCCCGGACATCCGGTTCCGCGCGGTCTGCGACATCTGGCCGTACAACCGCAGGTACGGCGAGCGCCTCCTGAAGAAGTACGGCCACGAACCCGTGCCGTTCGAGGACTACAGGGAGATGCTCTCCGCGACCCCCGACCTCGACGCCGTCATCGTGGCGACGCCCGACTTCATGCACGCGGAGCACACGATCGCGGCGCTCAAGGCCGGCAAGCACGTCTACTGCGAGAAGCTCATGTCCAACACCGTCGATGGCGCGCGCTCCATGGTGCGCGCCGCGCGGGAGGCGGGGCGCCTCCTCCAGATCGGCCACCAGCGGCGCAGCAATCCGCGCTACATCTTCGCCCGCGACAAGATCGTGCGCGGGGACAAGCTGCTCGGCCGGGTGACCAACGCGACCGCGCAGTGGGACCGGGCGGTCACGGAGGACCTGGGCTTCCCGGCGGGCCAGGGCGTCGCGGAGGCCGTCCTCAACCGGTACGGGTACGCCAACATGCACGAGTTCCGGAACTGGCGTTGGTTCAGGAGGTACTCCGGGGGCGTGATCTCCGACCTCGGCGCCCACCAGATCGACGTCTTCAACTGGATGCTCGGCTCCAACCCGGTCTCGGTGATCGCCGGCGGCGGCCGCGACTACTACACGAACCACGAGTGGTACGACAACGTGTTCGCGATCTACGAGTACCCGACGGAAGACCAGGTCGTCCGCACCAGTTACCAGGTGCTGACCACCACCAGTGCGGGCGGCGGGTACTACGAGTACTTCATGGGCGACCAGGGCGCGCTCAAGATGTCCGAGAACCCGAAGTACACGAAGCTCTACCGCGAGCCCCGGGCCCCGGAATGGGACCCGTGGGTGGACAAGGGCCTAGTCATGCGGCCCGGCTCCGGCGAGGGCGCGCCGCTCCCCGTCAGGCCCTGGGAGAAGCCGCGGCCACGCATCCCCGGCCTGTCGAAACCGGCGTCGGTCGTCGACGTGCGCGAGACCGCCGAGCTGTCCGCCTGGGACATGCCGGTCGTGCTCGACAAGGCAATCCACCAGCCCCACCTCGAGAACTTCTTCGACGCCATCCGCGGCAAGGCGGCCCTGCACAGCCCGGGCGAGGTCGCGCTCGCAACCGCCGCAACCGTGCTCAGGGTGAACGAGGCCGTGGCCGCCCGGAAGATGCTCACCTTCGCGCCGGAGGACTTCACCGTCTGAAACACCCACCCATGACCCGCCTGCTCGCCGCCCTCCTCATCCTCGTCTCCGCTGCCGCCGCCCGCGCCGCGGACCTGGTCCCGCTCAAGCTCGACCTGCCCAAACCGCTCTTCGTCGGCACGCCCCGGCCCATCACGGTGTCGAACCTGGAGCCGCAGCAGGCCGCCGCCGAGCGCCCCCCGCTCCTGGTGCCCGCCGGCACCGTCCTGCTCTCGCGCGGAAAGCCCGTCACCTCGAGCGACTCGATGCCGGTGATCGGCGAGCTCACGTTCGTCACCGACGGCGACAAGTCGGGCGTCGAGGGCTCGTACGTCGAGCTCGGGCCCGGCGTGCAATGGGTGCAGATCGACCTCGGCACGCCGGCCCGGCTGGCGGCGGTCGCGGTCTGGCACTTCCACGCCGAGGCGCGCGTCTACCACGCCGTCGCCGTCCAGGTGTCCAACGACCCGGATTTCAAGGCGGGCGTGACGACGCTCTTCAACAACGACGACACCAACTCGGACGGCCTCGGCAAGGGCTCGGACTACGCCTACGTCGAGACGTACAAGGGCCGGGTGATCGACGCGAAGGGCGCGGCCGCCCGCTACGTCCGCCTCTACAGCGACGGCAACACCTCCGACGAGCTCAACCACTACACCGAGGTGGAGGTTTACGGCCAGCCCGTGAACTGACGCCCCCCCGCGTGGCGCGCGCCGCCGGTCCGCCATGCCCAAGACCCTCCTCCGCTGGCTGCCCCTGGCCCTGCTGATCCTGGCGGCGCTCGGGCTGCGGACGAGGGACCTCGCCGCACGGCCGATGCACGCGGACGAGGCCAACCAGGCGGTCAAGGCCGGCGAATTGCTGGAGTCCGGGCGCTATGCGTACGACCCGGGCGACCACCACGGCCCCGTGCTCTACTACGCGGTCCTCCCGGTCGCCTGGTGCCGGGGGGAGCGCACGCTCGCCGGCCTGGACGAGCTGACGGTGCGCCTGGT
>CALAOT010000067.1 GCA_937889545.1 uncultured Opitutaceae bacterium
TCCGATCTCATCGAGAACGCCCAGTGCCGGGACGGGGCGACTGGAGCGCGAGGCGGGTCCGGAACTGGGCGTTCTCGATGGCGAGCCGGTTTGCCTCGTCCTGGGACAGCCTGAGCTCCGAGCGAAGGGGGTCGACCTGCGCCGTGACCTGGGCCGTGGCCGCGGCCTGCCCCTGCAGGGCCGCGATCGAGGCGCGCGCGGCGTCGAGCTGCTGGGCGAGGGACGTGTTGTCCGAGTTGGCCTTCTCCAGCGAGGCCTTGAGCTGCGTGTTCTCGTCCTGGAGGACCGAAAAGCTCCGCAGCGAGATCGAGAGCTTGTCCTGCGCGTCGGCGAGCTGCTTCGCCGCGTCCGAGTCGGGAGCGGCGGGCGCGACCTCGGGCTTGGGAGCCTGCGCCTTTGCCGCGTCGAGCTGCTTACGCAGGTCCGCCGCCTCGCCCTCACTCTTGGCCGAGGAAGCCTGGGCCGCCGCGATGTCGGCCTTGAGCCGGTCGGCTTCCTTCCACGCCGAGGCAAGTTCGTCTGAGAGCTGCTTGTTGTCCGCGCGCAGGGAGGCCACAACGTCAGGATGCTGCGCGGGCGCGGCCTGGTCGTCGGCCCTTAGGGAGCCGGTCAGCGCGAGGGCAATGGGCAATAGGCCGATTCGGAAGGATCTTTTCATGATCTCTGGGGCTGCCTGGTATGAAAACGGCTTTCAAATCGGACACAACCCACAATTCCTAAGGGGCCCCGGCCCCCGAGGCCGCACACTGCTCCTCGACCCACGCGCGCTCCCACGCGAAGAAATCGGGCGCCGCGGCGCCCTCCCGGCCCCACTGCCGGCGCCGGTAGTCGAAGTACATCTCCCAGCGCCTGAGGTAGTACGAGGTCATCATCCCCGCCCACGCCTTGTAGGCGTAGTCGTGGAGATCGTCGGAACTGGCGTCGCTCCCTGCCCAATACGTGACGAGCATCATCGCGTTGCGCAGGCTGTTCCTCCTTTCCTCCGGGGTGTCCCCGTATCGGATCGCCTGGCTTTGGTAGGTTCCCAGCCGGTAGAACGGCTCGGTGCCCAGGAGCTCGTCGGTGGCGCGGCCCAGGCGGAGGAACCGGTCGGCGGCGCTGTCGAACGCGGCCCGGTTCCCCGCCCCGAGGGCTGCCGCAATCTCGGCGTAGGCATCGTAGGCCTCGTTGGACAGGGCCTGCGTCCTCAGGGCGACCAGGTCGAGGCGGTACGTCTCGCTGTCCCTGAACCTGTCCGAGGCCCGCGCGAACAGGTCGACCGCGCGGGTGAACACGGCCGGGTCGTATCCGATCTTCAGGCTGCCCCAGGTGGTCACCGGGCGGGCGGGCGTCTGCGGCCGCGAGCACAGGACGTTCTCCGGGCCGCCGTCGTTCTTGTCGCCGTACGCCGTCTGCAGGAGGAGGGCCCACGCCCCGCTCAGGTCCGGGTCCGGCCTGCCGTAGCGGTACTGCACATAGCCCTCGAGCCACTGGGCCGCGTCGACATGGTCTCGGCGCCAGGCCAGCTCCAGCACGAAGTCATAGGCGACCGGATTGTTGTCGATGCCTTCGGGCATGATGCCGACGCCCTGCGCGAAGCGGCCGAATTCGCCGGTGCGCGCGCGGTAGGTCTCGTCGGCGTACCGCTGCAGCTTCCCGAACAGGCCAGGCCTTTCGCCGAAGTTGTCGATGCAGCACCAGATGAACGGGGTGCCTTCATAGCCCCGGCGAGTCTCCCAGTTGTGCGTCTGCTCGCCGAAGAGCTCCTGGACCAGCACGTGGGACTTGTCGGAGGCGGCGATCAGCTCCTTTCGCGGGTTGTCAATCCAGCCCTGCAGCACCCACACGGCCCCGGGAAAATGGCTTTGCATGGCGGCCTGGATGGCCTGCCCCGCGCGGCCGAGATCCACGCCTGCCATCACGCCGCCCTCGTGGAAGGGGTCGCCGGAGAAGTAACGGAGGTCCGCGCCGTAGAGCTTCTTCATCTCCCCGTAGTAGACCCCGGCGACCCGGGCGAACTCAGGGTCGGTGGGGTCGAGGATGTCCGGGCGGCGGAAGCTGGCCCAGGCGCCCTGGGCGACAATGTGCGCCTTGATCTTGGTCTTCAGGACGGCGGGCACCATCCCGTAGAATCCGGGCATAAGCGGCTCGATCCCGAGGGACCGCATGCGCGCGATCATCCTCCGCTGCAGGTCGCTTCGGCGCTCGATCATCCCGGGGGACATGGGTCCGCCCTGGCCCTCGAGGTTGCCCATCAGCCACCATGCCGTGTAGCCGGGCCCCGGGATGAAGGCGGCGATCTCCGCCTCCGAACACCCCAGGCGCCGGAGCGTGTTCCGCCAGACGGCCTCCTCGCCGTTCGCGGCGAGCATCAGGTTCACGCCGCTCAGCGCCATCCAGTCGAGCTCCCGCTCCCAGTCGCTCCAGGAGTAGAAGCTCATCGTGTAGTTGAACGTGCAGTAGTTCAGGGCGTAGCGGTAGCGCGCGTTTGCCTCGATCCTGACGGGCCGGTCGAGGGAGGGCAGGGGGGCGACCGGGGCGAGGTTGTCCCCCATGTGGGACATCGAGCGGTGGCAGGAGTACTTCAGGTACCAGCCGACGCCCTCTGCCGCCGCGTTCGGGCCCGAGGCCCGTACGACCAGCCCTCCGGCATCGGTCCGAAGCTCAAACGCATCGCCGGGCGCGTCCGCCAGCCTTTCAAACCGCACCCGGTCCCGAAGCCATGGCACGCGTCGGGCGACGAGGTCCTGGACGCCGGCAAAGTCGCCGGCGAGAAGCCGGAGGGGAAGGAGCGCGAGCAGGAGGGTGGTCAGGTTCCGTTTCATATTGGTTTTGCCCGTCAGGCCGCCGGCGCGGCCCAGTGCCGCGCCGTCCCCACGGCTTGGGACCAGCCCGCGCGCAGGCCCGCCAGCGCGGCGCGGGTCCGCAACGGGCGGAAGGTGCGGTCCCTTCCGGCGAGGTTGGCGACCTCGGAGAGGTCCTTCCAGAACCCCACCGCCAGACCCGCCAGCGCGGCCGCCCCGAGCGCCGTCGTCTCCGTCACCCGGGGGCGGACGACCGCGGCCCGGATGAGGTCGCTCTGGAACTGCATCAGCGAATCATTCACCGATGCGCCGCCGTCGACCCTGAGCTCCCGGATCCGGTGCCCGGAATCCGCCTCCATCGCGCCGATCAGGTCGGCCGTCTGGAATGCGATGCTCTCGAGGGCGGCTCGGGCGAGATGCGCCGCCGTCGTGCCCCGCGTGACCCCGACGATCGTTCCCCTGGCCGCCGGGTCCCAGTGGGGGGCGCCGAGGCCGGCAAACGCGGGGACGATCGCGACGCCGCCGCTGTCCGGCACCCGCGCCGCGAGGGCCTCCACTTCCGACGAGCGCGAGATCAGGCCGAGGCCGTCGCGAAGCCACTGCACGACCGCCCCGCCCACGAAGACGCTTCCCTCCAGGGCGTACTCGGTTCGGCCGCCTATCCGCCAGGCGATCGTGGTGAGAAGCCGGTGGCGCGACGCGACGGGGCGGCCGCCGGTGTTCATCAGCATGAAGCACCCGGTCCCGTAGGTGCTCTTTGCCATGCCGGCCTTGAAGCACCCCTGGCCGAAAAGCGCCGCCTGCTGGTCTCCCGCGATCCCCGCGATGGGAACGCCGCGCAGGGCAGCGATCCCGCTGATTTCCCCGAAGATGCCGCTGCTCGGGCGGATTTCCGGAAGGACCTCGGGGGGGATGCGCAGGGCCCGGGCGAGCTCGGCGTCCCAGCCGCCCGTGCGCAGGCCGGAGAGGAGCGTGCGCGAGGCGTTCGAGACGTCCGTCGCGTGCACGCGCCCGCCTGTGAGCATCCAGAGCAGCCACGTGTCGACTGTCCCGAAGGCGAGCCCCCCCCTGGCCGCGCGCCGGCGCGCGCCCGGGACGTGGTCCAGGAGCCACGCGAGCTTCGTCCCGGAGAAGTAGGGGTCGAGAAGGAGTCCCGTCCTCTTCCTGAAAAGGGGCCCGAGCCCCCGCTTCTCAAGCGCGCTGCACGCCCCGGCTGTGCGGCGGTCCTGCCAGACGATGGCCCGGTGGAGCGGGCGGCCCGTGGCCCGGTCCCAGAGCAGGGTGGTCTCGCGCTGGTTCGCGATTCCTACGGCCGCCACGTCCCCGCGGCCGGCTCCGGCCCTCCGGAGCACCGCGAGGGCGACCCGCCGCTGCGTGTCCCAGAGGTCGCCGGGATCGTGCTCGACCCAGCCGGCGCGGGGATAGTGCTGCCGGAACTCCTCCTGGGCGGAGGCGACGGGCCGACCGCGCCTGTCGAAAAGGATCGCGCGGGAGGAGGTCGTGCCCTGGTCGAGGGCGAGGACGTAGCGGGCCATGGGCGGGGAAGCCGGCCGATTCCTTGCAGGTTGCCCCAACGGGAGCAAGCGCGGCGGGCGCGCGGGAATCCGCAAACGATTGACGACCCCCTCGGAATAATGACTGAACATGCTGGCGCGGGCGCAGTCTCAGCCCATACCCACCCAACACCCACCGACCATGACCACCAGGCAATCCATTCCCCTGCTGACCGCGCTGTGCTGCCTTGGGGCGCTTGCGGGGTGCGGGACCGCCCCCGGCACCCAGGCGCCCCTGGACTCGACGAAGTTCACCGTTGAAAACACGGACCGCTTCGCCGCGCTCGATCCCGCGACCGAGGCGGCCGTCAGCTGCACGGGCCTGCAGGAGCGGACGCTCGGGGACGGGCGGCTCGAGGTGATCGCGAACGTGAAGAACCGCGGCGGCGGGCCGGTGAAGGTGCAGATCGAGTGCGTGTTCCTGGACGAGCAGGGGGTTCAGGTCGGTGCGGGGGGCTCGTGGCAGGCGCTGGCGCTGGCCGGGGACTCGACCGAGGTCGTCCGCTTCACCGCCCCGGACGCGGTGGCGAAGAGGTACGCGATCCGGGTCCGAAAGGTGCGCTGAGGAGCGCGCCGGCCGGCCGCGGATCTGCCGGAAACGCCAGGGGTTCCCCAAGGCCGTGCCGATCGCAGCCGCGCTGATGGGCATGGATGCGATGCGGCGCCCCGGCAAACGTATCGTTGGACTTCGCCCGCAGGCCCGCAATAACACCCGTCAATGAAGGCCGTCCTCCGCGAATCGCGCGCCACGCTGCTCCTGGCGGTCCCCATCGTGATAGGCCAGGTGGGCCAGATGCTCATGGGGATCACCGACAGCGTGATGATCGGGCGCACAGGGGCGGTGCCCCTGGCGGCCTCGTCGTTCGGCCTCGGCGTCTTCAACGTCTTCTTCATCTTCGGGGTGGGGCTGCTCACGCCGGTCGCCGTGTTCGCGTCGAGGGCCAGGGGCGCGGGAAGGCACGACGAGGCCGGGGAGTTCCTGAGGCACGGGCTCGCCCTTTCGCTCGGGGCCGGGGCAATCGAGGTGGTCCTGATCCTCCTGATCGGCGTGCATCTGGAATGGTTCCGCCAGGCGCCCGAGGTGCTGGCCGCCGTGAACCCGTTCTTCGCGCTCATCGGGTTTTCTCTCGTCCCGGTGCTCGCGTACCTCGCCCTGCGCCAGTTCGCGGAGTCGATGGGCCGCCCCTGGGTGCCGATGCTGGTCATACTCGCCGGGGTCGTGCTCAATGCGTTCCTCAACTGGGTCTTCATCTACGGGCACCTGGGCGCCCCGCGGCTGGGGCTCACCGGGGCGGGGATCTCGACGCTGATCTCTCGCACCTTGGGCACCGCGGTGATCTTCGCCTGGCTGCGCATGGACCCGGCGATGCGCGCCGCATGGCCAACGCGGTGGTTCGCCCCTCTCTCATGGGATCGGCTGCGGCGGATGCTCGGGGTCGGGCTGCCGGTCTCGGGCAGCCTGCTCTTCGAAGGCGGGGCGTTTGGCGCCGCCACGATAATGATGGGCTGGCTGGGGGCGGTGCCCCTCGCTGCCCACCAGATCGCGATCTCGTGCGCGGCCTTCACTTTCATGTTCTCGCTCGGCCTGTCAATGGCCGTGGGGATACGGATGGGCGCCGCCGCGGGCGCGGGGGAGCATTCGAGGCTTCGGCCGATCTGGGTCGGGGGCGTCGGCATCGGCGTCGCCCTGTCGGCCGCGAGCGCGGCCCTCTTCCTTGTCTATGGGCGGGCGATCGCGCACGCCTTCATCAGCGACCCCGGCGTCATCTCGACGGCGACGCTGCTTCTGGTCGTCGCCGCCGTGTTCCAGGTGTTCGACGGGGGGCAGGTGATCAACGGGGCCGCGCTCCGGGGGCTGACCGACGTGAAGGTGCCCGCGGCCATCACGTTCGTGTCCTACTGGGTGATCGGGCTTCCCCTGGGCTACGCGCTCGGCGTCCGCGGCCGCTTCGGGCCCGCCGGCATCTGGATCGGGCTCGCCGCGGGCCTGGCGGCCGCCGCGGTCCTGCTCGGGATCAGGTTCTTCCGCCTGACCCGCGACCCGCCCGCGGCCTGATCCGGGCCGCTCAGGCCCCCTCAAGCGCCTCGCCGAGCGCGCCGATGATCTCTTCGGCGGGTTCGGTCCCGACGCACAGCCGGAGCAGCTCCGGGTCCAGGCCGTTTGCGGCAAGCTCGGCGCGCCCGGCCGCGGATGTCACCATGTCATAGTGCGCAAGGTAGATGAAGGGGCAGATCAGTGTGGTCCGCATGCCGAAGCTCGGGCCCTTGGGCAGCCGCAGCCGGTCGTAGAACCGGTCAAGCCCTCCGCGCACCGTGAACGAGACCGCGCCGCCGGTCGCGCCGGGCGACCTCGCCACCCGCAGGTAGTTGGCGCGCGAGGCCGGCTCGAGCGCCCAGTGGATTGAACGGACCGCCGGATGGGAGGCGAGGAAAGCCGCCACCTTCGGGGTGCTTTCCTCGATCCTGGCAAGGACCTCCCTGGTGTTGCCTATCTGCGCCGCAAGCCGCGCCAGGTCGCGCGGGTAGGGCGGCTCGACGGCTGCTGCGACCGCGCGGCGGAGGGCTGCGGCGTCCGGGGCCGCCGGGTTGACCGCGACCAGGCCGGCGATGATGTCCCCGTCGCTCCCGGTGTATTTCGTCAGGCTGTTCACCACGAGATCGGCATGGGGGAGGCAGTCGATGCTGAACGCCGACGCCAGGGACGGGTCGAGGATGAGCTTGATCGCGTGCGCGCGGCACAGCGACGCGAGCGCCGGCACATCCGGGGTCTGCATGAGCGGGTTGGTGGGAACCTCCGCCACCACCCCGGCGATCCCGGATCCGCGGTCGGCAAGCAGTCGTTCGAGCGCGCCCAGGTCCATGACGTCCGGGACATGGAGGTAATCGGACTTCGAGGGCGTGAATCTCCTCAGGATCGCGATCGTGTCGAGGTAGAGCCAGCCGAGCTGAACCCAGCCGGTCCGCCCCCGCGGCGCCTGGAGCTCGGTGACGGCGCGGAATGCCGAGTACACGGCGTTCATCCCGCAGTTCGCGAGCAGTAGGTCCCCGTCCGCCGCCCCGGCAAAGAGCGGCCTGAGGATCCTCCGGATCTCCCCGGCCGCGTCCCCCTGGAAGTACGCCTCGCCGCCCGGGGCGGGACCGGCCCCCATCGCGGCGAGGCGGTCCTCGGCCTCGCGCGACGAGATGAACCCCCCCACGTTCTGAAGGTAGAGCTTCGCGCTCCGGGCGAGCTCCGGTGATTCCGGGTGGGAGACGCCGTGCACGCCGTCCCCCGCGAAAAGCGCGGCGCCCGCGCCCCCTGCCGATTGGAGGTGCGCGAGCAGCGCGCCCGCCATCCGGCGGGACGATGCCAGCCAAAGCGTCCTGCCCGCGAGCCCGTGCCTGGCCGCGAGCGCCGAGGCGAGGCGGCGCGAGAACGGATGGACCAGGAACCTGGGGTACCCGCTCCTGAGTCTCCCGACGACGGCCGGATCCTTCTCCTCATATCCGCGGACGGCGGCCATGGTCGGCAGGCTGCAGGAGACCGCGTGGGGGCTGTCGGGTATGGGCGTGCCGAGGGGAATGGGTGCGAATGCGTGCATCCGACGGGCAGTCTTGTGGGGACGGGGCCCATGGCAAACGGAACGTGGGGCCAAGCGTGTCATCGAGGCCGCTCCGAATGCGCTTTTTTTCGCTCCCGGGAGCGCTATCCTGTCCTTCGCCGGCGCCCGCCGCCAAGGCGCACGTCCAACCCGAAACCCCCAAGCCCATGATCCATGCCCTCACCAACCTGAGTCCGGTCGCCGTCATTGTCGTGTCGATCCTCGGCTTCGGCTTTGGAGCCGTCTGGTATTCCCCCTTCCTTTTCGCCAAGGCTTGGATGGAGGAGATGAAGATCACCCCGCAGGCGGTGCGGTCCCGTTCGGGGCGCATGCCGGCCCTGGTCGGGGGAGCCTTCCTGCTCGCGGTCGTGTCGACGGTCACGCTCGCGGCCCTCATGGCCGCGCACCATTCCACCGGCGCGCTCCGGGGCGCGGATTTCGGGCTCCTTGCGGGCGGGGGGCTTGTGGCGGCCCGAGAGGGCATCAATGCGCTCGTTGAGGGCCGGACCCTCAGGCACTTCCTGATCGTCTCGGGCCACGACGTCGCCCCCTGCGTCTTCCAGGGCGCCATCCTGGGCGCCTGGCACTGAGCCCGTGACGATCGTCTCCTGGAACGTCAACGGGGTGCGGGCCGCCCTGAAGAAGGGCCTGCTCAGGTTCCTCGGGAAATGCGGCGCGGACGTGGTCTGCCTGCAGGAAACCAGGGCGCACCCGGGCGACGTCCAGCATGTGAAGTGGCCGCGCGGATACGAGGCGCTCTGGAACAGCGCCGAAAAGAGGGGGTACAGCGGGACCGCAATCCTGACCCGCGTGAGGCCCGAGAGCGTGCGCACCGGCATCGGGGACGCCGTCCACGACGCGGAGGGCCGGGTGCTGGCGGCGGAGTTCCCGGACTTCTGGCTCGTCAACGCCTACCAGCCCAATTCCCAGCGCGGGCTCACCCGCCTCGACTACCGCGTGAACGAGTGGGACCCCGCGTTCCGGGCGTACCTCAGGAGGCTCGAGTCGAAGGGCAAGCCCGCCGTGTTCTGCGGAGACCTGAACGTGGCCCACACGGAGATGGACCTCGCGAGACCCAAGCCGAACCGGCGCAACGCAGGCTTCACGGATGAGGAGCGCGAGAGCTTCGGGCGGCTGCTCGACCGCGGTTTCGTGGACACCTTCCGCGAATTCGAAAAGGGGCCGGGCCACTACACCTGGTGGAGCCAGTTGGGCGACTGCAGGGCCAAGAATATCGGGTGGCGGGTGGACTACTTCGTGGCCTCGGCGAGGCTGCTCCCCGCGCTCAGGCGCGCATGGATCAGCCCGGAGGTGATGGGGAGCGACCACTGTCCGGTGGGGCTCGAGCTGGGCTGACGGCCCAGCATTTATCGGTTCGCAACGCTGCGGCCCCCTCCCATCATCGCCGCCATGAAGCTCATCCTGAGAATGGCCGTGGCGCTCCTCGGGCTTGCGGCGGTTCTCGTGCTGGCCGGGTTCATCCTTCCCGGGCACTACCGCGTGGAGCGCACCGCGGCCATCGCGGCTGGGCCGGATGCCATCTTCCCGCTGATCGGGGATCTGAGGGCGTGGCCGCGCTGGGGCGTGTGGTTCCGGCGGGATCCCGCGATGCGGATCGCCTATTCGCCTTCGACGACGGGGGTGGGCGCGTGGAGCGAATGGAAGAGCGAGAGCCAGGGCGACGGAAGGATGACGGTCACCTCGGTGCGGGCTCCGGCTCTCTTCGAATACCGGATTGAGTTCGCGGGCATGGCCTCGAGGGGCACGATGGTGCTTTCGCCCGGCGCCGGCGGCTCGACGCGGGTGACGATGGGCATGGAGGGCAACCTCGGGCGCAATCCGGTGAACCGCTGGCTCGGCCTGTTCATGGACAGGATGGTGGGCCCCGACTTCGATGCGGGCTCGCGAACCTCAGGAAGGCGAGCGAGGCGCCGCCCCGCCTGAGCCCCCGGCCATGAACGACCTGAAGGCCCTGATGCTCCGCGGTCCGCGGCTTACGCTCGCGGTCGCAGAAAGCCTCACGAGCGGGCGGCTCCAGGCGCGGATAGGGGCGATCTCGGGGGCATCGGAGTTCTTCCTTGGCGGCGTGACCGCGTACTCTCTAGACGAGAAGGTTCGCCACCTCGGCATCGATCGCGCCGAGGCCTGCGCCGTGAACAGCGTCTCGGCGCGGGTCGCCGAGCAGATGGCGCGGGGCGCGTGCGTCCTGTTCGGGGCCGACCTGGGCGTGGCCACGACCGGCTACGCCGAGCCCTCCGCCGAATGGAATGTCGCCGAGCCGTTCGCATGGTGGGGCCTGGCCCGCCTGCAGCCCGGCGGGGACTTTGCCGTCTCTAGCGCCCGCGTGGACTGCCCGGGGTTTTCCCGGACCGATGTCCAGGAGCGCGTCGCCGGGGCGGCCTTCGACGCGCTCGTCAGGTGGGTCAGGGGGCCAGCTGCTGCACGTACGCCATGAGCGGCTGAACCTCGGTGGGCGGGGTGATCCAGTCGCTGTAGAGCAGCTCGGGCATCGTGTAGGGGGTGTTGTAGAGGGTGAAATTGGCTGGATCGTTGCGCTGGACATGCCCGGCCTTGACCGTGGCCCCGGCGAAGAGCCCGACCGACCTCGAGTAGACGAGGACGGGCGCGATGAAGGTCGTCGAGCCGTCGTTCTCGTACTCAGCCGATTTCGGCCCGGCGACCGCCTTCGCGTCGACCCCGATGTTGAACCGGCTCGCGAAGAGCAGGCGCGGCGTCGCGTCGTCGGTGATGATGAATACGGTCTCGACCGACTTGGCCCCGGCCTGCAGGCCCAGGCTCGCCTCGCTCGCGTCGATCAGGACCGGGATGCTCCAGCGCCCGTTCGGCCTCTTCACCATCAGTACGCCGTAGCCGTCCTTGACGCCGAGGATGAGCCCGGCCTTGAACTGGCTCAGGACCATGACGCCTCGCGCCTTCCTCCACACGGCCGGGGGGACCGAGGTTTCGGGGGTCGCCATGAACTCCCGAAGGATGGCCTCGCACGTCTCGACGCGGACGACCAGGTCGGACCGCGGCGTATGGGAATCACCGGCGCGCGCTTGGGCTGAGCCGAAAATCGCGATCAGGGAGAAGACAAGCAGTTTCTTCATAGAGGGAGTCGGATGTATTGTATGTCGCCGGAATTGCGAGCCCGGTCGAAGGATTGAAACAGGGAGCTGGTAGTTTGGAAAGCGCGGATTGGGCTTGGTTCCCCGCCGGCGCCCGATCCCGTCAATCGAGACCGCGGGCGGCGATCTGGTCCTCGTCCCAGCCGAGGAAATGCCCGAGCTCATGCAGGTACGTGAGGCGCACCTCGTCGCGGAAAGCCTCGACGTCCTCCTCCGCAAAATCCCATAGGTTGGCCGTGTAGAGGTAGATCCGGGGTGGCTGGAGATTCCCGCCCGAGAGCTCGGTCCCGAGCGGACTGCCGGCAAACAGGCCCAGGAGGTCGGGCTCAAAGCCGTCGGCCAGCACGTCCGCATCGGGCGCGGGCTCCATGCGCACCGGCACGGACCGCGCCGCCTCGCGGATGTCGGGCGGAAGCCTGCGCTGGGTCGCCGCCACGGCCTCGGAGGCGATGCGTATGAGCCGGGATTCCTTCATTTGGATTCGGTCGAGAGGTCGAACTTCTCGAACCTCCAGCCCAGCCACCACAACCCCACCGCCGCCTCGCTGGCAAGGACCGTCAGCACCGCCGCGGAGGCTAGGGCGATGGCCGGGCCCACGCCGAACACCCATTGGAACGAGAAGAAGATGAGCGCGGCGGCGCACGCCGCGGGCAGCGCCACAAGCAGCGCGAGCAGGAACTGCGCGATCGTGAAGATCAGCCGCTGGCCGAACATCTCGATTCCGGCCCCGCGAGACCTCGACGCCTGGTACCAGGCCGGAAGGAGCACCATGATCGCGTTGGGGACGATTAGCTGCATGAAGCAGAGGAGGGGCGCCGCCGATCCCAGGCACACGACGATTGTCACGCGGACGCCGGAGGTCAGCCACCCGGCCTCGCCTTTGGGGTCGACGGCGAAGGTGCTGACAAGGATGCAGAACCAGAGGACCAGCGAGAGGACCGCCGTGGGCGCGAGAAGCTCGCCGAGCGCCAGCCGCCATCCCTCGATGGGGTACGTCTTCAGGATGTCCGCGTTCGGCAGGTCGTTCCTGAGGTCCTGGCGCGCGATCTGCGGCCCCACAAAGAGGGTGTAGGCCGCGACAATGCAGCAGAGCGCCACGACCAGCAGGCCGTAAGCTTCGGCCCGGTTTGACCTGGCGTACTCGGCGAGCAGGGGCCTGAGCACGAGCGACACGCAAAGGATGATCCAGAGGAAGAGCAGCGCGGTCCGCCTGTTGAGGAGCGAGCTGCGCATCGAGAGAAGGTTCTTCCAAAGGAAGGCGATCTCCGGCGGGCCGCGGGGCGAAAGCGGGAACGGGCCCGCCCGGCCCTTTGGCCTGGAGGATCCGGCCGCCGGCAGGTCGCCCCTCTGCGCCGCGGCCTTCGCCGCCGTGCGCTTCTCGGCGAGAGCGATCGATCCCTCCTCGAACGAGGCCTCCGTGCTGGAGACCCAGTAGTAGTGAAGCGCGAGCAGGAGGAGGGCCGGTATCATCGCCACGCCGAATTCGCGGGCTCCGGCCGCGGAGTAGGGGCCGAACGCGATCCGAAACGGAAGGATGAGCCAGTGAAGCGGCGACGAGCCCAGCAGGCCCGGGATGAACCGCTCGGCCTCCCTTGCGCCCGCGAGATTGCCCGGCGGGGACGCGCTGGCGAACGCCGCCGCCGACCAGGCGACCGCGAGCACGTACAGGGCGATCGCGGCGACCGCGGCCGCGCGCCAAAGCAGGAAGCCGGAGGCCTTTTCCCTCAGGCGGGCGAGGGTGAGTTTCGTCCCGTTGAGGTGCAGGTCAAAGGTCGAGAGGACGACCCACCACCCCACGGCCTGGAGGGCGCGGTTCCCCCCGGCGTATCCGAATCGGTTGAAAAAGAAGGCCATCAGCACCGAGGTGAACAGGATGGCGAACTGGGCGCTCAGCAGGCGGAAGTGGATGAGGGCCCTCCGGGTGATCGGGGCGGGGAAGAGGAAGGCGATCTCGGCCTCGCTGAATCGCAGCGCGGGCTTCTCGGCCGGCGCGATCCATGCGAACGCGACCCGGATCAGCGCCAGCGCGGACAGGCCCACGCAGATGAAGGCCATGCCGATCATCCTCGTGTCGGCGATCGCCGGCGCGCTGGCCGCGGCGGGGGCGCCCGGCATGGCCAGCCTTTGCTGCAGGACGAAGTAGAAATACGCGATCGCGACCGCCGTGCCGACCAGGTACTTCGGCTGGCGAAGCCTGCCGACCCGGAAGACGACGAGGTTCCGCAGCGACGTTAACCGGAGGTAGAGGAGGGCGCCGATCATGGCGGACTGCGGGGTGCGCGGCCCCTCATGTCTCGGATCCGCCCGTGGCGCGGATGAAGACCTCCTCGAGGTTAACGCCGGCCTCGCCGTTGCTGAACTGCGCGGCGACTTCCGCGATGGTCCCGTCGGCCACCTTGTCCCCCTTCTTCAGGATCAGGACGTGCGTGCAGATCTCCTCGAGAAGATGCAGCAGGTGGGAGCTCAGGACGATGGACGCCCCATCGCGCGCGCGCCGCATGATCGAGTCCTTCATGCGCCGGATGCCGAGCGGGTCGAGGCCGGTGAGCGGCTCGTCGAAGAAGATCACGCTCGGCGAGTGCAGGAGGCCGCAGGCGATGACGAGCTTCTGCTTCATGCCGCGGGAAAGCTCCCCGGGCAGGACGTCCGCCTTCTCCACGAGCTCCAATTCCTCGAGGAGCGGCCTTGCCAGCTCCTCGTAGCGAGCGACGCCGTAGATCCGCGCCACGAAGGCGAGGTGCTGGCGGACCGTGAGATATTCGAACAGCCGGGGCTCGTCGGGAAAGAAGGCGAGCGCGCGCTTTGCCGCGACCGGGTCGGCCGCGAGGTCGTGTCCGGCGATGCGGATCGAACCCGCGCTCGCCGGAATCACCCCGGAGAGGCACCGGAGCGTGGAGGTCTTGCCGGCGCCATTAGGCCCCACGAGCCCGAGGACCTCGCCTGGGCGGACGGAAAACGACAGGTTGCGGACCGCCGTAAAGGCGCCGTATCGTTTGGTAAGCGCTTCAACCTCAATCATTGGCGGGAACGCTGCAGGCAAGTAGCCCTCGGGGCAAGTCCGCCAATAGAAAATGGGTAACCAATGCGCCCAGTTTTCGTCATCTTTTGCATGAAGGCACATCCCGCAGTCTCCGTTTCGATCCTTTCGATCGCCCTCGCCTTGTCCGCTTCGACGGGCCGGGCGGATGATCCCGCCAGCCCGCCTGCGCCTCCTCCTGTGGCGCCCGGAAACCCGCCGGCCACGCCCGGTGACGGAACCCAGACCGCTCCCACGCCTCCGCCAAAGGGGCCGCGGCGCATGCGGCAGGGCTACGAGCTCGCGGAGCTGACCGAGAAGCTCAACCTCACGGCGGACCAGCAGAAGACAATCGGCGGAATCATCAGGGACGGCCGGAGCCAGATGCGGGGGGTCCACGGCGACGACTCTCTCTCCAAGGATGACAGGAGGGCCAAGATGCAGGAGATCAATGCCTCGACCCGCGGCCAGATCCGGGCCGCCCTCACCCCCGACCAGCAGAAGCTGTTCGACGCGATGCCTCCGGGCGGGGCACGGCCCAAGCAGCCGGACAGCAACTGACCCGCCGGGGAGGCCGGCCGGCCGGCTTTTTCGCGTGCGTTCGCACGCGAAAGCGTCATCCCTCGCTCCCGCGAAATGACGATTGCGGAGCTCTTCCTACTGATCCTGCCCGTATTTGCGCTGATCGCCGTCGGTGTCGCCCTGCGCCGCTGCCACTGGATCGAGGGAACGGCTGAGACAAGCGTGATCCGGCTCGTCATGTACATCTGCATGCCGTGCCTGGCGTTTGACACGATTGTCGGCAACTCCGCGCTGCATGACGCCGGGAACCTGCTTTTCCCGCCGCTCGCGGGATTCGCGACGACATCGGCGGGATTCCTGGTGGCCTACGTTGTCGCGCGGTGGATTGGCCTCGAGGCGGGAGCGGGTTTGCGGACGTTCGCGCTCTCCGCGGGGGTCTGCAACTACGCCTACCTGCCTTTCCCGATCCTCGGGGGGATCTGGGGGGGGCGGACCCAGGGGGTCCTGTTCGTGCACAACATGGGCGTGGAGTTGGCGATCTGGTCGGTCGGGCTCCTGGTGCTGACCGGCGCGTCGCTGCGCGAAGGATGGCGGAGGCTCATCTCGCCGATGCTCGTCACGCTCGTGGCCGCGCTCGCGATCAACGTGTCCGGGCTCTCGCCGCACGTCCCGGATCTTGCCAGGAGCTTGGCGCATTCGATCGGAGCGTGCGCGGTTCCGATCGGGATCATGGTGACGGGGGTCAACCTTGGGAACTACCTCGATGAGCCTGCGAAGCTCCTGCACCGGAACGTGGCGGTCGCCGCATGTGCCGTGCGGCTGGGGATCCTGCCGGTGCTCATCCTGTGTGTCGCGCGCTGGCTGCCCTGCCCGGTCGAGCTTAAGCGGGTGCTTGTCGTCCAGGCGGCGATGCCCGCCGGCGTGATACCGATCATCATCGCGCAGTATTACGGCGGAAAACCCCTCACGGCGGTGCAGATCGTCCTCTCGACGACATCGGTCGGGCTCGTCACGTGCCCACTATGGATTCGCGCCGGGTTGGCGTGGGTGGGGTTCTTGGCTAGTTTCGGAAAGGAGATCATCAAATGATAACCAAGCAAAGGAGACGACGTCCCGTCCACGCGGGAACCATCTCGACCGATGGACAACACGCCGGACCCGGCCTTAGCCCTAGAGCGCTGGGTGCGTCCGAATCCCCGGGAACTCAACCCGGGGCGATCGGGCGGCAAGGCAGCGTGAGACTTCCCCAGTCCTAGGCACGCCGAAGGCGTCCAACGTACCGCAAGCCGAGCAACGAAGCGAGCGCCATGCCGAACAGGGCTGCGGTGCTGCCGGCGTCCGGCACCCCGTTAATCGACGCGCCGCGAATCGTGGTGGTGACAAGGTGATTGACGTCGCCATAGGTGACGCCGTTGAAGACCGCGCTCGGAAGGGGCGGCACGGTGTAAGGCGTATACCCGTTCAGCGGTGTCCCGTTGCCAAATATCGCGGTCCCGAGGAACAGGCCGTTCGGCTGAAGGCCATTGGGGATCTCCGAGTAGGTGCTCGTGCTGAAAATCTGGGTTGGATCAACCGCATTGGGTGTCTCGAAAAAGCTTCCTCCCGTCACCAGCGACGATGAAGGAGTCTCGTAGACCCCGGTAAAGAGATCGAAGTCAAACCAGCTCGCGA
This sequence comes from uncultured Opitutaceae bacterium, assembly GCA_937889545.1. Taxonomy (GTDB): domain Bacteria; phylum Verrucomicrobiota; class Verrucomicrobiia; order Opitutales; family Opitutaceae; genus Palsa-1447. Next base: position 16,255 of record CALAOT010000067.1, read on the forward strand.
CTTCGTTCACGTGCTGCACGATGGCGGCACCGCTGGAATCATCGGCGCCGAGGACGATTCCGCCGCCGGCCTCGGCGAGGTGCAGACCCTCGTTTTCCGTGAAGTTGACCTGGTCCGTGTCGTTGTTGGCGCGCCAGGAAAGACCGTCCATGATCCACTGGGAGTGGGTGGCGTTGAATGTTTTCAGGGCAGCCTCGTCGCTTGCGTCGAACGCCAAAGCGGGGACAGCGGGAGAGAATGTATTCCCGAAAGTGCCATCGTTCCATATCCAGATTTCATCGATGTTCGAATCGCTGGCCAAGTTGGTCGCGATGACATCCGGCCCGAACGCAGCTTGAACCACACCGAACCCGGCGGCGGCGAGCGGCGCGGCGATGGTGCTCGACGCATCTCCATTGATTATCAGGACGTCCTGCTTGGCGCTGAGGACTGGCACAAAGGCGGCGGCGGAAACGAATATGAGAAACGTTGGCGATTTCATATATAGGTGATCTGCAATATTCGTGCCATTAATCACTTGCGATACGATGTCTATTCCAAGTCCTTGAAGGAAATTAGCTATGGTCTTATATTTTCTAAGAACCTCGCCGCATCTTTATTTGAATAGACGCGAAAATCGCCGGATTTCCTTACACGCCAGGCACTAAAATGGATAGGTTTCCGACAGCAAGAAAGGGAAAGCCGCCATTTTCAGGGCGACCGTCAAGCTGATACACTACCGGGGGCCTCCTAGGCTTCGCAATCGGGCGAAAATGTGCCATGGTTTCGGGATGATCCGCAGCATCGCCATCTCCGCATTCGCCGCTGCCGTCCTGGCGCCGTGCCTGGTCCGCGCCGACGACAGGCCCACTTCCGCGATCGAGCAGCAGATAGCCGACGCGACAAACTCATCGCGGGTCACGGTGGTCCACTTCTGGGCGCCGTGGTGCCTCAACTGCAAGGCCGAGCTCGCCAACGGCGGGTGGAGCGGGTTCATCGCGGGCAATCCCGACGTCGATTTTGTTTTCGTGACCATTTGGAATCCGGTCGACGGGCGCGATCTCCTGGAGAAGTTCGGGGTGGGAGCCGAGAAGAACTTCCAGCTGCTGCTCCATCCGAATGCCTCGAGAAAGAGGGGCGAGAAGGTGGCGGAGCTCCTGGGGATCCCGATCTCTTGGATTCCGACGACATGGGTCTTCAAGGACGGCAAGCTGCGCTACGCGATGAACTACGGGGAGCTGCGCTTCCCCATGCTCCAGCAGCTGGTCAGGGACTCCACGGACGCCTGGGATCACTAGGACCGCCGTGCCGAAGGGGACTTCCATAGCCTTCATCGGGACGGGCGTGATGGGCCGCAGCATGACGGGCCACCTCATCGACGCCGGGAACGAGCTTCACGTGCATAACCGCACGCGGCAGAAGGCGCAGCCGCTCCTGGACGCCGGCGCCCGCTGGCACGCCTCGGCGGGCGAGGCCGCGGCCCAGGCCGAGGTCGTCATCACGATGCTCGGCTTCCCCAAGGACGTGGAGGAGTCGTATCTGGGGGAGGGCGGGATCCTCGCGCGGGCGCGCCGGGGTGTGCTCCTAGTCGACATGACGACCTCGAGCCCGTTCCTCGCGCGAAGGATCAGCGAGGAGGCGCGGGCCCGGGGCCTCCAGGCCCTGGACGCCCCCGTCTCGGGCGGCGACATCGGCGCCCGGGAGGCCAGGCTTGTCATCATGGCCGGCGGGGATCCAGCGGCCTTCGAGAGGGCGCTGCCGATCCTCTCGCTCATGGGCAGGAACATCGCTCTGCAGGGGCCGGCAGGGGCCGGGCAGCACTGCAAGATGGCCAACCAGATTGCGTGCGCGGTCGGCATGATCGCCTGGTGCGAGGCGCTCGCCTACGCGAGGAAGGCCGGCCTCGACCCCGAGCGCGTCCACGCGAGCATCAGCGGCGGCGCCGCCGGAAGCTGGGCGCTCACGAACCTGGGCCCCAGGGCCCTCAAGGGGGACTTCGCCCCGGGCTTCTACGTGAAGCACATCCGCAAGGACATCGGGATCGCGATCGCCTCGGCAAAGGAGATGGGACTCGAGCTGCCGGGGCTCGAGTGCGCGCGGCAGCTCTACGAGAGGGTCTCGGTCAGCGGCTGGGACGAGCTCGGAACCCAGGCCCTCTACCGGCTCTACGTGTCGCTCTGAGCGCCCGCCGGGGCCTCCTCGGGGGGAGGGGTGAACCCGCGCCGCATGACGTTCTCTGCGATGGCGCGCGGGAAGAGGAAATTCTCCAGGTAACCCTTGCCGCCGGCCTTGGTGCCCCCTCCCGACATCCTGAACCCGCCGAAAGGCTGGCGTTCGACGATCGCCCCGGTGATGCCGCGGTTGATGTAGAGGTTCCCCACGAGAATCTCTTCCTTGGCGCGCTCGATCGCCCGAGGACTCCTTGAGAAAATGCCGCCCGTCAATGCGTAATCGGCGGAATTGACCATGGCGAACGCCTCTTCCAAGTCCTTGGCCTTGAGGATCGATAGGACCGGTCCGAATATCTCCTCGCGGACGATCGTATGCTCGGGTCGGCAGTCGACAAAGACGGTCGGCGGGACGTAGTAACCTCCGCTTTGGACAAGTTCGGGCGACAGCGTAGCCTGCCAAGCAAGGCGGGCTTCCTGCTTTCCCTTCTCGATGTAGCCCAGAATGCTTTTCTGGGCGTCGGCGTCGATGACGGGATTGACGAGCGTACCCGGCCGGGAGGGGTCTCCGACTGTGAAGGCCGGGCAGGCGGAGAGGAAACGCTCGACGAACTTGTCATAGACGCCCTCCAACACGATCAGTCGGGAAAGAGCGGAGCACTTCTGGCCCGCATAGCCGAAAGCGCTGTAAAGGGCTGCCGGGATCGCTTCGTCCAAATCCGCATCGACGTCGATGATGAGGGCGTTCTTGCCACCCATCTCGCAAACCACCTTTTTCAGGTTGAGCTGGCCCTGGCGGGTTTTCCCCGCCTCCTCCCAGATGCCGCAGCCAACAGAGCGGGAGCCGGTGAACGCGATAAAATCGACCTTCGGATGGGCAACAAGATGGGCGCCGGCGTCCGCGCCCGAACAAGGCAGGTAATGGATGGCGCCAGCCGGCACTCCGGCTTCGAGCAGAATGTCCATCAGGAACGCCCCGATGATCGAGGTCTGGCGGGCCGGCTTGATGATCATGCAGTTTCCGGCGACCAAAGGCGCCACGGTGAGTCCGGTGAGGATCGCCAGGGGGAAATTCCAGGGTGCCACGGAAACACCCACCCCGCGAGGGGTCCAGATCTGGTGGCAGTCTTCGCCGGGCACCGATTGGGTGACGACCGGACGGCCGAGCCGGCGCATTTCCTGGGCGTAGAAGCGGCAGAAATCGATCGCTTCCGAGGTGTCGGCGTCGGCTTCCATCCACGGCTTGCCGGCCTCGAGAATGAGGAGTGAATTGATCTCGAGGCGGCGCGACTCCATCAGGTCGGCCGCCCGCTCGAGCATCTTCGCCCGTTCGTCAACCGGAGTCGCGCGCCATTTGGGAAAATACGCCACGCATGCCGCGACGGCTGTCTCGGCATCCGCTGTCGTTCCCTTGGCCCAGTAGCCCACCACTTGGGCGGGGCGCGCCGGGTTGACGGAGGGTAGAAACGGGCGGTCGGAGATCTTCCGACCGTCGATCACGATCGGATACCTCCTGCCCAGGCGGCCGTATTCGAACGCCTGGAGAGCCGCGCGCTGCCTCTCACGGTTCGCGGCGAGCGTGAAATCGAGATTCGCGGCGTTGACAAAGGCGCTCGCCCGAGGCTTGCGGGCCATGGGTTCGGGGGCCGAGGCGATGAGTTCCACCGGGTTGCGCAGAAGCTGCTCGAGGGAAGCCTCGCCCGTGTTCCTGATCCGCAGAAACCCCTCGTTGGAGGTGTTTTCGAGCAAGCGGCGCACCAGATAGGCCATGCCCGGGAGCAATTCGCCGATGGTGCAATACTCGCGCACCCGGTGCCCGGTCTGCAAGAGCGCCGCCTTCAAATCATCCGCCATTCCGTACAGGGCCTGGAATTCATAAGCCCTCGGATCGATGCCCCGCTTCTCGGCCTGGGCGATCGCGTAGGCGACTGAGCGCACGTTGTGTGAGGCGAAGTTTGGCGTCACCGTGTCGATATTGTCGAGGAGGTACGCCGTAAGCTTCTCAAAATTGGCGTCCGACTGGGGCTTGCGCGACCAGACCGGAACCGGCCACTCGCGTTGCTGCGCGGCCGCCGTCTCGTAGTCCCAGTAGGCGCCCTTGACGAGCCGCACGTTGATCCGGCGGCCTTGCGCCCTGGCCCAAGCGACCAAATCCCTCAGGTCCTGTTCGCAATCACGCAGGTATGCCTGGATCGCGATCCCGATCTCGGGCTTCTCGCGAAACTCCGGCTCCTCCAGAATCGACCTGAAAAGCGCCAGGGTAAGGTCCTTCAACTTGTAGCTTTCCATGTCGAAGTTGATCAGAGCCCCGACCTCCGCGGCTCGCCTCAGGATCGGGCGCAAGCGCTGTTTCAGGGCTTCGATGGAATGTTCCGGATCGGCCGGATGCACCTCCGGCGTAAGGGCCGAAATCTTGACCGACAGATTGAGCCTGGGCAGAGGCCCCTTCGGCCCCAGGTCGCTCGCCGAGGGCTCCTTCTCCCTCGCATAGAAAGCCGAGACATCGTCCAGCACTTCGCGGTTTCGGTTCAGGAATACGTCCGCCTCCTTTTCGCTGACCACAGCCTCGCCCAATAGGTCGATCGTCACTGCGAGGCCTTGCTTCGCATTCTTGCGGATCTGCTTGATCAGGTCCCCGGTGTCCTTGCCCGAAACGAACTGGCCCGCCATGTCGACGATCTGGGCCTTGACCGGAGCCGCGATGAGTGCGGGCGCGAAAGATGAGGCGGCCAGACCCGCCTTGAGGGCGGGGTGCAGCTCGACCGCCTTGTCCCCGAGGTATTCCTGGAGATGGCGCACGATTTCGGCCGAGGAATTCAGCGACGGCAAAACGTCGACGAAGCGAAAAAGCTGCGTCTTGAACACCGGGTCCTTCATGGACCATTCCATGATGCGCGCATAGGCGCCCTTCTTCGACAGGATGCCGGGCGCCGGATGGGCCTCCATCAGCCGGAGCAGGCTCTCGCCTTTTGCGCGGACCGCGGCTTCGATTGCGGGATCGATGGGAAGGAACGGGATGTCGGGCGTCATGATTTGCGTTGGGCCGGATTCGTTTAACCGGACTGTCGGCCGCACGGTAAGAGTTTGCAAGGGCCCCACGCGCCATGAGATGAGTTTCACTTAAGCTAATCGTCCGGGTTAGCGCTGGCACGGCCCTCCGACCTTTTCCCGAATCCATGAAACCCCCCACACCAAGCACGAAATGGCTGCGAGGCGCGCTCGCGGCCCTCGTTCTAACCTGCACCGCCGGCTCCCCGAGAATACTGGCCGCCGACGAAAAGCCGGCCGATCCGACGCTGGAACAGCGCGTGGCCGACCTCGAGGCCTATGTGAACAACGGGCCCCGGACACCGAACGTCGCGTCCAGGGTCGCCGGTCCGGGCCCGGGCCACAACGCGTGGATGATGACCAGCTCGGCCCTCGTCCTCTTCATGACGCTGCCGGGCCTCGCGCTGTTCTACGGCGGCCTCGTCCGGAGGAAGAACGTGCTGTCCGTTCTCGCCCAGTGCCTCGGGATAGCGGGGCTCGTCGCGATCCTGTGGTGGATGGTTGGATACAGCCTGGTCTTCGCGCCCGGGACACCCTACATCGGCGGCCTGAAATACGCGTTCCTGAGGGGTGTCAACTCCTCGCCGAACGCGGACTACGGCGCGTGGGTCTCGCACAACGTCTATGCGATGTACCAGCTCATGTTTGCGATCATCACGCCGGCCCTGATCATGGGCGCGATCGCCGAGCGCATGAAGTTCACGGCGGCGCTCGCCTTCGTGGCGGCCTGGATGTTCCTCGTCTATTTCCCGCTCGCCCACATGGTCTGGGGCGTGGACGGGCTGATGAACGGGGTCTGGAATTCGGCCGCGAAGATCAGCTCGATCGACTTTGCCGGGGGGACGGTGGTCCACATGTCGTCGGGCTGGTCGGCGCTTGTCCTCTGCCTCATCCTCGGGCCCAGGATAGGCTTCAAGAAGGAGATCATGTCGCCGCACAGCATGGTCCTTTGCATGATCGGCACCGGGATGCTCTGGGTGGGATGGTACGGGTTCAACGCGGGCTCGGCCGTGGGGGCCGACGGCATTGCGGCCAACGCCTTCATGACGACCACCCTCGCCACGGCGGTCGCATCCTTCACCTGGGGGGCGCTGGAGTTCATCTTCAGGAAGCATGCGTCGGTCATCGGCTTCTGCTCGGGGGCCGTGGCGGGGCTGGTCGTCATCACCCCGGCGACAGGGTTCGTCGACGCCACGGGCGCGGTGATCATCGGTCTCCTTGCGGGCTCAATCCCGTACCTCTTCTGCGTCAAGCTGAAGGCGGTCTTCGGCTACGACGACGCGCTCGACACATTTGGCATCCATGCGGTCGGCGGAACGGTCGGCGCGTTCATGACGGGCCTGCTCGCCACGGCGGCGGTCAACCCCAACCTGACGTCGGGCAACCCCTCGGCGAAGGCCAACGGCCTTGCCGAATTCGTGGCCCATGGGGGCCTGTGGCACGAGCAGCTCCTGGCCATCGGAGTCACCCTTCTCCTGGCGGTCATCGCGACGACGATCATAGGGTTTGCGGTGAAGGCCATAGTCGGCCTGCGGCCCACCACGGACAGCGAGCGTCAGGGCCTTGATGTAACCGAGCACGAGGAAGAGGGTTACATCATGTGACAGGCGGCGGCGACCGGCGCCGGAGCCCGCCCGAAAAAGCGGGCTTTTTTGTTTGCCGGAATTGTGCGACTTTGGGGATCCCGGGCGTGTTTTGAGCATGAACGATGAACCTCCAGTGCAAAACGATCCCTCGGGCCTAGGCCCTACGGCGGACTTTACGGCCTTCATGCGCAAATACCAGGACATGGTCTTCACGACGGCAGCGCGGCTTGTGAGAAACGACGCGCAGGCGGAGGACATTTCCCAGGAGGTCTTCATAAAGGCCCACGAGAACTTCGAGATGCTTTCGGCCAGCCCGGCGGCGGGCGGCTGGCTCAAGACCGTGGCGACCAACCTGTCGCTCAACCACCTGCAGCGCTACCGCAACCGCTGGCGCTTCTTCTCGGAGCTCGGAGGCGTGTCGGGCTCGGGAGGCGAGGATATGCCCGAGATTGAGTTCGCGGCGCCGGACACCTTCTTCGAGGGCGTCGATGCGGAGGAGCGCCGCGCCTGGGTTGAAGAGGCCCTCGGCAAGCTTCCCGACCACCAGCGCATTCCCCTAGTGCTGTACCATTTCGAGGAAATTTCCTACGACGAGATCTCGACCCGGCTCGGCGTCTCGCTCGCGAAGGTCAAGACCGACATCCTGCGCGCCCGCGCCGCGCTCGCAAAGATCCTCTCACGCGGCGGCGAGTCCCTGGCGGCCCTTTCCCACTGATCACAACATGAGCACCAACGACCCGGAAAAGCTCGAAGCCTCGATCCACCGTCTGCTGCGGTCGCTCCCCGACCGGAAGGCCCCGGTGGGCCTGGAGGCCCGCGTCCTCGGGGAATTGAGCCGGCTCGCCTCGCTCCCATGGTGGCGCAGATCGTATGCCTACTGGCCCCTTGCGGTCCGAGTCGCCTTTTTCGCCGGGTCCGCGATCGCGGCGGCGCTGATCGTGGCGGGGCTCATCGTGCTCGTGCGCAGCTCCGGGGCTAACGCGCTCGCCGGCGGCGTGGCGGACCGCTTCTCGTGGCTCATCCTCGCCCGCGAGGTCGTCACGGCCGGCAGCGACAAGCTCCGGCTCCTCGTCGGTGCCATCCCCTCCATCTGGCTTTACGCTGCCGCTGGGACGGTCGCCGCCTGCTATGCGACACTCGCCGCGATCGGCGCAGCGGCCTACCGGACGCTCACGTTCGCCCGCCAAACCTCCTAGCTCCCAAATCCCAATGAAAAACAACCTAAAGACGCTCTGGTCGGGCCTTCTGCTCGCGGCGTTGATTCCCCTTGCGCCCGCCGTTTTCGCGGTGGACCCGGCGAAGCCCGACGCTACCGCCACACCGGCTCCGGCCCTTCAGCCCCAGGACAGCGCCAGCCAGGCGGCTGCGCAGGCGCCCGCGCCCGCGGCGCCATCCGCACCGGCCGCTCACGAAACCCCCCTGCACGAGATCGTCGGCGGCGATTCCTCGGCCACGCCGGCCATTGCTGCTCCGACTGCTGAGCCCAAGGCAGCGGTACGCCACCACCGAGACGATGAGGACAACCGCGTCTCGGTCGGCGACGCGACCTATGTGGGGCCGAATGACACCGTTGAGGGGAACGCTGTCGCGGTCATGGGACCCGTCACCGTGGATGGCACGGTGAACGGGAACTCCGTTTCCGTGATGGGAACGAATACCATCAACGGAACGGTTCGCGGGAACGCCGTGGCGGTCGCCGGCGACCTGAAGCTCGGACCCAAGGCACGGCTCGACGGGAATGCGGTCTCGATCGGGGGGAACGTTGTCAAGGATCCGTCCGCGGTCATTGGCGGGAACGTCGTGCAGCAGTTGAGCGCGATCGGCATTCTCGACCACGAGACGGCGTCGTCCTGGTGGCACCACGGCCTGAGGATGGGCCGGCCGTTTGCATTCGGCCCCCACCTCCGCCTGCTCTGGATCGCGAACGCCTGCCTCATCGCATTCTACATAATCCTCGCGTTGCTCTTCCCGGGCGGAATCAGGAAATGCGCCGACACGCTCGAGCACCGCCCCGGCATAGTGTTCCTCACCGGGATCCTGGCGGTCCTTGCGACGCCCGTTCTCTTCATCCTGCTCCTCGTCACGGTCGTCGGGATCCCCGTCGCCCTCGTGGTCCTTCCGCTTTCAATCGTGGCCTGCACGCTTTTCGGCAAGGCGGCCCTGTACTCCTTCATCGGCCGGGCGATCGTGGGCAAGCAGGCGCACCCCGCACTCGCGCTCGTCATCGGCGTCGCGATCTTCATAGCGCTGTGCTTCATTCCAGTCCTCGGCCTGATGCTCTGGTGCCTCGTGTCCTTCCTCGGATTCGCGTGCGCGCTGACGACTCTCTTCACATCGACCAGGCCCGCGCGCCCCGCCGGGACCCAGCAGCCCGCGCCTGCGCAGGCTGCGGCGGCGCCGGTCGCCGTGGTGGCGCCCCTGTCGGACTCGGCCCCTCCGCCGGTTCAGGCTCCTCTTTCGGCGTCCGTTCCGCCGGTCGTCTCGGCGGCCGCCCCCCTTGCCCCTCCGCCGGACTCGCCCGCGCCCGAGGCCGGGCTTCCCAGGGCGGGATTCTGGATCCGTATGGCGGCGCTCCTGATAGACGCGATCCTGGTGGGGATCATATTCCACATGACCATCTTGTTCATGCCCGCCATCGCGGCGTACGGGGCCATCCTTTGGAAGCTCAGGGGGGCAACCATCGGCGGCATCATCTTCGGGCTGAAGGTCGTCCGCGCTGACGGCAAGCCAATGGACTGGGTGACCGCGGCCGTCCGAGCGCTCGCATGCTTCCTATCGCTCATCGTCATCGGCCTCGGCTTCCTCTGGATCGCGTTCGACCCGGAAAAGCAGGGCTGGCATGACAAGATTGCGGGCACCGTCGTGGTCCGCCTGCAGAAGGCCATTTCTCTCGTCTGAGAGAACGCGGTTGAAGTCTCGCGGCGGGGTGGTGCAAGGTAGGCGGCGCCACCCATGGCTTCCAAACGAAACCCCGCCAAGAGACCGCGCCCCGGGCGCAGGCCGATCGTCGCGCTGATCATGGGCAGCACGTCCGACTGGGAGACCATGCGCCACGCCGCGGAAACCCTGGACGCCCTCGGCATCCCCTATGAGAGGCGCGTGATGAGCGCCCACCGGACCCCGAGGCTCATGTTCACGTATGCGACGGCCGCCGCGGCGCGGGGGCTAAGGGTCGTGATCGGGGGCGCCGGCGGGGCCGCACACCTGCCGGGAATGATGGCGGCGCTCACGACGATTCCGGTGCTGGGCGTTCCGGTGGAAAGCGCCTCGCTGAAAGGCATGGACTCGCTCTTGTCCATCGTGCAGATGCCCGGCGGAGTCCCCGTGGCGACGTTCGCCATCGGCAGGCCGGGCGCGATAAACGCGGCCCTTTTCGCGGCGGCGATCCTCGCCCACGGCGACCCGGCGATCGGCCGCGCCCTTTCCGCCTACCGCTCCGCGCAGAAGAGGAAGGTCCTTGGCGCCAGGCTCCCGTGACCGGCCCGCGCTATTTCGGAAGCAGGTCCGACACGAGGGCCTTCTCGTCCTTGAGCTCCTTCTCGGTGGCGGCGATCTTCGACTTCGAGAAGTCGGTCAGCTGGAGGCCCTGGACGATGCTCCATCTCGATCCGTCGCTGCGGATGGGAAAAGAGAAGATGAGGCCCTTCTCGATCCCGTAGGAGCCGTCCGAGCAGACCGCGGCGCTGAACCAGTCTCCGTCCCGGGTCGGCGTCGTCATGTTGCGCACCGTGTCGACGACGGCGTTGGCCGCGGACCCGGCGGAGCTCAGCCCCCGGGCCTTGATGACGGCCGCGCCACGCTGCTGGACCGTCGGCAGGAACGTGTCCTTGAACCAGGCCTCGTCGCCGATCACGTCGGTGGCCGCCCGCCCGCCTATCCTGGCGTTGTAGAAATCCGGATACATCGTCGTGCTGTGGTTGCCCCAAATGGCGAGGTTGGAGACCGCGGCCGTGGCGGAGCCGGACTTGGCCGCCAGCTGGGTGACCGCGCGGTTCTGGTCCAGCATCGTCATGGCGAACCACCGGTCCGGGGGGACCGGTCGGGCGTTGCTCAGCGCTATCAGGCAGTTGGTGTTGCAGGGATTGCCCACCGCCAGGATGCGCACCCCGGGTGCCGCGTGCTTCGCGATCGCGCGCCCCTGGCCCGTGAAGATCCTTCCGTTTATGCCCAGCAGCTCGCTGCGCTCCATGCCCGCCTTGCGGGGGACGGATCCGACGAGGAGAGCCCAGTCGACGCCCTTGAAGCCTTCCTCGAGCGACGCGGTGGGCGCGATCCCCTTCAGCAGGGGGAAGGCGCAGTCCTGGAGCTCCATGACCACGCCGCCCAGGGCGGGGAGGGCCGGCTCGATCTCGATCAGCTGGAGGACGACGGGCTGGTCGGGCCCGAACATCGAGCCCGAGGCGATGCGGAAGAGCAGGGAATAGCCGATTTGCCCGGCTGCGCCGGTAACGGCGACACGGATGGGGGGTTTCATGGGAGGCGGGAATGTACCATTTGGCTGGCGGAGCGCACGGAGGAAATTTCGGGACCCGCAGATTCCATCGGCCGGCCCTCTCGCCTGTTGCAGCGGCGGGCCTTTTGTGGTTGTTCGCTCTGGAACACGGGGTGCCCCTCCTCATTCCCATGAACAACCGAGCCATTGCAGCGCTCTGCGTCGGATTGACCGCCTCGCTATCCGCCGCCTCCGAAGAGGCCGCCGTCCAGCCCGGCTACCTTGAACGCATCGATCCGGCGATCGACCTCCTCATCTCGCCGGATGCCAGGATCGAGGTCATCGGATCCGGATTCGCATGGAGCGAGGGCCCGGTGTGGCGCAAGCAGGGCGGCTACCTGCTTTTCAGCGACATCCCGAACAACACGATCTACCGCTGGAAGGAAGGCGAGGGCCTCTCGGTCTTTCTCCGGCCATCGGGCTTCACCGAGGACAACCCGTTCGGATTGGAACTCGGCAGCAACGCCCTGACCTTTGACCTGCAGGGCAGGCTGGTCATCGATGACCAGGGCAACCGGCGGGTGGTGCGGCTTAACGAGAAGGGCTTCACGAAGACCGTGCTGGCGGACCGTTACGAGGGAAAGCGGCTGAACAGCCCCAACGACCTGGTCTACCGGTCGAACGGCGATCTGTACTTCACCGACCCGCCCTACGGATTGAGGGGGCTCAACGATAACCCGCACAAGGAACTGAAGTTCAACGGTGTCTTCCGCCTGGATGCCAAGGGGAAGCTGACGCCGATCATACGGGACCTGACGTTCCCCAACGGCGTGGCGTTTTCTCCGGACGAAAGGATCCTCTACATCCAGGTGTCGGACCCGAAGAACGCGGTGTGGATGGCCTATGACGTCCTGGCGGACGGGACGGTGGCTCGCGGGCGCGTGTTCTTTGACGCCAACGCCCTGGTCCAGGCCGGCAAGCAGGGCCTCCCCGACGGGATGAAGGTGGACCAGAAGGGGAACATATTCGGCGGCGGGCCGGGAGGCGTGCTGGTACTCAGCCCTGACGGCAGGCACCTGGGCACCATCGTGACCGGGCAGGTCACGTCCAACTGTGCCTTTGGCGACGACGGCTCGACCCTCTACATGACGGCGAATCATTACGTGATGCGCATTCGACTGAAGACAAAGGGCGTCGGGTTTTGATGAAGGCGCTCGTGCTCAAGGAATACGGCCGCTTCATCGTTGAAGATGTGCCAAGGCCGCGCCTGCAGCCGGACGAGGCGCTGGTCCGGGTCCGCGCCTGCGGGATTTGCGGCAGCGATGTTCACGGGATGGACGGAAGCACCGGCCGGCGCATTCCTCCGCTGATCATGGGGCACGAGGGCGCCGGGGAAATCACCGAGGTCGGCCCGGCAGTCAAAGGATGGAAGCCGAAGGACCGGGTAACCTTTGACTCGACGATCTATTGCGGGCGATGCTGGCATTGCCTTCGGGGCGAAGTGAATCTCTGCGACGAGCGGCGCGTCCTGGGAGTCTCGTGCGCGGAATTCCGGCGCGACGGGGCGTTTGCGGAGTTTGTGGCGGTGCCGGCGCGCATTCTCTATCGCCTGCCGGACAGCCTAAGCTTCGAGCAGGCGGCGATGGTCGAGGCGGTATCGGTGGCCGCGCACGCCGTCAAGCGGACGCCGCTCGAGGCGGGCGCGTCGGTGGCGGTGCTGGGCGCGGGGATGATCGGATCGCTGGTCATCCAGGTACTCAAGGCGGCCGGTTGCCGCCGGGTGATTGCGCTCGACCTGGATGGCGACCGCCTGGAGCTCGCCCTCAGGCTGGGCGCCACGGCCGCTGCGCGGGCCGACTCTCCCGGCCTGGCCGCCACGATTCGCCGCTTCAGCCACGAACGCGGCGTCGATGCGGCCTTTGACGTCGTGGGCCTGGCGACGACGGTCGCGGCCGCCGTGGGACTCGTGCGCAAGGGCGGCAGCGTGACCCTCGTGGGCAATGCCGAGCCGCGGGCCGACCTCCCGCTGCAGGCCGTCGTGACCCGGCAGGTGACGCTTATCGGCACCTGCGCCTCGGCGGGCGAATACCCAGCCTGCCTCGAGCTGATCGCGAGCGGCAGGGTCAACGTGACCGAATTCATCAGTGCGACCCCGCCCCTTGAGGAGGGAGCGGAATGGTTCGGCCGCCTGCACGCCCGGGAAAAGGGGCTGATGAAGGTGCTCTTGAAGCCCTGAACGCCGCGGATGGCTGCGCAATCGCGATATCTCCATGGAAAAGCTTAGGACGGCCCTGGTCGGCGCGGGCAAGGTGGCCCACCTGCATGCCGCGGCGCTCCGGGCTCTCCCGGAATCGGAGTTTGTCGCCGTCTGCAGCCGGCCTTCGGAGCGTCTGGGCGCCTTTGCCGACCGGTACGGCGTGAGGGCCTTCACCGACGTGGCGGAAATGGTTGACCGGGCCCGCGTGCAGGCGCTCTGCGTCTGCACGCCCCATCCCTGCCATGCCGCGCCCACGATCGCCGCCGCCCGTGCCGGCGTCCATGTCCTCGTGGAGAAGCCGATGGCGTCGTCTCTGGCCGAATGCGATGGAATGATGGCCGCGGCCAAGACCGGCGGCGCCGTCATCGGCCTCGTGTCCCAACGCCGCTTCTATCCTCCCTGCCGGAGGATCCGGCGCGCGCTGGACGAGGGCCTTCTTGGCCGGCCCGTGCTAGGCACCGCGACCATCCTGGGCTGGCGCGACGAGGCCTATTATCGCAGCGATCCCTGGCGCGGCAGCTGGGCGGGCGAGGGGGGCGGAGTCCTGGTCAACCAGGCGCCGCACCAGCTGGATCTTCTCCTCTGGTACATGGGGGAGGTCGCGGAGGTCTTTGGCTATTGGGCCAATCTGAATCATCCCTACATCGAGGTTGATGACACGGCGGTTGCCGTTGTCCGCTTCAAGAGCGGGGCGCTGGGCAACATCGTGGTCAGCAACAGCCAGAATCCGGGGATCAACGCCCGGGTCTCCGTTCACGGGGCCAACGGCGCCTCGGCGGGCGTGCAAACCGACGGAGGCGCCATGTTTATCGCTGGCAGCACCAGGATCGCCGACGCCCCCTTCAACGACATTTGGACAATCCCCGGGCAGGAGAGCCTGCTCGCGCAATGGAAGGAGGAGGACGCCGCTCTCTTCCGCAGCACCGATCCCATGGAGCACTTCCACCGCCTGCAGGTTGCTGACTTTCTCCAGGCGGTGCTCGCGGGCCGCCCGCCCGCCGTGACCGCCGCCGACGGCCGGCGCACGGTGGAGCTGTTCGCGTCGATCTATCGCGCCACCCGGGACGGCTGGCCCATCCCCTTCCCGCTCCCGGCCGAATAGCGGCCCTGCTCGCATGCAACGCCCCGCCTCCTCGCGCGTCCGTCTGGAGGTCGCGCTCATGCTTTTCGTGACGGTCGCGATCAATTATCTCGACCGGAGCAACCTGTCAGTGGCGGCAACCGGCGTGGCCGGCGACCTGAAGCTCGATCCGGTCCGCCTGGGCATCATCTTTTCCGGATTCGGATGGACCTATGCGTTCTTCCAGATCCCGGGCGGGTGGCTCGTGGACCGGATCGGCCCAAGGACGATGTACGCCTCGGCCTGCGGACTCTGGTCGCTGGCGACCGTTGCTCAGGGATACGCCAGCACGTTTCTGGCCCTTCTCGGGCTCCGCCTGCTGCTCGGCATGTTCGAGGCGCCGGCGTTCCCGATATGCAACAGGCTGGCAACCGAGTGGTTCCCGGAGGATGAGCGCGCCGGGGCCATAGGATTCTACACGGCCGGGCAGTACGCGGGCCTCGCGTTTCTGACGCCTTTGCTCGTTCTCGCGCAGGCGCATTTTGGCTGGCGCTCGGTTTTTCTTTTCACCGGCGCCATCGGGCTGGCGTGGGCGGGGCTTTGGTATCGCATCTACCGCGATCCAGACCAGAACCAGCGTCTCTCGACCCGGGAACGCGACTTCATACGTGCGGGCGGCGGCTGGGTCGACGGGCAGGTGGGATCCGAAAGGAGGTTCGCGCTCAACCTTGCCGACCTGCGCTTCGTGCTCACCCAGCGCAGGCTCTGGGGAATGTACTTGGGGCAGTTCGCGCTCAATGCCGTCCCCTGGTTCTTCCTCACCTGGTTCCCAACCTATCTGGTGACCTACCGCCACTTCGATTTCATCCGGGAGGGGATATTCTCATCGCTGCCGTTTCTCGCGGCTGTCTGCGGGGTGATCGCAGGCGGGGTCTCCTCGGATTTTCTCGTGCGGCGCGGCGTGTCGCCATCGGTTGCGCGGAAGACGCCGGTAATCGCGGGGATGATCCTTTCAGCGAGCGTCGTCGGGGCCAACTTCGTCAACGACCCAAAGTGGATCATGTTTTTTCTGGCCGTCGCCTTCTTCGGCAACGGCTTTGCGTCAATCACGTGGGTGCTTGTGTCCCTGATGGCGCCAACGCGGCTGCTCGGCCTGACGGGAGGGGTCTTCAATTTTTTCGGAAACCTGGCGGCCATGTTCGTCCCGCTGATGATTGGCCTCATCGTCAAGCATGGGGGATTCGCCCCGGCATTGGCGTTTGTCTCGGCCCTGGCGCTTGGCGGGGCGCTCTCGTACATTCTGCTTGTCGGGCGCGTAGAGCGAATCGCGCTCGGCGGGGAGCGATAAGGCCCTGCGAGGCGGCGCAGAGGTCCCGATGGCCGGCTCGCCTCATGCCTGCCTGCAGGCGACGCGCGGGCCGATCCGCTGGTCGCATGGCGCGGGCAGACGATTTCCGACCAGGTGGGTTCAGGGAAAGCGGCCCGCCAGGCCTGCGTGGACCTCGCGGACGAGGGACTCCGTCGTCTTCCAGTCGATGCAGGGGTCGGTGATCGACACGCCGCGGCGAAGCCTGCCCGGAGGCTGCGGGAAGGGCTGGCCGCCCGCCAGGAGGTTGCTTTCGATCATGGCCCCCATGATCGAGGCATTGCCCGTTGAGATCTGGGCCATGAGCTCGCGCATGACCTCGGGCTGGCGCTCCGGCTTCTTCGCCGAGTTGTCGTGCGAGCAGTCGACCAGGATCGACTTCATCAGGCCCGCCGTCTCCAGCTGCTGCTCGGTTCTTGCGATGTGCGCCGGCGAATAGTTCGGTCCTGAGGAGCCGCCCCTGAGCACGATGTGGCAGTTGGGGTTTCCCGCGGTGACGACGGCCGAGGCGGCGCCGGAGAGGTTTATGCCAAGAAAGGTCTGCGGCCGCGACGCCGCGAGGATCGCATTGATCGCGGTCTGGACCGATCCGTCCGTTCCGTTCTTGATGCCGATCGGCATCGACAGCCCGGAGGCCATCTGGCGGTGGGTCTGCGACTCGGCCGTGCGGGCGCCGATTGCGGACCAGCAGATCAGATCGGCGATGTACTGAGGCGTGATGGGATCCAGCAGCTCCGTCGCCGTGGGAAGGCCGAGGTCCAGGACGTCGCGCAGGAAGCCCCGGGCAATCCTCAGCCCAGCCGCGATGTCATTCGAACCGTCGAGGTGCGGGTCCATGATGAGGCCCTTCCATCCGACCGTCGTCCTCGGCTTTTCAAAATAGACGCGCATGACGATCATCACGCGGTCGGAGACCTCGAGCGCGAGGGCCGCCAGCCGCCTGGCGTACTCGCGTCCTGCGTCGACGTCATGGATGGAGCAGGGGCCGACGATCAGAAGCAGGCGCCTGTCGTCGGTGAATATGAGCCGGTGAATGTCCTGGCGCGAACGCGTGACGAAATCCGCCTGCGCCTCGCTCTTAGCCACCTCCGTTATCAGCGCCGCGGGTGAGGGCAGGGGCCGAGTCTCGACGACATTGATGTCGGACGTTCTTTGCATCGGGTCCCGTGAAGAAGCCCGCATCGAGGCAAGCCGCAAGGGATTTTGGGGCCCTAGGCCGGCCGGAGTGGCCTTTTCGGGCAAAAAAGTGGCGGGCCGCCTACCCCTAGGCGGCCCGCCTTTGCTTTCTTAGTTACCCCAAAACTCCCGCTAGGCGGGAGAAGTGGAAAAATCTTATGTTTATGAGTACCCTATTTGCGCCCATCGTCAAGCCATGCTGGATGATGTGGCGCAATATTTAGTTAAATGATTTTTAATCAACATCTTACTAATGACAAAATTCCCTGAATCCGCGGCAGTTTTCCCCTACCTCCCGGCATGCCTGCTTCGGGCGTCAGGATCCGATGCCGCGACATTCCTACAGGGCCAGTTTACGAACGACTTAAGCAGGCTCGAACCCGGACGGTCCGTCTACGGCCTGTGGCTTGACCGCAAGGGCCGTGTGGTTGCCGACAGCCATGTCGTCTGCGCCCAGGACGGGGCGGGGTTCTGGATTGTCAGCATCTCGTCGCCCGCGCCGGTCGTCGCCCGCCGCCTGGGCGATTATATCGTAGCCGACGACGTGGTGATCGAGGATGCGACGGCGGCCTGGCGCGGCCTCTCGCTGATCGGCGAAGGCACCGGCTCGTGGCTTGCGGGGGAACCGCGAGCGGGGATGTGTTTCCGGGGGCGCCGGGATTCGGGGGAGAACTGGGAGTGGGTCTTTGCGGCCGGGGATTCGCAATCCGTGGACGCGGCCGTCTCGGGCGCCCGAAGGGTGGGGCGGGCCGACGTCGAGCGCATGCGGATCGCCTCGGGCATCCCGTCGGTGCCCGCCGACATCGGGCCAGCGGACCTCCCGAACGAGGGCGGTCTCGATGCGCAGGCCATCTCGTATTCAAAGGGATGTTACCTTGGGCAGGAGGTGATGGCCCGCCTCAAGTCCATGGGGCGTGTCCGCCGGACGCTGGTCCGCGTCAAGGGAAGAGGGACGACTCCCCCGGTGCCGGCGGCCCTCTGGCGCGGCGATCGCAGGGAGGGCGAATTGCGCTCAGCCGTCTCCGACGCCGGCGGAGGGGGCTACGCTGGCCTTGCGCTTGTTCCCGTGGCCGCCGGGCCCGGGGATGGCCCCTTATCGCTCGTCGCGGGCGGGAGACCCTCGGTTGAAATCGCTGGAAACTCTGACGCCGCGCCGGCTGCGCCGGAATGCGTTTGACCGCAGGGATTCGAGCCCATTGCCTCGCTGGGAGGCTCAATTCATGAACAAGGCGGAACTGGTGGACGAGGTGCATCGATTGCTCGGCGAACGCACGTCGAAGGCTGCGGCCGAACGCGCCGCGGGCAGCGTACTGCGGGCGATCAAGCGGGGCCTCAGGCGGGACTCCGAGGTGCATCTCGCCGGGTTTGGGACGTTCACGGTGGCGCAGCGCTCCGCCCGGAATGGATTCAACCCGCACACCCGCCGGCCGATGAAGATCCCGGCGATGAAACTTGTGCGCTTCAAGGCGGGCTCGAGCCTTCGTACCCTTCGCTGAGCCGATGACGGACGCTCTCATCGCGAAGTTTCGCGCCATCCATGCGCGCGCGCCCGAGATCATCGCGCGCGCTCCGGGGCGGATCGAGTTCATCGGCAATCACACCGACTACAACGGGGGGTCCGTGCTCGGGGCCGCGATCGACCGGAGCGCCTGGGTCGGCCTCGCGCGCCGTTCCGACGGGAGGCGCCGGTTCGCGAGCGATACCCATTCCGACGTGGTCGAACCTCAGGCCGGAGCATTTGACCGCCTCACCGGCTCGCATTCGTGGGTGAACTATCCGCTCGGGATCCTGGTCGCGATGCGGGACTCCGGGCTCAAGATTCCCGCGGGATTCGACTACTTGGCCGTTTCAAATGTGCCGTTGGGCGCTGGGTTGAGCAGCAGCGCCGCCATCGAGCTCTCGTCCTGCATGGCGTTTCTCGAGGCGGCCGGCGAAACGATTTCACGCGAGGCCCTGGTCGCGCTTGGAAAGCGCGCCGAGAACGAGTTCGTGGGCGTCCCCTGCGGAATCCTGGATCAGGGCGTGTCCGGATTCGGGCGAAAGGACCACCTGGTCTACATCGATTGCCGGGGCCCGCGCTTCAAGACCGTGCCGCTGCCGGCCGGACCGAGCTTCTGGGTGTTCAACACCCATTCCAAGCACGCCCTCGTCGACGGCCTCTACGCCGCGAGGCACAGCGAGTGCATGGAGGCGGCCCGCGTGATCGGGGTGCCTCTCCTTGTCGACGCGTCGCCCGCGATGCTTGCGGCGGCCGAGGGCAGGCTGTCCAGGCCGGCCTACAAGCGTGCGCGGCACGTGATCGACGAGATCGCCCGCGTGGAGCAGGCGGTGGAGGCCCTGGGCGCGGGCGACCTTGCGGCCGTCGGGAAGCTGCTCTTCGCATCCCATCGCAGCTCCCGGACCTGGTTTGAAAACACCAGCCCGGAACTGGATTTTCTGGTCGACAGCCTAGAATCGGAGAAGGGGGTGTACGGAGCCCGGCTCACCGGGGGCGGATTCGGCGGCGCGGCGATGGCGCTCGCATCCGACGCCTTCGGGGAGAAGGGGGCCGGGCGGATTGCCGACGCCTATCTGGAAAAATTCGGCGCGAGGCCCGACGTCCTCCATGCCCGCGCGGAGGACGGCGCCAGCCTCGTCACATAAGGGCCGTGAGTTCGGCGAACCAGGCGTCGACCCAGCCTCGCAGAAACAGGAAGTAGACGGCACCGGCGACCGCCAGCATCGGCCCGAAGGGGACGTGAACGCCGAGGCCTATGTCCGCGGGCTTGCCGTCCGGTGTCTCGGCCCGCGGAGCGCCTGAGGACCGAGTGCCGAAGATCTTCTGCCAGGCGATCGCCGCCCCGAGCCACGCCGTTCCGAAGGCTGCGCCCCCGAAGACAGAGAACAGAGCGCCGTGCCATCCGCAGAACGACCCGATCGCCCCGACAAATTTGACGTCGCCGAAGCCCATGGCCTCCTTCTTGAGCACAGCCTCGGCGATGAGCGCTATCCAAAGCACGATGCCGGATCCGGCCACGAGCCCCACGAGGGCCGCCGAGCCCGAGCGCAGGCTGTCGACCGCGAATATTCCGCTGTGCTGGCCATGCAGCGACGGGACCAGCACCGAAAGGAGAAGCCCCTCGACCGCCAGCCCGATCGTGAACCCATCCGGAATAATCATGTGGTCGAGATCGATGAACATCCCGCAAATGAGCGAGCCGATGAACAGCCATCCGCACACCGCCGCCGCCGGCGGGAGGCGCAGCCAGCAGGCGAGGAAGAGCGCCGCGGTCAGGAGCTCGACCACCAGATAGCGCGGAGAGAATGGGCGGCCGCAGCAGCGGGCGCGGCCCCGGAGAACCAGCCAGGAGAGGATGGGGATGTTGTCGTACCACGGGATGGGAGTGCCGCAGGCGCAGGTCGAACCCGGCCGGACGATCGATTTGCCCGCCGGCACGCGGTAGATCACCACGTTCAGGAAGCTCCCGACGCATGCCCCCAGAATGAAGACCATCGCGGGAAAGAACCAGGGGAACGCGGCTTCCACCTCGGCAAGGTTGCGGATCATGTGCGCAAGTCTGAATCGGTTGCCCCGGCGTAGCCAAGAGCCTTCGCGGCCGCCGCCCGCATGGCCGGCGCCATCGTCGAGGCGGGGACGCCGGTCCAAATCTCGAGCGCCTTCGCTCCCTGGTGGACGAGCATGCCGAGCCCGTTTGCATGCGGCAGGCCGAGGGCCCGGGCCTGGGCGAGGAGCCGCGTCCGCGGCGGGTTGTAGATCATGTCATAGACGGCGGCGATGCGGGGAAGGGTACCCAGGTCGGCCGGCGCCGGATCGTCCGGGCGCAGGCCGGCGCTCGTCGCGTTGATGACGACTGCGCCCGGCTGGAGGCGCGTTGCGGCCCCGGCCGGCGTCAGTGCGCCGACGGGCACCCTGCCGGCAAGCGGCGCGAGGTGCGCCAGAAGCGAATCCAGGTTGGACCGCGTCCGGTTCATGACCCAGAGGGCCGCGCATCCCGAGCGAAGGCATTCGACGGCGGCGCCGCGCGCCGCCCCGCCCGCCCCGAGGAGCACAATGGTGGCGCCGGCGAGCTCTAGGCCAAGGTCCTCGAGGATGCCGGCCGAAAGGCCGTAGCCATCCGTGTTGAACCCGTGCCAGCCCGACCCGTCGAGGGCGAGCGTGTTCACCGCGCCCGCCTCGCGCGCGGCCGGATCAAGGTCCGGCACCAACGCCACCGCGAGCACCTTGTGCGGAACCGTGAGGTTTGCGCCGCGGAAATGGCGCTCCCGCATGAGGCCCAGCGCCGCGGGCAGCCCGGCCGGCTCGACGTCGAACGGGTGATACCGCCATCCGGAGAAACGGGCGTCGTGGCGCGCCAGCTCGGCCAGCGCAGCGTTGTGCATCTGCGGGCTCACCGAGTGGCCGACCGGATGGCCGATCACGGCGAGTCCGGTGCCGGCATGCGGCCAGCGCTCCAGGTCGGACAGCGTCAGAGCGGCGTTCAGGACTGCAGGTACCGCTCGTGCGTCGACTCGAATTCGTCAGCGAACTCCGAGAAGATCTGCGCGCGGGCAAGATCGCTCGCCGCCGAGTAGTGGTTTGCGAGATTGCGGCAGCTGCGGCAGAGCACCTCGCGGATAGTGGTGGGCGCAAGGTCGGAGGGCTTGGGCGAGATGTGGTTCGAGCGGAGCAGGGCGAACACCTCGTCCGCGTCCCTGAAAAGGCCCTGGTCGAAGGGATCGATGAAGAACGGCACGTCGTCGGCGTAGCAGCCGACCACGAAATGCCCCGGCAGCCCGACCGGCTCGAGCGGCACGCCGAGCCTTTCGGCCACGAGCAGGTAAAGGACGCTGAGCGAGATCGGGATGCCCTTCCGGCGCATGAGCACCTTGTCGATGAAGCTGTTCATCGGGTCGGTGAACTGCTCGACGTTGCCCCGGAATCCCCATTCGTGGAAGAGCACGCGGTTGATGACGCGGCACTTCTCGCGGTTTGTCGAGGGCTCCGAGATGAGCTCGCGGCAGCGGGCGGCCATCTCGTCGAATCCGGCCCGGCACTCGTTCACATCGAGCAGCGGCGTCACCGTGCGCGCGAGCAGGAGGGCCCCCGTTTCAAGCTCGTAGTTGAGCGAGCGGATGAACGAGCGGAACTCGGTGACGGGGTCGGTCAGCTTCAGCTCGTCGATGAACCACGCCGCATGGCGCGCGAGGACGCGGTTTGAGCTGTGGGCTACCTCCTGGAGGAGGTTCGCGGCGGCGGCCCCATGGGTCGAGAATCGCGCGAGCAGGGCGCGGCGGACGACCGGGCTCGGATCATCGAGCAGGCCCAGCAGGGCCTCTTTCTCGGCAGAAGGCAGCGTTTCCGTTTCCACGCCCAAAATTGGAAGCGGCTTTGGCACGGCGTGGCAATACTGGAACGCCAAGGAACGGCTCAAATAACGCTCGACAGCTCAATTGCGCGGGCCGAAGAGGGCCGTCCCGACGCGGACGAGGGTGCTCCCCTCGGCGACGGCCGCATCCAGGTCGGCGCTCATTCCCATTGAAAGTTCGCGCAGGCGCGTGGCCGAATCGGCCGCAAGCCGGTCCCGGATCTCCCGCAGGCGCGCAAACGTCCGCCGCGCGATGTCGGGATCGTCGGAAAGGGGCGCAATGGTCATCAGGCCATCCACGCGTATGTTCTTTCGAACCAACGCGGCCGCGAGCAGCCGGGGGGCCTCCTCCGGCTCGACGCCGGACTTCGCCGGATCGAGTCCGGCGTTGACCTGCAGCAGGACCGCCTGGATCTTGCCGAGCTCGCACGCCGAGCGGTCGAGGATATCAAGCAGCTTTTCGCTGTCCACGCTTTGGATCCGGTCGAAGTGCCGGGCCGCGGGCCGCGCCTTGTTGGACTGCAGGTGTCCGATCAGCTCCCACGCGACAGCGGCCGCCGTCTGGGCGCGCTTGTCGATCCCCTCCTGGACGCGATTCTCGCCGACGGCGCGCAGGCCGTAGCGCGCCGCCAGTTCGGCCGCCGCGGCCGGATGGGACTTTGTCACGGCCAGGAGCTCGACCTCGCCGGCATTTCGCCCCGAGCGGGCGCACGCTTCCGCGATCCGCGCCCGGACCGCGTCGGCACGGCGTCTGAACTCGTCAAAATCGGGGAGCATGGGACTGGTCAGATTAGATAAACTTCTTGGTTTACCCAAATGGATAACCCTGCATTCTGTTGGTGATAATGCGGGCTAATCATGCAAATTGAAAACTTTAAGATTTTCGCGGACCTTGTGGAGACCAAGAGCTTTTCCAAAGCGGCCAAGCTGAATGGCATCACCCAATCCGCCGTCAGCCAGCAGGCTCGCGCGATGGAGCGGCAATTCAAGGCGCTTCTGGTCGACCGCAGCCAGAAGCAGTTCCAGCTGACCCGCGAGGGCCAGCGCGTCTACGAATCCTCAAAGGAGGTCCTGCACGCCTACGAAATGCTCCTCTCGGAACTCCAGGAGATGAAGAAGGTTGTGAGCGGGATGATACGGATCTCGACGATCTACTCGATCGGCCTCCACGAGCTTCCGCCCTACATCAAGCGGTTCCTCCATGACTTTCCCTCGGTCAACGTCCGCGTCGAGTACCGCCGCTCCAACCTGGTCTACGAGGACGTCCTGCACAACAGCGTCGACTTTGGGCTCGTGGCCTTTCCCTCCAGGGTCCGCCAGATCGACATCATCCCCTTTCGCGAGGACCATCTCGTCGTCATCTGCCACCCCCAGCACGCGTTTGGCAAGCGCACCGAGGTTGCGATCTCCGAACTCGCCGGCCAGAAGTTCATCGGTTTCGATCCGGACATACCCACGCGCAAGGCCGTCGACCAGATCTTCCGGGAGAACCACCTCCAGATCGAGCCGGTCATGGAATTCGACAACATCGAAACCGTGAAGCGCGCCGTCGAGATCGACCACGGGATTGCGATCGTACCACAGGCGACCGTCACCCAGGAGGCGAAGCAGGGGACGCTCTCGATCGTGCGGTTCAAGGGGCGGGAGTTCACCCGCCCGCTCGCCATCCTCCACCGCAAGGGCCGGGTCCTCACGCCGGCCATGAGAAAGTTCATCGAGACGCTAGGGCTCGACCTCCCGGAAGCCCGCGACGCATGACCCGCGGTCCCGGGCCTTCTGCGCCGGCATCCCCGCAGCTCCGGCAGCCGCCCATTCAACGATGAGGCCCGCGCTCCTGCTCGCCGCGGCGGCCCTTGGTCTTTCTCTCGCACCGGTCGCGCCCGTGCGCGCCGAGCCCGTCGCGCCTGCGCCCGCCCCCGCCTGGAAGCTGAACGACGTGGACGGCAAGGTCGTGACCTCCGGCCAGTTCAAGGGGAAGGTGGTGGTCCTCGATTTCTGGGCGACGTGGTGCGGCCCCTGCAGGAGTGAAATGCCCGGCTACGTGGGCCTGCAGAAGAAGTACGCCGCCGACGGGCTCGTCTTCGTCGGCGTGTCGGTGGACGACGGGCCGGAGGTCGTCAGGAAGTTCATCAAGGAGCACGCGATCAACTACACGATCGTGATGGCCGACGACGCCGTCGTGAACGCTTTCGCACCCATCGACGGATATCCGACGACATTCATCATCGACCGCAACGGGAGCATCCGGAGCAAGAAGCTGGGCTCAAGGCCCACCGAGGTCTACGAGAAGGAGATCCTGGCGGTCCTCAAGCCGCCCGCAGCCTGACTAGGCGCGGGGCTGGCGATAACCCCTTAACGCCAGCCCCGCTATTGGTCTGTCCGGCTTGAGGCCGGGATCACGGTATCCAATATCCAGCTTATTGCAGGATAGCACCCAGACAGCATCGCCCGTGCCAGGCTGTCAGTCCCGTGCGAACTGCAGGGAGCTGTCGAGTTCGTCCGCGATGAGCCGGTCGTTCCTGCAGCGCGGCATCTTGTTCTGGCCGCCCCACTTGCCGCGGTAGCGCATCCAGTGCTCGAAGACGCCCGGCATCACGAGCCTGACAAAGGGCGGCTCCAGCAGGTTCGCCGTGCGCTTTGCCGCGTACTCGCCGCTCAGCCGCATTAGCTCCGTGTCGAGCTCGGCCGCCATGATGGGCCCGGTGGGGGTCGTGAGGGTGCCCGGCTTGAGCTCGACCCACCACTCGTGGCGCCCGCGGTTCCGGCTCGTCGTGGAGCTAATCGGGAACGGGGCGACGTGGAAGTTGACGATGGTCCAGCCGTTGCTGCGGCACACGGCGATGAGGGCGTCGGTCAACTCCTTCTCGATCATGTGCTCGCCAAAGGTGTTCAGCTGGTGCTTGGTCCTGCCCACGTACACAAGCCGAGGCGGCTCGGTCGAGATGAAGCGGACGATGTCGCCGATCACGTAGCGCGCAAGGCCGGCGGGGGTCGTGACCACCAGGGCGTAGTTGACCCCGGTCCGGACGCCGGAGATAGGGACTGCCCTGGAGCCCACCGCCAGAAGCCGCCCATCATCGAACTCCTGCATCGGGATGAATTCGTAGAAAACGCCCGCGTCCGCCATCAGCCGCAGCCCCGCCGCCGAATCGGCGTCCTGGGCCGCGATGAAAGCCTCGGACGAGGGATAGACCTCGTGAAAATTCACGGTCGGCCCGAGGATCGCCCTCAGATCGTCGTGGAAGGGTCCGATCGGCACGCCGCTGTGGACGTAGCACTCGAAGTTGGGCCAGATCCCCT
Organism: uncultured Opitutaceae bacterium; assembly: GCA_937889545.1. Lineage (GTDB taxonomy): Bacteria > Verrucomicrobiota > Verrucomicrobiia > Opitutales > Opitutaceae > Palsa-1447. Next base: position 41,972 of record CALAOT010000067.1, read on the forward strand.
GCAGGTGAACCACCCGCGCCTTGCCGTGCGTCTCGCTTGAGCGGAGCGACTCGGCCAGGATGAGCGCCCAGGGCGGCATCCCCGCGAGGAGCGAGATGTCGATCCGGCACGTGCGCCCGGTGATGGCGGCGATCTTCTGCTGCCAGTCGGCGATCTGCGCGATTTCTGGCCCGGGCTCATAGAATTGCTTCTCGGCCCAGTTGGGAAGGTTGAGCGCCTCGATCCCGCTCAACTCACCCGCGTAGGCCTCGAACGGCTCGGAATCCGGAATGGGAACGAGGGTGGTCGAACCCCCCAGGTACAGGTGGCGGCCCCGAAAGACGCCCCCGTGGCCGACCCGCGCCGTGTACCAGAGCATTGAGTCGAGGGCCGAGCGCCTGAAGTGGCCGAGCATCGCCTCGGTGACGGGGACTAGCTTCCGGTTCCCCGTCGCGGTCCCGGCGGTCAGCGCGTAGATCTGGCATTGTCCGGGCCAGAGCACGTCAGCCGCGCCCCTCTTCATCTTCTCGATGTACGGGGCGAGGTCCTCGTAGGTCTGAAGCGGAACTCTCCTCTTGAACTGGTCATACTTCATCCCGGCCACGACCCCCGCCTGCTTCCAGACGGATGCGTGCGCGAGCTTCTGCAGCAGGTTCAGGAAGACGCGTTCCTGCGCGGCGTCGGCCGCCTTCTCGCGCCTCAATCGCATCGCCGCGCGAGCCGTGAGGAGGCCCGCGCCCAATGTCATTAGGCCTTTGGGGACAACTGCCATTGCTGAAGCAAGGGAACGTCCACAGCAGCGCACGAGGGTCGCCTGCGGCAAGAGAATTCAGGCGGCGGGCGAAAAACTTACCGGGTTTTGACTGGCTGCGCAGCGGCGCCCACGAGTCCGGGATCCGGGCGCCGCTCAGGGCACCGGATGGTCCGGGGGCGGGGCGTCAACCGTCTGCTCCCTGGAGGCGATCCGCCGGCGGTTCACCTCGTTGAGAACCGGCAGCGCGAACAAGTAGACGGCGACGATCCAGAAAGGCGCGATGATCGCCCAGGCGGCGATCGCGTGCAGGGCGGTGATGCCGAACCTCTCGAAGAAATCCCTCGGGTCGTCCCACAGCATGTGATTCATCATCCGGATTCCGACGTGGGAGTAGGGCACGTTGAAAATGTGGCTGCCCAGCTTCACCATGGCGTAGATCACGGGAAGGTGGAGCGGCGTGCAGAGCGCATTCACGATCTGGATGATCGGCTGGTTGAGCCTGAGCGCGATCCCGACGATGAGGCAAAGAATGGTGGTCGTTCCCAGGATCGGAAACAGGGCGAATGCGCTGCCCACCGCCAGGGTGAGCGCGATCTTCTCCGGCGTGATGCCCTGCGTGAGCTGCAGCGCGATCGGGTCGATCACGTGGCGCTGCCACGAGGTGCGCGGCGGTCCGGCGTCGGGAATGGGGGATTCGGTCACGGAAGGGTGAACATACGCCAAACCGGCGCTCCGCTCAAGCAACGTTATGGCGAGGGCTCGCGCTGCGCGCTGGCGGGCGCGGGATCCGGGTGATCCAGGCGCTCGCCCTCGGCGAGCACCGAGGCCGGGACCGGCTTGAGCCCCCAGATGAGGCCGGTCCACGAGAGGCATTTCAGCAGGTAGTACGTGACGTCGATTTCCCACCAGAAAAAGCCGTTCCGTGCCGCGCCCTGGAAGCGGTGGTGGTTGTTGTGCCAGCCCTCGCCGAGCGTGACGATCGCGAGGGCAAGGCTGTTTCGTGAATCATCCCCGAGCCTGTAGCGACGCCGGCCCATCAGGTGGGCCATCGAGTTGATGCACGACGTCCCGTGGAAGAGGGCGGTCGTGCTGATGAAGAATCCCCATACGAGCATCTGCCAGCGGTTGGTGCCGAGCCCCGGCGCGTGGACCTCCAGGACCGCCCCAAGCCCCCAGACCGCGAATGCGAACGCGACGGGGACCAGCGCGTCGAAACGGTTCAGGAAGACGAGTTCCGGGAAACGTTCGAGGTCGCGGACCTTCGCATAGTCCGTCGGGAAGTTGCGCCGGCTCGTGATCCAGCCGATGTGGGACCACCAGAACCCGTGGACATGGGGCGAATGCACGTCCTCCTGCGCGTCGGAGTGCTGGTGGTGGTGGCGGTGGTGGTAGGCCCACCAGAGCGGCCCCCGCTGGACCGTCGTTCCGCCGGCAAGGGCCAAGATGAACTGCATCGGGCGCGAGGTGCTGTAGGTCTTGTGCGAGAAATACCGGTGGTAGATGCCGGTGACGGCCGCCATGCGGATGAAATAGAGGACCACCGCGCTCCACACGGCGAACGAGCTGGCTCCCGTCCAAATGACCCCGAGACAGCCCAGGTGCAGGGCTATGAACGGGATGCAGCGGGTCCAGTCGACCCGGTCGGGCTCGAGGCGCATCGCCGCCGCCCCGCCGGGGGCATAGTCGGAATCGATCCATTGTATCAAGGATGAGAGGGTGCGTTTGGGGCGGATCGGCATGGGATGCTTTGTCTCGGGGTGAAGGACCAAGAAGGGACGCCCGACGCGCGTTCGGCAAGGATGGTTTGCTTTGCCGCCGGAAAAGTCCCGCGGGGCGCCAAGGCAGCGGCCGCCGGCGGGGCTGCAGAGACAAAAAGGGCGCCCCCGCGAACAGGGGCGCCCTTTGTTGGTTTCTTGCCTGATGCCCGTCCCGGGTCAGTTCAACGCAAGGATGCTGCCTGACTTACCAGCCGCAACCACGCGGACGGGCAGGATGACTTTCGTCGCCACCGGAGCTCCGTTTCGCTGTGCGGGCGTGAACTGCCACTGCTTGACCGCATCCACCACGGCGGCCGCGAGGTCGCGGTCCGAGGCGGACTTGATGGTGACGTCCGAGGTGCGGCCCGTCGTTTCCACGACGAACTCCACCTGGACGGCCTGGCCCACGTCGAAGCCCTCCACTTCGGGCGCAACGACGGCGATCGGCACGGGTATGCCGGGGCCCTTGCGGCACGAGTCAATGTAGGATTGCTCGAGCGTCTTCGCCGAGGCGGCGACGGGCAGGAGCGCTCCCAGACTGAGCAGGAGGGCGAGCTTGTTTATGTTTTTCATGGCTTTCTTTCAAACTCCGCGCGGGGCGGAGAGTTTTTTTTCTGGCTTATGGTTGAGCGCCCCTTCGCCGCCGGCGCGGATGCGCCGGCGGGTTCAGGGCGTTTTGGTCGCGGGGCGCCGGATGGCGCCCGCGGTCAAAAGTCTTGTCTTGGGGACAACCCGAGCCTGGGACGCGGAGGGCGCGCCGCTCGCCAGGGCTCGCGGACCGAAGACCTTGTTATCCCGCCGGAAGGGGCCGGCCGGGACGTGGATCAAAGAACCTTTGGGAGTTCCTTGAAAGCAAAGTGAATGTGACTTCGACGGAAGATAGCTAGAGTTGTTCCAAACATTAAGGAGATTCGGGCTCAGCTTGTAAAAGTAACACGTTTGACACACAGCCACAGCGGCTTGGGAAAGTACGGGACCCGTCCCCGGGACGGGGGTCCAAGGCCCTTGGGACCCCCGGTTTCCCCGCGGGATTGGCCCCTATTCCGCCTTCTTGAGGACGATGTCGCCGTTCAGGGTGGCGGCCTGGATCTCGACGCCTCCGCCGTTCAGCGTGCCCGAGACGATCTTTCCGCCCGTCATCGGGGGCAGCGGGGGAATAGGCGTGATCGGCGGCAGGACGCCGGAGAGCTGCGCCCGGGCCTCCGCCAGGCCCTCGTGCACGGCCTCGGCCGCCTCGCGGGCGGCCGCGGCAGCCTCCATGGCGGCGTCGCGGATCGAATCCCTCACTTCGGCGTGCCAGTCGCTGTCGGATTCGTCCGCGGCCGAGGTCTCGGGCTCGGCCGCCGCCGGGGCCGCTCCGGGGCCCGCCTCCTGGGGCGCGCCGGGTGGCTGCGCCTTGCCGGCGGAACCGGCTTTCGGCGCCTTCTTGTGCATGTGGCGTGAGATCTCGGTCCGCGTGACGAGCGTCTTGTCGTCGAAGTTCGTCAGGATCGTGCCGTGATGGGTGCGGAAGCGGATCGCGGCCTTCGCGTCGGCCGGCACGCGGATCGTGACCTGGCCGTTCATCGACGAGAACGACAGCGGCCTTGATTGCGCGAGGGACTTGACGGCCACCGTGATGTCGCCGTTGAGCGTCTCGACAAGCGCCCCGCCCGAGACGTCACCGAGCTTCACGTCCCCGTTCATCGTCCGGACATCGATGTCGCCCGAGACCCCGGTGCAATCGAAGTCGCCGTGGAACGAGTTTGCGACGACGATCGAGGTGTCGTGCGGGACGGTGATGTCGAAATCCGCGGACCCACCCGAATACCCTTCGGCCCCGTACTCGAGCGTGACCACGTTGCCCTTCTCGGACAGGGAGTAGCTCGCCGACGCGGAAAGGACGCGCATCCCGTCCTTGCGGGGGGCGGACGAGTTCACGGGCGTCGACTCGGAAGCGACGGATACGGCCTGCACGTCGGCGCCGTGGACGGCCACCTGGCCGTGCCAGACGCGGATCTTGAGGGTTCCCGGCCTCGAGGGGTCGGAGAACGCGATGCTGCTTGACGATTCGTCGGCGCGCGCGGGGCCGATGGAAGCCAGCGCCAGCGCGGTCGCGAGAATGAGGGGGGAACGGAATCGGATGGTCTTCATGGTAGGGGTTCCTGTGCGGACAATGGGCTCAGAGCTGGTCGATCGCGCGCCGCGCGGATTCGCGGACGTCGGCGTCCGCCCGGGCGTCGACGACGAGCTTGCGCAGTTCCGGCGCCGCCTCGCGGTCCCGCGTCGCGACGAGAAAGTCGATCATGGAGACCTGGACCAGGGCATTGGGCTCCCGCGGCAGGCACGCGAGGACGCCGGCGCGCACGACATCCTGGTCGGCGTGCTGGTAGAGGGCGTTGAGCGCGTTCAGCCTGACGTTCACGCTCGTGTCGAACGCCAGCGAATTGATCAGGCCGTCGATCACCCGCTCGTCGGGCTTCCGGGTCGCGCCGGCCGTCAGGACGGTCTCGAGCCTCTCGCCCGTCGCGCGCTTCTGCAGGACGGACTGCTCGAACAGCTGGCCCATCGTGTCGACCCTGGCGCGCAGGTCGGCGAGCTGGCGCTGGGTGGCGTTGCGCTCGCCCAGCGCGAAGCCGAGGACGAGAAGGGCGCATGCCCCCAAAGACTGGAGGAGCAGCGGGCCCCAGAGGGGACGGCGGTCGCGGCGCGAGCCGGCCGCCGCGCGGATGGACGACGCCCAGCCCGCGTGGCGGCGCAGGTTGAGCTTCTCGGTCTCGATGTCGCCCATCAACCGGGCGCGCAGCCGGTGGGACGGCGCGTCTGCGGGAAGCGCGTCGAGCGCCTCCAGGGTGCTGCGCAGCGATTCGTATTCGCGGCGGCAGTCGGGGCAGCCGCCGATGTGCGCGCGCACCGGGGCGGCGGTCTCCTCGCCGAGCCTCGCATCCGCGAGCTCGGCCATGCGGTCTTGGCACGTTTGGCAGTTCATGTCAGGGGATCCTTTTGAAGGCGGAAATAATGGTCGCGAAGCGATCGCATCGCCCGGTGGGCCCGGACGCGGGCCGCGCCGACCGAGCACTCGAGGATGCGGGCGACCTCCACGAACGAGAGCTCCTGCAGCCTGGACAGCAGGAGGACCTTCCTGTCGTCCCGGTCGAGGAGGCCGAGCGCGCGGCGCAGGAGGGCGTGGTCGTCGCGGCTGGCGGCGGATTCGTCGGCGCGGCTCGACTCGTCGGCGTGGCATTCGAGTTCGGCCGGGTCGACCGCGACCGGGGCGGGCAGGGACTTCCGGAAATGGTCGGAGGCGCAGCGCCGCGCGAGATGGTACATCCACGCGGTGAAGCTTCCCTCGTCGCGGTACGTGTGGCGGTACCTGAGCATCCGCTCGAAGACGATCTGGGTGATGTCCTCGGCCGCGGACCGGTTCCCGGTGAGCTTGGAGAGGTAGCCGAAGAGCGGGCCGTGGTGGCGCTCGAAGAGCTCGCCCATGCAGTCGAGGTCGCCGCCGCGCACGGCGAGCATGAGGTCATGGTCAGAGGGCGGTGCGGTTGTCTCCACGGAGGGGCCTGGGCTCCAGTCAACCCCGATCGGTTGAGCTTGCACAGGGATTTCGGCGGGGGCGTAGGTCACGGGAGGAGGGAGGCATGGCTGGAAGCGCTGGGTGCTCCTTGTACAACCGTCCGTTCCGCCAAACGTTACACGATCCCGGCCCCATGCCCGGCGGAGACGGGTGTTGATTGCAAGGCCTGCCTCGCTTAGGCACAGGGACTTGGCCAACGCCCCCGAATGAACCGCCGCGAATTCATCCGCTACACGCTAGTCATTTCCGCGGGAATCGCGGCCGCCCGCAGGCTGGGGGCCCAGGGAGCCACCATGCTGGCTCCCGCATCAGGCCCCGCGACCCAGTTCCGCCCGCTTAGGGGCGATGTCGGGATCTTCACGGGAAGGGGAGGGACGATCGGCTGGCTGTCATCGAAGGACGCGCTTGCGGTCGTGGACACGCAGTTCCCGGACACCGCGCTCACCTGCCTCAGGGGCATCCCGGGGATAGGCGGCCGGGTGATCGACGCGACGATCAACACGCACCACCACGTGGACCACACGGGGGGAAACGTGGTATTCAAGCCGGCGTCGAGGGTGCTCGTCGCTCAGGCGAACGTGCCGAACCTCCAGTTCGAGGCGGCCAAGCGCGCGGAGCAGGCGCCCAAGCCCGATCCGGCCGCGCTCGTCAAGAACCAGGTCTATGCCGACACGACTTTCCCCGACGTGTGGCGCAGGGAGCTGGGAGGGGAGATCGTCACGGCCGAGTTCCGGGGGCCGGCCCACACGGGGGGCGACGCGGCCGTCATTTTCGAGAAGGCCAACGTCGTCCACATGGGCGACCTCGTGTTCAACCGGATGTATCCCTTCGTCGACCGGCCTGGCGGGACGAGCATCCGCGGCTGGGTCAAGGCGCTCGAGGATTCGGCCGCGTCCTACCCGGCGGATGCGCTCTTTTTGTTCGGCCACGGCAACCCGAAGTTTGGCGTCACGGGAGGCCGCGGCGACCTTCTTGTCATGCGGGACTTCTTCTCGGCGATCCTGGCGCACGTCGAGAAGGAGATCGCGGCGGGCAGCGACAAGGCGGGGGTCGTCGGCATGGAGAACTTCCCCGGTTTTCCCGACTTCCACGTTCCGCTACCGAACCGCCTCGGGCTGGTCCTCGGGGCGGCATTCGACGAATTGACTGCGGCAAAGGCCTGACCCATCCTGCAAACCCATGAGCATAAAAGCTATCTTCAAGCTGGTCGTGTTCCTCGCGCTGCTCTTTGTCGTGCTGTACATAGGCGTGCACAACAGGCAGCCCGCCGATTTCAACTTTCCCCTTCTTCTAGAAAAGAAGGCGACGACCGACGCATGGGAGATCTACTTCGGCATGTTCGCCATCGGGGTCTTTGCCGGCGCGGTGCTGATGGCGGGCTCGGGCGGCGGCAAGGGCAAGGGCTGGACCAAGGGCGACAAATAACCCGCTTCCGGCCCGGCGGGCGCGGGCCCGGCCCGGGACTCCATCCGACGGGCCCTCAGCTCCGCCTGGGGTTCTTGAGGCCGGTTTCGAGCTTGTTTCGCACCTCGCGCAGCACCAGGGAGGGAAGGGCTCCGGCGCGCGCCTCGATGTAGCCTCGGACGGCCGCCGGATCCCGCTTGGCCAGCTCGCGCAGGGACCAGGACAGCGCCTTCACAACCATGGGATCCCGATCGCGCTCGAGCAGCCGGCACACCCGGAGGGTGCGGCGGCGGTCGCCCGCCCCGCCCTGCGCCCTGCTGTTCAGCGGCACGGTGCTGACGAGGGCTACGCGCCGCCACCAGCGATCCGGGGAGTGCGCCCACCGGTGGATCAGTCCGTCCGGCACGCGGCGCCTGCGCCAGGCCGGACCCGCAAGGTAAACGGCAAAGCAGTCCACGGCGCCCCACGATGCGATCCCGCGCCCAAGCCTTCCAAGGTGCCGCGCGCCGATATGCAGGGGCGCCCTGGGGTGGTGGCGGACGAGCTCGTACGCCACGAAGCGGGGCGTGGGCCGCCGCGTCCCGGACAGCCTGAGCGCAAGCCCGATCACGAACTGGGGCGAAGCATCCTTCAGGCGCCTCGAGTATGCGCGGCGGATTGCGCGCAACACCGGGACCGTCGCCGACGGATTGGCGGAGATGAGGCCTTCGATCTCCCTGGCCAGGGCCGGGATCCCGCCGCCCCTCTGCCGCTTGGTGGACCGGGTTGGCATCTCTTCGCGCTACCCGGACGCGCCTCGGCGCAGGTTGTCGCACACTATCGCGGCCGCCACGGCCGCGTTCAGCGACTCGGCCGCGCCCCTGCGCGGTATCGTGACGCTGTAGGCGAGGAGCCGCCCCACTTCGCCGGAGAGCCCGCGGCCTTCGCTGCCGATCACGATCACGGCGTCGGCGATTCCGGCGATCCGGTGGACGTCGCGCCCCTCGAGCGCGCAGCCGATGATGGGGGCGCGGATGCCGGCCAGCGCGGCGCCGAGGGCGGTCACGACCGCGCGAACCCGCGCAAATGAACCCATGCTGGCCTGGATCACCTTCTGCGAGTGCAGGTCGGCGCATTCCGGGGAGAGGATGACGCGGTCGATCCCGAACCAGTCCGCTATCCGGAGCATCGTGCCGACGTTGCCCGGATCCTGGACGCCGTCGAGCGCGAGCGTGAGGCCGCTGTCGAGCTCGCCGGGCGACAGGGCATCGCGGCGGATCCTGCCGACGGCGAGGACGGGCGAGGGCGTCGGGAAGTGGCTCGCGCGCGCCATCTCCTGCTCGGCGATCTCATGGGTCTTCTTCCCCTTCCAGGCCCCGGTCCCGTAGATCTTCTCGAATGGATGTCCTGCCGCGAGGAGCTCGGCCACGATCTTCTCGCCCTCCACGGCGAACAGGCCCAGCTCCTCGCGGTGCCTCTTGTCGCTCAGCGACCGCAGGAGCTGGAGTTCCGCACGGGTGATCACGCCGTAGAATGGCCTCCGAGCGGGCCGTTTTTCAATTGTTTTGCGGGATGCGTGGTGCCCCGGTGGCTCGGCGCCGGGGCCCGGCGAGGCCCGCGAGACCACGGGAATCAGGACGGCCCGGCGCCCGGCAGGGCCCTGAGGAACCGGTCGATCTCGCGCCGTTGGGGCATCGAGGGCGCGGTGCCGGGCCGGGTGACCGAGAGCGCGGCCGCCGCGTTCCCGAACCGCGCGGCCTTGAGCAGGTCGCCGTCAAAGCGGACGAGGCCGGCGGCGAAGCCGCCGACGAAAGCGTCACCCGCCCCGGTCGTGTCGACGGCGCGCACGCGATGCCCCGTGATGGCCGTCCATCCCGCCTCGGTGGAAACGAGGCAGCCGCCGCGCCCCATCGTCACGATGATCGTGGGCACGCCGAGCAAGCGGCCCAGCCTGTGGACCGCCCGGAGGCCACGGCCCGGCGCGCGGCGCGTGAGCGCCGCGAACTCGGTCTCATTCGGGATCAGGATGTCCGTCAGCGCCAGGATGCGGCGGTCGAATCCGGGCCCCATCGGCGCGGGATTCAGGATCGTCGTCGCCCCGAACCGGCGCGCGAGCCTGAACGCGTGGAGGTTGATCCGCGCGTTTGCCTCGCCCTGGCATATGACCACCCGGGCGCCGCGGATGAGCGCGGCCGGGACATCCTTCGGCGTGATCGCGGCACTGGCGCCGATCGCGACGATGATCTCGTTCTGGCTGGCCCTGTCGACGAGGATGGCCGCGGCCCCGGTGGCCATGCCCCGCTTGGCGGCGAGCCGCGCGTCGATCCCCTCGGAGCGCAGGAACTGCGCGGCCTCGGCGCCAAACGGGTCGCTGCCGACGGCCCCCACGAAACGGGTCCGGGCCCCGGCCCTCGCTGCGGCGACGGCCTGGTTCGATCCCTTTCCCCCGGGCCCGGCGGCAAACGCGCCGATTACGGTTTCCCCGGCCCTTGGAAAGCGGCCGCACCGGAACGAGAGGTCCTTAACGAAGCTTCCTACGACGACGATGCTCGGTTTCATGGGGTCGGGTTGGCCACCCGATCCTTGGAATGCGGATGCTTTTGTCCATAGCGGGTTTCCGGGAGTTTCAAAGGCCCCCCCCCACAGGGCGCACGCCCGTTCAGCCCACCGGACGGACCGCTCGTCCAAAGATTGCCGTCTGGTGCGCCGCCGCCTGTAATGCTCCCCATCGATGGAAATCTCCGCAGACCTTTCCCTGCAAACAGGCGACGCGGCCCAGCGCGAGCAGGCGAAGGCGAGGCTCTACGTGCTTCTGCAGGCGAGCGGCTGGGGCGCCTTCCTGGCCCTTACGGAATTGGCGACGATAGCGTTTCCCGACCACGACACGAAGTGGGGGCTGACCACTTCGGAGGCGGTCACGTTCATGACCATGGCGACGGGCCTCCTGGTGACCCATTCCCTGCGCCTGCTTGTGGCGAAATTGAGGTGGAAGGAGCTCGGGTGGCGCGCGCTGCTTCCGAGGATTGTCACCTTGGCGTTCGCGGCGTCGGCCGTCTGGTTCGGTTCCCTAAGCGTCTGGCTTCACGGGGTCGTCGGCCTGCCCTGGAACACGAAATATCCGCTGTATTTGACCTTCATAGGCGAGGAGTTGAACGGAACGATCGTCCTCGGCGGCTGGCTGTGCCTCTATTTCTTCTATCACGTCTTCGACCGGCTGAACCGCTCCGAGATCGAGCGCCTGAGCCTGATGACGAGCGTCAAGGAGGCCGAGCTGCGCGCCCTCAAGTCGCAGGTCAACCCGCACTTCATCTTCAATTCGCTCAATTCGCTCCGGGCGCTGATCGACGAGGATCCCGTGCGTGCCCGCAAGGCGGTGACCCAGCTCGCCAACCTTCTGCGCTATTCGCTCCAGAGCGGCCAGATGGAGACGGTCCCGTTCGAGGATGAGCTGGACATCGTGAACGACTACCTTGCGCTTGAGCAGGTGCGCCACGAGGAGCGGCTCCGTCTCCGCCTCGACATCGCACCCGAGGCGCTCCAGCTGCGCATTCCCCCGATGCTCCTGCAGACCCTCGTTGAGAACGCGGTGAAATACGGGATCTCCCCCAAGCCCGAGGGGGGCGAGATCACGATCGTGGCCCGCAGCTCGGGCGGCGCGCTCAGGATCCAGGTTTCCAACCCGGGCCAGATCGAGGGGAGCGCGCGGGAATCGTCGACCGGCGTCGGGCTGCGCAACGCCGCCGACAGGCTGCGCCTGATCTTCGGCGAGCGCGCTACCCTGCGGCTCCGCTCGGACCTCCAGCCGGCGCAGGTCGTCGCGGAGGCGGTGATTCCCCTGCCCGCGCACGGATGAAGGCGCTTCTCATCGACGATGAGCGGCTCGCGCGCAACGAGCTGCGCCGCATGCTCTCGGCATTCCCGGAAATCCAGGTGGCGGGCGAGGCGTCCAATGCCAAGCAGGCCCGCGAGCAGATGGCGTCCCTGAAGCCGGACCTGCTCTTCCTCGACGTGCAGATGCCGGGCGAGACCGGGCTGGAGCTTCTCGAGTCGCTCGAGCCTCCCGTTCCGCACGTGGTCTTCACGACGGCGTACGACGAATTCGCCGTGAAGGCGTTCGAGCTCAATGCGCTCGACTACCTGCTCAAGCCGGTCGACCCGGCGCGGCTCGCCGCCGCCGTGGGCCGGATTCCCGGGCTGAAGGGGACACCCGAGGCAAAGCAGCCCACGGGCCGCCTGAACGCGGGGGAAAGGGTGTTCGTGCGGGAAGGGGAGCGATGCTGGTTCGTCGAGGTCGGACAGATCCGGCTGCTCGAGAGCGAAGGAAACTACACGCGCGTCCATTTCGGCGACGCGCAGCCGCAGCTATTCCGGTCCCTCAACGCGATGGAGGAGCGGCTCGACCCCAAGTCCTTCTTCAGGGCCAACCGCCGCCAGATCATCAACATCGCATGGATAGCCAGCGTCGAACCCTGGTTCAGCGGGGGGCTCCTCGTCCAGCTGAAGGGCGGCGCCAAGGTGGAGCTGAGCCGCAGGCAGGCGCATGATTTCCGCGAGCGGATGAGCTTGTAACCCCTGCCGTTGCGTCCATCCCCAAGCCATGATTGAGGCGAGGCTCCTGACAAAAGTCTTCCACGACAAGAAAAGGGGCCAAATCCGCGCCGTGGAAGCCGTTTCGTTTCGCGCGGAGCCCGGCCGGATCTACGGGCTTCTCGGCGCGAACGGGGCGGGCAAGACGACCACGCTGCGCATGCTTGCGACGCTGCTCAGGCCGACGAGCGGCACCGCCGCCGTCGCGGGGCACGACGTCGTTGGGGAGCCGGACAAGGTCCGGGCCAACGTCGGATTCCTCGCCACGAGCACGGCCCTGTACGCCCGGCTGACCTCCCGCGAGATGATCGCCTATTTCGGCCGGCTGAACGGGCTCGACGAGCCGTCCTTGCGGTCGCGCATCAGCTCGCTGGCCGACGAGCTCGACATGCATGAGTTCCTGGACCGGCGCTGCGACAAGCTCTCCACGGGCATGAAGCAGAAGACGTCGATCGCGCGGATGCTCGTCCACGACCCCCAGGTCATGATCTTCGACGAGCCGACGGTCGGGCTCGATGTGATGACCGCCCGGTCGATCGTCCGGTTCGTCCGCGAATGCCGCGGGCGGGGGAAGACCGTGATCTACTCGACGCACGTGATGAGCGAGGCGGAGAAGCTGTGCGACGTGATCGGCATCATCCACGACGGGAAGCTGAGGGCCGAGGGCTCGCTTGCCGATCTGCTGGCCAGGACGGGCGGGCCGGACCTCGAGGAGTGCTTTGTGAAGATCGTCTCGCCGGAGGGCCCGGGATGAGCTGGCACACCATCGGCACGATCTACGGCAAGGAGCTGCGGGATTCGGTGCGCGACCGGCGAACCTTGCTGTCGACGATCATCATACCGACCATTGTCATGCCCGCTCTTGTGCTGGGCCTGGGCAAGGTGGCCTCGGCGGTCATCTCGAAGGCGAAGGAGGAGATCCCGCGGATCATGGTGATCGGGGGCTCCGATTCCCCCGGCGTGAGGGGGGAGCTCCAGAGGTCGGGCAGATTCAAGGCCGAGCCGGCCTCCGCCGACTGGAAGAGCCTCATATCCGAAAAGAAGGTCCGCGCGGCGGCCGAGATCCCGGAGGGCTTCGAAAAGGCGCTCGAATCCGGTTCGGCGCCGCCGGTCACCTTGTACGACTACGAGGGGGAGCTGAAGTCGGGTCTCGCCGTGGACCAGCTCAGGAATTTCTTCATTGGGATGAGGGAACGCGCGACCGCGAGGCTGCTGACCGCCCGGGGGCTGCCGGCCACGATCGCGCGCCCATTCGAGGTGAAGATCGCCAACGTCGCCCCGCCCGAGAAGATCGGCGGGAACCTGCTGGGGGGCATCGTTCCCTACATCATCATCCTGCTTTGCTTCATGGGCGCCATGAGCCCGGCGATGGATCTCACCGCGGGCGAGAAGGAGAGGGGCACCATGGAGACGCTCCTTTGCAGCCCGGCCGCTAGGACCGACATCGTTCTCGGTAAGTTCTGCATGGTGCTCACCGGGTCCCTGGTGGCGGTGGCCTGCTCGCTCGTCTCCATGGGGGTCTCGCTCGTGGTCGTGGGCGCGTCGTTCGGCGTAAACCCCGCGGGGCAGGCGGGCCACGGGGGATTCGCGCCGACGATTGATCCGGTGGGCATGCTTGGGGTCCTGGCGATGGTGGCACCCGTGGCGGTCCTCTTCTCCGCGGTCCTTTTGGCGGTCTCGCTTTTTGCGAAGAGCTTCAAGGAAGCCCAGAGCTACGCCGGGCCGATGGTCTTTGCCATCATCATCCCCGCCATCGTCGGCATGCTCCCCGGCATCGACCTGAATCTCCGGCTGGCGCTGGTGCCCATCCTCAATATTTCGCTCGTCTGCAAGGAGATGCTGTCGGGCGTATGGCACTGGGGCTACATTTCGGCGATCTTCGGATCCACGGCCCTGTATGCCGCGGCGGCGCTCGCTCTCGCCGTGAAAATGTTCAGGTGCGAGGACGTGATCTTCCGGACCTGAGGCGGATTCGCGCGGGCGGACATCTTTGGGTGGCGTGTAAAAGGCCGGTAAATTAAGTGTGGCCGCGCGGTATTATGAATTGGTAATAGGAAACCCGATGTGATCTTATTGCGTCTATAAGGAAAATGTGATCAATTTGCATCTGGAGACGAATTCATCGAAGCCATGAACACGAACGTTCCGTTCCCTGCTCCGTTCCGGCCCGAACTCAGCCTGAAGCGCCGGGAACCTGGATCGACGCAGTCCCCCATGTCAGTGTCCCAGCCCCCGATGTCGGGGTCTCAGCCCCCCATGCCTTTCGGCAGCGGCGTCCCCTTCGGCAGTGCGGCGCCCTTCGAGGGCGACTCGTCAAACCCCTACGGCTATGCCGCGCTGCAGGCCGCATGGGACAAGCTTTACCGGGCGCGCGCCCTCCTCGAGGCCGAGCAAGCTCATCTGCGCGACGACCGGATTGCCCTCCAGGGCGAGCTGGACGCGCTTGAGGTCCGCCGCCAGGCGATGATTGCCCGCGAGGTGCGCGTTCAGCAGCTGGAGCTCAATGCGGCCCTCGACAAGGAGGAGGCCGAGGAAGCGAAGGAACCAGAGTCGACCATGTCGAAGCTGACGCGGGCCCCGTTCGAAATGGCCCGCCACGTTTTCGGGCCGAAGAAGTGATTTGGCGTGCCTCCGCCGTTGTCCCCGCGTAGGGGAGGCGTGTCATGGCAACAGCCCTGTTTCCACAGCATGTCATCGCGCGCAAGCGCGACGGGGCGGAACTCGACCGAGGGGAGATCGAGGCTTTCGTCAAGGGCGCCACTGACGGTTCCTGGGCCGATTACCAGCTGAGCGCCCTCCTGATGGCGATTTTCCTCCGGGGAATGACTCCGCGGGAAACGGCGATCCTCACGGAGGCCATGATGCGGTCCGGGACCATCGCCGACCTTTCGGCGATCCGTGCGCCGAAGGCGGACAAGCACTCCACCGGGGGCGTCGGGGACAAGGTGTCGCTTCACCTTGCGCCGATGGTGGCGGCATGCGGCGTCGCGGTGCCGATGATCAGCGGGCGCGGGCTCGGCCATACCGGGGGCACCGTGGACAAGCTCGAGTCGATCCCCGGATTCCGGGTCGGCCTGTCGATCTCCGAATACCGCGCGCAGCTTGAGAAGATCGGGGTGGCGCTCATCAGCCAGACGGCCGAGATCGTGCCCGCCGACCGCAAGCTTTACGCCCTGCGGGACGTCACGGCCACGGTCGAGTCCATCCCGCTCATCTGCGCCAGCATACTCAGCAAGAAGCTCGCGGAGGGGATCGACGTCCTCGTCCTCGACGTCAAGTTCGGCCGCGGCGCGTTCATGAAGGAAAAGGCGCGGGCGCGGGAGCTCGCCGTCGCGCTCACGTCAGTCGCAAAGGCGATGGGCAAGCCGACCCGGGCGGTGATGACGGCCATGGACGAGCCGCTCGGACACTCGGTCGGCAATGCGCTCGAGGTCGCCGAGTCCATCGAGTGCCTGAAAGGGTCGGGGCCCCAGGACCTCATGGATGTCACCTTCGCGCTCGGCGAGCAGATGCTCGTGCTTGCGGGAACCGCAAAGGATGCCGTCGCGGGGCGGGTCCAGCTCGAGCGGAGCGTGTCCTCGGGGGCCGCGCTCGCAAAATTCCGCGAGATGGTCGCGGCCCAGGGGGGCGATCCCCGCGTGGCCGACGATCCGTCCCGCCTGCCGGCGTCCCCCATCAGGGCCCAGGTTCCAAGCCCCTCGAGCGGCTGGGTCCAGGACGTCGACGCCCTCGGGGTCGCGCTTGCAGCGCTCAGGCTGGGCGCGGGCAGGGCGAGGGCCGAGGACGGGATCGACCCCGCTGTGGGAATCTCCGGCCTGGTGAAGGTCGGAGAGCGCGTCCTCAACGGGCAGCCGCTCTGCGTCGTCCACGCAAACGACCAGGGCCGCCTCGCCGAGGCGCATGCGATCCTCGACCGGACCATCGTCGTCGGCCCCGGCGCCGTCCCGCGGGCGGCGCTTGTGGGGGAAATCATCGGCTGAGCGGGGCTGCGCGCCCGGATCGCGTCAGGCCTGGGCGCCCTCGAGGCCCTCGAGCTTCGCCGCGCTGCGCTCCCAGTCCGCCGAGGCCGCCTGCAGCTGGTCGACGACCGTGCTCAATTCGCGGTTCAGGCCCTGGGCAATGCCGGGATGGGAATAGGTCTCGGGGGCCTCGAGCTGCGCCGTTATCTCCGCCTGCCTCGCCTCGAGGCCTGCGATCGCCTGCTCAAGCGCCGACACATGGGCCCTGATCGCCCGCAACGGCGCGGAGCGGGACGCGCGCCCCTCGGCCTCCGCGCGCTTCTGCTCCTTCGTCTTGGGTCCGCCCCTGGCGGCCTCGGCCGGACGCCTCGGGGGCGTGGTCGCGGCATGGTGGGGGCGTTCGCCAGCAAGCCGTGCGGTCAGCGCCTCGCGGGCGCCCGTCGCCCTCGATTTCTCCAGGAAATAGTCGTAGTTGCCGGCGTACGGGGTGAGGTGGCCCGCGGCGACGTGCAGGACGCCTTTGGCGACGCTGCGGATGAAATGGACGTCGTGACTGATGAAGATGAGCGTTCCCTGGTACTGGCGCAGCGCATTCACGAGCGCGTCGATGCTCGGGATGTCCAGGTGGGTCGTCGGTTCGTCCATCAGGAGCAGGTTTGGAGGCGCGAGCAGCAGCCGCGCGAGGGCGAGCCTCGACTTCTCGCCCCCGGAGAGGACGGAGACCCTCTTGAACACGTCGTCCTTCCGGAACAGAAACCCGCCCAGCACCGTCCGGGCGAGGCGCTCGGTCACATCGGGGTTCGTGTTGCGCATCTCCATCGCCTCCTCCATGACCGTCCGCCGGGCGTCCAGGTTGTCGAGGCGGTTCTGCGCAAAGTATCCGGCGGTCACGTTTCCGCCGAGCTCGCGGGTGCCCGCCTGGATCGGGATCGCGCCGGCGAGTATCTTGAGGAGCGTCGACTTGCCGGCCCCGTTCGGGCCCACCAGGACGAGGCGTTCGCCGCGCTCGGCATGGAAGCTGAGGTTCCGATAGACCACGTTCTCGCCGTACGCCTGCCGCACGCCCTTCAGCGCCACGACCCTGAGCCCCGGCCGGGGAGGCTGCGGAAACCGGAATGAGATGCGCCGGATGTCCTCCTCGGGCGCGTCAATGGCGACCTCCTTGAGCCTTTCGATCTGCTTTTCCTTGGACTTGGCGCGGGAGGCGAGGGAGGCCTTCGCGCCGAATCGGTCCACGAACCTCTGCAGGTGGGCGATCTCCCGCTGCTGGTTCTTGCGCACCGACAGCTGCTGCTCCCGGTGGGCCTCCTTCTGGCGGAGGAAGTCGTCGTAGTCGCCCGTCCACCGGTAGAGCGTCTGGTCGCGAAGCTCGAGGATCCCCGTGCAGAGCGTGTTCAGGAAGGCCCTGTCGTGCGATATGATGATGAGTCCGCCGGGATAGCGGGAGAGATAGTCCTGGAACCAGAGGAGGACCTCCAGGTCGAGGTGGTTTGTCGGCTCGTCCAGCAGCAGGAGCGCCGGCTCGCGGACAAGCAGGCGCGCCAGGTGTGCGCGCATGACCCAGCCGCCCGAGAACGTCCTGGCCGGCCGGTTGAAATCCGCCGCCCCGAATCCGAGCCCGGCGAGGATGATCCTGGCCCTGGTCTCGATCCCGTATCCGCCCAGCTCCTCGAAGCGGTGGTGGGCGTCAAACTCGCCCTGCATGCACGCCGGCGAGCCGCCCGACTCGATGATGCGGAGCTGGTCGCGCAGCTCCGCGAACTCCGGGGTGATGGCGGTCGCAAGGTCGAGGACGGTCTCGTCCCCCGCGGGCGCGGTCTCCTGAGGCAGATACCCGAAACTCGCGCCCTTCTCCCACGTGATCGTCCCGGAGTCCACGGACTCGTCGCCGATGATGACGTTGAACAGCGTCGTCTTGCCCGCGCCGTTCGGACCGACGAGCCCCAGGCGGTCCTCGCGCTTGATGAAGACGGACACGTCCTCGAACAATGTCCGGGGACCGTACGACTTGGAGACGTCTGCGAGCGTGAGCATGGAAACCCTCTATCAGACACCCGCTCGGCATGCTTCGTCAATCGCGCCGATTTTGGGTGGCCACACGGTTCGCCAGGGTACACCATCCCGCCACACCCATGTCGTCATGAGCGCAGCATCCCGAAAACGTCTTCCCGAGGTGGTCAACGCCAGCCTCGCCCGGACGAAGGGCCCGGTCTCAAAGTTTCTCGCTCGCCACTACCGGCATTTCAATTCGGCCGCGCTGCTGGACGCCGCGAAGGGCTACGACGCGCATCTCAAGGCGGGCGGCAAGATGCTCGTCACGCTCGCTGGCGCGATGTCCACCGCGGAGCTCGGCATCTCGCTCGCCGAGATGATCCGCCGCGACAAGGTCCACGCCGTCGTGTGCACGGGGGCGAACCTCGAGGAGGACGTGTTCAACCTGGTCGCCCACGACTACTACGAGCGCGTTCCCGGCTACCGGAACCTCACCGAGGGCGAAGAGCAGGCGCTTCTCAAGCGCCACATGAACCGGGTCACCGACACCTGCATCCCGGAAAAGGAGGCCATGCGCAGGATCGAGGACGGCGTGCTCGAGGAGTGGGTGGCCGCCGACCGCGCCGGGAGGCGGTTCTTTCCCCACGAGTTCATGTACAAGGTCCTGCGCGGCGGGAAGCTCGGGAAGACATACCAGATCGAGCGGAGGGACTCGTGGCTCCTGGCGGCCTGCGACAAGAACCTGCCCATCGTCGTTCCGGGATGGGAGGACGCGACCCTGGGGAACATGTTTGCCGCGCATGTCATCTCCGGCGTCATAAAGAACGTCCACACGGTTCGCACGGGGATCGAATACATGGTCGAACTGGCCCGGTGGTACACGGAAAACGCCAGGCCGCTCAGGACCGGCGACGGGTCGATCGGGTTCTTCCAGATCGGCGGGGGCATTGCCGGCGACTTTCCGATCTGCGTCGTCCCGATGCTCCACCAGGACCTGCGACGGGCGGGAGTTCCGCTCTGGGGCTATTTCTGCCAGATCAGCGACTCGACGACCAGCTATGGGAGCTATTCGGGCGCCGTGCCGAACGAGAAGATCACGTGGGGCAAGCTGCGCGCATCCACGCCGAAGTTCATCATCGAGTCGGATGCCACGATCGTAGCCCCCCTGATATTCGCCTGGGTGCTCGGCGAGTGACGATGCCGAACCGGCTCGCGAATGCGGCATCGCCGTACCTCCTGCAGCACGCGGGCAATCCCGTGGATTGGTTCCCGTGGGGCGAGGAGGCGTTTGAGACCGCGCGCAGGCGGGACCTGCCCATCTTCCTTTCGATAGGCTACTCGACGTGCCACTGGTGCCACGTGATGGCCCACGAGTCGTTCGAGAACGAGGCCGTCGCGGGGGTGATGAACGAGCACTTCGTGTCGATCAAGCTCGACAGGGAGGAGCGGCCGGATGTCGACCGGGTCTACATGGCCTACCTTCAGGCGCTCACCGGCCAGGGGGGCTGGCCGCTCAGCGTGTGGCTGACGCCGGACCTCAAGCCATTCTACGCGGGAACCTACTTCGCCCCCGAGGACAGGCAGGGGCGGGCCGGCTTCCCTACGATTCTCCGGGCGATCGCGCGGGGCTGGAGGGAGGACCGGGCCATGCTCGTCGATGAGGCCGAGCGGGTCGTGCGCGCGCTGGGCGAGCGCGCATCGGAGGAGGCGGCGCCCCCGGCCGGCGCGGTGGCGACGCTTGCCGCGGCTGCGGGCGCGGCGTTCGAGAAGGGCTACGGGTACTATGCCGGAAGCTTCGATGCCAGCCACGGCGGCTTTGGCGGCGCGCCAAAGTTCCCCAGGCCGTCCAACCTCGCGTTCCTTCTGCGGTGCGCGGTGCTGCAGGGTCTCGGGAGCGAGGCGGGCTCCGAGGCGGTGGGGATGGTTTCCCGGACGCTCGGCGCGATGGCCCGCGGCGGCATCCATGACCATGTCGGCGGCGGCTTCCACCGCTACTCGGTGGACGACGAGTGGTTTGTGCCGCATTTCGAGAAGATGCTCTACGACCAGGCGCAGATCGCGTCCTGCGCCCTGGAGGCGTGGAAGGCGACCGGTGACGAGCGGCATGCCTGGCTCGCCCGCGACATCTTCGATTACGTGCTTCGCGACATGACGGGACCGGAGGGGGGATTCTACTCGGCCGAGGACGCGGACTCCGCGACCCGGGACGGCCCGGGGTCCGCGGAGGGCGCCTTTTATGTCTGGACCCTGGCCGAGGTCGAGCGGGCGCTCGGCCCGGACGCCGCCTTCGCCGCGGACCACTTCGGAGTCAAGCCGGACGGAAACGTCCCCAAGGAGCGGGATCCCCACGGGGAATTCTCCGGAAGGAACATCCTGGCCCAGGCGCGTTCCCTGGGCGAGACGGCCAGGCAGCGGGGGATGGAGCCGCAGGCGGCGAGCGACCTCCTTGCATCGTGCCTTGAGCGGCTGCTTGCCGCGCGCTCGGCGAGGCGGCGCCCGCACCTGGACGACAAGGTCGTCGCGGGATGGAACGGCCTAATGATCTCCGCGCTCGCGCGGGCGGCCGTTGCCCCCGCCGAGTCGCTCGCCGACAGGCGCCAGGCCTATCTCGCGGCTGCGCTGCGCGCAGCGGCGTTCGCTGAGCGGGAGCTCTTCGACCTGCCCGGCGGCCTGCCGCGCCGGTCGTGGCGCCGCGGATCGGGATCGGGGCCCGGGTTCGCGGAGGACTGCGCCTTCATCATCCAGGCGTGGCTCGATCTCTACGAGGCGACGTTTGACAAGGGGTGGCTCGAGCGCGCGGAAGGGCTGCAGCGGGTGATGGACGAGCGGTTCTGGGATCCCGCCAAGGGCGGCTATTTCAACTCGGCCGAGGCAGCCGCGGATGTCGTTGTGCGATTGAAGGAGGATTACGACGGGGCGGAGCCCGCGCCGAGCTCGGCGGCCACGATGAACCTGCTCCGGCTGTCGTCGCTGACGGGGGACGAGGCCCTCCAGGAGCGGGGCCGGCGCGCAATCGCGGCGTTCCGGGGGAGATGGGAGGAGGCGCCGCACGCGATGCCCCAGCTCCTGTGCGCGCTCGAGTCGGCGCTCGAGGCGCCGCGCCACGTGGTCATCACCGGGGACCCCGGGTCGCCGGAATTCGCCGCGCTTGCGTCCGTGGTCCATGAGAGGCTGGGGCCGCGGCGCACGCTGATCGCGCTCGACGGCGCGAAGGGCGCGCGGGCCTGGTTCTCGGCGCGCTCGCCATGGCTCGCCCAGATGGGAGCTGCGGACGCCGGCCCGACGGCGTACGTCTGCGAGGAGTTCGCCTGCAGGGCTCCTGCACATACGCCCGGGGAATTGCGGAAGACGCTCGGCTACAACGGGAAAGGGGACTGACGGGCGCAATCACCGCTGTTTACATTCGGCCAATGAGTGGCTTACATGGCTCAAATCACATGAAAGTCCTTGCCGTTGAAGACGATGATGTCTCGCGTGCGGTCCTTTGCCGCTCGCTGGAGAGGCTCGGCCACGAAGTGATCGAAACCAGGGACGGCGAAGAGGCGTGGCAGGCGTGGCTGAAGGACAAGTCCCGCGTGATCGTGAGCGACTGGCTCATGCCGAAGCTCGACGGGCTCAAGCTTTGCAGCCGGTTGCGCGCGCAGCAGGGACAGGAGTACCTCTATTTCATCCTGCTCACCGGCAAGGGATCATCCGCGAAGAACCGCCGTGCAGCTGCGGACGCCGGCGTGGACGATTTCCTGACCAAGCCGGTCAATCTGTCCGACCTCTGGATGAGGCTTCGCGTCGCCGAGCGGATACTCACCTACACCATCCAGGTGCACCGGCTCGAGGAGATGATGCCGATGTGCTCCTACTGCAAGAAGATCAGGGATGACCGGAACTACTGGCAGCAGATCGAGAGCTACATCAACGAGCGAACCGGAACCGAGATCAGCCACTCGGTCTGCCCGGACTGCTACCAGCGGGTGGTGCTCCCCGAGCTTGCCAGGCTGAAGCGGGAGGCGCTGGTGCCTCCCGTCGTGCGACGGGTCGCCCGCGGCTAGAATGCCGCGGTGAGGTGCTTTTCGGCGCGCGGCTCGACCGCGGACTCGCCCAGGGCCGTGCACTCGATCTCGTCGTTCTTGTAGAGCTTGAATCTCACGGCCGCGGTGGCGTCGCTCGTCTCCCAGCGCCACTTGCCGATCGAGACGAACGTCAGCGGGACCCCCTTGTCCCAGCTCAATCCGGGGCCGTTGCCGCGGATGAACAGGCGGTTGCCGATTCCGATGTAGGCGGTGACCACGAGCCGCGTGGCGCCGTCGCCCGAGGCCGGAGGGCTGGGCGTCTCCGGCACAACATGGGCAGGCCGGGACTCGCGCCCGGGCGGAGGCTCGGGGATCAGATCCGGCGCGACCGGGGCAGCCGGAGCGGGCTTCTTCGAAACGCGCTTCTGGGGGACGACGGCCTCGGTTGCTGGCGTGGGAAGGGGTGCGGGAGCTGGTGCCGGTGCCGGTGCGGGAGCCGGTGAAGGAGCGGGAGCGGGTGCGGGCGTGCGGGCGAAGACTGGCGCTGGCGCGCGTGCGGGCGCAGGCGCCGTGAAGGGCGAGATCGACGAGGCCACCGCCGGCCGGATCTCGACGATCTGGCTCGCCAGCACCGGCGGCACCTCCAGCGCAACCGCCGGCTGCGCCGCCAACGCCGGTTCAGGAACCCTGGACGCCGCCGCCTCGAATTCCGCCACGATCTTGGCGATCTTCTTCGCCACGGATTCGAGTCTCGCCGCCGCCTCGGAATCGTCCGTTTTTGCCGTGGCGAGGCGGGCGTCGAGCTCGGCCATCTTTTCCTTGATCTGGTTCGCGAGCCGGTCGGACTGGCTGAAATTCTCCTGCGCTATCCCCGCCAGCCGGTCGAGGCCGCTCGCCGCGATCGCGATCTGGTCCGCCGAGGAGGTGACGGTGGCGGCCAGCGCCTGGAGCGCGCGCTGTCGGTTGTCGAGGGCCTCGTCCTGCCGGCGCGCATATTCGGCGACAAAGGGGAAGGCGCCGATTGCGACCGCGACGGCGACACAGACGGCGATCGCGACAAGGGCCATCCCGGTGATCGGTCGCGCCGACTGTTTGACGATGAACCAAACCATCGCGAGAAGGAAGGCGTCGCCGACAAGGAATATCCATTTGGGAAGCTTCGGCGTGTCGCTCGGCAGGTTCATGGGAATTGGGGGTGATTTTTTCTGCGGCTACGGGGCGAGGATTTCAACCCGGAAACGCGGTCCCGGGGCGCGCCGCGCCCGAAATGCGCCGCGATGGCCCCGATCAGCCCGTCCCACTCCGCCGGATTCAGGTCGCGCTTTCTTCCGGGAGACACCTGGCGATGGTCGGCGATGCGGCCGATTCCCCAGCCGAACTGGGCCCACCGCGGCTCCAGCCATTCCAGGGCCGAGGCGATCTGTTGGACGGAGAGCGGGGCGCGGTAGGTATCCCCAGCGAACGCCACGCCAAGCAGGAAGTCGTTGCACCGGTCGCGGCCCAGGAATCGCGAGACGCCGGCATGCCAGGCGACCTGCGCGTCGGGGACAAGTGCGCACCGGGTCCCGTCGAGGTCGATGAGGCAGTGGTAGCTCACGCGGCTTTCCGGGTCGAGCATCCTGGCGACCGTCTCCGCGAAGCCGAGCTCGCTATGGTGGAACAGTGCGCCGAGCCTCTCGTGCGCCGCGGCATCCCGGTTGGGAGAGAGCCGTTCGAATTCCCGGAAGGCCATCGGCGGCGCGGGGCTAGACATGGTGCCACGCCGTGACCGAGAGGGCGAAGAGGAAGCCGATCCGGACCGCGCCCTCGATCGTCAGGACGACGAGGATCCATTTGAGCCCGCAGTTCCGGCGGATCGGGTATCCCACAAGGGTCGCGCCGATCAGGCAGAGGGCGTACACCCGCGCCATCGGGGCCGCGAGCAGCGCCAGAACCCATGCGGCGTACAGGATCAGGCCCGCGCTCCAAAGGAATGCGACCCCCTCGCCAGGGCCCATTTCGCGAGGGTCGGCGCCCCGGGCGATCTGCTTTATCCCGACGTAGCGCTCGCCCATGGCGAGCTGCCAGGCCTCAAATACGAGGAAAAGGGGCGCGAAAAGGGGAAGGCTGCTCACGCCCGGAGCCTGTCCTTCCCCGGGCCCGGCGACAATCCAGTTCGCCTGAGTTGCGCTTGCGCCCCGCGCAGGAGCGGGTCAATCTGCGGCCGACGTGCCAATACGTACTGTCATTATTGACGATGAGGTCGTCTTCCGCCAGATGCTGGCGTCCGCCCTCAGCCGGGTGCGCGGCCTGGTGGTTGCGGGTGCATTCAAGGACGGCAAGTCGGGCCTGGAACATTGCCTGAAGGACCCCCCGGGGCTGGTGGTCGTCGATCTGTACCTGCCGGGAATGCATGGGCTGGAGGTTATCCGCGAGATCCGCGCAAAGCTTCCGAACACGCGGATACTGGTGCTGACCGGGCATCCCGACGGCGACCTGCCCGCTCGGCTCATAGCGCAGGGGGTGCACGGGTTCGTGGACAAGAGCGCGCCGCTGAACTACGTGCTGCAGGCGATCGAATCGGTGATCGCCGGGGGAATGTTCTTTGCGGCCCACGTTCCGCCGAAGCCCTCCGGCATCACGCATTTCCCGAAGGTCGAGCCCTCCGTCAAGGAGGGCCCGCCCACCACTTCCGTCGGCGCCGTCGAGACGCTTTCGGCGCGCGAGCTCGAGGTGGCCCGGCTCGTCGCCGAGGGGTTCTCGTCGAAGGAGATCGCGGACCGGCTGGACCTGAGCGTGCGCACGGTCGAGAAGCACCGGGCGAACATCATGGACAAGATCAAGGTCAGCGAGGTCGCCAGCCTCGTCCGGTGGTGCGTCCAGGCGGGGATCGTAAAATCCTGACGCCCGCGGCGCTTCGACTGCCCGTCAGGCCTGCGCGTATTTCCTGAGGTCGGTTGCGAAGGCCTCGAATTCCGTGATGGCGGGCTCCAGGTCCCGGTGGTCAAACGTCGCGCCCGGCCGGGCCAGTTTGTCCTCGATCTCCCCGATCCGCTCCGACAGCGCGAGCGCCCCCATGTGCAGGGCGCTGCTCTTCAGGCCGTGGGCGATCCGCATCTGGTCCGGGCGGCTGCTCACGTTGATGCTGCGCATCGACTCGGGGAAGCTGTTCAGGAACAGCGTCACGATCTCTCGCGCCGCATCCTCGCCGACAAGGGAGGAGAGGTCTTTCAGGGCCAGGTTTGGGGGTGGGAGGCTCAACCCCACAATCGCCGCGCATAATGGGGCCGGCGGCAATCGATTTATTGCGGCCGCCCCGGCGGCGGCGGGTCCCGGACCGCGCCGGAAGCCGGGCCTTTCCCCTAGGAAGGCCCGCCGGCCCGTGCCAGGCGAGGGACATGGCGGTCCGTGACTCTGGTTTCCAATGGGATGCGGAGACGGGAGCCCGTGCGGCCCCAGGTCCGGAAGGCGGCCTTGCTAGCCGAGGTCCCCCGACTTGAGGAGCGGCTCAAACGCAGCCTTGTTGGCGGCCTTCATGTAGGCCTCCTTCGGCTCGATCGTGCCGTCCTTAACCCGGTGCATGAGGCTCGTGTCCATGAGGACCATCCCCTCCGAACCGCTGCCCTCGATGATCGCCCGGATGTTCGAGATCTGCCCGGTGCGCACCGTGTTGGCCAGGGCCTCGTGCTGAAGCAGGATCTCGTGGACGGCGCACCTCCCCTTGGGAACGCGCGCGCACAGGAGCTGGGCGACGATTCCCGCTAGGCAGCCGGCAAGCATCACGCGCACCTGGTTCTGCTGGTCGGCCGGGAATGAATTGATGATCCGGTCGACGGTCTTCGGGGCGCTGTTCGTGTGCAGCGTGCCGAAGACGAGCATGCCCATCGAGGCGCAGCTCAGCGCGAGCTTCATCGTCTCGAGCTCGCGCATCTCGCCGATCAGCAGGATGTCCGGGTCATGGCGCATTGCGCCCTTGAGCGCGGAGGCGAACGACTCCGTGTGCTGGCCGATTTCGCGGTGCACGATGATGCTCTTGCCGACCGGGTGCACGAACTCGATCGGATCCTCGATCGTGATGATATGCCGGCACTGGTTGTGGTTGATGTAGTCGATCATCGCCGCGAGCGTCGTCGACTTGCCGCTGCCCGTCGGGCCGGTGACCACCACGAGCCCCTCCGTCAGCAAGCAGAGCTTCTTGACGGCCTCGGGGATCTCCAGCTGCTCGAGGTTGAGGATCTTCACCGGGATCTCGCGGAACACCGCCGCCTGGCCCCAATGGGTGTAGAAGAAGTTGCCGCGGAACCGGGCGAAGCCCGGGATCTCGTGGGCGAGGTCCAGGTCCTTCTTCTCGAGAAACTCCGCCCACCTCTTCTCGGGAACGATCTCGCTGAGCATCCTCCCGAGCATCGCAGCGGTCAGAACCTTGTCGCCGATCGGCTCGATCGAGCCGGATATCCGGGCCCTGGGCGGCATGCCCACTGCGAGGTGGAGGTCCGAACCCTCCTTCTCGAACATCGTGCGCAGCAGGGAGTCGATTTCAGCCATGGCGGGGTCAGGTTATTCTCGCGCGGATCACGCGGTTCGACACGTTTGCAAGGGCGGTCTCCTTGGATACCTTGCCGTCCTGCCAGAGCCCGAAGACCACACCGTCCATGAGGCACATTCCCTCGCGGCTTCCCGTCTCCATCGCGTTTCGCAGGCCCATCGTCTTGCCGTCCCGCACAAGGTTCGCTATGGCCATGGTGTTGACGAGGATCTCGCACGCCATGACGAGGCCGCCGGAGACCGCGGGCAGCAGGCGCTGGCAGATGACTCCGCGGAGGCTCTCGGCGACGCTCGACCGGATCTGGGACTGCTGCATGGCGGGGAAGACGTCCAGCAGCCGGTTCAGCGTGGTCGCGGCGTCGCTCGTGTGCATGGTCCCGATCACGAGGTGGCCGGTCTCGGCCGCGGTGACCGCCATCTCTATCGTCTCCAGGTCGCGCAGCTCCCCGATCACGATGATGTCGGGATCCTCGCGGAGCGCGCTGATGAGGGCCGTGAAGAACGTGTGGGTGTGCGTGCCCACCTGGCGCTGCGTCACCGTGCAGCCCTTCGCCACCTGCACCACCTCGATCGGGTCCTCGACCGTGATGATGTGGTCCCTGCGGGTCTCGTTGAGGTAGTTCACCATGGAGGCGAGGGTCGCCGTCTTCCCCGAGCCCACGGGGCCCGTGACGAGGACGAGGCCGTTGTGGTAGCTCAGCAGCTTCTTGAGCGTGTCGAGATGGCTCGCGAATCCGAGCTCCGCCAGAGTCTTGATCTCCCGTGGAACCATCCGGTACGCGCCCGCCGCGCCCTCCTTCTGGAACATGAGATTGACGCGGTACCTCTCGTTTGGGCCGGGAGCCAGGGCGTAATCGAGGTCGTGCTCCCTGAGGAATTTCGCCTTCTGCCCCGGGGCAAGGAGCACGGTGTTGAGGCGGTTCGCCTCGTCGGCGCTGAGCGTGTGCTCGCTGATGTAGGACAGGACCCGCTCCTTCCGGATGAACGGGCGCCTTCCGGCGCATAGGTGGAGGTCGCTCGCCCCGTGACGCCCCGTCGCGCTCAGCAGCTCCCGCAGGCCTTCGGCGAGCACCTTGTCGTCCAGCTGCGCGACGGTTTCGAACGAGAACGCCGGCGGCGGGCCCGCCGCCTCCCTCTTTGGCGCGGTGAAAACAACGTCCTCGACGAAGTCCTCGGCCGCCACGAACGGGTCCTCCTGGGGCGGGCCGTGCTTGCCCTTCAGCGCCGCCCTGCCGGCCAGCTTCTCGAGCGCCTCGACGTTCGTGACGAGATCGTCGTCGATCAGCTTCTGCGCGAACTCCAGCATATCGGGCCGGCCCCCCAGGGTGGCCCTCACCGTCACGCACTGCACGCGGGTGAACAGGCCCTGGTCGATGCCGAGCCGGACGAACCAGAGGAGATCGGAATTCAATGCGGGAGATGGCGTCACGCGTCCCGATGATGGCGCGTGGGGAAACCCTGCCAAGCGAGAATCCAATAGGCCCGCGATGGCCGCGGCCCCGCCGGCGGGATGCAGATTGGGAGGTTGCAAACCCGCGGGAATGCAGGGAGCATGGGCCTTTCATACAGAAATCATGCTGCGGAAGTTCATTGCCAGGCTGCGCGAATCCTTTGGGCCCGCCCCGAAGAAACCGGTCCAGGCCGCGCCCCTGGGCGCGGCGGCCGACCGAAGGCCTGACCATGGGGGCGGCCACCAACCGCATGGGCGGGGCCAGCGGGGGCAGGGCAGGGGGCAGGGCGCGCCCCAGGGCAAGGCCCACGAGCCGCACCCCCATCCCGAGTCCCGTCCCCGTCCCGAGTCCCGTCCCCGTCCCGAGTCCCGTCCCCGTCCCGAGTCCCGCCCCCGTCCCGAGTCCCGCCCGCATCACGAGGAGCGGCGGCCCGAGGGCCGCGGGCCCGCCAGGGCCGCGCACGGCAGGCACGGCGACGGGCGCAGGCCGCGTCCCGTTCGCGACGACTTCGAGCACCCGCGCAGCGGGCCGGACAAGCCGCTGGTCCCCGTCGATGTCCCGAAGATGGACACCCCGTTCACGAAGCTCGGGCTTTCAGACGCCCTCGCGTACGCCGTGCAGCAGAAGGGCTACACCGAGCCCACGCCGATTCAGGTCCAGGCGATTCCGATGATCCTTGAGGGCCGGGATGTCATCGGCTCGGCGCAGACGGGCACGGGCAAGACGGCCGCGTTCGCGCTTCCGATCATCCAGCGCCTCGGCCACCACGGGGCGATGCGGTGCCTGGTCCTCGAGCCCACCCGCGAGCTCGCGCTGCAGGTCGAGGAGGCATTCCACAAGTACGCCATGTTCACGGACCTGAGGGTGACGATCGTCTACGGCGGCGTCGGCTACGGCAAGCAGACGGATGACCTGAGGCGGGGGATGGACATCCTCGCCGCGACGCCCGGCCGGCTGCTCGATCACCTGCAGCAGGGCAACTGCTCGCTCGGCAAGATCGACATCCTTGTCCTCGACGAGGTCGACCGGATGCTCGACATGGGCTTCCTGCCCGACGTGAGGCGGATTGTCCAGCAGTGCCCGAGCGACCGCCAGACGCTGTTCTTCACGGCGACCCTTCCCACGGAGATCGAGCAGCTTGCCGCCTGGGCCCTACGAAATCCATCCAAGGTGGAGATCGGCCGGCACAGCGCGCCAGCCGAGACGGTCGCGCACGCCTTTTATCCCGTGGTCGCCACGCAGAAGTTCGACCTGCTCCAGCTCCTCCTGGAAAAGACTGATTTCAAGAGCGTGCTCATCTTCTGCCGGACCCGGATGGGCGCGGACCGGATCGCGGGCCGGCTGCTGCAGAAGGGGCACAGCGTCGGCGTGCTCCATTCCGACCGGAACCAGCGCGAGCGCGTGGAGGCCCTCGAGGGGTTCAAGAGCGGCAAGAACGAGGTGCTGGTCGCGACGGACATCGCGGCGCGCGGCCTCGACATCGCGGGCGTGACCCACGTGATCAACTACGACGTGCCGGAAAACCCGGAGGACTACGTCCACCGGATCGGCCGGACCGGCCGGGCGCACCATTCGGGCGACGCGTTCACGCTCGTCACCGAGGACGACGTGAGGGACGCCCGGAGCATCGAGCGGTTCATCGGCACCTCGGTCGAGCGCAAGAAGATCGACGGGTTCCCCTACGTCTACTCGGCCCTGTTCGACCAGAAGGTGCTGGACGACGCGGCCCCCAAGGCCGCGGGCCGCCTGCACCGCGGGTCGAGGCGGTGATGCGCTCCGGGCGCGCGGCGGCCGCCCGTCAGTCGCCGCCGTTGACCAGCCTGTAGGCCGCTGCCGCGGCGAGCGCCCCGGCCGCCTCCCCGGCGAGCAGCACCCAGAGGTTGCTCCAGAGAGACAGGCCCATGACGGTGATTCCGGTAGCCACGGCGGGGTTGAACGCGCCGCCCGACACGCCGCCGACGGCGAAGGCGCCCGTCATCACGGTCATGCCGATCGCGAGCCCGTAGAACGAGTTTCCCGCCGTTCCCTTCGATGTGGCGACGTTGAGCACCACCCAGCAGAGGGCGAACGTGAAGAGGAACTCGGCGACAAAGGCGGGCTTCCACCCGGCCAACGCGAGGGGCTGGGCCGCGCCCGGCATCTTGATCTTGAGCACGATCAGGGCCGCGGCGAGCGCGGCCGCGATCTGGGCGATCCAGTAGGGAAGGACGTCCATCGAGTCGCATTTGCCCCGCAGCCAGACCGACAGGGTGACCGCGGGGTTGAAATGGCCGCCGGAAATGTGGCCGCCCGCGAAGACCATGACCATGAGCGAGGCTCCGATTGCGATTGGGGCGAGGGGGCCTGCGCCGGGGGCTATGACCGTGCTCCCGACCGTGAAGACCAGGAAGAAGGTCCCGATGAACTCGACGAGGTATTTTTTCATTTTTGGGGTGGGCTGCGGGCCGATTGTAGGGGATGCCTTCCCGCGAACGAGCGTTTTTTGGGGTTGCGGGCCGCGCGGATTCGGGCGTCGTTGCGCACTCCGATGCAAATACAGATCCCCGAGGGAAACTTCAGCGGCTATATCTTCGACCTGGACGGAACGCTGGCGGACACGATGCCGCTCCACTACTCCGCCTGGGAGAATGCGCTGCGCAACGCCGGCATGAAGGGCCGGCTGGACGAGAACTACTTCTACGCGCTGGGCGGAGTGCCCTCGCGGCGGGTCGCGGAGCTCCTCGGCCGGCACCACGGCCTCAGCCTGGACCCGGACCGCGTCTACCGGGACAAGGAGGACATCTTCATGGCGTCCCTGCAGAAGCTCGAGCTGATAGCCCCGGTGGTCGAGTTCGCGAGGACGGCCAGCAGGACCCATCCGGTCGCGCTGGCGTCCGGGGGGACGAGGGACGTCGTCTGCAGCACCCTCGCAAAGACCGGCCTCGCCTCGCTGTTTCCGGTCGTTGTGACCGCGGACGACGTCGAGCACGGGAAGCCCGCGCCGGACATGTTCCTCCTCGCCGCCCGCCGCATGGGGGTGCCGCCCGAGCGCTGTCTCGTGTTCGAGGACGGCCAGCCCGGGATCCAGGCGGCCGAGGCCGCCGGTATGAAGTGGGTCCACGTCCCGAGCCGTCGGTCAGCGTGAGGCGCTCGGGTGGGGCTCGTACTGGGCCAGCGAGACGGAGTCCCCGGCCCTGAGGCCCGCGGTGCCGGCCGCGTCGGAATAGGTCCGCGAAAGCGCCGTGCGCCCGTCCGCGTCGGTGAACGCCACCCATTCCCCACTCCTCACGTCGCTGTAGGTCCGGCCGTAGAGGGTGCGGTAGGAGCGCCCGCCGGCCTGGAGCTCGAAGAAGGTCATCGGCGCAATGCCCGCGGACTCGAAGTCCGAGGCCTGGGCCTCCAGGAGAACGCTGCCGTAGACCGCGTCGACCTCCGCCACCCTGGTGTCAAAGCCGCGCCCGTCGGGATGCGGGACCGCCGTCGACGGCCCGGGCTCGGGCGGGATCGTGGCGTCGTAGTATGGCGCGCCGCCCTTCGGCTGGGGGAGCGCGTCGGGGCCGCGCTCGATCCAGTCGCCGAGCGCGCGGAACGCGGCGAGGTGCTCGGCCTGGTTAATGTTGGTGTGGCCCTCGCGGGAGATGAGGAAGAGCGCCGGCTGGATCACGGGGGCGGGGCGCGCAACGAGCGCCGTCAGGTAGCTCCGGGGTTCCCGGATCTCGCGCTGGGTCGCCACAAACAGGAGCGGTATCCGCGGAAGCAGGGACAGCCCCACCCTCATGTTGGGCTCCTTCGCGTAGAGGGTCGCGTCGAACACCACAGCCCCCTGGTAGGGGCCCGCGTCGCGCTCGGCCATGATCGTCACGACCAGCCCCCCCATCGACTCGCCCGCGAGGATGACGCGGTCGGGCTCGCCATAGGTCTCCGCGATGTGCGCGCGAAGCGCGTCCAGGTCCTCGATCGCGTCGCCGACGATAAGGCCGTTTCGGCGGTAGCTCGTAGTCGCGACGATCCAGCCCTCGTCAAGCAGGGCCCTGTTCGAGGCCCGCTCCGGATGGAGGTCCGCGATCAGCGGCGCCGAGTCGGGGCGGTATCCGTGGGCGATCAGCAGGACATCGCGGTTCCAAGGGCCCGGGGGATTCGCGATGGCGAACCTGGCGCCGGCGATCTCACCCACGTCGACCTTGGCCGGGGCTGGGGGCTTCTCCGCGGCCGGCAGCGGGCCCGCCGGACTCAGCGCAAGTCCGGTGATTGCCAGGGGCACTGCGAGCGCGCGGCGAATCGGCCTGTCCAGGATCAACGCACTAGTATCATCCTGCGCCGGCGGCGAAGGCGAATCCCTTTTGGCTTTAGCTGGAGTTTGGGTTCGTCTCAAATGGCGTGTCCCAAAGCCGTGAAACCGACCGCCCTGGCAAAGCCCTTCGTCCTCTCGCAGCCCGAATACGAGCCGGGAAAGCCCATCGAGGAGCTGGCTCGCGACCTGGGCCTGGACCCGTCGGGAATCGTCAAGCTCGCCTCGAACGAGAATGCGTTCGGGCCGTCGCCCCTCGCGGTGGAGGCTGCCAAGCGCGCCATCGAGCAGGGGCATCTCTATCCCGACGGGGGGTGCTTCGCGCTGCGCCAGAAGCTCGCGCAGTTCCACGGCCTGGCCCCGGGGCAGTTCGTCATCGGGAACGGGTCGAACGAGGTCATAGAACTCCTGGGGCACGCATTCCTCGGGCCCGGCGACGAGGTGGTCATGGGCGCGCCGGATTTCGTGGTCTACAGGCTCGTGACGCTGCTCTTCGGCGCCCGGCCGGTCGAAGTGCCGCTGGTGAATTTCCGCAACGACCTCCGGGCGCTGGCCCGCGCGGTGTCGGCCAAGACGAAGCTCGTGTTCGTATCGAGCCCCAACAATCCGACCGGCACGGCGAGCAAGGCGGAGGAGCTCCTCGAGTTCGTCCGCTCGCTTCCCGGGACGGCCGTCTGCGCCGTGGACGAGGCGTACGCGGACTTTGCGGAGCGCCCGGCCGACCTGCGCCCGCTCATCGGCGAGGGCCGCAACGTGATCGGCCTCCGGACGTTCTCGAAGGTCTACGGCCTCGCCTCGCTGCGGCTGGGTTACGGGTACTCGACCCCCGAGCTGGCATCGCTCCTCGACCGGATGCGCCAGCCGTTCAACGTCAACGCGATCGCCCAGGCGGCGGCCGTCGCCGCGCTCGACGACCATGAATTCAGGCGCATGTGCGTGGCGGAGACGCGAAAGGGGCTCAGGCGCCTCGAGGCAGGATGCGCCGAGCTCGGGCTGGAGTTCGTCCCCAGCGAGGCGAACTTCTTCCTGGTGCGGGTGGGGGACGGGGCGCGGGTCTTCGACGCGCTCCTGCACCGCGGCGTCATCGTGCGGCCCCTCAAGCTGTACAGCCTTCCCGAGTGGATCCGCGTGACCGTCGGGACGGCCGACCAGAACGAGCGGTTCCTGCGGGAGCTCGCCGCGGTCGTCCGCTGTTGATCAGCGCGCGGAGGCCCGGACAAGGCGGTCGACAAGCGCCTCGGCGAGGCCGGCGCCGGCCGGGCGCTCTACGTGGATCCGCCCGTATCCGCCGTCGTCGAGCCGGCGAAGGGTCGCGAACAGCCGCCGGGCCGCGCGCCGCAGGTCGCCGCGCGCGTCCAGCCAGAACACGTTTCC
>CALAOT010000068.1 GCA_937889545.1 uncultured Opitutaceae bacterium
CCCGAATTCCAGACAATATCTCTTGGCGAATCGGGCCAATGATCTCCACCAGCCCTTGATTCACCCATTTCAGCATCTCGTCACGATACGATCCTCCAACGTCGTCCCCTCTTCTAACACCAAATGTCTCGGTTGATCACATATCTTGCCATGAGAGAGGAGAGGCGCCTATGGCGCCTCAAACAAACGGAGCGGCAAGTAATATCGCCGCTTGGCTCAGAGCAGTATCAGTTTGATCCCCAAAACCTGAGTCGCCCCATTTCGCCGTCCAATAGGAGTTCCGCGCTGCCAAGTGACGTATCTTGTCGGCGCGTCGGGCGGCGCAGGCGCAATCCAACTTCCCTAATTCCGGCCCGCGACCCCGCAGGAATAATTGTTATCGCGATATCAGGCCCGGATATCACGGTCTTCTCCTCCATCTGGCGAATCATCCAGCCGGCGACCTTGAGCTCGGCGACCAGAATGGAGGCCTCAGATGGATTGAGAGCCACCGTCAGACCCACCACATCATCGAGCAAACGGTCGGGAAGAAAGCCCGCCGCTAAGTATTGTTGGTGAGAAAGCAAATGCTCAATGCCTGCTCCCGGATACCTGGCGACGAGGTAACCCGGGGCTATCTCAGTGAACCATGTCGACAGCACGTCGGAACCGTCACCCTCGACATCGATTTCAATGAGCCAAGGAACGACGCCTGGAGTCTCACTTTTTCCGGCCTCTAACATTACCTTTTCGCCAAAGGTCGCGCGAAGGCGCTTTTCGATATATGGAGTGCCACCGGCGTCCCCATATCCCAGGCCTATGCCAGATTGGCCGAGCCGCCATTGGTCTCCCGCTGACGTGGATCCGGCGACAAGGATCTCAATAGCCGTCTGCCGACCCGTGATATAGAAAGCAGTCCACCCTCCGTGGCTCGGATCAACGGTCTTCTCCTTTGCGGAAGCAAGAGCCCTAATCTCGGCTGAGTGACGGATCGCCTCGTAGCTCGCCGGATCGATAACCACGTAGACGTGGCTCAGGAAAACAGGCGTCATCTGAGCGGCGGCACAGGCCGAAGCCAATGAGAGGAACAGCGGAATTCTCGTCGGCACATCGCAATCTCTACGGGTCGAAAGGCTCGGGACCAAGCCAAAATCCAATTAATATTCGAACGGGGCGGCAGATCGGAAGGCATGAAGTCTTCGTCACCATCGCTGTCCGCCGGCCCCCTAATCCCAACACTTTCAAGAGAGCCTAGGCCGAGTTCCCGAAGCCTGACAGATGCACACCTTGCTGCTCAATGCACCGTCCGAATCAATTCGAGCATTCTTAGGGCTGAAGGATCATTCGGCCGCAGCTGCAGCACCTTTTCATACTCGGCAACCGCCTCGTCCTTTCGCCCAGCCTGCATAAGAGCGGCGGCCCGCGAAAAATGCGCCTGGACAAGATTTGGCTGCATCCTGATCGCCGCCTCGATGCGCTCTAGACCCTCCTTGTTCCGCCCGATCCGGCAGAGAATCGCCCCGAAGTTGTTGCTCGCCTCAGCAAAATCGGGCTCGTCCCGCAGGGCCCCCTCGTAGTGCCGGATGCCCTCGGGAACCCGTCCGCTTTGAACCATGGCATTGCCCAGATAGAAATGGGCTCTGGCATAGTCCGGCCTGATCCGCAACGCGGTCTCCAGCTTCTGCATTCCGTCGGCGGTTCTCCCGGCTCCGTAAAGGAGTACACCGAGGTTGGCGTAGGCCTCGTAAAAATCCGGCTTCAATCGCACCGCAGCCTCATACTCTCGGCTCGCCCCTGGGATCTGATCCGCCTGCGCGAGCGCCGCTCCCAGATTGTTGTGGGTCTGGGCTGAATCCGGTCTGATCCGCGCCGCCTCCTCGAGATGCTGGATCGCCTCGTTCAATCGGCCGGGAATGCCTTCCAAGGCAATCCCGAGATCGGTGTGCGCATCCGCATAATTGGGATGGATGCGAAGCGCCGCCTCATATTCTGATATCGCCTGAGACAGCTTGCCGGGGATTGAGGCCAGGGCTTGGCCAAGAGAACAATGGGCGCGCGCATTGTTTGGGCGTTTTGACACAGTGTCGCTCCAGAGCGAAAGGTCGCTGTGGTAGGTCTCGTTGCGTTCAAAGGTGAGAACACCAAGCCCGCACGCCAGCACACCGAGCGGCACCAAGCTCCGCCGACCTGCAATTATGTAGGCTCCAGCTGCTATCAGGGAAACAACCGCGGCTAGGGGCAGGTACATGCGGTGCTCAGCCATTGTCTGGGTAGCGACTGGGATCACGCTGGTCGGGGCGAGAATCGCGAAAAACCACGCGCCAAGAAAACCGAGCGCGGGCCGTTTCCAAAGCGCGGTCAGCGTGAGCGCAGCAAAGGCTACAACGACGAGAGCATAAGGCACCACCTCGCCCGGCCCGTGAACGAGGAAAGGACCGTAGTCAAACACGAGAGGATGGGGCCATACGGAAAGCGACAGGTACCGGGCAATCGCCTCAAATTGCGTAAGCCAGTATGATTCGGGTGCAAATGCACCGGTGAACCCGGCGGAGCCCTGACGACTCCAACCCGTTCCCGCCATCAGCAAGGCTAGCGGCAACCATGTTGCTGCCAG
This sequence comes from uncultured Opitutaceae bacterium, assembly GCA_937889545.1. Classification (GTDB taxonomy): domain Bacteria; phylum Verrucomicrobiota; class Verrucomicrobiia; order Opitutales; family Opitutaceae; genus Palsa-1447. The sequence continues at coordinate 2,594 of CALAOT010000068.1, forward strand.
GCCTGAATAGAGCCCCCGGCGCTCCAGCCATACATTCCGAAAAGATCCGGCCACAAACGTGCGGTCGTAGAGTAGCACCAGAAACGGAGCCGTAACCATCACTTCCTTCGTAGCCATTCCCAGAAGACAAACAGCGACGGAGCACACCTGCCACAATAGGGGTCGTGCAGATTCGGCTGACCGGATGAAGCAGTAGAGGGTCAGCAGGTAGAAGAGGCCCATCAAAGATTCGACCCTCTGGACGGCATAGGTCACGGCCTCCGTCTGCAAGGGATGGAGGGTCCACAGCAGAGCGATCACAAGCGCCAGTGGCAGTGAATCCCGCCCAAAACGCGCGCTTAACACGGGCCGCAGCAGTGTTCTCCGCACGATGCCGAAAAGGATCGCGCCGCTCAAAACATGGGTCAGCAGGTTGATGGCATGATAGCTCCAGACATCGGTTCCACTTAGCGCATAATTGATTGCGAGGGTGAAATTGGCGATCGGCCGGTCGCTGACCGTCGTTCCGGCCGGCGGCAACAATGCACCCCAGGGCGGCCACAATTCGCGGATGCTGGCATTCCCTTCGGTTGCCGGACCATCGTCAAAAACGAAAGGCACACTTAGGCAATTGTGGTATGCCGCAATAGCCGCCGCTGCGATCAGTATGACCGCCGGCGCCGTCTTTGCTGGTGATCGCATTTGGGAAGGGCCACTTGGCGTAGTTGACGAAGTCGCTGGGGTCTTCGCCCCGCCAACAACAACGCATTCGACGTGCCACGCAGCCCAAAACCCCTATAAGATGTTTATATTTAATGGCTTAATCCCATCGACTTAACTGCGTCAAAATTGTTTCCATTTCTCAAATGGTTGCGTGGGCCCGCTTCAGGCCCCCAACCGGACACGTTTTGAGCGCAGCCAACCAGCATTCGAATTAACATCCCAAAGGCCGGAGTGAGCTTGTCAGATTCAAACGAATCATCGCCATTTTGGAGAGCGACGTGTTTGAAAAGGGTACTTTTCCGAACGATGCAGCACCCGTTACACCTGGGTAGCCAGAGATGAGCGAGGAAAGACCGGGTCTGGAATCAGGACACGCCGGGGTCGCCCTGCCCGGGGGTTTCCAGCGGCTCTCAAGACGCGACGACCGGGTCTCCTGGGGCGGCCAGTTTTCCGATCGGGCTGCGCCTGCGTTCGGCTGCGATGCGCACTAGCTCGCCTGCGATCTCAGGGGGAGTTAAGAGGTAGTCCACGGAGCCCGTCCTCACGGCGCTCTTTGGCATGTCGGGCTGTTTCGCCGTTTGGAAGGCCTGGGCGATGACAATCCCTCCCTCGTCCTTGATCGACTTGAGCGCGGCGGCGCCGTCCGAATCGAACCCCGAGAGGATAACGGCTATGGCCCGCTTCTTTCTGTCATCCGCAAGTGTCTGTAGAAAAACGGAAATGTTCTTGGGCCAGCCATGCACCTTGGCGATGGGCTCTATATGGAAGAGATCCCCGTCCATGGTGACCTGCTGTCCAGCCGGGACTATATAGACATGGTTGGCCTTCACGATTTCCCCGTCCGCAATCAGCACCACGGGCATTTTGGTGACGTACGGGAGGATTTCGGTCAGCAGCGATTTTCCTTCTGCGGGCTGATGGTGGACGATGATGAAGGCCAACCCGGTGTCTGGGGGAAGAATCGAGAGGATTGTGCGGTATGCGTCAAGGCCGCCCGCCGACGCGCCGAAGCAGACGACCGACAAAGGCTCAACTCGACTGCTCCTCGCCGGGATGTTCGAGCCAGTAAGCATCAGCAATCCGATCAACCGGCAATCACGTGCCGCATGGTCCCGACGGCGGTCGTCTTGGCGTCCGATTCCGTGGGCTCCCATCTCTCGTCGACCACCGGGCCTTCCGCACTGACGATGGCCCAGCGCCACATGTCATGCTGCTTTCTTTGGGTCAGGGCAAAGCCGGGAAACCCCGGATCGCATGTTACCTCGAGAGTGGCGAGCGAGAACTGGCTGGACGACGAAGCGAAGGCAGCTTCGTCGCTCGCGGTGATCTCTGGAAACGAACGCCAGACTGGAGACATGAAGCGCATAGGAGAGAGGGTTGAAGCACATAATAGTCCAGCCGCCCGTCCTGCACTATGGGGTGTTATCTGGCCTTTCCTGGCTCACGCGCTACTGAACGGGAACCGCCGTCGCCAACAACTGCCAGGGTTTCGTCATAACGTTGCGGCGTTGCCCCAGCTGTCTTTTTCGTTGTCATCGTTGGGTTCCTTTCTTGGAGCCAACCCGTGTCCGTCAATTCAGGGGAACCCCAGGTCACGGTCCCGGATTTCCTCTAGAAGCTCAAAAGCCTCGTAGCCGCATGGCTCACCATGGTAACTCTTGGTCACTCGATGCCCGCTCACAAGGCCCTCCCCTACAGGAGCAGGGTTCTCCAGAGCTAGATCCGGGCAATGTGACCAAAATAGCGCGCTATTTTAGTCCAATTTTTCGGCTGGAGAGCATTCTATTCCCCTGAGGAGTGTCTATGTTGTTTGGCAACACGTTCCCGTCGCGCCCATTCACCCGTGCAACGGGCCAGTGTTGTTGCAGGCTTGTCTACGACTCGGTTGGCTTGGAGCTGGGCCCGCCGCGGTCCCCAAATCGGAATGTAAACGCCGCGATTCTCCTTGGCTGGGTAACGCCAGCCACCCATGACTGGAAGAACGGATTATCGAATACGATCTCAACCTTATTTCCACGTTCGATTCTCCCAAGAATTGGCGGCCGATAGCCGGCGGAACCTTCGCGGTTCCTTTCCAAGGTGCGGCAGGCCTGGCTGACATGTCCTGTCGAATCTAGGTTAAACCGAGCGATGATCTCGCCGTGAAAAAGAGAGGCTCCATAGCCCAAAGCCACTGCTTGAAGGATGGACCGATTCATCGAGGAGAGAGGCGACCATAAGCGCCAGAATTCCTCATCGAAGTCCTCCAGCAACGCCTTAATGGCGTCGGCGACGGTCGCCTCGGTGGCAACCTTGGTCTCCAACGCAATATCGAACGTGCGGCGCGCAAGCTGGACTATGTCGCGGGTGCGCGAACCGGCCCATCGAATGCATGCGGCCCCAACTCCGGTTGCCTTGACGCCGTGTCTTTCGCATGACTCGTCGATCCATTTCGCCATAAGGTCGGGGTCGATCCGCTCGATTACGAGACGGCCGAACATCCCGTAAAACGGTCCGTGTTCCCCGTGAAGTCGATCGATCATGTGGCGTACGCTGCCTGCCATGATGTAGACAATGTTCTGATGTCGCTGCATCGCGCCGCGAAGCTGCCATGAAACTCTATCGGGACCAATTGCTTCAACGAAGGTGAACTCATCAAAGATAATCGCGACTGGCCTCTTCCGCTTCTTTGCCAGCTTGTCCAATGCGTCGAGCACCTCGGTCAGCGCCTTGCTGTGAGCCGCGGCGTCCTTGCCGCGAAGCTCGGCGCCAATTTCTAATTCGAGCTCCGAGCCGCCGCTTGCGCTTCCGTCGAACTTGGCTTTGACGTGAGGCTTAAGCACCAAGCCCGAAACCGCGCCGGCGATGAACTGCGCTGCCCTATCGCCGAGGGAACCGAGTTCGGGCAAAGCGCTTTTGAGAAGAGCTTCAGTCACGTCGGCGAGGCTTGAGTAGAGCGACAGGTCAGCAAAGAAACAAACGGCGTCATGTTCGGCAGCGGCCAATCGGGCGGCGCGCAGCAGGCACGAGGTCTTGCCCATGCGCCGCAGACCATACACCAGAAGGTTCTCACCATCACTGATGGCCTTGGCGATTCGCTTCACTTCGACTTCGCGATCGAAGAACGAGTCGTCGGTGGGAAGACGGTCGAAACGAAAGGGATTCATAGTTGGGGGATTCCTTGTACTTTGCTTGCAAACAAAATGATTGCAACCAAACATATTGCAATCCTAAGGCCATATCAATGGTTCACATATGCCTTTTCAGCCCCCCTAAATCGGATCCAAAGCCCTACGGAACGATCTACTCTAATCCGCCGTCAGTTGCGGCCGACGAACGCGCGGCAGGCTACCGGGCATTCTCCGCAAAATGACGCAATTGGCGGAGACGTTGTTTTCATACGTGGGTTGTGGTTTTCGGAAGCGCGATATGAAAAAGGGTCGGTTTTGGACAGGAATTGTGACGGTCTGCCGCCTAGTCCATACCTGTGGTCAACGCGGGCTGCGAACAGCCAGTCGCCGCTTCCACTTGGAGCCGCCTACCTCCGAATGTTATGGAACACCGATGGGATCTATGGTGTCGATTGGCCTTCGATTCGTGGCCATTCCAATCCGATTCAAACGCGCAGGCCGGTTGATAGAGGTTATCGTGCTAGTCGCGTCCGTCGTGGGGGGAGTCCATGCCCAGACCGTTGGCAACGCGCCGTCGAATCCAGATCAGGCAACCGCGCAGACAGGTTTGACAGGGATCCGGCCCGAGCACCTCTGGAGCGCCGACTATCCAGGGCTTGTCGTCGGCGACACCATCTCGATATTCACCGCGCCCGCGCACTGGGACGGCGAACAGTGGCTGGAGGTCGCGGAGATGGTTTCAGCGGTGGGAGCCACGGCAACCCTGGACGGCAACATCCAAAGAAGTGTTCAAGCCCACCGCACGGCGGGCGAGGACCGGTTTATGACGCAGTGGCAGGAATTCGGCAATTATTACGCCTTTGGCGCGTTGGCTGCTTTTGATGCGTGGGGCGAACTTGACGGGGACATAAAGGCGAGAAACGTCGCCATGGATGGCATTGCCTCAAGCATAATAGCCGGGGGTTTGATCTCGCCGGCGCTGAAGGTTGTGGTCGGCCGCGAACGCCCAAGCACGACCAAGTCCACATACCGCTTCAAGCCCTTCAGCGCAAACGCTTCATTTCCCTCCGGGCATGCGACGGAAGCCTTTGCCGTTGCGGCCTCGATTGCGGAGAACTACCCGGTCTGGTGGGTCCAGGGACTGGTCTACGGAATCGCGGGACTGGTCGGGTATGCGCGGATTGAGCAGAATGCGCATTTCGCCAGCGACGTGGTCGCTGGATCGCTAATAGGCTGGTCCGTAGCGCGAGGAGTCGTGCACCGCAACGACGGCCCACGCGACCTCAGGAAGCTAACATGGACGCCTTACGCCAGCGGAAAGGAAATCGGAATTGTGTTTTTCAAGTCGTACTAATTTACCGCGTGGCCGCTTGCGCAGCGACAACGCAGTTCAACACTCGACTTAACGCGATCGGCAATGGCTCCCTTATTGGACGACCAATGAATCTCGAAAGCTTCATCAGCCTCATTATTCAAAACGATAGAGTCGAATCGGCAGGACCGTCTTGTATTCCAGGAAGTCCTTGTCGTCCGTGAAAACCTCAAGTTCGTACCGAATTGCCACCGCGCAAATGACGAAATCGGTGAATGACCCCTGGATCCTTTTGAACCGACATCGATTATAATACGCGGCAGCCTCCTCGTAATCGCCAGTCCCGATTTCAAGATCGGGAAATGCACGCAAGCGATCTCTCACAACATCGAATTTCGACCGGTCCCGAATTCCAGACAATATCTCTTGGCGAATCGGGCCAATGATCTCCACCAGCCCTTGATTCACCAACTTCAGCATCTCGTCCCGATATGATCCTGCAACTTCGTCCCCTCTTCTGAATGCAGCCGACCAAATCGGAGTGTCGGGTAAAACCCTCACCGATTTGCCCTCAGCTTTTTGTGATCGAAATCAGCCAAAAAATCCACCGTGCCAAATAGTTCCCCGATTGCGCGTTGCTTTCGACGCTGAAGAAATTCGGTAAGGGCTTGGTTTACTGTGTCCTTCTTGGTTCGAAAGCCACCGATTTTTCGGGCCTTGTTGAGCAGGCGGTCGTCGATTTGGAGATTTGTGGGCATCGCTACACAGTTCGCCACACACTTCATGTGTCAAGATGGATCGAGGCGGCATGCCGATTCGAGAACCAGCAGACTGAACAAGTCTCACGGCCCCAGATTTTCTCAACTTGCTCAAAAGCCGCGTAGTCAAATGGTTCGCCATGGTAGTCCCTTTTCGCACGATGCCCACTCACAAGGACCTTCCCTACAGGAGCACGGTTCGTTAGAGCCAAACTTTTCCGATATGACCAAAATATGGCGTTATTTTGGTCCAATTTCGTAGGTGGAGAGCATTCTATTCGCCGGACAAGCCTTTAAGGGGGTGCACGCGCTCGTAGACGGGACAATCGTTTTCAAACGTTGTTAATTCGATGGACTCCAACTTAAACTGCGTTTCTCGGGGATACTCATAATGCCTTCCTTTTATAGGAAAAAGAGAGCCGCAGTTACCCTCTACGTTGTCGCGGCAATCGCTGGGCTGCCGGCCCATGCACAGAATACGATCACCACCGTAACTGCTGGAAACACTCCCGGTGCCATCGCGGTGAACCCGATGACGAATAGAATCTACGTCGCAAACGAGACCGACAACTATGTGACGGTGATCAATGGTGCGACGAATGGGACCACCACCATCGCGGCGGGATTCGGTGACGGTCTTGCGGTGAACCCGGTGACGAACAAGATCTACGTCCCAAACGAGTACTTTGAAAACATCACCGGCGCCCCATCTTACATGACGGTGATCGACGGTGCGATGAATGGGGCCAACACCATCGCGGTGGGATTTGGTCCCGGTCCCGATGGCATTGCTGTGAATCCCGTGACAAACCAGATCTACGTCTCAAACTTTGACAACAAGGTGACGGTGATCGACGGGGCCACGAATGGGACCACCACTGTCGAGACGGGAACCAGTCCCGGTCCCATTGCGGTGAACTCAGTGACGAACAAAATTTACGTCGCAAACTACAATAGCAACAACGTGACGGTGATCGACGGGGCCACGAATGCGACCACTACCGTCCCCGCGGGAAACGGCCCTTGGGCCATCGCTGTGAACACGGTGACCAACCAGATCTACGTCGCCAATTCCAACACGGTGATCAACCAGGAGTACGTCCCCAACACCAGCGGCACCGTGACGGTGATCGACGGGGCCACGAATGCGACCACTACCGTCCCCGCGGGAAACGGCCCTTGGGCCATCGCTGTGAACACGGTGACCAACCAGATCTACGTCGCCAATTCCAACACGGTGATCAACCAGGAGTACGTCCCCAACACCAGCGGCACCGTGACGGTGATCGACGGGGCCACGAATGCGACCACTACCGTCCCTGTAGGGTCCGATCCCGAAGTCATTGCGGTGAACTCGGTGACGAACAAGATCTACGTCCCAAACTACGACAGCAACAACGTGACGGTGATCGACGGAGCCACGAATGCGACCATTACCGTGCTTGTTGGATCCTATCCCGGTGCCATTGCGGTGAATTCGGTGACGAACAAGATTTACGTCGGAAATCGTGGCAGCAATAGTGTGACGGTGATCGACGGTGCGACGAATGGGGCCGACACCATCACTGTGGGATCCAATCCCGATGCCATTGCGGTGAACCCGGTGACGGACATGATCTACGTGGCAAACAGTGGCAGCGCCAACGTGACGGTGATCAACGGGGCCGCGGTCCCGGTCAGCCCAAGCTTTTCGAGCCAGCCCCAGTCTGTGACAGTAAATGGCGGTGCGTCCGTCGCGTTTACCGCTTCGGCGAGCAGCACCTTTATCCCCACCTACCAGTGGTCATTAAACGGCACAGTCCTCGCGGACGGGGGAGGCATTTCCGGTTCCTTGACCTCCACGCTTTACCTCGGCGGGGCTGCGGTTAACGCTGGAACCTACACCTGCACGGCTACAAATAGCGCGGGCATCGCGAGCAGCAATGGGGCGACCCTCACGGTCGTGAACACCTCGACGCCGGGCCGGCTCGTCGATATTTCCGCCCGCGCCCTTGTGGGCACCGGAGCCAATGTGCTCATCGCCGGATATGTCATCCAAGGCTCCGCTCCATTGCCGGTGCTTCTTCGCTCCTCCGGCTCGGCCCTCATCCCCTTTGGCGTCACGGGCGTCCTTCCCGACCCGCTCCTTCAGCTCTACAGCGGCAGCACGGTGATCGACAGCAATGCTGGATGGGGCGGCAATCCGCGGATCGTTTCGACCGCAAGCGCCGTAGGCGCCTTTGCGTGGGCCAACCCCGCCAGCAAGGATTCGGCCATTCTGGAGACCCAGAACCCAGGCGCCTACACCGCGATCACCTCTGGCGTAAGTGGCGACTCGGGGGTCGCCCTGGCCGAAGTCTATGATACTACCCATTCCGGCACATGGAATTCATCCCTCCCCCGGCTGGGGAACATCTCCGCCCGGGCCTTTGTGGGCACAGGCAGCAATGTTCTGATTGCCGGCTTTGTGATTGGAGGCTCCACGGCGAAAACGGTTCTTATTCGGGCCTCCGGTCCTGCCCTCTCTCCCCCCCTGGAACCCAGGGAGGTTCTTCCCGATCCGCAGCTTCAGCTCTATAGCGGCAGCACGGTGATCGACAGCAATGCCCGGTGGGGCGGCAACGTCGCCGTTGCCGCCGCGGCGAGCAGCGTGGGCGCCTTCGCCTGGAGCGATCCCTCAAGCTACGACTCGGCGATCCTTGTGACGCTTCCTCCTGGCGCCTACTCAGCCATCGTCTCTGGGGTAAGCGGGGACACGAGAAATTCCCTCGTGGAGGTCTACGACGTGCCATGAGACTTCTGGCCGTTTGCCATCTAGCAGATATTGCATAATTCGTTGTAGCGCTCGAGACCGGACATATGGAGGGCTCTCCTGGGCTCTTACGAATCAGGCAACCAGCCTCCTTCTGAGTCCGAACACCCAACCGCACTTCATGGCTTCGGATTCCCTTCTCCACGCGCTGCCCTACAGGAGCACCGTTCTCTCGAGGTAAATCCGGCCTGTATGACCAAAATGAGGTGTTATTTTAGTCCAATTTCGCCGCTGGAGAGTGGAGGAATCACGTCGAGACTAGGCGCGGATATCATTAGGACGTTGCCGTGATCAGGTGGGTGTTTGACAAGAGGTGGGTATTCAACCACCCGTCAGATTGCAGCCGTAGTCACGCATGCTAGTTGCCACTTTGGCGCTCTCGTTTGAGGTCCAGCAGGATCTGTAGTTGGCTTGGGCTTAGAAATGCCTGCGCCGCTAAGACCATATCGTCCGCGACCGTCCCCTCGAGCAGATTGCGATCCCCTCCAGTCCCGGCTAGCGCTGAGAATTTTTCGTACTGTTCCGCCGTCATCTCGGTGCCGGCGTAACTGAGGCGTTCCTGAAACTGGTCGGCAACGAACTGGCCTGCCACGACCGGTCCATACGCCTTGTAGGCCGCGAAGTTATCGCTACCAAGATACTCCTCAAGCTCCTTTTGGGAGGCAGCCGCCGCAGCATCAGCCGCCTCCGAAGCCAGCTTCGAACCGAAGCCTTCCTGGTATGCGATTTCTCTCGCTTCGATTGGCGCGGTCCTCGAATCCAAGATCAAGTCAATCAGGCGGGAGCCATCCACATTCTTCGTCGCCAACCGTGCAAGCAGCGGCGCATAGGAGGCCGGAAGCTGGTATTTTTCGACCGTGCGATAGGCTGTCGCGTATGCGACATTCTGGAGCAATTCGCCGTGAAATCCCAGTGCCGCGGTTCCATAGCCCATCAGGACCTTGATCGGATCGGACGGACTAAGGCTCCTTCGGTCGTCAGCGAGCATTCGGAGCATTCGCAAGATCCGGGCGCGATTGGGAGCCGATTTGCTGCGCAACTCGGAGAAAGCGCCCAGGCGACTCGCGATCTTGGCCCTCTGATCCCTAGCTGCGGTAATCTGGGACGCCAACGTGCCCCTAAGAGGCACGAGGCTCCCCGACACAATTTGGCCGCGCTCGTAGAGTCCTATCGCGTCGCGAATCAAATACCATTCTAGGCCGAGGGACGCTGCGATTGTCGCTGCGCAGAACCATCGAAGCACGGTCTTATTGCGAGGGTGCATTTGTAATCGCCGCATGCTTTTGAGCGAAAAGTCCAAGGTCGAGGATCCCCTTTTGACGGCCCGCCTCCCAAACCGTCCTGTATTCCTGATAGGCCGCCTGCTGCGCCGGACTAAGGACATTGGCAACTGCCTCATCCAATGCCTTCGGAATAGGGGGCCCTGGCGGCCTAGCGATAATTGTATTGGCACCGAATGCGGCTTGCGATGCGGCAGCCGCCAATTCGTCAAGCTGGGCATCGTTCAGTGAATTCGGGCTGAAGCGAAGGTGATCTGCAAAAGGCTGAATCATGAACTTGCGGGCGCTCATGCTGGTTTGGTACGTCGCGAAAACCGCGCCTGCTTCGGCACCGAGGCTTTGGGGAATGGCGCTGTCGATCTCTGCGGTGCCCGCTGCGAGAATCTCTTTTTCGTCGGGCAGATCGTCCAAAGAGAGGTCCTCAGCCATGGAGAGCTGGATCGCCTCTCTCTCAACACGAAGCCTCTCCACCAGCAACGCCTTCAACGCAGCCAGTCTGTCCTCCGGCAGCCCAAGCTTGCGAAACAAGGCAGCATAGTCCGAATCCATCTGGCGGAGGGGAAGATGTGCAAATCTTGGGTCCTCGAGCCGCTCCACCGCCTTTTGCACTTTCGCGGGAAATGCCGACAGGGTGAACTCGGAAATTGCGTCCTCGGTCGCCTCCTCATCAGCGGAATCCTTGCCTATCTCCTCCTTCTTGGAAATAGTCTCCGTTATCAGAAAACTTCGTTCCGATTGATAGCCGTCAAGCTCGTTACCCAATCGTTTAACCTCGATCCAAGTCAGAATGACAGAGCACGCAGCAGCGGCAGCCGCACTCCTCAGCAGGATGTCTGGATATTTCCTCGACACGCCCATTCAATACGCTCTGTTCCCAACAGCGGTGTATGTGCCCTTGACCGCGGATACGCAACAGTTGCTTGCGCCCATAGCATTCAACTGGTGACGGCATAGTGCCCCCAAAGGGGTTAGTTTTCGCACACGTTTACTGAATGGTCGCGGAAGCCATGATGCTTGATGGACGCCCGTCTATTTCGCCACGTTATTTCCTGACGAAATGGGGGCACCATAAACGTCGTGCAGGCATTTCTCGAAGAACTGGACAATATCTTCGCGAATAGCCGGGGTTGGGCCATGCCCAACGCCTGGATAGAGTACGAGGCGTGCAGGGAGGTGCGCTTCGGCGTAAAGCCGTTCGGCTTCGGGCCATCGCACTGCTGGCGTCGAACCAAAACGGCGCCGGATGAGTTCGGCGTCGGCTTCCGCATAACAGTCCCGGTAATCGACGGGGTCGTTGTGGTCATCGCTGCCGCGGTAAAGGAACCACTTGACCAAGCGCAACGCATCCAAGCTGGCGGGTTCCCCTGTGAAAGCCTCGACATCCGCGAGGCCAATTGGGAACCGCAAACTATCCCCTCCGACTTCAGCTATCGGCGCGACCGGCCAGGCGATTCCCCCGCCCGCAAGGGCAAGCACGCGATCTGGATGGAGTATGGCGAACCGGTTCACAAAGTCGCCTGACGCGGAAAAACCTGAAAGCAGGACTCGGCGGTCAACCGTGAATCCTTTGCCTTCCAAGTGGGCTTGGGCGCCCTGAATCATCTGCAATAGCTGGAGATCGACTCGCTTCCACTCCTCAACCGTCGTCATCAGGCTGTCTCTATTCAATGCGTGAAGGTATAGGTTACCGTCCCTTGTCGGAGGCCGCGGAAACATCGGTACCAAGAGCGCGCACCCCAGACGCGTCGCCAGTTTAGACTCATTCCTGATTTCGTTTGAGGCGGAAGCACGCAACAGATCGAGGTCTAGGGTTGGAAAACCTGTATTGTTTGGCACCACGAGTAGGCACGGTACCTTTATCTGTGGGGGCACGAAGAGGAGGTACGGCCAATGATAGCCGTTCGCAGGCGAAGCGGGAAATTCCTGAAAGAACTTTGGATCGAGATCGGCCGCTACAACGATTTGTCCCTTCGCGCTGAATAGAGCCATTCCCTCGTCCGCTCCGGTCGTATCGACCTCCAGGACGTGCTTCCCCGAATGCAGCCGCTGGGTGACCGATGTCTCTCCTTTGTGGCCAGACCAGTTCACGACGATATTCCCATCGGGGTCCAGAAGGCGAAAGCACACCCCGCCGGCGGTGGTTTCCACCCAAAAGTGTAACTGCTGCTCCCTAGCCTCGCCTGGAATGATGAAGGTGAGGCGGTTGAACTTCTCCTTTCTGATCTTTCCAAAACCAAATCCGTAACCAAAGTTGAATCCGGCCCGAATCAGCTCCTGATTCCGTTGTTCCTCGTGCTGCCGGATCGCGTCGAATTCCGATTGCATCGCCACCTGGGCATAGAGGCAGGCGACACAAAGCAGCATCGGAAGGGATCGGAATATCTTCATGTGGTCATTCGAGTTGCAGAATCCCTTGCAAGCCCTTGCTGCTGGCGTAAGCAGAACCGCCCCAGCAGTTCTGCACGCAATCTTTCAGAAAGGCGGCGTCTTGGAAACCAGTGAACCCAAAAAAAGGGCTAGTGGCAGGAGATAGTAGAAACTCTGGGAAGAGGCGTAAGCGGTCGTATGACGGCGACCAATCCGAATAGCCCGCAACTATAGTTTGTGGGCAATCCGCAGCGAAGACGATGCGGCAAGTGTCCGAAAAGAGGTGGGTTGAACTAAACCGCTTCGCGGAGCCCGGAAGCAGGTGGGGTATGCGGTAGACGGCGTGCGGATGAGGCCGTGGTGGCATGGGCGCAGCGACAGCGCATGGGTAGGCTGCGGGCGCCATGACTATCCTACGTCAAAAGTTCATCGATGAGTAGAGTTGCGCGGGTTGTCCCCGCTTTCCCGTGACGGCTACGTCGGCGTCGTATCCCGCCTGGCCCGCCACTACGGCCGTTCGCCCGATCTGATTACGAACGACGAGCTCAAGGCCTACGTGCTGTATCTGCTGCGCGATCAAAAACGCGGCCGCAGCACACTGATTACCAATGTGAGCGCTTTGCGCTTTTTCTATCACCACGTGCTGCATCGAGCGTTCGAGGAAGTCAGCGCGGCTCTGCCGCGGATGAAGAAGCCGCTGCTGCGGTCGCGTATCTACAGCCCCGAGCAGGTTACGCGTCTGCTACAAGCGGAGTGCCTGAGCGTCAAACACCGCACGCTGCTGATGATCCTGCCGGAGCGCTTCGTCAAGATCCGCCACTACGGGCTCCTCTCCAACCGCAACAGGCATTCCCACATCGAAGCGGCCCGCGCCGCATTGCCCCAGGCGCCGCAGCTGCACCCACCGCCGACCTTGCCCGTCACAGCGGCGCCCGAACCCGAGCTTTCCATCGGGCTGCCGCGCCTCAGCCCCCATTGCCACCAGCAGGCCGACTGGGTCCTCGTCTGCATTCAACACCCTCCGAGTCGCGCGACCGTGCGCACCGTGCCGTATCTCGACTCATCGTGATCTCACAGGGCGCCACCTCAGACTTCTCCGCCTCGCTCACCGCCCCCGCGCTGAGCACGGGCGCAGCTGTCCCCGTCGCCGGCAAGGGCGTCATTTCTGCGCGTAACGGGCCTGCATTGCTCCTCGGAGGGTCACGCAGATCATCCTGCGCAGCATCCCTCCTCATCGGACCCTCTCCACGCGGCCTCCCTTTCGATCGTCGCTCCTATCCGCACCGATACTTTCCCCTGTCTTAATCCACCTCCCAGGTTCAGCGGTTTACTTCAACCAGGGTGTATCGATCATGGCCTCTCAGCTCGGATCTATTCCTGCATCACAGGTCTCGGCCATGACCGATACACTCCTAACCATTTTTGGACACCCACTAAATATCCAGAATCCGGTAGGTGGCAGCTAGCAGAGCAATTTCCAGTTTGGCGGCTATCCGCTGCACTGTAGTAAAGCGGCTTCAGCTTTCGTTCAGCATTCGCCTCATTCGCACCTGAGTGCAACCATCGGATCAACTTTCGCTGCCCGCCGGGCGGGCAGCCAGCAAGCAAATCCGCCTACAGAAACCAGCAAAACACTTATTCCAGCTAGCACCACCGGATCGTTCGACGACGCCCGGTAAAGGAGGCCAGTTGATACAAGAAGCTTCATCGTCCCGACCGCCCCGCCTAACCCAAGCAGCAGTCCGACCAAGAGCTGTGTTAGGCCACGCGATAAAACGAGCCGTTCGACACCCGAAGCTGTCGCCCCGAGAGCTATCCGGATGCCGATTTCCCGCGTGCGCCGAGCAGTCACTTGCGCCACGACGGCGTATATGCCGACCGACGCCATCACCAATGCCGCCGCTGCAAAGGTTAGGAATAGCGTGCCGAAAATGGACAAGAACCATTGCTGATGCCTAAGGGCGGCTGTCAGCGTCGATACACCGTCGAGTGGCAAATCTTGGTCGAGACTTTGTACTGCGGCGCGCACCGGCCCCGCAAGTCCTGCCGGGTCGGGAGAGGAGCGTAAAATGAGTGACATCCAGCCCCCTGGTTCTTGTCGGCAGGAAATGAAGATCAGCGGGGGAGCGTTGAGATCCGTAGTATCCTGTACAATATCAGCGCACACACCGATTACTGTCATCCACACACCCGGCTTGTCACTTTCGATAAAACGAAACCGTTTCCCCACTGCCGGCTGGTTGGGATAGTATTTTGCGGCGAAAGCACGCGTTACCACCGCAGCTTCTCTGCCAGTGTCGCCGTCGGCCTCCGAAAAACCTCGACCCGCTAGCAAAGGCAGCCGAATCAAAGGAAGATAACCGGGGCTTTGAACGATAAACGATGCGCGTGGCCACTGTTTCGAGTCTTGGTTGCGTTGACCTTCGATCTCGATTTGTCGACTGCCTGCACCAAGGCCGGGAGGATTTGACGCCAAGGCGGCCTGCGTGACCCCGGGAAGCGTTTCAAGCAACGGCATGAGCTTCTCGTAGAACTGGAGCCGACGGGCAGAATCGGCATAGTGTTCACCCTTTCCGGCCGGGAGTTGGAGTTGCGCGGTGAATATCGAACCGGCGGGCACGAACGGATTCACCGCCTGCACCGCGAGGAAGCTCCTCATCATCATGCCTGCGCCAGCGAGAAGAACAATGGTCAGGGCCAGTTGAACGACAACTAGCGCTGCCATCAGTCGGCCGCCACGGTGTCTGCTGGATGTTGGCGTATCGTCTTTGAGCGCCATGTTGAGATCAATGCGCGAAGCCCGCAGTGCCGGGATGAGGCCAAATAAGACTCCGCTCGCAATGGAAATTGCCGCGAAGTAGCAGAAAACCGTGAGATCCATGTTAAAAACGATCCAGTAGGGTTTGCCGGTGTCATGCGCAGCTAAGTCAAAGGCATGGACGCCGAATGTGGAGAGAGCCAGTCCAAGCAAGCCGCCAAGGCAACTCAGGAGCACGCTCTCTACCAGTAGTTGGCGGACAAGCTGCCAGCGCGAGGCGCCGAGAGCGGCACGTACCGAAAGTTCCCGGGCGCGCCCGATGGATCGGCCGAGCATCATGTTCGCGACATTCGCACACGCAATGAGGAGCACGAACCCCACCGCACAGAGCATGATAAAGAAAATAGAGCGGACTTGCTCACCGTTATAAGTGTCTTGAAACGTGCGCACGATAGCGCCGAGGTCCTTGTCGGTGTCGGGAAATTTGGCGGCGAGGCGCGCAGCAATAACCGAAATATCCGCTCGGGCTGCGTCCATGGAAGTGGACGGCTTGAGGAGACCGAAGAGCCAAAGGTCTTGGTTAGCCCGGCCTTCGATCTGTTCCGTCGGGCCCATGGGCATCCAAAGCTCCTGGTTTTTGGGGAATTCAAAGCCCTCGGGCATCACACCGATGATCGTGGCTGGGGCTCCGTTGATTCGCACGATACTGCCAATTACTCCTGGCGCACTGCCGTAACGGCTCTTCCAAACGCCGTATCCGAGCAGCACCACGGCCTCGACTCCGTGCCGGTCGTCGGCAACCGTGAAATCACGGCCAAGCACGGGCGGAGTGCGCAGCAGACTGAACATACCGGCTGACACCAGACCAATCTCTAGCCGCTCTGGCAGATTGTGCCCATCGCTGAGTATCGCCCTTTCGAGTCTCGCCGATTCGAGCCCCTCAAATGTCCGGTTCTGGGTGCGGAACTCACGAAAATCCGGATAGGAGATCCGAGTCGGGCTATCGGCCTTCATCAGATTCTGGCCTGCGACGGTCACGAGGCGCTCGCCGCCGGGTATCGGAAGCGGCTTGAACAAAACCGCATTCACCAGCGTAAAGACTGTGGTGTTGATCCCGATGCCGAGCGAAAGTGTGACGATTACCGCAGCGGAGAACCACCGATGGGCACAAATCATTCGGACCGCGAAGCGAAAGTCCCGAATGAGATGCTCAACCCACGCTACTTTACGCTGGTCCCGCGCCCGCTCCTTGATCTGATCCACTCCACCGAAGGAGCGCAACGCTGCATAGCGCGCCTCTTCCGACGACATACCTGCCGCAACGTTTCTTTCGATGCGGAGTTGGAGATGCATTCGCATCTCCTCATCCATGTCCGAGTTAAACCGGCCTCCTTTGAAGAGGCCCGCTATCCTGAAGCCGATCTTCCTAAAAAGCCTCATTGGAATTCATGCGTTCCGCAGCACATCTCCGATCGCCACGGCAACACGGTCCCAAATTTCCCGCTCTGAGGCTAATTGCTTTCTGCCCTCTCTTGTCAGTGTGTAGAACTTCGCGCGGCGTCCCTTGTCCGACTGACCCCATTCCGGTCTTATCCACCCCTTCTCTTCCATTCGGTAGAGCGAAGGGTAGAGAGAGCCTTCCTCGACGATCAGCACGTCTTGGGATAGGGCATGGATCCGCTCGGCGATCGCAAAGCCATGTAACGGCCCTCCGTTGAGCACCTGTAGCACCAATAGGTCGAGCGTTCCTGAAAGCAGTTCCGGCTTAGCCATATTTAGATGTCACCTAGATATTCTAGGTTAATCCATTCATGACCTAGCTAGTCAAGGGGAATGTAGTGCCTGTCCAATAAAGGGTGGATTTAGCAGTGCTACTAGGGACAGTAGCAAACGATGCAATGACCGGCGAAAGGTGCATCATAGAAGCGGGGGCGGTCGCAAGTTGCCGCTTCAGACTTTAGGCAATGCTTGACAACCTGCCAAATGTCAGACATATTTGGATTATGATAACGAATACTCGCAATTTCCTTCGCTTCTTTACCTCTTACAAAGCCAAGGCGCGCAAGGGTGAAACAGTTCGCGTCCAGGACAAGGAATGCGAATTTCTCTTCACTGCCGCGGTACCCCGAAAGTCCTTGGTTGGTTCTGCGAAGGGCAAAATCGGATTTCAAGATGACCTGACAAAGCCGACACTCCAGAACGAAAGCTGGAAGCCCTCTCTGTGATGGCTCGGCTCAAATATCTGCTAGATACGCACGCCTTTCTTTGGGCCGCCACCGATGAGGATCGGTTGAGCAACAAGGCCACGCGCGCAATCAGCACAACGCCTTACGAGCAGCTGGCCATTGCAGACGTAACTTTGCAAGAAATTGGCCTCCTGCTCCATTCCGGGCGCATATCGTTCAAGGGGTCTCCGGTGACAATTCTTTCGAACATGCTCAACTACGTGACTGTGCTTCCCATCACTTTGGAAATCGCCATCGCCGCGCCAGAGCTGGCCCTCCCTCACGGCGATCAATTTGATAGAATCATTACAGCCACCGCGAAAGTACACAGGTTGCCGCTCATCACAAGGGACGCGAACATCAGTGCCTCCTCAGTGATCTCCACTATCTGGTAGCGTGCACTTGAACAAATCGGAGGTGTGTAGAGTAGGCAGGGAGTTCTCGGATAAAGATTAACCGACCGTAGTTGTCAGTTCTCCCCGGGAACTCCCCACCCCTCATCGAACTGGACGGGCGGATTTCCCGCATCCAGCTCTCCGAGGTCGTTCACCGCATACGCTGTCGAGATGAACCTCTTCGCGATGCGACACAGTGTCCGTTGAAACGCTTGGATTTTATTTGTCGTTGCTATCTCCCCGAAGGGAGCCATCGCGCAATCCTGCGTTTCGCTGTTCACTTCGACCAAGTGAGGCCCCTTCGCTCCACGGGGATTAGCCGCTTCATTGCTACTACGAGCCTCTCCGACCTCTGCTCCGGCCAAACGGGCCTCACGGCGTTCACCGCTTGTGCCCGCCGTTGGACCATGACGTCCACCGGCGCAGATCTCCTCCCTTAACACCCCAACCGTTTCAGGCATCCCGTGCCCGCAGACCACGCCATGGCGGTGACTGGACCTGTCGTCATTCTGGTCTCTCCCGCTCATCGCAGGGTTTACCAGCGTCCAGCCCTGATAGCCTTCACCCTTTTCGAACGGGCTCGGCTCCATGGTTTTTTTTTGGACCTTCTCGGGGCTCATTGGATGGGCTTCACTTTCGTTACGGGCTGCCTGCCTTGCTTGCGGCTGCTCCCCACGCCCCCTCACGGGAACGCAGTTACCGGGCATTCCCCGCTAAATGACGTAATTGGCGGAGACGTTCTTTTCATACGTGGGTTGTGGTTTTCGGGAGCGCGATCGAAAGGAGGTCCGTTTTTGAACGACCAATGAATCTCGAAAGCTTCATTGGCCTGATTTTTCAAAACGATAGAGTCGAATCGGCAGGACCGTCTTGTATCCCAGGAAGTCCTTGTCGTCCGCAAAAAACCTCAAGTTCCTGCCGTATCGCGACCGCGCAAAAGACGAAATCGGTGAATGATCCCTGGATCCCCTTGGACCGGCAACGATTGTAATATACGGCAGCCTCCTCGTAATCGCCAGTCCCGACCTCAAGATCGGGAAACGCACGCAAGCGATCTCTCACAGCGTCGAATTTCGTCCGGCCCCGAATTCCAGACAATATCTCTTGGCGTATCGGGCCAATGATCTCCACTAGCCCTTGATTCACCAACTTCAGCATCTCGCCCCGATAGGATCCTGAAACGTCATCCCCTTTTCTGAATGCAGCCGACCAAATCGGCGTGTCGGGTTATATCCTCACCGATTGGCCCTCAGCTTTTTGTGGTCGAAGTCGGGCAAAAAATCCACCGTGCCAAATAGGTCCCCGATTGCGCGTTGCTCTCGGCGCTGAAGATATTCAGTGAGGGCTTGGTTTACTGTGTCCTTCTTGGTTCGAAAGCCTCCGATTTTCCGGGCCTTGTTGAGAAGGCGGTCGTCGATTTGGAGATTTGTGGGCATCTCTACACAATGCACCACACATTTCGTGTGTCGAGGGTGATCGAGGCGGCGTCCCGATTCGAGAACCAGCAGACTGAACAAGGGTCACGGCCCCAGATTTCCCCAATTTGCTCAAAAGCCTCGTAGCCGCATGGTTCGCCATGGTAGTCCCTTCTCGCGCGATGCCCACTCATAAGGATCTACCCTACAGGATCGCCGTGCTCGTCTTTCTTGAGAACGCCGCAGGCGAGCATCTGCTCATCCACCGCGCGAAGCCCCCGAACCTCGGCGCGTGGAGCCCGATCGGGGGCAAGCTAGAGATGGCGAGCGGCGAATCGCCCTTCGAGTGCGCGGTGCGGGAGACCCGAGAGGAGGCCGGGTTTGCGGTCCGGCCCGCCGACCTGCACCTCTTTGCCGTCATCGCGGAGAAGGCCTACGAGGGACACGCGCACTGGCTCATGTTCGTGTTCCGGTGCCTCCGGCCGCTTCCCGGGCTTCCCCCGGATATCTCCGAGGGCCGCTTCGGGTTCTTCGCCCGCCGGGCCGTGGACTCCCTCCCGCTGCCCGAAACGGACCGAAAGGCGCTCTGGCCGTTCTATGACGCCCATCGCGAACGGTTTGTCTGCCTCAGGGCCGATTGCGCGCCCGGGCGGCCCGTGCGGGTCGCGGTGGAGGAGATCACTCCGCGCCCGGAGGGGCAAAACCGCGCTTGATTTGCGAGCCATCCGCCGGAATCTTGTCCCTCCCAACCACCGTGACCAAAAAGTCCAGCGCCACCGCCGAAAGCCAGGGCGATTCCGGGACCGGCAGGCCGGGTTTCGCGGGCGCATCCGTCAACGCCGCCCTTACGGCCGAGCAAAGGATCCATCTCTTTCGCTTGATGGTGCGCATCAGGAGGTTCGAGGAGCGCAGCCTGCGCGCCTACCAGGCAAAGAAGATCGGGGGATTCCTCCACCTCTACATCGGGCAGGAGGCCGTCGCCGTCGGCTGCTGTTCCCTGATGGGCAAGGACGACCATGTCATCACCGCCTACCGCGACCACGGCCACGCCATCGCCGTCGGGATGGAGATGAATCCCCTCATGGCCGAGCTCTACGGGAAGGCCACCGGCTGCTCCAAGGGGAAGGGGGGGTCGATGCATTTCTTCGACCCGGCGCGCAATTTCTGGGGCGGCCACGGGATCGTCGGCGGGCAGGTGCCCCTCGGCGCCGGCCTGGCGTATGCGCTCAAGTACAAGGGGCTCAAGGGGGCCTGCATGACGTTCATGGGGGACGGCGCGGTCAACCAGGGCGCCGTGCACGAGGCGTACAACCTGGCTGCACTTTGGGACCTCCCCGTCGTGTTTGTGATCGAGAACAACGGCTACTCGATGGGAACGAGCCAGGCCCGCTCGTCCGCCGGCGAGCTCGGGCGGCGCGCCGAGGCCTATGGGATGGCGTGGGGGGTCTGCGACGGGCACGACCCTTACGAGGTGCGCGCGTTCATGGACGGTTTCCTCGACCTGGCCCGGAACAAGTGCAAGCCGTCCCTCGTCGAGCTGCGCACCTACCGCTACAGGGGCCACTCCGTCGCCGACCCCGACAAGACGTACCGCGACAAGGCCGAGGTCGAGGAGTACCGTAGTACCAAGGACCCGATCCAGGTCTTCCAGAACATGCTTGTCGCCGACAAGGTCTTGGACGAGGCCCTCGTCGGGAGGATCGACGCGGAGGCCCGCGCCGAGGCGGAGGCTTCCGCCGAATTCGCGGAGGCGAGCCCGTTCCCGGACGTCTCCGACATACAAAAAGACGTGTACTGGGAGGCCGACAATCCATCGGAGCGCAGGTCCGGCGGCAGGCTTTTCTTCAACTGAGCAATGCCCGTCATCCAATACCGCGAAGCCATCCGGCAGGCTCTGGCCGAGGAAATCGAGCGCGACCCGAACGTCGTCGTCATGGGCGAAGACGTCGGACAGTTCAACGGCGCGTACAAGGTCACGGAAGGGCTGCTCGAGAGGTTCGGGCCCAAGCGCATCGTCGACACGCCGATCAGCGAGGCCGGGTTTGTCGGGCTCGGCATAGGGGCGTCGATGCTCGGCATCCGCCCGGTCATCGAACTGATGTTCTGGTCGTTCTACTCGGTCTGCTTCGACCAGATCCTCAACAACGCGGCCAACATCCGCTACATGTCCGGCGGCCAGATTCATTGCCCGATCGTCATCCGGGGGCCGGCGAACGGAGGCACCAACGTAGGCGCCACCCACTCCCACACGCCCGAGAACATCCTCGCGAGCCACCCCGGGGTGAAGGTTGTCGTGCCCTCGACTCCCTACGACGCAAAGGGCCTCCTCAAGTCCGCCATACGCGATAACGACCCGGTCATGTTCCTCGAGAACACGATCCTCTACGGCGACAAGGGCGAGGTTCCCGTCGAGGAGTACCTTGTTCCCCTCGGCAAGGCGGACATCAAGCGCGAAGGGTCGGATCTCTCGATCATCAGCTACGGACGCGCGGCCATCCAGGCGCTTGCGGCAGCCCACCTACTCCAGCAGGAGCACAACATCTCGGCGGATGTCGTGGACCTACGCTCGATCCGCCCGCTCGACATGGACACCCTGCTCGCCTCGGTACGCAAGACGCACCGCGTCCTTGTCGTCGAGGAGCAGAGGCCCTTCTGCGGCGTCGGCGCCCAGCTTGCCTTCATGATCCAGAGCGAGGCGTTCGACGAGCTGGACGGGCCCATTGCGCGGCTTTCAACGGTCGACGGGCCCTCGGTCTACAGCCCGCCGGTGGAAACCGAGCAGCTGCCCAACCCCCAGAGGATCCTCAGGGCGGCCCTCGAGCTGCTCGACTGACCGCCTGTCAATTCCCATGGCGAACTTAATCGAGATGCCGAAGCTGAGCGATACCATGACGGTGGGAGCGCTCGTCAAGTGGCTCAAGAAGGAGGGCGACCCCGTCAAGACCGGCGACGTGCTGGCCGAGGTCGAGACCGACAAGGCCACGATGGAGCTCGAGAGCTTTTTCGACGGCGCATTGCTCGCGATCTTCGTCCCCGAGGGATCCCAGGTCGCGATCGGGGAGCCCCTCTGCGCCATCGGCAGGCCCGGCGAGAAGGTATCCGCTCCCCCGGCGAAGGCGCCGCCCGCGTCAGCGCCGGTCGCGGCTCGGGCGCCGCTGGTCCCCTCCCCGCTTGCCCCTTCTTCTCCAGCGCCGACCGCCGTTTCAAAGGCGCCCGCAGTCCCTCCCGCCCGCGCAGCCGCGGGGCGGGTCAAGGTTTCTCCCCTGGCCCGCAAGCTCGCCGCCGAGAAGGGCGTGGACCCCGCCCGCGTTGCCGGAAGCGGACCAGGGGGCCGAATCGTCAGGGCGGACATCGTCGCGGCGGCGGCCTCCGGAGGCGCAAGCGGAGTCCCGTACCAGGGCGCCGGCGGGGTGCCGGCCGCCTCCAGGGGCCCCGTGCAGGACGACAAGCTTGTCCCGGTCTCCATCACCAGGGGCACCATCGCGAGGCGCCTGGTGGAATCCAAGACCCAGATCCCGCACTACTACCTGGACATCGAAGTCGACGCGAGCCCGCTCCTCGAGCTGCGCCAGCAGTTGAACGCCGCTCTGGAAAAGGAGGGCGTGAAGCTTTCCGTCAACGACTTCATCCTCAAGGCCTCAGCCGAGGCGCTGCGCCGCGTGCCCGCCGTGAACTGCTCCTGGGAGGGCAACGCGATCCGGCACCATTCGTCGGCCCACGTCTCGTTCGCCGTGGCGATAGACGACGGCCTGATCACTCCCGTGATCCGCGATGCGCACATGAAGACGATCTTCGCAATAAGCTCCGAGGCGAAGGCACTCGCCAAGAAGGCGAAGGACAAGGTTCTCGCCCTCGAGGAATTCACGGGCGGCACGTTCTGCGTGACCAACCTCGGGATGATGGGGATTGACCGGTTCTGCGCGATCATCAATCCCCCAAACGCCGCGATCCTCGCGGTGGGGGCCGCCGTCCGCAAGCCCGTGGTGAAGGATGACAGGATTGTCGTCGGCCAGCGCATGACGCTCACGCTCTCAGGGGATCACCGCGTCGTCGACGGTGCCGTGGGGGCCGCCTATCTCGCCGCGCTCAAGGACCTGCTTGAGAAGCCGGCGCTGCTGTTGATCTAACAGGGCTTTTCCCAAGCCTTCGCCGACACGGGGTCGCGGCCCTCGTCAAAATCGATGAAGTCGAAATAGGTCTCGATCGGCTTGCCCTCTAGGCCGCCTTCCGCAACGCGCCGGCGCAGGCGCTGGACGATGTCGGGGGCGTCGCGCCAGCCGTGTTTCATCATGAAGCCGTTCCAGACGGCGCACTCCTCGTCCGTGCGCCGGCCGCCGCGCTGCTCCGCCCATTCGAGCACCGCCTCGTCTCTCCCCCCCTCGAGCGTGCGCCGCCTGATGGCATCGTAGGAGACGCACAGGAAGCCGCAGCAGCGGGCGTCGAACATGCCGGGCTTGCTGTCGCCGAGGTTGTCGACGTAGTCGGCCGGCAGCCTGTCCAGGGATTGGAGGCGTATCTTGTCCAGCATACGCCCGAAGTAGACGAGGCGGCCCACCTTGTCGTAGGGGCTGCGGAGACCGGGAACGTTGGGCATGGGAGTGGGGTCAGCCGAACAAAAGACCGATGCGGCCGGAAAGGCAACGCTCCGGCGCCGCTGGCCTCACTGCTCCGCGCGCGCGCGCGCGTCGGCCTCGATGAGGCCCTTCATCCGGTCGAGCTCGCCCCGGACCCTGGCCTTGACGGCGGGAAGCGCCGACGGGTCCCCCACCTTGTCGCAGGCGAACAGGTAGAACTTCATTTTGGGCTCGGTCCCGCTCCCGCGGGCGGCAAACCTGTACCCGTTCGAAAGCGTCACGACGTACAGGTCCTGCTTGGGGATCTCCTCGCCGTCGGCATCGAGGATCCGCTCGCGGCCAAAGTCCCGGAAGCCGGTCACGCCCACGTCGCCGAAGGCTCGCGGGCGCGCAGTCCGGTAGGTGTCGAGGATCCGCCTGATCTTCGCGCTGCCGCTCGCGCCCTCGTAGTAGATGTTGATCGTGTCCTCGAGGTAAAAGCCGTACTTCAGATAGAGCCGGTCTAGGTGCTCGGGCACGGTGAGGCCCTGGCCCTTCACCCAGGCGCAGAGCTCCGCGAACATCAGGCAGGCCGCATTCCCGTCCTTGTCCCGGACGCAGTCGTTCGGCAGGTAGCCGTAGCTCTCCTCGGTGCCAAAGACAAAGAACGTGCTGTGCAGGAGGTGCAGCCGCGCCCGCTCGGCGGGCGGCGTCCGGTCGTAGTCCCAGCCGGGTCCCATCGCACCCTTGAGGCGCTCCTCGTAAAAGAGGATCTTGGCCCCGATCCATTTGAATCCGGTCAGCGTGTCGATCACCTTTACGCCGTGCGCGTGGCCGATCGCATCCTGAAGCTGGGTCGTGACAAAGGTCTTGATGATGCAGGCGTTGGGCGAGCCCGCCTGCGGGATCTTCCCCAGCTCCTTGAATTTCGTGAGCCGGTATTCCGCGATCAGCGACCCGATCTGGTTGCCCGTGAGCAGTTCCATGGCGCCGGACCGCCCGCGCACCGCGACTCCCATCCGGTCGCAGTCGGGGTCGGTCGCCATGACGACGTCGCATCCCCTTCGGTCCGCCGTCGCAACGGCCATCGTGAGCGCCTCGGCGTTCTCGGGGTTCGGGGACTTCACGGTGCGGAACAGCGGGTCAAACCCCAGCTGCTCCTTGACCTCGACGACGTTGCAGCCCGCGTGGATGAGCAGCGGCGAGCAGTGGACCGCGCCAGTCCCATGGATGTTCGTGTAGACAACCTTCAGCTGGGCGCCGCGCAGCATCGCCGGATCGACCACCGCGGTCGCGGCGATGGCGAGATAGGCATCGTCCATCTCGCGGCCCAGGACGGTCACGCCAGCCAGGTCCTTTTGCAGGAATCCCGACACCTCTGCGAGCGGCACGGCCGCGACGTCGGCGACAATACCCTTGTCATGGGGCGGCACAACCTGCCCTCCGTCGAGGAAGTAGGCCTTGAAGCCGTTGTCGTGCGGCGGATTGTGGCTCGCCGTGATCACGGCACCCGCGTGGGCCGCGATGCGGCGCACGGTGAAGCTCAGCTGCGGGGTCGGCCTCGGGCCGTCGAAGATGAACGCCTCGCCCCCGAGCCGGGCCCAGACCGAAGCCGACAGCTCGCAGAAGTGCCTGGAATAGAACCGGACGTCGTGCGCGACCACCAGCCGCGGCGCGGCTCCGTCGCCCCGCGCGCGCAGGTATTCCCGCGTGTAGCGGAAGAGCCCGATCACAGCCCGTGTGAGCGTGAAGTCGTTCATCATGTTGCTCCCGACCGCCGCGTGCTCCGGCATTCCGAAATCGCCCGGGGTCCCCGTCTCTGCCGATGTGGCGGCCACCCCGATCGTCCTGCCGCGGATGCCGCCCGTCCCGAACTCGAGCTCGCGGTAAAACCGGTCGTTCAACTCGCTCCATAGCTGCCTTTCCACGAGTTCCTCGATGCTCGACTGGGCCCATGCGGGCAGCCTCGCCGAAAGGTATGCGGCGATGGTCGCCGCCGCGGCCGGCATGAGTTGCCCAGCGCGCACCGCGGACTCGATCTTCGACGGCTGTGTCATAATGGGGGGGCTTCGAGGCAAAGGCCGTCCGCGACCGCGGGCTTGGCCCCAAGGCGCGACCAGCTCTCTGCGAAGGATCCCTCATCATAGCCGAACAACGGCGAAACCTCCAGCGGGGCCTCGGGAAGGCCCGTGGAATCCGTCGGCACGGACGCGCCTACCGATCGAATCCAGCGGGCGAACTGGCGGAGCTGGTCGGCGCGGCAGGTGGCGGGCGAATCGACGCCCTCGGCGTTCTTCACCGGCGAGAAGTCGTCGGCGCGGCTTGTCTCGACGACGACCGGGCGCCTCGCGGACGGCAGCGCGTCGAACACAAAGAGCTCGAACTTGACGCCGTTCGCCTTCCCCGGCCTCACCTCGCGGCCGTCCGCGTCCACGGTGGAGATCTTCTTGTCCGCCCTGTGAAACGGAAGGCCGTCCGCTCCGCGCGCCATCCTTTGGATGAATTCCCGGTCGATCACGTGGATCGCGATGCTTCCCGCCTCGTAGCGGAGGGCGCCCGTGGAGGGGTCTCTCTCCCGCTGGAGCGCCAGGGGAAGGTCGGAGTACTCGATCACGACAAGCTCGCCCCCGCGGACGCAGAAGTGGCCCAGCTTCTCCTCCGGGTACGCCTTGGGCACGGTCTTGCTCGACATCTCGGATCCGCGGGTCAGGTGCCAGCCTATGAACGCGGCGTCGACACACCGGACAAGGGGGTTGTCCACCTGGAAATAGCTCAGGGTGTCTATACCCTCGGAGGCCATGAGGTCGAGCGCCCCGCTGCGCTCGAGGGCCCGCAGGGATCCGCCGTGCCCGTCGGGGGAGAGGGCGAGCGAGCCCTCGGTCTCGAGGAGGATCTTCCCGGAGAAGTCTACGGCGGGCATCCGCCCCTGCCGGAAGAAGTGGACCCGGGCCCGGTCGAGGCCGAAGTGCCCGTGTTCCTCGAAGAATGCCTCGGTCTGGGCGTGGTTCTGGTGGCTGGTCATGATGAACCAGTGGAGCGGCCGCCCAAAGCGCCGCCCCGCCGCAAGGATCTTCCAGGCGAAGACCTGGAAAAGGGAACGGCGCAGGACCGGCGTAACGGGAAAGGTCCCCTTCGGGCCGTCGTAGCCCAGGCGCGTCCCCTGGCCGCCGGCCACGGTGAAGGCGGCGACCCTTCCCGATCGCAGCGCCGTCTCGCCGGCCGCCTTCGCCCGCGACCAGGCGGCGGGGTCGCCGCCGTGCGAGGGCAGGCGCTCGTAGGGCGCGGGTGAGAGCCCCTCGAGGTCCACGGTCCGGGAGGCGCCCTCCGCGACAAGCGTCCGGACCAGCCGGTCGACCTCTCCAAGGTCGATCTCGGCGGCCTCGGACAGCAACCGGGCCTGGGATTCCGCCGGCAGCCTGTCGAAGAAGGCGAACACCTGTCCCTGTCCCGCACGGCGGAAGGAGCCGATCAGCCCGGTGGTGTCGCGTGTCATGCGCCGCTACTTGTCATTCCCCCGGACGGTGGACGGACCCGCCGAGCCCTTGGAATCATCGTCCTCAAACCGGAAGATGAACTCGTCGGGCTTGGCGTATCCCAGCCGGATGCGGATCACCTTGTCGACATACGACGGGTCGGTCCGCAGGCGCTCGAGCACCCGTTCCTGGTCGCGCAGGCGCCCCTGCGCCTCGGCCAGCCTGCGCCGGTTCGCGGTCTCGACCTGCTCCAGCCGGCTGTATTCGTCATGCGCGTCCTTGAACAGGATCCCGCCCGCGAGGCCGAGGCCCACGAAGAGCAGGACATAGAGGCTAAGGATCACTTTGCGGAAATTCACGGATCTTTCACTTTGCCGGCCGCGCGCCGTCCGAGGCGCGGGCTCGGCTCAAAGGCGAAGCGGTATGCCTTGCGGATGGTGGCCATTGCTTGCCGCCATTTTCAGTTTCTCCAGTACCGCGTCGAGTACCAAGTGCAGCGCGCGCGGAGGCCCGCCCCTGCCCCGAACCTGCGGGGCTTCCCGGCGCCCGCCAGCCTGCGACGGGTTCTACGGTTCCGCGGCTCCTCTGATCCGCGCCAGAGCGGCCGAGGTTTTGGCGTGCGTTTTTGGGGCCGGTTCGGCTTACTTCAAGGCTTACATGTATCTGAGCTTTTACGGATTTAAGGAGATGCCGTTCAACGTCACTCCCGATCCGAAGTTTTTATTTCTGAGCCCCAACCACCAGGAGGCGCTGCAGCACCTCAAATTCGGTGTCCGCGAGCGCAAGGGGTTCATCGTGCTCATCGGGGAGGTGGGCTGCGGCAAGACCACGATCTGCCGGCGCTTTCTCAACGAGCTGGACCCGGCCCGATTCGACACCGCGCTCATCCTCAACCCGCGCGTGACGGAGACGCAGATGCTCAAAGCTATCCTGCGGGAGCTCGGGGAGACGAAGCTCGCGCGGAGCCACGTGGACCTCGTCTCGCAGATGAACCGCGTGCTCCTGGAGCGGATCGCGCGCGGGCGCGACATCGTGCTGATCATCGACGAGGCCCAGAACCTGTCCACCGAGGTTCTCGAGCAGGTGCGCCTGCTCTCCAATCTGGAGACCGACAAGCAGAAGCTGCTCCAGATCGTGCTCCTCGGCCAGCCGGAGCTGAAGGACATTCTGGCGCGCGACGAGCTGCGCCAGCTGCGCCAGCGCATCCTGGTCCATTACGAACTGCATCCGCTGTCGCGCCGGGACATGGCCCATTACATCCAGCACCGGCTTACGCTCGCGGGCGGCTCCGGGCGGCCGGCGTTCACTCCCTGGGCCCTCAGGGAAATCCACAGGGCCAGCAGGGGAATCCCGCGTGTCGTGAACAACCTCTGCGACAAGGCCATGCTCGCGGCGTTCATCCGGGAGTCCGACGAGGTCAACTACTGGGACGCGCGGCGGGCCGCACGCGACATGGACACCCTCACCAACTGAGCGCCCGACCATGAGCCTCATCAACGACGCGCTGAAAAGAGCGGCGCGGCAAAGGGCCGAGGACCAGGCCGAAGCCACGCCCGCGGCGCAAACGGGCCGCCGCAGGCGGATACCCCGACGCGGGGAGCCGATGAGCGTGCAGACGCTGGTGCTCCTGGTCGGCGGCGCGGTCACCCTCATCGTGGTGTCCGTCGTCGTCACCGGCATCATCGTCACGGGCAAGATCGAGTCCAATGCCCCCGTCGCGGCCAGGCCCCTGCCGGCTGCCCCGAAGCCGCAGGTGCCTGCGGCCGTCGTGGTCCAGGTGCCCCGCGTCGCGGTTGTGTCCGCGCCCAAACCCAGCCCGCATCCTCCGACGGCCGCGCCCGTATCCGAGGTGTTGCCGCCCGCGGCGGCGACCCAAGCCACCCCCTTGGGCGCAGTTGAACCGGCGGCCGCGGCAACCGTGGCCGCGGCGCCCCCCATCGTCGCCGCGCAGCCCGCGGCAGCCGAAAAGGCCCGTCCCACCGCTATGCCGCAGCCAAGCCGCAGCGAGCAGGCCCAGAGCTTCGTCGACAGGATGCGCGTCACAGGGGCCCGGGCGGCGGGGTCCGATAGCAAGGCGCTCGTGGACGGGCACGTCTTCCGTGTGAACGATGTGCTGGACCGCGCCCTGGGGATCAGGCTCGTGCAGGTCGACCTGGACCACCTCACCCTGGTGGATTCGGAGGGCGCGACCTACATAAAGAACTTCTGAGGCGGAGGCGCCCTCCCGCAGACTGTCAGAACGCGGTCTCCGGGGGCGCGACCACCTGCCAGAGGGTCTTGGCCGTGATCTGCAGGTCGAGCCACACGGACCAGTGGGTTATGTAGTAAACGTCCCAATAGACCCTGCGCCGGACCATCTCCTCCTCGAGCACGGCCCCGCGGTATCCCAGGCTCTGCGAAAGGCCCGTGATTCCCGGCTTCACGAGGTTTCGTATCCGATAGCCCTGCGTCTGCTGGCGGAATTCCTCGTCAAGAAGCGGCATATACGGGCGGGGGCCGACGATGCTCATTTCGCCGACGAAGACGTTCCAGAACTGGGGGAACTCGTCCAGGCTGCGGCGGCGCATGAACCTTCCAAACGGGAAGACTCGCTGGTCCTCGGAAAGCGCCTGCATGGACTCCGCCGCCGCCCCGCCCTTCGAGACAAACATCGAGCGGAACTTCAGCATGCAGAACACCTCGCCCCGCCTTCCCCGCCGCTCCCGCGCATGGAACAGGGGCCCGGGCGCCTGCAGCCCCTGCATCACCGCCACCCAGGCGCAAAGCGGGGGCAGGATGAGGGCGATGACGGGCAGCGCGACCGCGATGTCAAAGCAGCGCTTGATGATCCGGTTGAACGGATCCTCAAGGGGCTCCTCCTGAAGCGTGTAGAAATGCCGCCCCTCCTCGGTCACGGGCACGAGCGGCTGCGTGTAGCGCGCCTCGATGTCGCTGTGTATCAGGAGGCGGCAACCCCGGTCCCGGCACGCGGCGATGACCCGTCCCGCCTCGGCGTCGGTGGCCGGCAGTTCGAGCATGATCACCTGGCCCACCAGCGCCTCATCGAGGATCCGGGGCAGGTCCGCCAGCTTGCCAAGCCACGGGAGCGACAGCGCGCCGGGTTGGGCGGTGGGCTGGTCGGGCGAGAGCAGGCCCACGGGATGGATCCCTAGGGGCTCCTTGTTTGCGATCCACTCGGCGAGCTTGGCGAATGTTTCCGGCCTGCCGATGAACAAGGTGGGAAGCCGATGCCCCTTCTGGAAGACGAAGCGGGCCAGCCTGCCCGGGGCCCACGCATTCAGGAATGCGAGGCCGACCCAGCACCACACGAGAAACGTGCCCAGGAAAAGCCTGCTTATCCTGTGGTCCTGCGTCGCAAACATCATGGTGAACACAAGCAGCGCCATGAGCGTCACCTGGCGGAACGCCAGCCGCGCGGAGCCTCCCAGGTCGGGCAGGTGGAACCGGGCCGCCAGCCGGCGGGACACGTCGCGCGCGGAAAGCAGCATCCCGCCGATGACGCAGAGGAAGTACGGCAGCAGGTTCACCTCCCGGCTCAGGTGAACGAACGGCACGTGGTAGATCAGGTTCGCGTAGGCCCAGAAGAACGCCCCGACGAACGCCGTCACCACCGCGGCGTGAATGTTGGCGAGTCCGCGCGCGCGCGCGTCGATCATCGGCGCCCCCTCTTCCTGGCAAGCCAGCCCTCCATCGAATTGATCGGACGGGTGTTGACCACGTTTTCCCGCGTGAGCCAGCCCTTGCGGGCCGCGTTGATCCCCGCCCGGACGTACTCCAGGTCCTCCGCACGGTGCGCGTCGGGGTTGATCGAGCACTCGAGGCCCCGCTCAGCCGCCCGCCTCCAGAGCCGCCAGTCCATGTCGAGCCGGTAGGGATTGGCGTTCAGCTCGATGGCGACTCCGTTGGCGATCGCCGCGTCAATCACCTTGACGGAGTCCACCCGATAGGCCTCCCGCTGGAGCAGGAGCCGGCCCGTCAGGTGCCCGAGCATCGTCGTGCGCGGATGCTCCAGCGCTCGGACGATCCGCGAGGTCATGACGGCCTCGTCCTGGCCGAACGCGCTGTGGACCGAGACGACGGCGTAGTCCAACCGGGCGAGCATGGCATCGTCGAAGTCGAGGCCTCCGTCGGGCAGTATGTCGCATTCGGTCCCCGCGAAGACCCTCGTCCTGAACTGGCACGACGCGTTCAAGGCCTGGATTTCGGCCACCTGGCGCAGGAGGCGCTCCTCGGTGAGCCCCCTCGCCTGCCGGCTCGACTTGGAGTGGTCGGCAATCCCGATATAGTCCCATCCAAGTGCCTCCGCCGCGGCCGCCATCTCTCGCAGGGTGTTGCCCCCGTCGGACTCCGAGGTGTGGTTGTGGAACGCGCCGCGCAGGTCGGCGAGCTCGACGAGCTTGGGCAACTCGCCCTTCTCGGCCGCGGCGATCTCGCCCATCCCCTCCCGCAGTTCCGGCGGTATATAGGCCAGCCCCAGGGCGCGGAAGATCTCCTTTTCGCCGGCGGCCGGAACGCCCTTCCCGTGTCCCGCCTTGTCCCGGGCCGTGCCCTCTCCGGCGGACCCTACTAGACCCCATTCGCTCAGGCTCATGCCCCGGTCGAGGGCGCGCTGGCGCATCTGCACATTATGGTCCTTCGACCCCGTGAAGTGGTGAAGCGCAAACGCGAACTGCTCCGAGGGGACGATCCGCAGGTCGGCCTGGATGCCGCCCTCAATGCGCACGCTCGCCTTTGTCTCGCCCTTGGCCGTGACCTCTTGGACTCCGGCCCGCCCGGTGAACCAGTCGACGACCGGGGTTGCCTCCGCCGCCGCGACGATGAAATCGAGGTCGCCGATCGTCTCGAGCCCGCGCCGCAGGCTGCCTGCCACCTCGGCCTGGGTAACCTTGGGCAGGGCCCGGAGTCCGGCGGCTATGGGCTCGGCCACCTGGATCGCGTCCCACCACAGGTGCCGGCGGGAATAGGCCTCGACGTTGCGGATGCCGGCCAGGATCTTTTCCTGGGTCTTGTCCCCGAAGCCGTCCAGGGCCGCCACCCTCCCCCCTATGCAGGCTTTTTCCAGTTCCGGGACGGAGGTGACGGCGAGATCGCGTCGCAGGGCTGCGATCTTTTTTGGGCCCAGGCCGGGGATCTTCAGCATCTCGACCAGACCCGGCTCGATCGAGGCCTTCAGCAGCTCAAGGAACTCGAGGCGCCCCGTGGAGTGCAGCTCGCCGATCTTCGACGAAAGCGCCTCGCCGATGCCCCTGACCTCCCGGAGGCGGCCCTCGGAGGCCAGCCTCTCGAATTCCTCCCTTTCGAGTCCCTCGATCGCCCTCGCGCCGGCCGAGTAGGCGCGAACCTTGAACGGGTTCTCGCCCTTGAGCTCCAAAAGGATCCCGATTTCGGCGAGCACGTCCGCGATCTCCTTCTTGGTCATGCCCCCATTCCAGACGGCCACGGCGGCAAGTTCAACGCCGTAAGACGGGGCACGGCCATTCCTTTGCGATGTTGCTAACGCCCCCGGGAATCGTTCGCTTTGGCCAATGCCCTTTACTTACGACAGGACAATCCACTTCGCGGACACGGATGCCGCGGGAGTCGTCTTTTTCGCCAACTACCTGACGATCTGCCACGAAGCCTACGAGGAATCCCTCTTGGCATCGGGAATCGACCTCAAGGTATTCTTTGCGGACCACAGGATCGTGGTCCCTATTGCGAAGAGCGAGGCCGACTACAGCCGGCCGCTTTCCTGCGGCGATAAACTCCGCGTGAGCATGCAGCCGGCGCTCCTGTCGGAGGACTCCTACGAGATCCGCTTCGAGATCACGCGGCTGGGCCCTCCCAGCAAGAGGGCCGCGAGGATCCGCACCGAGCACGTGTGCGTCGATTCGGGGACGCGGGCGCGAACGGCCCTTCCGGGGCCTCTGTCGGCCTGGGTTCGCGCGGGCTGACCTCAGGAGTCACCGTTCCGAGGCGAGCCGCGCCAGCTCGGCGCGGTCGATCTTTCCCTGGGCGTTGCGCGGCCAGGGCGAAATGCCCGCGTACCTCTTGGGGTGCTTGAAGGGGGCCAGCCCTGAAAGCGCGGCCTTGACCTTGTCCAGGCTGGGCGCGCGCGCGCCGGCCGGGTGGCAGGCGACAACCCGTTGGCCCCAATCGGGGTCTGGGAGCCCGATCACGGCGATGTCGTCAAACTCCCCGCTCGAGCGCAGGGCCGCCTCCACCTCGGCGGGCGACACTTTCTTCCCGCCCGTCATGATGATGTCGTCGACCCTGCCAAGGATGAACAGGCTCCCCTCCGGGTTAAAGGCGCCGATGTCGCCGGTGATCCACGACCGCTCGTTCCGGATCTCGGGATAGTAGCCGCGGAAGAGCGACTCGCCGGCGACCCGCACAACCCCGCCTCCCGCCACGTCGATGCGCGCGTGGGGCAGCGGCGCCCCGCATCCGCGCCGGCCGCCGAGGAACTGGTCCGGCCGCAGCGCGGCCACCATGGCCGCCGTCTCGGTGGCCCCATAGCTCGGCGAGAGCGGCAGCTCCAGCTGCGCGGCCTCCTCGACAAGCCCTTCCCACACGGGCCCGCCGCCAATGAACACGATTCCGAATTTTCGCAGCCACGCGACCGCGCCGCTCGAGGCGAGGAGCCGCTGCAGCTGCGTCGGCACCAGGGAAAGGCAGCAGCCGGCCGGGACGTTGGGGGGAAAGCGCCCGGCCTCGATATCCTTCCATGCCCATGGAATGAACGACCCGCCCGTGAGCGCGCTGCGCATCCAGGCCATGAACCCGCTCACGTGGTGGAGGGGAAGAACGCACACCGAGTCCACGCGCTCCATTCCGAAATGGCGGCGGAATCCATCCACCGCGGCCGCAATCGTCCAGCCATCGTGCCGCGCGAACTTGAGTCCGCCGACTGCTCCGCCGCTGGGTATCATGAGCCAGCCGCGGTCCGAGCATTCGTCCTCTCCGAGCAGGCGGGCGAGCTCCGCGCGCTCCGCCGAGCTCCAGGAGGGGTTGGCAAGGAAGAGGTTTCCCCCGCCCGCAACGCCCGTTGCGAACGATGCCATAAACCTCGCCGGATCGGCCTCCTCTATGGCCCGGGGAGTCCCGTCCGCTCCCGCCGCGGGCGCCCCGAGGCGCCCAGCTAATTCGCGGCGTTCCATAGGGCCTCCGGGTCGATCCGATCCAAATCCTCGAGCCGGACCGACGGGGCGCAGGGGGGGCCGTCGAAGCCCGGGTCCGCGAAGAGCGGCCACACGCCAAATCCAAGCGCCGGCGTCTCTCCCGGCCATGAAAATGCCGCGCGCAAGGCCGCCTGGGCCCCGATTCCGGTCTCGAGCGTCGATGAGAACACAACACGCGCCCGGCCCGCGGCGAGCTTCCGTAGAGTGCCGCGGACATCGCCCAGGAGCGCAGGCTTGATGAC
The DNA here is from genome assembly GCA_937889545.1 of uncultured Opitutaceae bacterium. Classification (GTDB taxonomy): domain Bacteria; phylum Verrucomicrobiota; class Verrucomicrobiia; order Opitutales; family Opitutaceae; genus Palsa-1447. Next base: position 37,135 of record CALAOT010000068.1, read on the forward strand.
GAAATAGCCCCGCCATCCCGCGTCGAGCCATCTCGCGACGTCCCCATCGCCCCGGATCGATTCGTCGAGCGCTATGGGGACGGGGTAATCCGCGGAGAGGCCCGCAAGCTGGTCGTCGGCCCCCTTGGAGTCGGGCGCCAGCGGCTGCTCCACGAACTCGACGGGCCGGTCCGCGCAGCGGCCGAGCCAACGCCCCGCCGTGCGGGGGTTCCAGGCCCCGTTCGCGTCCAGGCGGATCCTGGAGGCCCCCGGCAGCCCCGCGATCAGGTCGTCGAGCATCGCCATCTCGTCGTCGGCCGCTCCCACGCCCACCTTCCACTTGAAGACCCTGAAGCCGGCTTCTGCCTTCTGCGGGCCGTCCGCCAGCGCCGCGCGTCCTGCGGGAAGGAGCGCGGCCACGCCCAGGTTGCGGTGCCTCGGCGGGTCCACGGCATCTCCCATCGCGCACGCGAGGGCGTTCCGAAGCGCGCCGAGGTTCCCAGGCACATGAGCCAGCGCCTGGCCGTCGATGAGCCCGCCGAGCGAGCGGCAGAAGGCCTCGGCCGCGTCGACTGCCTCAGTCCCGGGAGAAGGGATGGGAGACGCCTCGCCGCACCCGGCCGACCCGTCGGGACGCTCGACGCGGACGTACAGGCCCTCCCGAACCCGCCACATACCGCGGGACGTCCGGACGGGAACGCGGAACGGAAGCGAGTAGCGGCGATGCGCGAACCGAAAGTCCATTTTGTTTGCAGTTTCACTGAATGGCATTAATCCGTTGGCGGCAACCCATGAACAAGGTTGCAAAGAAGGACCTGTCGGCCGTCGACCGCCAATTCTATGTTTCGGCGGGCGAGTTTTTCCGCGCGAATATCCCTACGGCGCTCACCTTCGACGACGTCACCCTCGCAACGCTGTACTCGGAAATCCTCCCCAAGGACGCCGACACTTCGACCTCGATCTCCGACTCGCTGGGGCTGCAGATCCCGATCGTCTCGTCCGACATGGACACGGTCACCGAGAGCCAGATGGCCATCGCCATGGCGCTCAACGGGGGCATTGGCCTCATTCATTTCAACATGACCGCCAAGGACCAGGTGGCGGCGGTGGCCCGCGTCAAGCGGCACATCCACGGCCTCATCCGGGACCCGATCACCGTGAGCCCTTCGCAGGCGATCGGGGACGTGCTGGCGATGATCGACGCGAAACGCTACCGCTTCTCGACATTCCCCGTCGTCGACGATGCGGGGCGCCTCCGGGGCCTTCTTTCGGGCAACACCGTCAAGGAGCGCTACCGGGCCAAGAATGTCGCCGATGTCATGACGCCCCGCTCCCACCTCATCACCGAGCGGGAATCCCACGTGGCCAAGGACCCGATCATGGCCGCGGACAGGTTCTTCAGCGCCAACGTGGGGATCAACAAGATGCTCCTGGTCGACCGCAATGACCACCTGCGCGGCCTCATCACGGCGTCGGATGTCGAGAGGATCACCGGCGAGGCAAAATCCCGGAGGAAGCCTTCGAGGGACTCCCAGTTCAGGCTGGTCGCAGGAGCGGCGCTCCTGCCCAAGCGCAAACCCGACGGATCCCTCGACCGGGAGGCCATCCTCTCGCATGTGGGCAGCCTTGTGGACGAGCATGTCGACGCCGTGGCGGTTTCGACGGCCCATGGCCACACCGCCGGCGTCGGCGATGTCGTGAGGCTCGTGCGCGGCGCCTTTCCGTCGATCACGCTCATCGCCGGCAACGTGACGAGCGCCGCGGGCGTCGAGTTTCTCGCCGACTGCGGCGCGGACGCCGTCAAGATCGGCCAGGGTCCCGGATCCATCTGCACGACGCGCATCGTTGCCGGTGTCGGCATACCCCAGCTCACCGCCCTCTTCGTCGCGTCGACCGCCGCCAGAAGGCGGGGCGTCCGCCTCCTCGCCGATGGAGGCATCACGAAGTCGGGCGACATCGTGAAGGCCCTCACCATGGCCGACGCCGTGATATGCGGCGGCGTGCTGGCGGGATGCAGGGAGGCTCCCGGCGAAATCATGGAAATCGCCGGCAAGGCCTACAAGCAGTACCGCGGGATGGGGTCGCTCTCGGCGATGAAGGCGGGCAGCGCCGCACGGTATGGCAGGGACCGGGAGGACAGCCGCAAGGTGGCGGCGGAGGGAATCGAGGCCCTGAAGGAGGTCAGCGGCTCCGTGGACGAGGTTCTGACAAGTCTCATCGGCGGTGTGCAGAGCGGGATGGGCTACCTGGGCGCCCGGACCCTCGCCGACCTGCGGAGGAAGGCCCGATTCGCGCGCGTGAGCCCGGCGGGCCAGAAGGAAGCCGGGCCGCACGACGTGGTCGAAGTCTCGACACGCAGCCATTAGGCCTTTTGGGCGAAGCGGGAAGTTGAGGCTTGCCCTCGGCCAGAGGCTCACCAATCCAATCCCCTGCAACAGGGGTCATGGACTTCGGTTGCCGTTACCTCCATGTCCCTGCCCCCATTCTCCAGCCAGCTCATCGCGGACGTCGGCATTTCCCTAGGTGACGAGGGCAAGGGCCGCCTGGTGCCCGAGATCGCGGAGGAGCTCCGCTCCACCCGCAGCCCCGTGACGGTTGTCATGAAGGTCAACGGGGGCGCCAACGCCGGCCACACCGCGGGTGGCGTCAAGCTCAACCTGCTTCCCGCAGGCGTCGTCGAGCGGGAGATCCCGCACCTGGCGATCGGGAGCGGCGTGGTCGCCGACCCGCGCAAGTTCCTTTGGGAGGCCGTCCCGCTCGAACGAAAGGGCTTCTCGGTCCTCGACAGGCTCCTGATAGACGAGCGTACCATGGTCTCGGACCTGACGCACCGGCTGCTCGACCTGGCCGAGGAGGACTACCGCATCCAGGTGCTCAGCGAGGAACCCCGCGGCTCGACGGGACGCGGGATTTCGGCCGCCTACAGCGAGGAGACAGGGCACTGGCAGATGCATTTCTCGGACTTCCTCGCCGGGCCCAATTTCTTCTCCCGGAAGCTGGCGCAGCGCGCCGACCGCGCGTGCCGGATGATCCGCCACGTCTACCGCGTGGGCGAATCAACGTGGAACGGGTTCTTCGACAGGCTGACCGAGGCCGAGCTGCGCGCGAACGCCGAGACGATCGCGGACGGCGCCTTCGGGAGGGACGAGTTCGACTTCCTCCAGTTCCGCGGGAATGAGCCATTCACGCTCAACATCGAGCGCCTCGCGGCCGTGTACTGGAAGGCCGGGACCGCGCTGGGGCGCAACATCGGCGAGGTGCGCGAGTTGATCCTTCGGGAACTGCGCGAGGGCCACACCATCGTCGGGGAATTCGGGCAGGCCTACTGGCTCGACAAGCGCCATGGGTTCTCCCCGACCTCGTCCCACACCTACACGCCGGAGTTTTTTGAGAGCGCGAACATCCCCGTGCAACCGATCCACACGTTCGGGGTTGCCAAGGCGTACGACACCAAGGTGGGCACCCATACGTTCCTCACACAGATGGACGAGGCCCATCCCCTCAGCGTTAAGCTGAAAAGGCTCGAATATGGAACGAGCACGGGCAGGCAGCGCATGGTGGGGTGGTACGATGCGGTCGAGAAGGGGGATGCCCTGCGCTACGGCGGATTCCACGACCTGATGATCAACAAACTGGACGCGCTTACCTGGTCGGGGGACTGGAAGGGCGACCTGCAGGTGTGCACGGCGTACGAAGGCCGGGGCGGGCAGCGCTGCTCCCACGTCCCGCGGAATGAGGCCGTGCACAAGTCTCTTCGCCCAGTGTACGAGCGCTTCCCCGGATGGGCTGAGGACATATCGGGCGTCCGCCATTTTGCGGACCTGCCGGCGAATGCCCGGCGGTATGTGGCCGGGATGGTCAAAGCCATCCTGGATGTCGCTTACGAAGGCGTGTCGTGGCCCGCGAGCCTGCCCAACCTGCGCTATCTTGGCGTCGGGCCCGGGACCTCGCAGATCATCAAGGACGTGCCGCCTGCCACGGAATTGCTGCGGTCCGCCTGACCCACCGCCCCCGGGACTGGCGGCGGGCGCTCAAAAATCCTGCAGCCTTCCCTCCCCCCGGCCCCTCTGGGGTTCCAGGCGCGCGAGCACCTCGCCGAGAAGGTAGATCGAGCCGGTCACGACGATCACATCGTCGCTCGCTCCCGCCGTGCATAGGCCGGGTCCCGGAAACAGCTCCCCCACGGTGGAACGCACCGTCTTCCCGCGAAACGCCCCGGGAACAAGGGATTCAAGCTCGGCATGGCTCGACGCGCGCGGCTGCTGGGGCACGACCAGATAAAGCTCGCGGCAATGCTTGCAAAGCACCTCGAGCAGCGGCTTCGCCCTCACGGCTCCCAGGACCCCGAGGATGGCGACCGGCGCACGCCCGGTTTCGGTGCGCAGACGCGCGAGGTTGGTGTCCAGCACGCCCGCCCCCTCCGAATTGTGCGAGACGTCCAGAACCGCCAGGCGGCCGCCCAGGTCGGTGCGCTGCCAGCGGCCCGGCCAGTCCACGGCCTGCAGGCCGGACTCAATCGACTGCCCTGAAACCCCAAATCCCGAGGGCAGAAGCCCGGCCGCAAGCGTTGCCGTGGCCGCGTTCCATCGCTGGTAGTCGCCCTCGAGGTTCGTGCCGGGGTAGCTCGCGATGTCATCCCCGAATTCCTCCCGCACCGAGACAACCTGCGCGCCAAGCGATGCCGCGACATTGCGCAGGGTCGCCTCGGCCTCGCGCGGCACACGGCCGATCACGACCGGACGCCCCGGCTTGATGATCCCGCCCTTCTCGGCGGCTATCGATTCAAGCGTGTCTCCCAGCATATCGCAATGGTCCAAGCCGATGGATGTCACGACGCACACCTCCGGTTCCACAATGTTGGTCGCATCGAGGCGGCCCCCGAGACCGACCTCGATCACGCTGCAGTCGCAGGACTTCCTCGCGAACTGCAGGAAAGCCATCGCCGTCATGAACTCGAAGAAGCTCGGCCGGTCATCGAGCCCGCCCTCGGACGCGATCCGGTCCACCACGGGCTGCAACTCCCTCACGTAGGCGGTGATCTCGCCCTCGGCCAAGATTTGGCGGTTGACCTGGACCCGCTCCCCGAGGCGCACCAGGTGGGGCGACGTGTAGAGCCCCGTGCGGCGTCCCGATGCGCGCAGGATGGATTCAAGCATCGCGGACACGGACCCCTTCCCGTTCGTGCCCGCGACGTGGATGCATGGGACCGCCCTCTCGGGGTGCCCGAGCGATGCTGCCAGGATGCCCATCCGGTCAACTCCAAATTTTACGCCGGCCGTCTTGAGGCCGAACAAGTACTCCTGAACGGCCGGATAGCCGGCCAACGGCAATGCGGACCTCATTCCCGGAACCAGCTCAGGCGCCGGCGACGGCCGGCTCCTTCCTGAGATAGAGGGCCGAAAGGATATCCCTAATGCGGTCGCGCAGATCGATCCGGCTCACGATCTGGTCGACGAGGCCGTGCTTGAGGAGAAACTCCGCGGTCTGGAAACCCGCGGGCAACGTCTGCTTTGTCGTGTCCTTGATCACCCGCGCTCCCGCAAAACCTATCAGGGCTCCGGGCTCTGCAAGGATCACGTCGCCAAGCGTGGCAAAGCTGGCCGTTACGCCTCCCATGGTCGGGTGCGTTAGCACGGAGATGAACGGCACCTTGGCCTGGGATAGCCTTCCCAGCGCCGCGCTCGTCTTCGCCATCTGCATCAGGGAGTATATCCCCTCCTGCATCCGGGCCCCCCCGGAGGCGCTGACGATGATGCAGGGAATCCTCTTCTCCATGGCGTTCTCGATGGTCCGGGTGATCTTCTCCCCAACTGCGGCGCCCATGGCGCCTCCGCAGAACCGGAAATCCATGACCGCGATCGCCACGGGTATCCCGTGAATCGCCCCCGTTCCGCAAATGACCGCCTCGGGCAGACCGCTTTCGCGCTGGTAGCGCTTGAGGCGTTCGGGATAGGGCTGCGAATCGACGAAATTGAGCGGATCGCTGGAACGGACCTCCGCGTGAAGCTCCACGAACGAGCCGACGTCAAGCAGCTTTGCAATCCGCTGGTGCGCTGGGATTTGGAAATGGTGGCCGCTCTTCGGGACAACCATCTGGTTGTCCTCGATCTCCTTGTTGAAGAGGATTTCGCCGGTGACCGGATCCCTCGTGTATAGACCCTCCGGGATGTCCTTCTTCTTCGTCCTGCGAACCGAGTAAGTCGGCTTGTCGAAATGCATGAAACGTGCGGGGGAAAACGGTGCTGAATCCCAAATGCAGTGGCAACCGAATTCGCGGCTCAGCGATACAGCACCCGCCGAAGGAACAGCGCCTGCGAGGGAGCGGTCTGGATCCGGGCAGTCCGGACCCCGGCCGCAAGCAGGGCCCTGACGTCATCGGTGGCGAGCTTCCCCTCGCCCGCGGCGACAAGCGCCCCCACCAGGCGGCGCACCATCTTGTAGAGGAACCCGTCCGCCTCCGCCTCGACGCGCACGTTGCGTCCACGGGCCAGGACCTCGAGCCGGCGCAGGTCCCGGACGGTGTCGGCGTCTTCCCCGGGCTCCGCCCCGTTTAACGCTGAAAACGCCTTGAAGTCGTGCCTGCCCACGAGAACTGCCGCCGATTCCCGCACCGCATCGAGGTCCAATGGCCGCAGGAACGCCCAGCAGTATGGCCGGGTGAACGGGTCGGCGTCTCCCAGGTGAATATGGTAGGAGTACACCTTCCCCGTCGCGGAAAAGCGCGCGTGGAAGTCCGGCGCTGCCGCGCGGATCGAAACGATCTGAATCGCGCGGTGCAGTCCGTTCCGGAGGGCCGCGCCAAGTTTGTCGGGGCCGTGGGTCCACGCCGCGTCAAAGTGGAAGACCTGCCCGGCCGCATGGGCGCCGGCGTCGGTCCGCCCGCTTGCGTGGATGCGGGTGTGGAGGCCAAGCACGCCGGCGAGGCGCGCTTCCAGGACGTCCTGAATCGCCGATCCGCCCGGCTGGCTCTGCCACCCGGAGAACTCGGTCCCGTCGTAGGCGCAAACGCACTTCCAGCGCTTCATGGCTCGCGCGCGGGCCCGACTCCCCCTGGCGCGATCCCGTCGAGGTAGTCCTGCAGGATGATCGTCGCGGCCCGGGAGTCCACCAGGCCGGCCTCCCGGACCGACCTGCGCTTCGCCGGGGCTATCGTCGACTCGGCCTCGTAGCTCGTTAGCCGCTCGTCGATGAGATGCACGGGAATCCCGAATTCAGATCGGATCCTCCGGGCATAGGCCCCGACTTCCAGCGCCTTGGGCCCGGACGAGCCGTCCATGTTAAGCGGAAGGCCCATAACGATGTCCGTCACGCGCCTTTCCCTCAATAACGCGGCCAGACGGGCCCATCGCTTCAGCGGATCCGCGACAACGAGCGCAGGCAGCGGCGTCGCAACGCCCAAGTCGTCGCCATAAGCGACCCCGATCCTTCTCGTCCCGTAATCTATGCCGAGGCAGCGCACGACAGGGCTCGATTCAAGCGGCTAGCTCGGGATGGGCCGAGGCATAGGCGCGCGCGGCCTCGGCAAAGGCCGTCTTGACGCGGGAAGTCACCGATTCCGGGCCGAGCTTGAACGCTATATTGTCTATTCCGCGCACCGGGACAATATCCTTGGTCGTCGAGAGAAGGAAGCACTCCTCCATCGAGCCAAGATCCGCGGGACGAATCGTCTCCTCCGATGCGGCAACCCCCGCCGAGGCTGCGATCCCCCCGAGAACGAGACTGCGCGTGATGCCTCCAAGGATGCCTGCGGCAAGGGGCGGAGTAACGATCCCTCCGCCCCGCACGAACGCTATGTTCGAAACAGCGGCCTCCGTCACCTCCCCCGCCAGATTGAGGATGACGACGTCGTCCGCGCCGCGCGCCTGCGCCTCGCTCAGGCACAAGAGGTTGTTGAGGTAGTTCCCCGTCTTCCACGCGGGATCCAGGCTTTGTGCGGGGTTTCTGCGGAGGGATGTGGCCATCGAGAGATGGAGTCCGGCGCGCAGCTTGTCGCGGGGCGTCTCCGGGCACGGCTGGACCAGGACTACAAAGTCCGGGTTCTCCGCGAGCGTGATATCAAGCCCGATCGCCCCGGCGCCGCGCGTGATCTGCAGCCGAATATAGAGCTCCCCCGGCCTGGGGACCTCCGCCCGGTATGCGGACACGGTGCGGCGGATCTCCGATATCATCTGCTCGGGAGCGACCGAGAGGCGCATATGCAATGCCGTCGCCGAAGCCCGGAGTCTCCTCCAGTGCTCCTCCCAGGAAAATATTACGCCATGATATGTCCGCCACACCTCGTAAACCGCGTCCCCGTAAAGGAATCCCCTGCTCAGAGGGGAAATCGACGGTTCGCTCGCGGGATGCAGGCGCCCGTTCGTATTGGCTTGAATATAGTGGGTCGGCATGTTCGGAGGATCCGGAAATAAACAGCCCCCGCTTATCAAAGCGGGGGCCGGTCGCCGCTACAACACTGCGCCGGCTTCAGGCGCGCGGCTTCACAAGACCCAGCGCCTTCTTGATGTTCTGAACGCTCGGAAGCGAGATGCCCAGGGCCTTGGCAATCTGCGATCCGCTCTTGCCGGACTCGACGAGCTTCTTGACGCCTGCGCGGGTCTCGTCGGTGATGACGGCGCGCTTCCGGCGCTTCGCCTTCGCGGCGGCCTTGGCCGGCTTGCCCCGGCGGGTCTTGCGGGCCGGTCCGCAGACCGCCTTCAGCGCCTTCACGAAATCATTCAGCGTGGCGTAGCCATATGTCTTATGGAGGGCCGCAAGCTCCTTGTGAAGGCCCCGGGCAATCGATTTCTCAAGTGCGACCATCTTGGCCTTTGCGGCTTCCAGTTCCTTTATTTGTTTTGTTACCATGGTCCGCTTATCGTCACCATACCGGCACAATATAGCAAGCTTTATACATCTAATATCTGCCATTTGACGCAATCACGGCGCTGCGCGGGCGGGGCTTTACTCGTAGCCGGGACGGAATGTAATATCACGCCATCATGGATGGCATCGACACGCCGAGGGAAGCATCCTTCGCAACGGGGACGCGCCTCTTTGTGGGCATTCTCGCAGTCGCGCACGCCGTTGCCTTCGGGTCGATCTGGGTCCAGTCGGCAGGATTGATCGGCCCTTCAGGGATCCTGCCGGCGGGCCGATTCTTTGCGGCGGCACACGAGCATCTCGGCTCCCGAGCCTGGTTCGAGGCCCCCTCGCTCTGCTGGGTTTTCGGAGCCGGCCGCTTCATCGATGTCCTGTGCGGGCTCGGGATCGGCCTCGCACTTCTCCTTCTTTGGGGCTTCGCCCCGGCCGTTTGCCTGGCGCTCCTCTGGGCCTGCTACCTGTCGCTCGTGTCCGCCGGGCAGGCCTTCTTCGATTTCCAATGGGACCTCCTCCTGTTGGAAAGCACGCTCGTTGCCATCTTCCTTGTGCCGTGGACGCTGGGGCGCACCCGGCGCCCCCACGATCCGCCCCGGCTTGCGCGCTATCTGATATGGTGGCTGCTCTTCCGCCTCATGTTTCTCTCGGGAGTCGTCAAGCTCACCAGCGGCGACATCGCGTGGAGGCACCTGACCGCCCTCACCTTTCATTACCAGACCCAGCCGCTACCGACGCCGCTGGCATGGTATGCCCAGCAGTTCCCGGAGTGGTTCCAGAAGGCCTCCTGCGCGGCGATGTTCGCGATCGAGCTCACGGCCCCGCTGTGCATCCCGGGGCCCAGGACATTGAGGCACATTGCCGCCCTGACCCTTGTTGCGTTTCAGGTCGCGATCGCCCTGACCGGAAACTACGCCTTCTTCAATCTGCTCGCCGCCGGGCTTTGCCTCACGTGCCTGGATGACGGGTGGTGGCGACAGGTGCTTCGGAGCGCACCCGGCCGGGCCGCCGAGCCCGGCCAGGCCCGCGCAACGGCCGGTCGGCCGAATCCGACGGTCCTTCGCTATTTCGCCGCGTTTTCGGTCGGCGTGACCTTTTTCGAAGCCGCCGCTTCCGTGTCCCGTGGTGCGGCGGCATCCCCGATTGTCCGCGCCGTTGCGCAGACGCTGGGGCCGTTCCGCAGCTTCAACACGTACGGGCTGTTTCCGGTGATGACCGTCGAGCGCCCGGAGCTCGTGATCGAGGGCACAGATGACCGCCTCGATTGGCGCGAGTACGGACTTCCATGCAAACCCGGCGACCTTGCGCGCAGGCCCTCGTGGGTTGCACCCCATCAGCCGCGCCTTGATTGGCAGCTCTGGTTCGCGGCGCTCGAACCCCCGGAGGCCAATCCGTGGGTTGAAACCCTGTGCGAGCTGATCCTCAGGGGTGATCCCGCGGTCCTTGGGCTCTTTTCCCGCAATCCTTTTCCCGGCCGCCCGCCGTCGTACGTGAGGGTTGTGCGCTATAGGTACGAATTCACCGACGCCGCGGAGCGTGCGCGGACTGGAAATTGGTGGCGAAGGACGCCCATTGACTTCTATATTGATCCAGTGGCGCTTCCCCCAGATCCGAGATGAAACCGTCCGGCCGCGACCAGTTTGTCGGCCTGCTGAGGGAAGCGGTCCTCGGCGGGTCGCTGGTAAAGCTGACCCTTGGCAAGCCCGGGGGAAAGGACCCGACGCTTGGAAACCTGTTCGTGCGTCCCGTCGTGCTCAAGACGGGCCCACAATTTGCCTTCGTGTGGCGCCATGTGACCAGGGACATTTCGAAGAACCACGGCGCCGCGGAGGCCCTCCGCCTTCTTGAGCACCTGATCGGGTCCGATTTCCTGGACGCCCATCTCTTCACGACGACACAGAGCGCGCAACTGCAGACGGGACCCGGCAGGTCCAGGCTTCGCGTGAGAGACCTCGGCAGTGCGTCCGCAGCCCCCATCGGGCACGACCGCCAGAAGAACCGCGCCATTCTGGCCGGGGCGCCGTGGCTGCGGGCGCTCGGCGTGACCGACGGGCGCGGCCAGCCCGTCTCCGCCATGGCGGACAAGTTCCGGCAGATAGAGAGATTCGCCGAACTCCTCGGGCATCTGCTGAGGGAGGCGCCGCTCCCGCTTGACCGGCGCCTTCGCGTGTTCGACATGGGTTGCGGAAAGGGCTATCTCACCTTCGCCGCAAGCGAGTTGCTTGGGGAGCGTGCCGACGTGTGCGGAGTCGAGGCGCGCGCCGACCTCGTTGATTTCTGCCGCCAGGTGGCCATCGAGGTTGGGTTCGAGGACCGCCTGTCGTTCCGCCAGGGAACCATCGCCGACACCCCCGTTGATTCCGCCGACATCCTGATTGCCCTCCACGCATGCGACACCGCTACCGACGACGCCCTTGCCAAGGGGGTCGCAGCCGGCGCCGCGCTGCTCGTTGTCGCCCCGTGCTGCCAGAAGGAGATCCGGCCCCAGTTTGTTTCGCCGCTGGTACTGTCGGATGCGCTCCGGCACGGGATATTCGAGGAGCGCCACGCCGAGTTTGTCACCGACGCGCTACGAGCGCAGCTTCTGGAGTGGGCGGGATACCGGACCAGGGCCATCGAATTCATCTCGACGGAGCACACGGCCAAGAACGTGATGATCACGGCCGTGAGGGGCCGTTCGCAGGGGGACCACGCGGTCGCCGATCGGATCCGCGAGTTCGCGGCTTTCTACGGAATCCGCCGGCAGACCCTGGCATCCCACCTGGGATTCGCCCTACAATGACCTGGGCCGACCTCGACTGGGATGCCCTCGACCGGCATCGGGACCGATTTCTAGCAGGGAAACCCTGCGACGGCCCGTATTGGACATCGGCCGAGGACCTGGCCAGCTACGACGTCACCTTCGGAGAGCGCATTGGATGGAAATGGGATGCCGTCCTCGACGAACTTAGGATGCGGGGCTGGGCGCCGAGCGGTGGCACCGTGCTCGACTGGGGCTGCGGAAGCGGGATTGCGGGCCGCCGCGTCGTCGGGCGCTTCGGGTCCGAGTGCTTTGAGTCGCTCGTCGTCTGGGACCACTCCCCGGTCGCAGCCAACTTCGCGCACGACGCGGCCATGAGGAAGTTCCCCGGCCTCCCGGTCTCGGCGGCGACGCCCGGATACCTTCGGGGCGGAAGCCCCATCGGCCTGCTCATCGTCAGCCACGTCCTCAACGAGCTTCCGGCGCCCGCGCTCGACGGGATCCGAACCTTGATCGCGCGTTCACGCGCCGTCATATGGACGGAGCACGGAAGCCGCGAGACAAGCCGGGCGCTCGGCTCACTCCGAGACGAGTGGACGGGAGAATTCCACGTGATCGCGCCGTGCACCCACGGGAACGCGTGCCCCGTCCTCGGGCCGGGAAACGCGCGGCATTGGTGCCACCATTTCGCCGCCCCACCCCCCGGAATCTTCGCGGATTCGAATTGGGTCAAGTTCGGCCAGCGCGCCGGAATCGATCTCAGGAGCCTTCCTTACTCGTTCGTGGCCCTCGACCGCGACTGGAACCCCGGCGAAACGGGGCTGTCCCGGGTGATCGGCAGGCCGGAGCATTTCAAGCCGTACGCGCGGTTGCTCAGCTGCGACGCCGAGGGCCTCGCCGAGCTGACGGTGATGAAGCGCGACGATGCGGGGCTCTGCAAGGAGCTCTACAGGACGAAGCGTCCCCTTGTCTACAGATGGACGCGGGCTGGCCGCAAGGTTACCGGAGGATCAGCCCTTCAACCCTAGGTCTTGACTCGCCTTTTGCGTTTCGGTCTGATGGCCCCTTTCCCTCATCACAACACCATGGGCCAGCAGCTAAACAAGATCATCAAACGCAAACGCCGCGCCGCTTATTTGAAGCGCAAGAAGGCGGCGGCGGCCGCGGCCAAGAAGAAGTAGGTTGCGGACCGAGGCGGCGCGGCCTGCTCTACCTGCGGTATGATTACGGTCAGCCTCATCTCGCTCGGCTGCGCCAAGAACCTCGTGGACAGCGAGATAATGGTGGGGCACCTCCACAGGGCCGGCATGCGGGTCATCCCAGAGGCGGACAAGGCCGACGTCGTGATCGTGAACACCTGCTCGTTCATCGATTCCTCAAAGGAGGAGTCGATCGGGCAGATCCTGGAAGTCCATGAGCGGCGCGGCCTGCGCAAGAGCCGCCGCGGACAGAAGCTGATCGTCGCCGGCTGCATGTCCCAGCGTTTCTCGAAAGACCTGCCCGGCTCGATGCCCGAGGTCGACGCCTTCATCGGACTCGACCAGATCACCCAGGTCGCCCCGATCATCGAGGAGCTCTACGCCAGCGATCGCGGGGCCCGGGCGGCGCCCGCCAGCTTCGTCACTCCGCGGTCCACCTTCATCCCCGATTACGACACACCCAGATTCAGGCTCACGCCGGCCCACTACGCCTACGTCAAGATCGCCGAAGGCTGCAACCACCCGTGCACCTTCTGCATCATCCCGCAGATCCGAGGCCGGCACCGGAGCAGGGCGGTCGCAAGCGTGGTCGCGGAAGTCCGCCAGCTCGTCTCCGAGGGCGTGAAGGAGGTCAACCTCATCTCCCAGGACACCACGTTCTTCGGGATGGACACCTGGGACGAGCGGCCCAACCCGCGCACGCCCGTAGATTCATCGCGCGGCGCGGCGCTCACGACGCTCCTGCGCGAGCTGAACGCGATTGATGGGGACTTCTGGGTCCGCATCCTCTACACGCATCCCGCCCACTGGAGCGACGAGCTGATAGCGGCCATCGCCGAGTGCGCCAAGGTGGCCCGCTACGTGGACATGCCCCTTCAGCACATCAGCGACCGGATGCTCTCGGCGATGCAGCGCGAAACAGGAGGCGCATATATCCGCGACCTCGTGCGCAGGATTCGCGCGGGGATTCCGGGGATTGCCCTGAGGACGACGTTCATAGTGGGCTTCCCAGGGGAGACCGAGGCGGATGTCGATGAGCTCTGTGAGTTCGTCCGCGAGACAAAGTTCGAGCGGCTAGGCGTGTTCCGTTATTCGCGGGAAGAGGGAACGCGCGCCGCCAAGATGAAGGGGCAGGTCCCCGCGAGGGAGAAGGAGCGCCGCTGGCACCGCCTCATGGCGCTTCAGAAAAAAATTGCCTCCGCGGTCAGCGCCAGGAGCGTCGGAAAGACGCTCAAGGTCCTCGTCGACGAGACCGGCGTCGCGCGGGGTGAGGCCGACGCGCCCGACATCGACGGCCGCGTGTACGTGCCGCGCGAACTTCCTGTCGGCAGCTTCGCCAGCGTGACGATCAATGGCCACCACGAATACGACCTCCTCGCGCTTCCGACCGGCGAGAGCCCAGCCGAATTCAAGGCCGCAAAGCAGGCCCAATAGGCGCTGGCGCCGCCTCAGCCCCGTGCAGCCGCGGCGAACCGGCTGATGATCCCGTCAAACGAGCCGTTCGTGAAGAAGATCACGATGCGCGGGGAACCCCGGGGAGGAAGCGTGTCGGCGGCCAGGGCGTCATAGAGATCGGCATTGGACCCAAAACGCCAGGCGCGGACCCCTTGGGCCTCCAGGTTCCCGGCCACAGCCTCCGTGTCGAAGCGTTCCTCCTCGGGCAGCGCCTCGGCGCGGCTGACGGCGCCCAGATAGACCTCGTCCGCATGGGCCAGCGCACGCGCGAAGCCGGCCTGCAACGTCCGCACGCGCGCGGTGTTGCTCCGCGGCTCGAAGGCGGCCGTGAGCACCGCTCCGGGAAACCTTGCCCGGAACGACTGAAGCGTCTCGGCGAGCGCCGTCGGGTGATGGCCGAAATCCTCGATGACCGTGAGGCCCGGCGCCGAAACCAGGGTTTCCTGCCGTCGCTTCACGCCGCGGAAACGCCCAAGGGCGCCGAGCGAGATGCCCGTCGGCGGGTCGCCCGCGAGCGCGAGGCCCGCGGCGGTGGCGGCCATCGCCGCATTGCGGGCGTTGTAGATCCCGGGAAGGGACCACTCGACCCTCGCCCAAGGCGCACCGCGCCACAGCATTCCAAAACTCGAGCCAGCTGGCGTCTCGGCAAAGTCCACAATCCGCGTGTCGTTGCCCTCATCCAGCCCCACCCGGACGACCTTCGTCCAAGGCATCGATCCAAGCGCACGCAGGTTGCCGTCGTCGCCGTTCAGCACGGCAAACCCGCTCCGCGGGATGATCCTGGAGAAGTGGATAAACGTGCGCTGGACGTCGGCGAGGTCGCGAAAGATGTCCGCGTGGTCGAACTCGAGGTTGTTGAAGACGGCGACGTGCGGCGAGTAGTGGATGAACTTGCTCCGCTTGTCGAAGAACGCGCTGTCGTACTCGTCGCCCTCGATGACAAACGGATCTGCCCCATCCCCGAGATGGCTGCCGGTTGGAGGATCCTGGGGCACGCCGCCGATCAGGTACCCGGGGTCCCGCCCGTTCTCGCGGAGCAGATGGGCCGCCAACGCCGTCGTCGTCGTCTTGCCGTGGGTCCCGGCGATGACAATGTTCTTCCGATGGCGAAGCACCTGGTCGTGCAGCATCGCCGGAAGAGAGGTGAACGGGAGCGCTCGTGTGTCCAGAAGCCACTCGACCTCGGGATTGCCCCGCATCATCGCATTGCCGACGACGACCAAGTCCGGCTTCAGCGAGGCGAGCCGCTCGGGGTCATAGCCCTCGTGCACCGGCACCCCGGTGTCCGCAAGCACCGTGCTCATGGGCGGGTACACGCCCGAATCGGCCCCCGTCACCTCGTGCCCAGCCGCACGCGCTAGCAGCGCTGCGTTGCCCATCGCCGTTCCGCAGACACCCATGAAGTAGAGCTTCAAATTGCAGGCATCCTTCCCAAATCCACGCCCAGTTGGAAGCCGGTTCTTCGCAAAAGTGCCGCCACCGGGGTTCGCCCCGGTGCGGTTTGCGCCTCTATTGCACCGTTAGATTAACGTCCGCGTAGAGGAAGAACCTCTGCACTTCATATGCGGCAGCCGCGCTCGGCCCTCGCCGAACGACGATCATGCGGCCCGAAAGGATTCCGGTGGCAAAACCCGGCAGCGAACCGCTTTGCACCGTTCCCGAATTTGGAGCTGCGGCAATCGCATTTGTCGACGGGCCGATGTCGACCCAAGCTGTATCGGTCTGGCTGTTGTTTGCCAGCGTTAGCGAGTACTTTGGCTGCACGATCCGCTCGACCAACAGTCGCGAGGAGTTCGTCCGGCCGTTCGACGATGCGGTGTTCCAAAGGGAATCCTGGCTGGACGTGAGCAGCGAGCTCCACAGCGCGGGAGCCTGGGACTGCACCGATTCCCAGCTTTGGTCCCAGATTGAGTCGAAGGTCTGGGTGGAGTCGGCTGTTGGGAATACGAGCACCCTGTACGGCGGCGCCATGAGAGAGATGAGAAGGTACCGCTGCTGGCCGGGCTCGCCGGCCGGCCCAATGACAAGGCACCGCTGAACCTGGTAGGCGTTGAATGCGATCGCGGTGTACTGGTTCTGTGTGAGCGCGGAATAGCTGGCGCCAACGACAAAGGAGCTCACTCCCCGTTTTTGGGCCAGTTTGGTCACCCATCCGGCCGGGTCCACCACCACGTTCTGGGCATATATCCTCGCGGCGATCTGGGTTCCCTGGTCGAATGTCGTAAACACGGTGCCTGGGGGAAGGCCGCTTGCCGCGACGGATGCCTCATTCAGGTTGTTGTAGTCAACAGCATCATAGGTTGCCTCGAAGTCCTTCCGCAGGGACCTAAGGGTCTCCGCCTCTGACCGGAGCCGCGCATCGTCCAATTTGTTGGCAAGGACCGGCGCGAGTATGCCCGCCAGGATGCCCACGATCGCGACCGCGACAAGCAGCATGAGCAGGAATTCCCCGCGACGGCAGGCCGTTTCAGTGGATCTCATTCACGACCTCCACAACCGGAAGGACCACGGCAAGCGCGACCCCGAATACCCACGCGAGCACGAGGACAAGCATGACCGGCTCGATCATCCGGAGAGCAAGGGCGACCCTGTGCTTGGACTCGGACGTGTAGTAATCGGCCAGCCTGGCGAACACCTGGGGGAGCGCGCCCTCGCCACTTTTCACCGCCAGGACGACTTCCGGGGAAAAAACGCCCGCGCGATCAAATCCGGCGCCCACGGTCGCGTTCTCCCGCACGGCCCCAATGACTCGGCTGATGCCGCGCGAGTAGACGGCGTTTCCCGCCACAGCGGCGCAGAATTCCAGCGCTTCGACGACCCGGATGCCCGATTCGCTCAGCGCTTGGTACGTGACGCAGATCCGCGCCATTGAGAGGGCCTCGACGGCCCTCCGCGCGATCGGAAGACGGAGCATCAGGGAGTCGATGGCGGGCCTGAAACGGGGCCTGAGCGCGACCCATGCCGCCGCCGGCGGCAGGCAAAGGGCAAGGGCCGCGCAGCCTGGGTGGCGAACCACGAAATCGCTCAGGCCGAAGAAGAACCCGGTTATCCGGTTTGTCTTCGTCACGCCGATATCCCTCAGCATTCTCGAGAATCGGGGGAGCGTGAACACGCAAAGGACAAGGGATGAAGCGAGCCCGGCAACGGATACGAGCGCCGGATATGCCAAGCCGCGCACCGACTCGCGCCTGATCTCCTGCATCTGGGCGACGTAATCGCGCACGTGCCTCACCCCGTCGGCAAGGCGACCCGCCGTCTCGTGCGCCGTGATCACGCCGACCATGGGTTCATTGAACACCTTGGGGAACTGTCGGAGCGATTCCCCAAAGCTGCCGCTCTCCTCGATCAGCCGAACCGCCTCCGTCCAAAGTCGGCGGGCGTTGCCGGGCGGTGCGCATTCAGCGAGGGTTCGCAATGCCGTGTTGATTCTCACGCCGCTCACCAGCATGAGCTCGAGCGAATCCAAGGCGGCGAGGAGCATCGAGCTGGCGATCCGCACTCGCGCCGATGCCCCGCTCCTCCCGGTGACCCTGCGGATCTCGACGATGTACCCCTTGCGGCTCGACTCGATGTGCTCGGAGAGGCTTGCAAGGTCGATGGCGTCCAGCCTTACCGTTCCACGGCGGCCGTTGCGCGCTATGTATCTTGCGTGGAACCTTGGCATGGCCTCTCAACCGCCCGAGACCGCAACCGTCGTTGGCCGTCCCTTTGGAATCACGAAGCATGAGCCGTTTCTCTCGAGCAACACCCCGGTCGCTAGGACGCCGGCCACGCTGAATCCGTCCACGGAGTCGCCCTGCTTGACAATGCGCCCGTTCAAGATTGCAACCGCCCCGCCTTCGCCTCCGACCACAATCCCTCCGCACGCAAACACGATTTCCTTGACGGCCGACTTCGCGACGTCGCGCACTTCCCATGGGTTTCGGACTCCGGGGATGGCTGGCGCTCCGCCCTGTGCAGCGGGGCCGGCGGCGATCCTGCCGTGCGCGTCGGGCCAGTGGGCCTCAGCGGGCACAGCCGGCGCCGTTCTTCCGTCCGCCGGGGGCGCATCAGCACATGTGTCCTGCGGATCGCGAATCTCGACCGCAAAGACGCGGCGCAGTTCGGACTGCCGCACGGCGGCCAACCGGTCGGCCCCGACAAGCGTGACGACGCCTTCCGTTGGCGGAGCAATCACCTCAAAGCCCCATAATGATCGGCTGTCGCGGGCAGCGGGCACATAGGCCCACGCCTGCCCCTCCGAGGCCGCCGCCGCGAACGCGAGCGCCGCGTTGAAGATAATCAATGGCATCAATCGCATCGTGGGCCAGGGTTGAAATTGATCTCGATTCCGGCTCCAGGCTGCGTGTGGGCCGCCAGCGAAAAACGCGCCCCGCGAAGCCTGAACGTGCTCAATTCACGCCCCGCCTCGTCGCCCTGCCTCGAAGCGCCGGCCTCGATCACCGCCCGCCCAAGGGCCTCGATATCGGTCGCCATGCCTCGCGCCCTGGCGCCGGCGACAATCTGCCTGACCAAGCAGAGGGCGCCCTCCTCGTCGGCGGACAGGACGTCGAACCGGTCGGCATCGTCACTCTGATCCATAGTTATTCGGGCGGTCATTTGGCCGTCTCCTCGACCGCCTTCCGCGCCGCCTCCACAGCCGTCGCCAGCGCGTCGAGGGCGCTTCGCTGGCGGACGAGCCTGCCGGTGAGCCTCGCCGCCTCCCTTTCCTTGAGCGCGATGTCGTTAAGCAGTTCATCACGCTTCTTTTCAAGGCCTGCCAATTCCCGGCGGATGTCGTCCCAGGATCGGGCCGCCTTGAGCCTCTGTTTCAGCTCGGAAGCTCGTTCGGCATCGTTTGTGAACACCTGGAGAAAGACGGGGTTTCCGTACAACTGGGCAATCTCCTCCACTGCCGCCTGCATCTTGTTGAGCATCTCCTCATGCCGTTTGTCGGCTCTCCGCTCCGCGTCGTGCTCCGCCGCCGCCGCGCCGGCGGCGACAGCATCGGGCTGCGCGGCCTGCTTTGGAGAGCTGTTGGAAGGCTCGCCGCCGGCCCAGCAGTGCGGCCACAGCAGCGTCACTGCCGCGACTATAGTGGTTTTGGCTTTCATGGAATGGTTTCGGTTCGGCGGGAATGGATTGCCACCACGATTCTCACCAGGTCGACCGTTCGGCGCTCCCGGCTGCCGCTCGACTTCATCTCAAATCCGGCAATCCCTACGCCGGGAATGTGCTCCGCGGTCTTGACCAACTCGACGATTGCCGGCCAGTCGGACGTTGCGGGTGAAAGCTTTACGAAGGTCCCGATCTGGAACGAATAGCCGTCTCTGTCGTCCCTTGGCCGGGCCTCGGCCGTCCAGCCATTGCCGAACTGGCGGACAAGGTGCTCCCAGGCGTCCTCCGGCCCCAATTGGTCCCGGAACGTGCCGACGCGCGCGCGGAGCTCATCAAGGTCTGAGTCCCGGCAATCCGACCGTGCAGCTATCTGTCTGGACAGAGCGCCCTCGAGGTCCGCCGTGCGATGCAGCTGCTCATCCCATTCGCTTGCCAGGTGGTGGCGCACCAACGCCATTGCGCAGGCCGCGGCCACCCCGGCCGCGCTCACAACGGATAGACGCTTGGAGTATGCAACGCCCTTAGTCATGGCTGCGGCTCCTCATATTTCCCGCGGGCCAGGAGCCTGCCGGAGCCCGTATCGTACACCCAGCCTCCGACCGTGGTGGAAGCGAAGCCGCGCCGCGCCAGCAATAGCCGGGCGCTCTCCGGGTCGAAGTCCGCGCCGGCGGCCAAGGCCTCGAGTTCGAACCCTCCGTCCCTTCCAATTATGAGGGACGTCAGCGTGAGCGCGTCCGGAATCGCCGAGGCCAATCGGACGAGCTCTTCGTGCCGGCCCACTGGCAGGGCTCCCGCCCCATCCGGGGCCTCGTTTCGAAGTCGGTCCATTTCCCGTTGGTTGCCGCTCAGATTCTTGAGCCGGACCTCGAGTAGCGCCGTGCGCGCACGATCCTCAGTATACTCGGCCCTGTAGTGTCTCCCCGCGCCGAGAATGGCGGTGCCCAACGCCAGTAACGCCGAAAAGCTGGTCATGGAGGCGGCAGCAAGGAATCGATCAAGATTGCGCGGCCTTGGGAATGCCTCGGCCAAGTTCGCTGGGTGGCCCGCCGGGATTCGCGCGGCGCCCAATGCAAACGCCTCCAGGTCCACTATCGCCTCCACCCTTCCCGTTGCGCGCAACTCCCTCCAAATCGGGCAGATCCGTTCGGGTTCGCCTTCTGCAACCACGACGATGCTCCCCCTCCTTAGCCCGGCCTCCGCCATAGCCGGAGACGTGCGCGCCTCGAAATCTCCGATCATGGCCGAAAAGGCCCTCCAGTCCCTTTCCGACATGGGGCCCACCCATCCCTTGAAGGATCGTTTTCCCCCTCCGCATGCGGCGACCGCGGCGAACTCGGGGGTCAGTATCAGCACAAACCTCGCCTTCAGCGCGGATGGACCGGACTTCACGCATGCGCACGCCGCGGTGTACGCGGACCAGGCGGCGGACAATTGGCCGCCTGCGCGGATGCACGCGTCCTGCACATGGACAAGGCCCGGCGTCAGTTCGGAGTGAATCAAGGTCGAGAACGCGCCGCTCGACCCGGGTTCGGGATATTCGATCCCCCAGCCCAGATTCTCCGACGCGACAACCGGGTGCTCATCGCGGACCCGCGCCAACGTGGCAAATGCTGCGCGGCCCACCTTTGGCGTCTCGACCGCCTGATGGGCTATGCCCTCGGGCTCAAACACCACGACCGCGCGTCGTGCTGGGGCCGCGGAAACCACCTCGGCAAGCCTCGCAACCGAATGACCGGCCGCGCACTCGCCCTCATTGAATGTCTCCCGCCGCCAGCCGCCGGCATCGCGGGTCCAGACTGTGCGGCCAAGAAGAAGGGCGATGTGCGGGGGCATGGCTCAAAAATTCCCGAGGTACACGTACACGTCGGTAACTCCGCCGACGGCGGCCAAGTACACGACCTCGCCGCGGCCCTGGGCCGAGCCGGCGTAACCCGTCGTGTCATCCATGAATGCCGGCGTGTCGATGGCTGTGGCTATCTGCGCTGCCTCGGATCCTGGAACAGCCTTGATGACCGCGTATGCCACTCGGCCCGCCGGCAGGCTGTTGACTCCGTCGGCCCTGAAGTTCGTGCCGCCATTCGCATCGACCGTTCCCGGCGCCTGGGCCGCGTCGACGGTCGCGCATTCCAGGCGCGAGACCGCCGCATAGCCGTATCCCGGCCCGATGCGCACGTCCGGCAGGTTATAGAATGTTCCCGTGGACGCATTGTAACGGGGATCGACGGCCGCCGAGCCGCCCGCGGGCACGAAGGCCTGCGATCCGCATGCCGGTGTGAAATACCGCTCGAGCTTCGGGCTCGGGACGGACATGAGCACTTCGTCGAGCCTCAGCGCATTGTTGAAATCCGCGGGTGCAGATCCCGAGAGATTGGGATTCACCGATGCGTTCACCGCACCGGACAGCGACAAGTAGCCCTTTGTCTGCGGCAGCGTGCCGCCGAGCTGGTTGGCCGCGTCCGCCGCGAACCCCTTCAGCTGTTTCAGGTCGGCGATGGTTCGGTTAACGTGGGCGGCTGAGAGCGCCCTGTTCAGCGCGGGAAGGAGGATGGCCGCCAGAACGCCGATGATGGCGACGACGACCAGTATCTCTATCAGCGAAAAGCCGCGGGCCCTGGGCGCGCGGAGATCGCAGGATTCGATGTGGATTGTTGTGTTCATGGGTGCGTGATATTCAGCCGGCTCGGCTTGCGTCCATAGTCGCGCCGAACACCTCTTCTGGGGTCGTGATGCCGAAGGATGCCTTGAGGATTCCGTCCTCGTGCATGCACCTGGCGCCGATATCGCCGCCGAGGATCGCGGCGGAGAATATGGACTCGGCGCCGATCGGATCGAATCGGGCCCGTTGGCGCATGAGCAGGTCGGCCACCGGGCGGCGAATTTCCCTGAATTCGAAGATTCCCAATCTTCCGACAAATCCGCTCCTGTTGCAGCCGCTGCATCCCCCTCCCGCCTCGAAGAAACCCTGGGTCTGCGTTTCCGCAGCACGGACGACCCCGGAGCGCCTCGCGATCTTGACAATGTTCCCGTAGCGCTCGGCTAGCGCGTCAGAATCCCTGTGTGGCTTCCGGCAACTGGGGCAGAGGCGCTTGACCAGGCGCTGAGCAAGAAGGAAACGCGCGGTAGCCGCGATCATCGATGCCTCGACCCCTAGGTCGAGCAGCCGGCAAAGGGCCTGAATCGCGGTGTTCGCGTGGATTGTGGCGAGGATCAGATGGCCGGTGAGCGCCAACCTCATCGCAAGAGACGCCGTTTCGCTGTCGCGAATCTCACCAACGATGATGATGTCCGGATTGTGCCTGAGGAACGCCCGGAGCGCCAATGCGAAGGGCATCCGGGGGCTCACCGGCGCCTGAGTCACGGTGCGCAAGCGGTACTCCACGGGATCCTCCACGCTGAGGACGCGCTTGTTGCGCGAATCCAGCCATGGTACCGCCGCCGCCAAGGTGGTGCTCTTGCCATGCCCCGTCGGGCCGGAAACAAGGATGATCCCATTGGGCCTCTTGAGCTCGGTTCGAAATCGCATCGCCGTGTCCTCAAGCATTCCCAGGTCCTCGAGAGTGCCCACCTGCGCGCTCTGGTCCAGGATCCGGATGACAATGCTCTCCCCGTTTATCGCGGGGATCACGGAATAGCGGAGCGACACCCGCTTGCTCCCGTATTCGCGGATTGCCGAGGCGTCCTGGGCATCGAGCCGGTTGGCCACGTCGAGACCGCCGGAGGCCGCCGCATTGCGGGACCTGCCGTCTGCGCCGCGGGTCGATGACAGCTTGAGCTGCGCCGAGACGGCGTCCTTCATCGCTCCGGGCAGCGTTCCCCACGGGACAAGATCGCCGTCGATGCGCCACCTTATGTCGCAGCTCCTGTCCTCCGGGACACAATGGATGTCCGATAGTCCGCGCGTATGGGCCGCCTCGCGGATCATGTCCTCCACAAACCGCTCAAGCTCGTTGTCGCGGACGTCCAGGCTGGCCGAATAGGCCTCGGCGACGCGCGCCGCTATGTCGGCCTGCGGCGATATCACCCAGTCGACGGAGTTTCCCTCCAGCGCGTACCTGACCTGGGCGAACTGCGGGCTCGAAGGATCCGCGACGGCCACGGTCAGGCGCGCTCCCTTCCGCGCGATGACGAGTGCATCGCGATTCCTCGCGATAGCCTCGGGAAGGGCCTTGTGCGAATCGCCCTCGACGCGCAGGTCTTCCCGGGGAAGGTATCTCCACCCGTGAAACTCGGCGATCCATCGGGCCACCGCCTCATCGGTAGCGAGGCCGAGCTCGACCAGGGTCCGGCTGATCGGCTGGCGGCCCTCGACCTCGCGGTGGTAGCCCTGCGCCGACGCGATCTGCCGCTCGGAGACGCCGGTCCCGAGCAGCTTTTCCAGGAGAAATGAATCCAGATGGTCGCCCATGCGATCGGAATTTCGCTCTGCGCGGGTCATGTCATGCCCCCCCGATGCCGATCCGCTCGACCTTCCGGCCGTCATCGACCGGCAGGGGCGCGAAGGGCGCTAGGACGCCCGAGCCCGGCGGCGGGGCGTCCGCGTCGACAGGAACGAGTGCGGGCGGCTCCTCCGCGTTGACGGTGACCAGGAAGACCAGCTCGGTCCGGGTCCTCGCCTTCACCGCCGTCGTGAATGCACTGCCGAGAACGGGCACGCTGGACAGCCCCGGGATCCCTCGCCTGTCCTTCGCCACCGTCTCGGTGATGAAGCCCCCGATGACCGCGGTCTCGTGATTGCGCAACGTGACCGTCGTGCGCGCCCGCTTTGTGTCGGTGATCGGGGCCGTTTCCTGCCCATCCGGCGACGTCACCGTTCCTTTCAGCTCGGTCATCGCCGGCGAGAGGGAAAGCTTCGTGGTGAGGTCGTCGGAGATCTGGACGGTGATCTCGAGGACATTGCCAAACGAGACCGTGCTCTCGGCGTAGTTCGTGTTCACGATCGGCTGGGTTCCGGCCTGGGTCGTCCCGCCCGCGTTGATCGTCGTGGTGCTCGTGCGGCTGAAGAATGGCTGGTCCTCGCTCACCTGCACGAAGGCCGTCTGGTTGTTCAAGGCGGCGACCTCGGGCTTCGATTCGACGCGGACGGTGCCCTGCTCGGACAGCGCGCTTATCGCCGCCTGCACCCCGCCAGCCCCTATCGTGCCGGTGAAGGTGCTTGGACTGAGCGTGATCGACCCGATCTGCGCGAGCGATCCGGTCGCGGTCGAGGCGCCGGTTATGCCTATCGCCGTATTGGCGATGCGCCCTAGCGAAGCTCCGGCGACATTCCAATCGATGCCCGCCTTCGATTGGTCGTTCAGGTCAACCTCAACGATCTTCACGGAGATTCGCGCCTGCCGGCCCACCCTTTGCAGCACCCGGCGCAGGTAGGCTTCCATCACGGCATGCGTGCGAAGGGATCCCCGAAGCTGAACCAGGCCCGCGAAGCGATTGACGACCAGCGCCTCGCCGTCGCCCACCATGCCCTTCAGGTCCGTCTCCAGTCTGCCCCAGAAATCCGCGTCGTTCTGCTGCGAAACACTGAGGCTCGAGCTTCCCCCGCTGACCGCGCCGGCCGCCCCAAGCTGTCCGGCCGAGATTCCGGCCGCGAGGCCGCCGACCCCGCCGAGAGAGGATCCAGCGCCGCCGTTTAGCGGGCTCAGCGTCCCAGCGACTCCGCCGCCCGCGCTCTCGCTCAGGTTGATGCTCGCCGAGCTTGAACCTGTCTGGGTCATCTGGAGGTAGTCCACCGGATAGATCCTCGTGACGAACCGGCGGATGAGCAGGTAATCGTGCCCTGAGACCTCATAGCTCCAGCCTTTGGGCTGGCAGATAGCTTCAAGGACCGTCCGTACCGTCGCATTGTGGACCTCGAAACTGACGGTCCCCTTCACATCGGGCTCGACGATGACGGGGAACCGGTACCCCGCGCCGATTCCCTCGAGGACGACGCGGGCCTCCTGCCCCTGCACGGAGAAGTCCTCGACCCTTCGGTCCAGTAATCCGGCGATCGTCTCGCGGTCCTGCGCGTCAAGGGAGGCGGAGGCGAGCAGCATGGCTGCCAGAACCTGCCGCGTGAACCGTGTGCTGGAGCAAACTGGCGTCATCGGTGCGCGAACATCGGTAACGCATCGTTGTTAGACAAGTCTAATTTAAATGTTTTTTAGGCATTCGGATTCTTTTGCGATCTCCCGGTGAGGAAGGGATGCCCACAATGGATGAATCCGTCCGGAGCCATCGACAGCCCCGACAGGCCCCGAGTGCCTTCGCGCCGATCGCGAGCCTGCGCGGACTGCCGAACCGCAGCCTCGAGATCCTCCACCGAACACAGGGCTCGGTGGCATCATTCCGGCGAAGAAACGATCGACTTGCCCTCTCCCCTGCGTCCGCGCGGGTGGTCAACCGCACCGAGCGGCTGGCACGGCGCCCGCCTCAGTACCGATATTTCGCCTCGACGAAAAGGAGCCGGCCGATGGGCCCGTTGTAATCCCCAACGTCGGCGTTTGTGGCCGGGAAGGCGTCGGGCGCCGAGGGCGGCATCCGGTTGAACACGTTGTTGACGCCGAGCCGCAGCTCCGTATTGCCCACGCCTTTCAAGGCGCCGATCTTGCTGAAATCGAGGCCCAGAATGGCGTCAAACTGCTGGTAGTCGCCGACGCGCGTGCGTGAGGTTGAAGCGGCCCCGCCCGCCCCGATATCGTCGACCGGCGGGATATACGTGTGACCAATCAGGGCCTCGAGGGCGCCATATTTCCAGTCGGCCGTCGTGTAGGTGCGCCAGCGCGGGATCGTCCCCTGACTGCTGCTTTCATTTCCCGAGGCGGTCCCGGCGTACTGGTAATAGTTCTGCGTCGGGATTTCCTGGACGAGGTAGCTGTTCCAGATGGTGGCCGTGGAGCTGAATTTGAAGCGGCCCGCCGCCTGCGTCGTCACCGCGTAGTCGAGCGTGACATCGATTCCCTTGTCAGCCTGGGAGCTGAGGTTGATCAGGGGCACCTGCACGAAGATGGTGGTGGGATTGGCCGTGCTGAGCTGGCCAGGGCCCGTGACGCCCGGCCCCGAGGGGCTACCCACGTGGACATACTGGGCGAATGGAGAGGCCGGGCCCAGAGATTCGACGCTTTGCACGATGGCGACCTGGTTCAGGTAGCCGATGGCGCCCTTGACCGTCGCCTCGAAGAAATCAAACGAGAGGGCCAGGCCTTTCACCTCGCGGGGGGCGAGGACAAACCCCGTTGACCACGTGTTCGCCTTGAATGGCTGGAGATTCGGGTTTGGCCCGCCGATTCCCGTGAAGCCCGCGCTCGAAGCCACGTTCCCATAATAACCCTGGTAGATGAACGGCGGGATCGGCCCAGAGATCGGCGGGCCGAATAGCTGCGCCAGCTCCGGCGCCCCAAACGAACGCCCCACGGAGGCCCGCAGCGTGAATCGGTCGTCGATCGGCTCGTAATGCAGGCTCGCCTCGGGGACGGCCGAGTGGCCGATCAGCGTGTAATCGTCATACCGCCCGGCCAGGTCGACCGTGAGCTCATGGATGCCGGTGAGATCCTGCTTCGGCCCGATGATCGGCGCCCTCAGTTCCCCGTAGAGCGACGTCGTTTCCCGGGACGCGCCAAAGGGAGAAAGCGACTCGCTGTTGAGCCATCCTGCGATGGACACGCCGGGGGCGATCGGCTCACTGACCGCGTCGGGGCTCGCCGACAGCGTCTCGCGGGTGTGGCTCACTCCGGCGGCGAAGCTCAGCTTCCCGTTGGGAAGCTCCAGCGGTGTCCCCCGGAACAGGAAGTCGGCCGACGCGAGGGTGCTCACCATGTTGTTCGTCTTCGTCCCGATGACGTCGGTTGGCAGGGATCCCGCGGCCTGGGTGTATGCGAACGGGTTGATCGCGCCCGCCGCGAGCGCGGCGTTCAGGTTGGCGGTGTCAATCTGGCCCGGGCTCGTGAAACCCAGGTGATAGCGGTTGAGGTCGACGCCTATCTCCCAGGAATAGTCCGTTCCCAGCGTGCCCCTGAAACCGCCCGCGAAGCGGTAGAACTCGGATTGGTCCTGCGTCAGGGTCGGGTACTGCGAGAACTGGTTGTTCGCGTTGACGAGGTTGATGACGGTGCCCTGGGCGCCAGGCTGGTAAAGCCAGCCGGGAGAGAAGGGGCTATTCGGCTGCAGGAAGGGAACGTACGGCACGAAGGCCGCCGCGCCCGGCGGTGGCGGCGAGGTGCCGTAGATGAACGGGTCGGTGAACGGCGCCGAAATGTAGGGCGATATCGACGGCCCGGCCACCTGGGACTGGGTGCGGGTGAAGCCGTAGAGGATGTCGCCGAAAGCGACCAGTTTGTCGCCGAAGAAATGATGCTCGAAATCCGCCACGACGCTTCGCCTCTGAAGGCTAGCCAGGAGCGTCTGCTGGTTGGCTACGTTGTAGCCGGTCTCCAGCTGCTGGGGCGTTACCGGCAGGTAGACGCCCATTTGCACAAGCTGGGGCAGCGAGTATTGAAGCCCGGGCGGCGGCGCGTTTAGGGCGGGGCTCAGCTGGTAATAGGAGAGCGGCCCCGGCAGCGTCTGCACCTGGCCGGTGCTTTGGTTGAAGCTAATGTTGAACGGCTGGACGCTTATGATGCCCGGATAGCTCGTCGTCGTGTAGATGGGATTCGAATACGGCCGCTCGCTCATCATGATCGGGCTCGTCTCGGTTCCCTCGACCGAGATCAGGAAGGAGGTGGTCTTCGTGCTCACTCCCCCCGTAACATAGGCCGTGCGCTCCGTGTAGTGTCCCTGGTTGCTGCTTTCCCCCCAGTGGACTCCGGCCTCCCAGCCGTTGAAGTTGGATTTCATGATCACGTTGATCACACCGCCTACGGCATCGGAGCCGTAAAGAGCGGACGCGCCGTCGGACACGATCTCAACGTGGTCGATGGCCGAGGGGGGGATCATGTTGATGTCCACAAACTCGACCCCAAGGGCGGCCTCCGCGGGATCGAAGGCGACGCGACGGCCGTCGATAAGCACAAGTGTTTTCAGGTTATGGAGCTGCAGAAACGACCCCCCCTGGGTTACAAACGCTTCCGAGCCGGCGTTTTCGAGCCCCAGATTCCCGTTTCCGGTGAAACCTGGGACCGCCTTCCTCATGAAATCGGCAAGGTCCGTCGCAACGCCGGCATCCGCCAGTTGCTGGGCCTCGATCACCTGCACCGGCTTGGTCGCCGTATTGGGCCTGTCGGGGAGGTAGGAGCCGGTCACGACGACCTGGGAAATCACAACCGGCTCGTCTTGCGAGAGATCCGGCGCATTGGGGGCCGTTTGAGCCATCGCCGTTAGGGCAAAAACGAGGAACGAACCCGTTGTTGCTAGGGAGAATCTCAAGGTGGTTGAATTCATAATATTTCTCCTGCCGAGGACCAACGCAGACTGCGGGAATGTCGTCCGACGCATGCGGTCGCGTCAAGCCAAAGTCCGTGGTTGACGGGATATTAGAGAACCGGCGTCGACAAGAGTGATTGGCGCTTCCTTGGCCGGGGTATTCCGGGCCTGCGATGCCTTGACGGACGGGCCACTCCGTAATGCCTTCATTCCATGAACCGCCGCCGCCTGTCTTCCCTCGCCCTTTGCCTGGGCGCATTTGCCGCCCTGGCCCCGTGCCAGGCGGCAGCGGAATCCACGCCCGCGGAAACAGCCCAAGGGCTATGCGACGCGCTCATATCCGCAATGAAACAGGGCCCATCGCTCGGGTTTTCGGGTCGCAAAAGCATGCTCGAGCCGGAGCTTCGCCTGGCCCTGAATCTGCCGCTCATGACACGCCTTGTCCTCGGCCCTCCCTGGAGGGCGCTCTCGCCCGAGCAGCAGAAGAAGATGGTGGAGGCCTTTAGCGACTACAGCATCGCGACCTATGCCAATCGCTTCAGCAGTTATTCGGGCGAGCGTTTCTCCGTTGATCCATCGCCGACCCGCCGGGCAAACGGAGACGTGATCGTGCATACGCAGCTCAAGACTAACGATCCCGAACCCATTCGGCTCGACTATCTTATGCGAGAGGATGATGGGCGCTGGAAGATCATCGACGTCTTTCTCAGCGGCACGATCAGCGAGCTGGCGGCCCGCCGTTCGGAGTTCTCTTCCGTGCTGCGGCAGGGCGGCGCCGCGGCGCTCATCGATGTGCTGAGGAAAAAGGCTGCCGAGCTCAGCGGCTGAGCCTGTCCGCACCTGTCGACCCTTTTTCGGCCGGCGAGACGCCAGGGTCCTCGTAGAAGCTATCCTGGCCCAGCGTGGGCGCCGCGTCGCCGCCCTTCAGCTGCGCCGCGCGGTTCTGCCGGAACAGGCTGCGAAGCGAGGCGTAATAGTCGAGCGCCTCCTTCTCGATCGCATCCAGCTCGTCGATGGACCGAGACCGCTCGTCGATGCCGCCGAGAATCGCTGGGCCGTACGCGATCAGGGTTGGGGAATCGTTGTCTTCGACGACAAAGCGGTACGGGCTCAGGTAGGCATCGACGCCAAGCCCTACGGTGTCGCGCGGATTCGACGGCCCGAGCACCGGAAGAATCAGGTAGGGCCCCTCGGGCACGCCCCACACGAACAGGGTCTGCCCAAAGTCGCCCGTCTGCTTGCGCATGCCGCGGGGCGAGGCAAAGTCGATCAAGCCGGCGAGACCGAGCGTGCTGTCGAGGGCGAACCGTCCCGCGGTCGTTTCGGCGCGCCGGAACTGGCCCTGCAGCACGTTGTTGGCGAACACCACCGGCTCGTTCAAGTTGGACACAAAATTCCGGATCGATTCGCGCGCGAGCCGCGGCAACGCGCGCGCATATCCCTGGGCCACCGGCTTGATCAGGATCCGGTCGACAAACAGGTTAAAGCCGAAGACCTTCCTATTTAGCGGCTCGAGGGGATCGTTTGCCTCACTGAACGCGGCCCGTGCGTCGGGATCCTTCGGAACCGTCGCGCAGCCGCCTCCGAGCAATGCCAGGCCGAGGGCAACGCGGAGCGGGACGCGGCTCACGGCTTGTCGCCGGGTTCCGGCGCGGCGGGCGCCGGACCGAGCAGGGCCGGCAGGACTAGGAACGTGCAGACCAGGGTGAAGAAGAGCGCCAGGCTGAGCAGCTTTCCCATGTCGGACATGCCGGGAGACTTGGACAGCGCGAGGCTCCCGAATGCGGTTCCCGTCGTAAGGGCGCTGAAAAGCACGGCCCGCGCAGTGCTCGAGCTCAATGGGGCGTCCTCACCTCTGCGCCAGCGCATGACAAAGTATATGTCGAACGCGACACCGATCCCAAGCAAAAGCGGCAGGGTGATGATATTCGCGAAATTCAGCGGCAGCCCGACGATGACGCCTGTTCCGAGCGTCAAGAGACCCGCCAGGAGCAGCGGCGCCAGGACGGTTGCGACGTCCCTCAGTCTTCGAAGCACCAGGAAAAGGAGGACGACAATCGCGCACAAGGCGATGATCCCCGCCGAGGCGAACGCACGCGTGACCGTGCGCGCCGACTCCTGGATGTTCACGGGAGTCCCGGTGGCGTTGGGCGCGATGCGCCTGACCGCCTCGCAGAAACTCCGCAACACCTCGTTGTCCCTGGAATTGCCCTTCGGATGCACCTCGATGCGCCACCTTCCGTCGCGCCCGACCCAGTCGCTGGTGATCTCGGGAGGCAGGGTCGCGAGCGAAACCGGCTCGGCCTGAACCGCCAGGCGAAGGTCGTCCACGCGCCGGCCCACCCCGCTGGCAAGGTTGGCCTCCAGCGCGGGGAGCGCCCCTTTGCCGGCGGCGAGCGCGGCATCCAGCTCGGCAGCGAGCCGAGCCGCCGCGCCCTCCCCGCCCGCGCCCAGTTTCCTTAGGTTGGCCGCACACCGCCTGATCGACGCCAGGATCTCCGTGTCGCTCGGGGGCGGCTTCGTGGATGCCGGATCGAGCGTGGGGTCCAGCAAAGTCCGCGCATCCCTGAGGATGTCCAGCTTCGCCTCCTGGTCGCCAGGCACGAAGCTCTTGAGGTAGAGCAGCTGCGCCACCTCGGGAAGCCCGGACAGCTTGCTTGCAATCTCCTCGGCGACGGCCTGTGACGGGGCGAGGATGTCGATCGTGTAGGGTGTCGTCAGCGGGTCGCCCATGAGGTCATTGAGCGTCGAGACCGACTCGGAGCGCTGGTTCTGCAGGTTGACCGGATTGAAGTCGAAGCGCAGCTTCGGCAGCGTCGCCAGCCCTCCCGCGGCCAGCGCCGCGGCGCCGGCAAGAACCAGGGTGCGGTTGCGGGCAATGAACCGGTCCGCAGCCTGCCCCCATGGAATGCCGGTCGAATGCTGGCGGCCGAGTCCGCCGAAAAGCGTCAGCAGCGCGGGAAGCAGCGTGAGGTTCAAGACAAGCGCCAACACCATCCCCACCCCGGCGATGAGCCCCAGGTCCGACACACCCGTGTAGTCTGTCGGCACGAACGAGAGGAACCCAACCGCCGTTGCGCCGGCGGCAACCGAGAGCGGACCGCCTATACCGAGCGCAGTCTGGCGAAACACCTCCTCCAGCGTGCTGAATCGGGGCGCCTCCGCGGCGTAGCGGACGCTGAACTGAATGCCAAAGTCGATCGCGATTCCCACGAAGAGCGGGGCAAACGCAATAGAAATTGGGTTGAACGGTCCGATCGCCCAGACGGCAAAGGCGGCGCATCCTACGAGGCCGACCACCAGCGTGAGCAGCACCGCGCACACCGTCCGAAACGACCTCAACCCAAGCGCCAGCCAGAAGCAGAGCAGCCCAACCGAAAGCGCGGTGGAGAACCCCGCGCCCTCCGACAACGTCGAGAACTGGTCGTCCGAAAGGGCCACCGGGCCCGTCACGCGCACGCGGACGCCGCGGGCGGGCACGAGGCCCTCCGCCTGCGCCGCAGCCTTAACGGCTACCACCGCCTTGCGACCGGGTTCGACGGCGCTAAAGTCAAGGACGGGCCTGACAAGGATGAAGCGGCGGAGCTCGCGGGGATCGGCCTTTCGGCCGCTGAGCAGGGTCTGCCAGGAAAGGGGATCGTACTTGCCCGCGCGGGCCGCCCGGGCGGCCCGCGCCACCGCATCCATGGGCGCATCGATCACGGGGCCCCCGATGTCGCCATGCAGGGCGCCCAGCGCCATCAGATCGAGAGCGTCGAACACGCCGCGCAGGTTGGGATCCGCCGCCAGCGTCCCGAGCAGCGGCTGCGCCGAGATCATGTCGTCGGCGAACTTCTGCACCTCGTCGCGGGAGAAGAAAAGCAGGCCGTTGCGCCTGAAGAACTGGGAGGCATCCGGCTGCCGGACGTCGCTGAAAAGGCCCGGCAGAGAGCGAAGCCGCGCCGTGAGGGCCGCGGCGGCATCCGAAGCCTGGTCAGGCGTCGGCGCATCGACGACAATGGCGAGCAGATCCTTGTTCTGGGGAAACTCCAGGTCCAGCTCGGCCGCCGTCTTCCTCCAGGGCAGGTTCGGCGAGATCAGCTTCTGCTCGTCCGTATCGATTGAGATGCGCCGCGCGGTGTAGCTTCCCAGAAGGACCGTGAGCAGCGCCAATGCGGACGCGAGAACGGCCGCATGGCGGCGGCTGAAGTCAACCAAGCCCGCGACCGCGAGCCTCATCATGGCGGACGAACTGCGACCCAGCATTGGAGCCGACTCTCGGGTCAAGGCAGTTCGCCGGTGCTGGCGGGCCAAAGCCTACCGCCCGCGCCGCGGCAGGCGCCCGCGCCCGTGCCTGGGAACGCGTCGGGCTGCACCCTCCGCATTCGATTGAACGTGTGGCCGTCCTCCGGCATCGCCGTGAGGGCGATCCGGGGGGCGCATATTGAGTGATTCAGGCTCATGAGCTTAGGGGTTTGCGGCCCGCAGAAACCATTTATTCCGATTACGCATGCCCACGAATCGATACCAGAGAAAATGCTCGATGCAAGTTCCTCAATTTGAAGCCCATCCGCTGCTTCCATTTGTCTTCCCCAGCGAGGGAGGGTCCGCATCCCACCGACGCACCCGCGCATGAGTGCGGCGCGGACATGCGCATCATGCCCGGAGCATCCGCGCGGCTTTGGCGCGGCGCCTCGCGGATGCGATCCGGGGGTTTCGTCCAGATGATGCAGGTCGGCGGCGAGCGCGCCTCCATCGCCGCCAATCCGCACGCTACGCGCGGCGTTTCCCAACGTTGCCTCGCGATGGAGGGCCCGATTTGCTAGAAAGATACTATGGAACCCCCAAGCGGACCGATCGAACAACAAATGCCGGCGCAGGTGAGCGCCGGCCGGACTTATCGCGGCCCTTTCACCGTGATGACGGTGCTGTTCTTCATGTGGGGGTTCATGACCGTCTTTAACGACATACTGATCCCCAGGTTCAAGGAAGCCTTCACGCTGAATTATTTCCAGGCGATGCTCGTGCAGCTCGCCTTTTTCGGCGCTTACTTCATCGGCGCACTGGTCTATTACCTGATTTCCGCGACCGCGGGCGACCCCATCGCGCGCATCGGCTACAAGAACGGCGTGGTCATTGGGCTGCTCATTTCCGCTGCCGGCAGCGCGTTGTTCTGGCCCGCGGCGGCGATCATCTCCTATCCGCTGTTCCTCGTCGCGTTGTTCGTCGTCGGGCTCGGATTCGCCATGCTGCAAATCGCCGCCAACCCCTACGTGACGATCCTCGGCCCAGAACGGACCGCGTCGAGCCGGTTGAACCTGGCGCAGGCGTTCAATTCGGTTGGGACAACCATCGGCCCGCTCATCGGCGGCTACCTGATCTTCCAGTACTTCGCCAAGACCGGCGCGCATGGGGCGGAGTCCGTCAAGGTCCCCTACATTGCGTTCTGCATCGTCTTCCTGTTTCTCGCCGCGATCTTCTTCTTCACCCATTTGCCGCACATCGGCGAAGGGAAGATCGAGCGCGGGGCGGGGGTGTTGAAGCATCCGCACGTCGTTCTTGGCGTCCTAGCGATCTTCATGTACGTGGGCGGCGAGGTCTCCATCGGCAGCTCGATCATCAATTTTCTCGGCCAAAAGACCGTCGCGGGCCTTGACCCGGTCGAGGCGAGCAAATACGTCGCGCTCTTTTGGGGCGGCATGTTGATCGGCCGATTCATGGGCGCGGTCGAACTGAGCGAGATGAAGAAGGTGAACAAGCAGATCTTCCTGGCGGCCATCCCTGTGGCCGCGTTCATGATCTTGGGCTCCCTGCGCGGCTGGGCCGTCGTGAGGAATTACCTGCCGCTGCTGGCGCTGTGCTGGTTGCTCTTCCAGTTCGGCAAGGCGCTTGCCGGACGCACGCTGCTGATTTTTTCGGCGACTATCACCCTGTCGCTCCTCGTCGCGATCATCTTTGGCGGCAAGCTGGCGATGTGGTGCATTGTGGGCGTCGGCCTTTTCACATCCATCGGCTGGCCGAACATCTTCTCGCTCGCGCTCGATGGCATGGGCGCCTACAAGAGCCAGGTCTCCTCGCTGCTCGTCATGGCCATTCTCGGCGGCGCGCTGTTGCCGCCATTGCAGGGCCATATCGCCGACATTGCCGGCCTGCAGATTTCCTACGTCGTTCCTCTCGTCGCCTACGCATACGTCGGCTTTTATGGCTGGAAGGGACACAAGGTTGGGAGTCGGCGATTGGCCGCCGCCACCTGACTTCCCCGCACCCGGCTGGACGGCTCGGAGCCTACGGCAGCACGGCAAAGAACCTTATCAGATTCCCGATGTGCTCATCGACGGGGACGCCAAGCTGCTCGCAGCCGAGATAGATCAGATTGCGGTCTATCTTGGCCGCGAAGGCGGGCTCTTTCAGTTTCTTCCTGATTGATCCGGCCTTCATATCGCCGTAGCGGACGGGGTTGATCTTCCGGTAGGCGTAGAAGATTCCGCTGATCTCGTCGCAGGCGAGAAGGCCGGCTGCGAGCTTGGTTTTTGGCAAGGTTGTGAAGCCGTGGTAGCCGTAGGCATGGGCCTCGACGGCATGGATCAGCTCCTCGGGATAGCTCCACTCCCTGAACCATCTGAGACACTCGGCCGGATGGAGGTCGGGGAATTGCTCGAAATCCAGGTCATGAAGCAGGCCGGTGATGTGCCAGAGGTGGGGATCGCCGCTCATGGGAGCCGCGTATCCTTCCATTGCGGTGGCGACCATCAGGGCGTGATGGCGCTGGTAGTCGTCGTGGACGTGTTTTTCAAGGAGCGCATTCGCTTCCGGTTTCGTGGGGAGGTTCATGGAGCCGGTGGGAGGATCCGCAGCCTTGGGCCTTATGGCGTGGCTTTCAACCCGGTAACCGAAACCTCGTTGCAAGCGCACCCGGGCAGTATCGGGAGAGTGGTCGATGCTTGCGCAGCGCGTTGATGTGGCGCGAAGCGTCCTGCCGCCGAGGGTTCAAACTGGTTGTAACCGCGCCGAGAAACTCCACGATAAGGGCCCCGATGAAAATCAACCTTTTCAACAAGGATGCACAGGCCGAGCGGTTTCCCGCCGGCCAGGTTGTGTTTCGCGAGGGCGACCGCGGCGACCATATGTTCGCAGTCATAAAGGGCGCCGTAGACATCATCATTAACGGCAAGATGGTCGAGACCGTGGAGGCGGGCGGTGTCTTCGGCGAGATGGCGCTCGTGGAGGACCAACCCCGCGTTGCGTCCGCGGTTGTACGGTCAGATGCCGAGCTTGTCCTCGTCGACCGGAAGTGCTTCATGTTTCTCGTGCAGCAGACTCCCTACTTTTCGCTGCAGCTGATGGCCATCATAGCGGAGCGTCTGCGGCGGATGAACGAGAAGCTTTGATTCTGCACACGGCGGCAGTTTGCACCCGACGAGCCGGATGCCATCGGTGGGTGGCTCCCGTTTAGCCACGACCACGGGTGATCCGGATCAGAGCTACCACACGGGCCCGTCGCCGAACAGGGCGCGCCGTCAATGATCCGCATCGGGGAGCTCGCGGCTCATTTCTGGGGCGCCTCAAGTTCGCCGAGGGACTTGGGCTCGCCCACCTCGACCTTTCCCTCGGGTACCTGCGTCCGCAACAACCCGTGGCTCTCCTGGCCGAAGTACTTTGACGCATATTGCGACATAACGGGCAGCGCCTTGGCGAAGTCATTGTGGGGTTCGTTGATGCTGAAGCGCGTCTCCCAGAGCGCCTTCAGCTTCTTCTCCTTCCTGAACAGCTGGAAGTCGTATGCGATCAGCACCACAAAATACCGGTTCTCCTCGATCTCGTTGATCAGTTCTTCCCGATGAGCCGCAAGCATCCCGGTGTTCCCGATTGTGCTCCCGTAATAGGTTCCGATCAGATCCTCGGAGTCGTAGCCCAGCATCTTGGCGTTCATGAAATCGGTGTGGTTGCGCAGAAGATCGTCCGATAAGAGCTGCATGTCGGCCAGATTGCGCGCGGCCTTTGCCTGGGGGCTGTTTCGCCCAAATTCGCCGGCAACGTTATTGGCGCGCTGATTAGTCAGGTTGCCGGGCGTTGTGGGAAACGTGTCGGATACGTTGGTCGTTCCCCAGTGGACCATGATCAGGAGCTTTTCCGTTTTTATGTCCTTCGCGGGCACGTAATTCTGGGATTTAAGCGGAACTGCGATCACTCGCGCCACGTCCAGGAATTTCAGCTTGTCGATCGATGCGTCCTGGAAAGTTCCGTCATAACGGCCGCCGTCCCCGAAGGCATATTCCTCCGGCCGGAAGGAGCCGTCGGGCATTCTCGTGCGGACGTAGTCTTTGCTCACCCTTGAAGACACGGCTGTAATTCCCACGGCACCTTCCGGCGCGGGCGCTGCCGCCGATTGAGCGCCGAGCGAGGTGCAGCAGGCTGCGAGCACCAATCCTGTCACCTGAAATCTCCGGGGAGCATTCATTTGGTTCTTCCGGTTTCTTAGTGGGTGGCTGAAGCAGGAAGGACTGGGAGCATGTTG
>CALAOT010000069.1 GCA_937889545.1 uncultured Opitutaceae bacterium
CGCCGAGGCCGCCGGCGGGGCGGGAGGGCCCCCGGGGGGAGGTCCCTGGGGCGCGGGATTCGCGGGGGCCGTGCCGGGCGGCGCCGGTGGTGCCTGGGGCGCGGAGGGAGGTTCGCTCACGGTCCAAGCCCCGTCCACCCAGGCCCAGCCCGCGTTCCCCTGGACCCAATGGCCCGCGATCCACACCGCGCTGGGCGAAGGGGGAATCTCCCAATGGCCGGCCATCCAGGCCCAACTTTGGGCGTAGAACGACCAGTGCCCCGCCAGCCAGACATAGCCGGGCCCCGGTGCGGTAGTCACCTGCTCGGCCACAGGCGCGGGCGGAGCCTGGTAGACGGCCGTCGTGGGGCTCCCGGACGTCGGATAATACAGGGGCACGGCCAGGTTGAGCCGAAACCCTATGTACGCATCGGCGCGGGGGGCGCCCAATGCGATCACTGCGATCACTGCGGGAATGAGTACGAGCGACTTGGAAATCATTGCGTACGTGAGCTTAAGACGTCATCAAATGACAAAGGATACGCCTTCCTGGTTCCCACGCAACCGGCGCGCCCTGATCACCGGGCGCGTCAGAGGATTGCGCGCAGTCCGGGAATGCGCCGGGCGAGGTCGGCCAAGATGAAGCTCCCGGCGAGGCCGGCGGCCGTGAGCATCGACACCATGAGGAACGGGTCGGTGGGGAGCCGCCGCAGCGCGAGCGTGCAGAGGACGAGCACGACGGGATGGAAAAGGTACACGCCAAACGACCGGTCGGCGAGCCAGCGCGTCAGGGGGGTCGGCTTGTCGAGCTCCGCCGAACAGAAGGCCAGGGCGCCCAATCCGAGCCCGACGCCGGCCAATTGCTCCCAGGCCGCGAGCCCCAGGGCCGCGAGATGCCAGCCGCCGGCAAATTCGTCGAGCCCCTTTCCCCTGAGGATCCCTCCCGCAAGCAGCACGGCCGCGAGCGCGACGGGGCCGAGAATCAGGCCCAGCCATCCGGCGCGGCGCGCCAGCGCGGAGCGGGCGAGCAGCTGGAACCAGCCGCCGCGCGCCGAGGCGACGCCCGCGCCGAATGCGAGGATGTACTGCGGGAAAAAGCCCAGCTGCATGTTGAGCACGGACGTTCCGATCGGCTGCACCGCGCGGACCAGGAACGTGGCCGCGGCCAGGACGAGCGCCCAGGCGAGGACCGCCGCCGGCCGCGGAGCGGGGCGGGTTGAGGTGTTGCCCGCTACGGGCGCCGACCGGGCGGATCGCCATCCGGCGAGGACAACCGAGAAGACGAGCAGCGCCGCGGCAAACCACATCGGACCGCTTTTGCCTAGGAACCGGCCGTGTGCCAGGTATCCGAGGTAGGCGCCGGGGTGCGACCCGGGGCCGTTTGCGCCCGGGTTGATCACGAACGTTATCAGGGGGCCAACCGCCAGCATGTACAAGAGGGTCGGCAGGCCCAGGCGCACAAGGCGCTCCCGAACAAAACTGGCGGGCCCCCGGCGCTCAAGCGATCCGTGCGCGAAATACCCCGCGACTAGGAAGAGGGCCCCCATGAAGAACGACTGGAGGTGCCCCTGCCAGAATACGAATGCGACCTTGATGTGGAGGGGCGGATCGGGGCCCTCCTTCACGTACCAGCGGCCCACGTGGCTGTAGGTCACGCACGCGTGCATGTTGACCACCAGCACGATCACGAGCGTGCGCAGCTGATCAACCCAGGCCAGGCGGGCGGCCCCGCCCTGGCGTTCGGCCGACAATGGATAAGGCATCAGCGGCCCCAGCCTACGTCACCAGAAGTAAAAGTCTCCGCGAGTGAAACTGGTCGTCTTGGGCGTGCTGTTGGGCGCATGATTCTTGAAGTTCGCGTCGTAGTCCAGGTTGCGGGTCGTCGGCTGGATGTAGACCTTGTCGCCGATCGAGGCCTGGAAGGAGTTTCCGACGTACGGGCCCCTGAAGTAATCGGAGGCGAACAGCTGGCCGAGCGAGCCGTCGAGCGTGACCGTGAGCCCGGGACCCCACCAATCCTCCTCCATGCGGACGAGGTTCTGGACGCCGCCGCTGTTCATCGTCAACGTAGATGGAGTGTTGCCGGTCAGGATCGCCGCGTTGATGGTCAGGCCGTTGCTGGTGCCATTGCTGGGCGTCATATTGAAGGTGCCGGGCCAGCTGTTCACGACGGGCGCGCTTGGGACGGCCACGCGATTCCCGATGGGAAGGCCCGATTCGGCTGGGGTCCATGCTTGGGATAATGCCGTTATTGCATCCGCCATGATCGCCGATGGGTTGTTCTGGACGTTGCTTGCCACGGTGATCTGGGTCGTGTTGAAATCTCCTTGGACAAAGACGCCGTTATTTGAGGCCACCGAGAATCCCAAGGGATTGCCATTGGGGTCATTAAAAGCGGGAGTCGTGGTGGCGTGGGCCAGGAGGATGCCGTTCAGGTTGGCGGGAAGCCCGAGATTGGTGTTGTTCGAACTGTCGTAGGCATAGACCAGGCCATTGTAGCCGGACGTGGTGTTCCCGATCGTCGCCGGATAGTTCGTGATAAGGTAATGTATCGCGTCGTTCAGGTTGCCGACATCGAGCGTCGAGATCTCGATGTTCTGGGCGCCGTTGATCAGTTCGCGCTTGTCGACGGCCAGCACACGGGCGCTCGTCACGGGGTTGGGGATATGCAGCGCGGCTATCTCGGCCTGGAAAGTCGGGGTGTAGGCCTTGTAGGACGTCGGATTGGTGCCGGAGGGGTCCGCATAGCCGTAATCCACCGTCAGGGGGCCGGAGGTGGGCTGGTTGATCGTGATCAGCAGGCCCGCGCGGTTGTACATCCTGCTTGCGGCGACCAGGGGGTCCTCGGGTATCAGGTTGCCTGAGCCGTCCAAGGGCGGCGGGGCGACGACCGCGCGGTAGACTTCGTTCGGGTCGACGCTGCCAAACGGATCGGTGTAGGCCGTTGGGTAGGTGGCGATATCATATGCGACGTCGACGTTGTTTATGAAGCTCACCTGCGAATTGAGCTTGGACACCTGGAGCATGCGCTGGGCGACCTGGTCAGCCGGGGCGGCGGCCAGGGGATTGGGGTTGAAGACCGGGTCCGAAAGCGCGCCGCTGCCCTCGAGGCGTTGGGTTTCACCGGACATGGGATCCGGTTCGCCGTTGTAATCCTGGAAGTAATAGACCATGTCGGCGACCGTGAGCGTATAGCCCGGCTGGGAGCCCATGTAGGCGCTCGCATTCGTGGAAATGGCGCCCTGGATGGTCATGTTGCCGCCTGCTGCGATCTCGAGGTTGCCCTCGTAGAAGACCGCGAATTGGAACAGCGACGTGCTTTGGAACACGAAGTGGCGGCCGGAATGGAACTGGATGGGCCCCAGGACCGCGTTGTA
This sequence comes from uncultured Opitutaceae bacterium, assembly GCA_937889545.1. Lineage (GTDB taxonomy): Bacteria > Verrucomicrobiota > Verrucomicrobiia > Opitutales > Opitutaceae > Palsa-1447. The sequence goes on from CALAOT010000069.1 coordinate 3,357, forward strand.
GATCACGGCCATAGTCCTGGCATCAAAGTAGTAGTTCTCCCCGGTTTCCATCGTGCCCTGAAGGAGGCCCTGGGCGCCCTGATCCGGGGTGTTCAGCGGGTCGAACTGGACGAAGCGCGCGACCCTCCAATTCTCCTGTTGCATGTTCAGGGAGAACGGAGCCGGCTGGTTTGGATTGGTTGTCGGCAGAATGTCCGTTTCCGAGGTGCCGATCACATTGGCGCTTAGCAGGGCGGCCTGGACGGTGGAGGGGTTTGGGCTTACCTGGAGCTGCTGCTGCCAGCAGAGATAAAGGTAATCCATCTCGCTGTCGGCGACCTCCTTTGCCTGGTCAAGGATGGCCTGGCGCACGGAGTTGCGGTAGGTCGTGAGGCTGTAGGACAACACGCCCGCTGCCGCGAACGTGAGGATAACGATGACAATCAAGGCGGCCAGAAGCGCGCTGCCCCGGCACGGGTCTTGTTTGAACGAATGCGTCTTCATGGTCATGGGCGAAACGGGATTCTAGTCGTCTTGCGGGGGCGTGGGCGACGGCGTGGGCGTCGGCGAGGGTGAGGGCGTCGGCGACGGCGTGGGCGTGGGCGACGGCGTGGGTGATGGCGTTGGCGAGGGTGAGGGTGACGGCGTGGGCGTCGGCGACGGCGAAGGCGAGGGCGACGGTGAGGGCGACGGCGAGGGCGAAGGTGACGGCGACGGTGAGGGTGACGGCGAGGGCGACGGGGTCGGCGAGGGCGACGGGGTCGGCGTGGGTGTCGGGGTGTGCGTCGGGGTCGGCGTGGGCGACGGGGTCGGCGTGGGTGTCGGGGTGTGCGTCGGCGTGGGCGACGGGGTCGGTGTGGGTGTCGGGGTGTGCGTCGGGGTCGGCGTGGGCGACGGAGTCGGCGTGGCCGTGGGCGTGGGCGTGTGCGTGGGCGTGGGCGTGGGCGACGGAGTCGGCGTCGGAGTCCCTGTCGCTGTCGGAGTGGGCGTCGGCGAGGGCGTGTGCGTGGGCGAGGGCGTCGGTGTTGGCGAGGGCGTCGGGGTGTGCGTCGGCGTCGGCGTGGGCGTGGGCGTCGGCGTGTGCGTGGGCGTGGGCGTCGGCGTGTGCGTGGGTGTCGGCGTGGGCGTCGGCGTGTGCGTGGGCGTCGGCGTGGGAGTCGGCGAGGGCGTGGGCGTGGGCGTCGGGGTGTGCGTCGGCGTCGGCGTGGGCGTCGGCGACGGGGTCGGCGATGGCGTGGGCGTGGGCGACGGTGTCGGCGTCGGCGTCGGCGAGGGCGTGGGCGTCGGTGTTGGAACCCGTGTCGGCGTGGGCGTGGGGCTGGGTGTCGGCGAGGGTGTCGGCGACGGGGTCGGCGAGGGCGTCGGCGTCGGCGAGGGCGTCGGCGAGGGCGTGGGCGACGGCGTGGGCGTCGGCGACGGCGAGGGGGTCGGCGAGGGAGTCGGCACGGGCGTCGGCGAATAAGTCATGGAGAACGACGGGCCGGCCCTGTTCGCGAATACGGCGCTGACCGTGTTGTTCGAGTAAAAGCTCTTTTTTCCCGCCAAGACGTTGGGGGCCTCCGAGGTGACGGCGAGGGCCAGGTTAAGGCCGACGTAGTAGGCCGTGCCGGTAGTGGACGGCTTGAGCTGAGGAATGAAGGGGTGTTGGCCCGCGACCAGCGACTTTGCGATGACCATGGTCGTCGGCATGTTCCCGGTCGCCGGATACCACCACAACTCCGTGTCGCCCGTCGTGGAATCGACCTGGATCGCATAGGAGCGCTGGCGTTGGATCGTGGCGGTCTCGTTGTTTGTCACCTGCGCCGTGGTCGGCTGGCCCGAAAGGCTGGCCAGGGTGTCGGGGAGCTGGAACTGGTAGGTCGTTCCCGGCGAGGCGGGCGTCGTTAGGAGCACAACGACCTGGGCGCTTCCCGCGGTGAACTGGGGATACGGCAACACCAGGTAATCGCCGGTCTGCGGCACGAGATAATCGGGCGGGGAGGGCGGATTCGGAAAGGTCACAGAGATTATTCTGCTCGTGAGCTGCGTCTGCTGGGCCAGGCCCGCGCCACCGACGTCGATGCGGTAGTTGAACCCCGCATAGCCCGAGCCGCCCGGCGTCGTGAAATTCGCAAGGGCCAGGTCCCCCGACCTGGCCACCTCGTTCGACAGGTGCTCGAAAACGTGCCTTCCCCTGGTCGTCGTGTCGTTGATCGCGGAGGTCTTGCTCGTGCTGACGACGCCGTTCACAAGGAAGGCCACGATCGCCACCATGAGGATGCACGCGACCCCGAGCGCCACGATCATCTCGACCATGGAGAATCCAATAGGAAGCCTCCTGCGGTGAATTCGGTTCTTGCGCCTGCCGGGGCCTTCCGCGGGAAGACTCATGGACAGGCCCTCATGACGCTCACCGTCTGGGTGAGGGTTTCAGCCTGAGGGGAACTTGGGGGGAAGGAATACGTTATGGTGAAGTCACCGCGCAGGAGGGATCCGCCCGATGAGTTTTGTGCGATGGTAGTCGGGTTGCCCGCATTTGCGGTCCCGCCCGGATACACGTACCAAACGGACCGGGTAACGTTTGCCAATATGGGCGCCCCCGTGTTGTCCCCCAGAATCACCGAGAGCCCGGCGGCGGTCCCGGTCGCCACGGTCCCGTCGTAATTCGTCCAGGTCATTCCCGTCCCCGTGGGGGTGGCGCCCGTAACCACGAAAAGCGTATACGGTCCGCTTGAAGTACCCGTCTGCTGCGTCAGGAATTGGTCGGCAAAGGACTTGACCACATAGCGCGCATGATCGTTGTACCGCGCCTTGGCGGCGACCCGGTACGATCCGATCAGGACCGCGAGAATGCTCAGGATGATCATCGATAGCAGAACGGTCGCGATCATGGTCTCGACCAAGGTGAAGCCTCGCCTTGATGAATCGCGACGCTGTCCCGTTGGGGAGCTCGGAATTGGCGCGAATTTCATGGAATTCAAATAAGGGTGCTGCCAATGGATCTGGAATCGGCTTGTGTTAATGCATTGCAAGAGCACTCTTGTATCAACGCTATTCAACGTTAAACAATCGTTATACGTAACCACCGCATCGCCTTGGACAGCGTTCGTGGCCTCTGCGTTTGCGGGTCATCGGATAATCTAATCTGTTGGAATTAAGGCAGAAAACGGAAGTCTTTTCGCAGGGTCGCCGGCGTCCGGGGAGGTGACGCCCACGCTACGATCGATCGTCTAGGACGCCGAAGTGTGGAGGCCCAGTCCGGGATGCCGGGACGATCCGTTGGCCTGGAATCGCCCTCGCGCACGATTAGGCCATTAGGGCTGCTTGCGTGTTCCGACTTGGATTTCGCCCAAGCCACGCCTTCAGCGCGGCCTCGACGGGGCTCTAATCATCCGGCGGAGGAGTGGGCGTCGGCGTCGGCGAGGGCGTCGGCGTGGGAGAGGGTGAAGGCGAAGGCGACGGCGACGGCGTGGGCGTGGGCGAGGGCGTCGGTGAGGGCGAGGGCGTCGGCGTGGGCGAGGGCGTGGGCGTCGGCGAGGGTGAGGGCGTCGGCGACGGCGAGGGCGTCGGCGACGGTGAGGGCGTCGGCGAGGGCGTCGGCGTCGGCGACGCCGAGGGCGTCGGCGTGGGCGTGGGCGAGGGCGACGGCGTGGGCGTGGGCGAGGGCGACGGCGAGGGCGACGGCGTCGGCGACGGTGAGGGCGTCGGCGAAGGTGAGGGCGTCGGCGAGGGCGTGGGCGAGGGCGTGGGCGTGGGCGTGGGCGAAGGCGTCGGGGTGGGCGAGGGCGTTGGTGTGGCTGTGGGTGTCGGCGTTGCCGTGGGCGTGGGCGTCGGCGTGGGTGTCGGCGTCGGCGAGGGCGTCGGCGAGGGCGTGGGCGTCGGCGAGGGCGTGGGCGTCGGCGAGGGCGTGGGCGTCGGTGAAGGCGTGGGTGTCGGCGTGGGCGTCGGCGAGGGCGTGGGCGTCGGCGAAGGCGTGGGCGTCGGCGACGGAGTGGGTGTCGGCGTGTGCGTGGGCGTCGGCGACGGAGTGGGTGTCGGCGAGGGCGAGGGCGTCGGCGTGGGAGTCGGTGCCGATGTGGGGGTGGGTGTGGGCGTCGGCGACGGCGAAGGCGACGGCGAAGGCGACGGTGACGGCGACGGTGAGGGCGTCGGTGAAGGCGTCGGCGTGGCTGAAGGCGTCGGCGTGGCTGACGGCGTCGGCGAGGGCGTCGGCACAGCGGTCGGCGAATAGTCGAAGCCGCGCGGCGGTCCCGAGCGGTTCGCCAGCACGGCGGTCAGCGTGTTGTTCGTGTAGAAGCTCGATTGGCCGGCCAGGACCTGCACGGCCTCGGACGGCGGGGCGGCGAGCGCCAGCTGGACGCCGACATAATAGCTGGTCCCCCCGGGAACCTTGAGCTGCGGCACAAACGGGTATTGGGCCTGGGCGGGATGCAGGGGATCCGGGGGCAGGGATTTCGCGATAACAAGGGGGGTCGGCAAGCCGTCGTTGTTGTTGGAGTACCAGAGCAGCGTGCTCCCCGTCACGGTATCGATCATGTAAACGCGCTGGCGCTGGATCGTCGCGACCTCGTTCTGGTTGAGCTGATCGGTGGATGGCTGGCCCGAGAGGTCCGCGAGCGAGGCCGAGATGGTGAGAAGGTACTCATTCGGTCCTTCCGGCGACACACCCGTAATGGGGGTGCCCCCGGGGCCGAGGTTGGGGTACGGCAGCTGCAGGAAATCCCCTATCACGGGCGGGAGATAGCCCGGAGTGTTGAAGGTGACATCCACGGTGGTCGCAGAAAGGACCTCCGAACTCGTGACCGTCGGCGTGCCGCCCAGGGTGATCCGGTAGGTGAACCCGGAATACGCCGCGGGGTTGAACGGGTCGGCCACCGTAAAATTGGAGCTCAGCAGGTCGTCGGCCTGGGACAGCTCCTTCGACAAGTGCTCGAACACGTGCCGGCCCCTGGTCGACGTATCGTTGAGGGCCGTGGTCTTCCTCGTGCTGACGACGCCGTTCACGAGGAAGGCCACGACCGCGACCATCAGGATGCACGCGACGCCGAGCGCCACCGCCATCTCGACCAGCGTCATTCCATGCGGGGACTCCTTCATGAGCGCCGCGCCCTTGCTCCGTCCGAATGTGTATGCGGGAGGAATCATGGGGAGGGTCTCACGGAAATTCGCTCCCGGATGGCGCCGTTTCCCGGAGCAGCGCGCGCCGCTGCCGGGGCTTGCTGGAATGCCGCTTGACCGGCCTCGCCAATTGTAAAACCCCGATTAAAGCATGCATGGCGCTGCCCTGTACACGGGCTCGGCTTTAGCGCGGATTTCATGGGTGCGGTCTTTGGTCGCTTGTAGGGCAAATCTGGAATTGTCGCTCGCAGTTGGATTTTAAGAGGATGCCCGTTTCAACAGAATACAATGTCAAAGAATCGTAATACGTAACTACCGCACCGCGGCATCGCCTCGGCGTGCGCGGGAGCGGGGCCGGCCGGGCGCAAGCGGCCCGCAATGGGCGGGTCTGAGGGGGCTTTGGGCCGTCCATTGCGGCCGGCCCGCGAGCTAAGCCGGGGCATTGTGCCCGGGGATACCAAGGCGCCGCCGTGTTCCTGGGTCGGCGCCCGAGCCGCACACGCGCCGGCTCGCCTTCCCTGCGCCATTTTATGGCTGGAGGAATTCAGCCCCGCCGAAACGGGGCTCTAGTCATCCGGCGGCGGCGTGGGCGTGGGCGTCGGCGAAGGCGTCGGGGTCGGCGACGGCGATGGCGTCGGCGACGGCGAGGGCGTGGGCGACGGCGATGGCGATGGAGAGGGCGTGGGTGACGCCGTAGGTGTCGGAGTCGGCGAGGGCGTGGGCGTCGGCGAGGGTGTCGGAGTCGGCGTCGGTGTCGGCGACGGAGTCGGCGTCGGCGAGGGCGTGGGCGTCGGCGAGGGCGTCGGCGTCGGCGAGGGCGTGGGCGTCGGCGAGGGCGTGGGCGTCGGCGTGGGCGTCGGAGTCGGCGTCGGCGTGGGTGTCGGCGAAGGAGTCGGGCTCGACGTGGGTGTCGGAGAGGGCGTGGGCGTGGGCGACGGCGTCGGAGTCGGCGACGGAGTCGGCGTCGGCGAAGGAGTCGGCGTCGCCGTCGGAGTCGGAGTTGCCGTAGGTGTCGGAGAGGGCGTGGGCGTGGGCGAAGGTGTCGGCGTCGGCGCCGATGTGGGGGTCGGCGTATGCGTGGGCGTCGGCGTCGGCGACGCCGAAGGCGACGGTGACGGCGACGGTGAGGGCGTCGGTGAAGGCGTCGGCGAGGCTGAAGGCGTCGGCGACGCCGAGGGCGTCGGCGTGGGCGTCGGCACAGCAGTCGGCGAATAGTCGAGGCCGCGCGGCGGTCCCGAGCGGTTCGCCAGCACGGCGGTCAGCGTGTTGTTCGTGTAGAAGCTCGATTGGCCGGCCAGGACCTGCACGGCCTCGGACGGCGGGGCGGCGAGCGCCAGCTGGACGCCGACATAATAGCTGGTCCCCCCGGGAACCTTGAGCTGCGGCACAAACGGGTATTGGGCCTGGGCGGGATGCAGGGGATCCGGGGGCAGGGATTTCGCGATAACAAGGGGGGTCGGCAAGCCGTCGTTGTTGTTGGAGTACCAGAGCAGCGTGCTCCCCGTCACGGTATCGATCATGTAAACGCGCTGGCGCTGGATCGTCGCGACCTCGTTCTGGTTGAGCTGATCGGTGGATGGCTGGCCCGAGAGGTCCGCGAGCGAGGCCGAGATGGTTAGAAGGTACTCATTCGGTCCCTCCGGCGACACACCCGTAATGAGGGTGCCGCCGGGGCCGAGGCTGGGGTACGGCAGCTCCAGGAAATCCCCTATCACGGGCGGGAGATAGCCCGCCACGTTGAAGGTGATATCCACGGTGCTCGCAGAAAGGAACTCCGAACTCGTGACCGTCGGCGTGCCGCCCAGGTTGATCCGGTAGTTGAACCCGGAATACGCCGCGGGGTTGAACGGGTCGACCGTCGTGAAATTGGAGCTTAGCAGCTCGTCGGCCTGGGACAGCTCCTTCGACATGTGCTCGAACACGTGCCGGCCCCTGGTAGACGTGTCGTTGATGGCCGTGGTCTTGGTCGCGCTGACGACGCCGTTGACAAGGAAGGCCACGACCGCGACCATCAGGATGCACGCGACGCCGAGGGCCACGACCATCTCGACCAGGGTCATTCCATGCGGAGGCTTCTTCGGGCGAATGCCGCTCTCGGCCTGACGAGAATGATTTGCAATAGAGTCCATGAAAGGAACTTACGGCTGCTTACAGTCCAACTGAGAGATTCACCCGATTCCTGGCGCAAATCCGTGCGGGATTCGATGCTGAGGCGAGAACGAGCGCCCGAATTGTAAAACACTGGTTAAAGTCATTTCTGGACATTCCAATGGCTGGGCCCTCTTTCGGCGCGGAATTCATGAAATGCGATTTAAATTGGCCGAGTGATGGACCCCGTTTTCCCTGTCGTAATTGCATTGCAACTGAGTTTGCCTTCGATGGCAATAAAAACGTTAAAGAATCGTAATTTTACAATCGCGGTCGCTGCATGCAACACTTGGGCCTTTTGTTCACCCTGGGGTTACTGGCTGTCAACATATGGGGGTTGATGCTGATGACGGGTCTGTATTGGCGCAGCCGCTGGTTCGCCCTCGCATCTGGTCCATTATTCGGAGTTACAGCAGTTTATGCAATTGAATGCCACCATGGACTCGGGCCCTCCCTCCCGGGCCTTGGGCTTTTTTCCACGGTTCTTTCGGTTGCGCTGATCGCCTTCAGCCTCGCCGCCTGGGCACCGGCATGCCTGGGGGTTCGAGGGTCGGCGCTGGTCAGGGCATGGCGGGCCGAGTTTGCGCCCGGGAGGCTCGCTGGTTGCTTCGGGGTCTGCGGCGCAATCTTCCTTTATGCAATGTTGTGGCGATTCACGTACCCGAACATCGACGGTTCGTCCGAGAAGATCGCGGATTTCTCCTTCATTTGCAGTTACTACACGGGCGAAACCATACCGGTTCCGGACGTCTGGTTCTATCCCTACCCCTCGACACAGTACTACAGCTTCCAGCACTACGCCGCCGCTCTGATGGGCAGGCTGCTGGCGATCCCGACGGGAACGGCCTACAATGTCGGGTTCTGCCTGCTGATCGCCCTGGGCGGCACGGCGTTTTCCGGCGCCGTTTTCATGGCGGCCAGGAAGACATGGGTCCGGGCGCTGGTGATCGCCGGATTCGTCGTGGGCGGTACGGGGATGACGCTTCTCATCCATTTGACCGACAGGAATGTCTCCCCATGGACCAGCATGCGCTTCATCGGCAGCGCGCCGATGGACAGGCCGCCGTTCGGCACCTGGCTCAAGGCGTACGAGGGGAAGTTCGCGCGCATGGACCTACCCGGCGAGCCCTTTTCGTACTCCATCCAGCTGGGCGACTACCACGCCCCCCTCTCAGGCTACTACCTGCTGGGTGTGTGCGCGATGGCGATGCTGCTCTGGGCCCGCTTCCGCCAGAGGAGGTATGCGGTCGCGGCGGGATGCACGCTCACATGGACCCTTCTCGCCAATCCGTGGGTCCTTCCGCTTCAGGGGATCGGCGTCCTAGCATGGCTCCTGGTCAATTATCGCGACTGGAGGCGCCTCGTGCCATCGGTTGTTGCTGGGGCCGCGGCCATCTGGCTGGCGGCATGGGTTTACCTGACGGTCTTCACCACCTCGGCTGCGGGCTACAACACGCACCTTAGGATGGTGCCGTGGATGCAGCATACTCCGCCTCTCGAGCTCCTGCTTTTCATGCTTCCCACAATAGGCCTGATCGCGCTGGGGCTGGCTTCGGGAACCGCGCAGGGCAAGCGCCTCGCGGCGCTGTGGCTCGCCTTGCTACTCTTTTCCGAGTTCTTCTACGTGAACGACATTTATTCGGGCATGTGGCTGCGCTTCAACACGACGCTGAAGTGGTGGCCGTGGGTTGCGGCCGGCACGCTGATGACGCTGGGGCCGTTCGTCCTGGAGCAGGCCAGGCGGCGCTGGGTCCGGATCGCCGGGATGCTCTTCTGCCTGTATCCCTGCTTCTACGTGCTCGATTTGTGGGTGCCGATGCGCAACGGCGCCAAGGACGCTGCGGGAAAGATCGAGGGGACCTATTACCTGACAAAGGACGAATTCCCGCGGCTCATGCTTGGGCGGCTTAAGGTCGAGAAGGCCGGGGTCGCCGTGGAGCGCCCGGACAAGGAGGGCGGGTTCGTGAACTCGTCGGTCATCCCGCTCTTCGCCGGACAGCGGATGTGGCTCGGGTGGTTCGGCCACGAGCTCCTGTGGCGGGCCTTCCGCGAGGACGTGCGCAGGCGCCACGACCAGCTCTTCATCCTGTTCGACGGCGCGATGCCCGATGCCGGCAGGTGGCTTGCCGCGCAGGGAATCGACTACGTCCTCTGGTACCGGGACGGCGACACCCCCGAGCTCTGGGAAAAGGTGAACAAGACGATCGGATCCGGGTATGTCTGGTGCGACATCCTCACTTATCCGGAAAACGGGCGAAGGGTTGGCTTCTGGAAGCGCAGGCTCGGGGCCGCGCCCTGATCCTTCCCAGGGGGCCGGCCCGGCGTCAGGGCTGGAGCTCGCGCAGCTTGTCGAACATGTGCAGGGCCGCGGCGACGACCTGGTCCATGTTCAGGTAGCGGTACTGCGCCAGTCGGCCGATGAAGGTGACTCCCGGCTCCCGCTCGGCGAGCTCTCGGTAGCGCGCGGCCAGGGCGTCGCTTTCCGCGCCGGGAACGGGATAGTTGGGATCGCTCTCTCCGGGCCTGTACTCGGCCGGGAACTCGCGCACGATGTTGGAGCAGCGGCTGACCTGTCCGGTGACGTGCTTGAGCTCCACCGTGCGCGTGAAGGGCTCGGGCCCGGGGTAGTTCACCTGGAGGACGGGCTGGACAAAGCCCCCGGCGGGCACCTCGCCCTCCGCCAGCTCCTCCAGCGCGTACCGAGCGGTCCGGTACGGCAGGGCCCCGTAGCGGCAGTCGAAGTACTCATCCAGCGGGCCCGAGTAGATCAGCTGCCGGTACCGGACGAGGGGGAGGACCTCCCGGTAGTCGGTCTCGAGGCGAATCTCGGCCTTCGACGCCTCCAGGATGGCCTCGAACATCGGATGGTAGCCGTGCTTCGGAAGCGCCTGGAACTCGTCCCGGAAATAGCGCTCGTCCAGGCCGGTGTGAATGGGGATCCGCCGGGTGACGGAGGCGTCGAGAGCCTCGGCGGGCCGCCCCCACTGCTTCTGCGTGTAGCCCTTGTAGAAGAACTCGTAGAGCTCGACGCCGACCACCGCGAGGATGGCCTCCTTGGAATTTGCGGGGGAGGCGATCGGCACGGCGCAGCGCGCGAGGTAGGCCTTGAAGTCATCCTCCGTGGCGGCGGGGTTGCGGGAGAACTGGCGAAACGTCCCCAGGTTGATCGGGAAGCTCCAGTAGGTCCCTCCCGCGAAGACGTTCACGCGGTACTTTGCGTCGTTCCACTCCGTGAACCGGCTCAGGTACGCGCGCACGAGCTCCGAATTCGTGCGGAAGTAATGCGGGCCGTATACGTGGAAGAAGAGGCCGTTGCGGTCCTTCCGGTCGTGGCAGTTGCCCCCGATGTGGTCGCGGCGCTCGACGACGAGGCAGCTCCGCCCGATGGAACCCATGCGCTCGGCAAGGACCAATCCAGAGAGGCCGGCTCCGACGATCAGGTAGTCATAGCTTTCGCGCATTCCCTAATGCCCTAGCCTAAAGAGGTCGCGATGCAACCGCAGGGCCTTGGGTACAAACCCCCACAGGCGCACGGTGGGGTGCCCCCCCGTGCGGTCGCGAAAGTGGATGGGCACCTCCTCGAAGCCGGCTGGCTCGAGAAGGAGAGCCATGGCGATGTTGGCCAGGTTGAAGTCCGGCGGTATCCGCCGAGCCGTGGCCGCCGCAAGGGCCGCGTCGTAGAGGCGGAACGGCACGTTGGTGTCGTTCAGCCGCGTGCGGCGCGTGACCTTGAGCGACGCGCGCAGGACCTTGCTGATCAGCCTCCGGGCGAGCCCGTCGTCCCTGGTGCGCCTCCTGCCGTAGATCGCGGGAGCGTTTCGCCGCCTCTCCCAGACGCCCGCAAACCCGGCGGGATCGCACTGGCCGTCCGAGTCGATCTGGAAGATGAAGGGCGCGCCCGTCCTGGCGGCCTCGATGTAGCCCGCGAGGCAGCTTTGGCCGTGCCCCCGGTTCGAATGGCGGTGCACCCGCAGCTCCGGCCACCCGAGGGCCGCGAGGCGGGCCGGCGTCGCGTCGGTCGATCCGTCATCGACCACGAGGATGGCGAATCGGCCGTCTCCGACGGCGCGGGCGAGCTCCTCGCGCCACTCGGTGAGGACCGGCACGATCGCGTCCTCCTCGTTGTAGACGGGAACGACCAGGACAAGCTCGGGAGGCATGGATGGCACGGGGAGATGCGCGTTTTGGCCGGGCGAGGCGGGCTCGGGATTGTCTCAGCGCCCGGCGATGCGATGCAACGCCAAACCTGCTTGCGCCCGCGCCGCGGAGGCCCTCAATCAAAGGCTTCCCGGCCCGGCGTCACGACGGTATCATCCAGTCCAGGTAGGACGCCTGCAGGTACGTGAGGACGCAGACGAGTGCCAGCAGGACGAGTGAGTGCTTCAGCGTGAACCGGAGCAGGGAGCCCTCGTCGCCCACCATGCCCGTGGCGGCGCACGCGACCGCCAGCGACTGGGGCGAGATCATCTTGCCCATCACGCCGCCGCTCGCGTTGGCGGCCCCGGTGAGCAGCGGATTGATTCCGAGCTGCTCGGCGGCCGCCTTCTGCAGGCCGCCGAAGAGGACGTTGCTCGACGTGTCAGAGCCCGTGAGGAAGACGCCGAGCCAGCCGAGGACGGGCGAGATGAGGGGAAAGGCGCGGCCAGCCCTCGTGCACCATATCCCGAGGCATACGGTCATGCCGGAGGCGTTCATCACGTAGGCGAGCGCCAGGACGGAGGCGATCGTGACGGTGGGAAAGCGCAGGTCCCAGACCGTCCTGCCAAGAAGGCGCAGCGTGTCGCCCGCCCCAAGGCCGCAGACGATGGCGGAGAACAAGGCGGCGATGAACACGGCCGAGCCCCCGCTTGCGAGGTAGTCCAGCCTGAACCTCGCGGGCAGCAGAACGGGGCCCGTCGGGGCGTTCGGCGAAGGGGCGGACTGGGCCGCGCGGCCCGCGGGCCGGGGCAGGGCGGAGGGCATCTGGGCAATGGCGTTGTCGAGGCCCGAAACGGGGATGGTCAGGGTGCTCCTGCCCAATGCGGCCTTGACCGGGGGCAGCCCCCAGAGGAGGACCACGAAGGTAAGGGCGAAGTAGGGCGTCCACGCGCGGGTGACCTGCGCCGCCGTGTACCCGTGGGCCTCGCCGTCGGGCGCGGGATCATGCCCGAAGCGGAAGATCGTCCTCGGCGTCCAGACCCTAAGCAGGAGCACCAGGGCGGCGATGGACGCCAGAGAGGCGAGGATGTCCGGGAGATAGGGCCCCAGGAAGCAGGCGGTCGCCCACTGGCAGCATGCGAACGTGCCGCTGCACACTGCGATGGCGGGAAGGACCTCCACGGACCTCCTGAAGCCGACCATGAGCAGCATGATGTAGGACGGGATGATGAGGGATACGAACGGCAGCTGGTGGCCCACCATGACGGAGAGCTTCATCAGGCCCGCGTCGTTCAAGCCCATGACCCCCCCCAGGGCCACGATCGCCGTGCCGATGGCGCCGAATGCGACCGGCGCGGTGTTCGCCACCAGGCAGATCCCCGCCGCGTAGAAGGGGCGGAAGCCCAGGCCCGTCAGGGTGGCTCCGGCGATGGCCACCGGGGTGCCAAATCCCGCGGCCCCCTCGATGAACGCCCCGAAGCAGAACGCGATGATAAGGGCCTGCAGCCTGCGGTCGGCGGTCACGCCGGCCAGCGATGCGCGGATGACCTCGAACTGCCCGCCCTTCACGGTGATGTTGTAGAGAAAGAGCGTCGCAAGGACGATGAAGTAGACCGGGAACAGGCCGAAGGCCGCACCCTGAAGCGTGGCAAGGCCGGCCAGCCTTGGGGGCATTCCCCAGGCAAAGACGGAAAGGACAAAGGCGGAGGCCAGCGCCAGGATCACCGCCTTGAAGGCCTTCATCCTCAGGATCGCAAGGCACACGAAGACGACGGCGAGCGGAACGGCGGCAACCGCCGCGGACAGCCCGATGCTGCCTCTGATGGGGGCGTAGACCTGGATCCAGGGCATGATTGCGGATGGGGCTGCCGGCGGGAGTCGGGCCGCCGCGGCCACAACGACTGAAACCTTGCCGGGCCTTTTTCGAGTTATTTGTGCGCGGGCCCTGCAGGGGGCTGGGACGAGCAGAAATCCGGCGGGGGCGTTTCAGGAAACGGGGAGCCCGGCCCGCAGGCCTGCGGCGGACTAGCCTGCCGGGATCCTGTCGCCCGGCATACACGGTTCGCCGTGCGCCAGGTCGGCGGCCGAGATCTCATCGGCCATGGCGCAGAGGGCCGCGTAGTAGTCCTCCCGCGCCATTCCCAGCGCGGCAGCGCCGAAGGCCTCGGCGTCGTCCGGCGACGCGAACGCGCCATAGTTGACCACGACGAGCTGGTAGAGCGCGAGCAGGGGCACGCGGGCCGGGTCGACCGAGAAATAAGGATGGACGCACAGCCGGAAGCCATCCTCCGGGCGCTCCCCCTTCGGCACCGGGAAGGCGACCTCGTCCGGCAGAAGCGGGGCGGCGTCAAAGACGAGCTCGCAGGGATAGCGGACGCAGTCGGGATCGGCGAGGATGCTCTTGAGCTGCGACCAGCCGATGGACGGTCCGTATTTTGCGCGGATCTCGGCCCCCTTTGCCGCTACGTGCGCGGTGAGCGACTGTCTGGCGTCCTCGAGGGTCTGTTCCTTCGGCATGGCGGCGGGCTGCTCGGTGGATTCAAGTCACGTTTCGTTCGCCCGGGAGAGCTCCCCCTGAAGGATCGGCACGGACATCCGCAGGAAGATGGTGAAGCACAGGAGGCCAAAGGCCCAGATGCCGGCGCAGACGAGGGTCTCGTTCAGGGAGGGGACGTATTCGACCATCTCGCCGAGCGGCGTCGGGATGAAGCCGGGGATCACAAGGCCCATTCCCTTCTCGATCCAGATCCCGAAGATGCACATGACGCAGGCCACGTTGAGCCCCGTCAGCCTGCGGCTGAGCGGGAGCATGAGGACCACCATCGCGCCGATGTTGAGCGTGGCGGCGGTCCAGAACCACGGGACAAGCGCGTGGTGGCCGTGCAGGCCGAGCACGAGGTACCGCCAGGAGACATCCTGGACGTTGGAGTTGTAGAATTCGGTGAAGATCTCGTTGGCGAGGAGGAACACATTGATGATCATCGACACCTGCACGATGGCCCGAAGGATGAGCAGGCTCCGGTCCGAGATCATGAGGCGCTCGCCCATCCGCCAGGTGATGATCTCGTTCATCTTCGGGTTGCGCATGAGGCTGCGCAGGGACTCCTGCGGCAGGCGCAGGACCCGGGTCGGCTCCGCGGCAGTGGCTGTCGCCGCGCGCGGCGTCCCGGCGAGGGCGGAGACCTCGCCAAACTGTTCGCCCGGACCGATGTTGCGGGTGGTCCGGAAGCGCCCGCCTTCCTCCCTCCTGACCACGACCCGGCCCTTCAGGACAAAGAAGGCGTCGTTGTCCTTCGATCCCTGGCGCAGCAGGACGTCGCCGGCCGCGACGTCCAGAACCGTCGCACCGGCCAGGCATGCCCTTCGTTCCTCCTGGGGGACGGATTCGAGCTCGGGGAGGCAGACGGCCAGGAGCTCCAGGTCGGCGGCGGTCGCGGCGCGGTGCATCAGCCGTTGGGGCGCCGCCGCGTTGCTTTCCGGCGGCGCGCCGGGCGAACCGGCTGCCGAGGCGCTTGCGCGGCGGACCACCTGCAGGGCCAGGATCACAAACGCTGGGCCGGCGGTGAAGGCCGAGGCCAGGAAGCGGGGGCCGACGATCGACGAATTCCAGAACGGCCGCCCGCCCAGGCCGACGTAGAGAAACGCCGTGACCGTGTGAATCGAAATGGCCCAGAAGATGGCCGTGAAGACGAAGGGTATGTAGAACCACTTCGCCGGCTTCCTGTTCTGGTAGCGGCAGTAGAGGAGGTAGCCGCAGATGTAGATGTTCAGCACCAGGTAGCCGTTGAGCACGAGGACGTCCCAGCTCAGCATGGAGCCCGGGAAATGGAACACCCCGATGACCGGGATCAGGTGCCAGAAGCGGTCCGGGCGGCCGAGGTCCACCGTCACGAAAGCGAGGCACATCAGGATCGCGGCCACCGCGAGCAGCTCGCCAAAGATGACCAGGTCGTGGAGGTCCTCGTTCTTGTAGATGTAGACCGGGATCACGAGCATGACGGCCGCGGCCGCCATTCCGACGAGGAAGGTGAAGTTCGCGATGTACACGCCCCAGGAGACCTGGTCGCTCATGCCGGTGATCTCGAGCCCGGCGGCGAACTGCTTGGCGTAGGCGTTCAATCCGATCACGCACAGCGCCGCGAGGCCCCCGATCCAGGCGTAGTAGCGCCAGTCCCCCGCGAGGGACACCCCGGCGCACCGGCGAAGGAACTTGAGGTAGCTTCTCATTGGGCCGCGCTCTAGATGTCGAAATAGTAGAAGAACCGGGGCAGGGTCCCCAGCTCCGCCTTGAGCACGAGGACGCGCTTGTTCGTCAGGATGTACGAGACCTCGCTGTCCGGATCCAGGATGTTGCCGAACTTGCGCGATCCCGTGGGACAGACCTCGACGCAGGACGGGTAGCGGCCGGCGCGGGTGCGCTGGATGCAGAAATGGCACTTCTCCATCACGCCCTTGCGCCTGGGGCGGTTGCCCAGGTACGACATGTTGAGGTTGAGCTGGTCGGGCGGGATCGACGGGTCGGTGAAGTTGAAGCGCCGGGCGTAATACGGGCAGGCCGCCTCGCAGTAGCGGCAGCCGATGCACCAGTTGTAGTCGATCACCGTGATTCCGTCCGCCTCCTGCCAGGTCGCCTTCACGGGGCAGACCTTGACGCAGGGCGGATTCTTGCACTGGTGGCATTGCACGGGCATGTAGAAGGAGCCCGCCTGCGGCACGGACTTCGGCGCGTAGTTGTGGTCCCCCTTGTCCACGTCGAACGTGCCGTCGTTTGGCATCTTCAGCACGCGGATGTACTGGATCTCCGGGTTGCGCGACTGGTTGTTCTCGGCGACGCAGGCGTGGACGCACATGCGGCAGCCGACGCAGCGCGTCAGGTTGAGGGCGTAGACGAACTCGACGCCGTTCATCGGCCTGTAGTCGCGCACGTGCGGCCGGATCCCGTATTGCCGCTGCACCTCGTCCTCGATCCGGGCCAGCACGGCCTTCATCTCCTCCGGGGTCAGCTCCTTGTAGTATTTCTGGAGGAACTCGTCGACGGAGCTGAACTGCCCGATCTTGCGCAGCGGCGCGAGCCCGGCCGCGATCGCGGCCACGCCCGCCGACAGGACGGTCGAGGCCCGCAGGAAACTCCGGCGGGTCATCCCGCTGCCTGTCGCGTCAGAGGTCATGGTCGTCGGGGCCCCTCGGCGGGACCTGGCGCTGCTGGGGCAGGGGATGGAGGAGGTGCGGGCCGGGCATCGGGATCAGGCCGGTGAAGGCGGGAGCGTGGGGGTCGTGGCAGGACGCGCATTCCTCCCTCCTCATGGGCCCGGCCTTCCGGTCCCAGTAGCCGCTCGTGCGCCCGTGGGCCCCGGCCATCCAGTCGCGGTACGTCGGCCCATGGCAGGAGGCGCAGAGCAGGGTGGCCTGCTCAAACTTGAGCACCACGCCCTCGGGCGTGTGCAGCTGGTCGAGCTGGTCGCGGTCGTGGCAGTTGTAGCAGTTGTTGTTGCGCAGGGTGTGCCCGTGGGCCATCGCAAGCAGGCCCTTGTGCGCCTCCGGGACGATGACGTTTCCGGACGCGTCGTAATCCAGCTTGACCGGGTCGTTCGGCGGGTGGCATTCCGAGCAGTTGCGCATGCTGATGATCAAGTCGGCGTGCTCCTTCGGCAGGACGATGCGGTGTTCGGCGTCGTACTTGATCTCCGGGGGGCTGTCCTTGTGGTGGCAGGCGTAGCAGTCCAGGCCCGATACATCGCCGCCGCTGCGGATGAGCTCGGCGGCCGAAACGCGCACGGTGCCCGGGGTGATGGCCAGCGCCTCCCTGGAGACCAGGGGCGGGCGCGACACGAGGCCGGGACGGGCCGGAACCCGGGCGAACGCGTACGCCAGGACGACGAATCCCGCGGTCAGGACGGTCAGCACGATCGAGGTATTCGGGTTTGGGTTCAACCTGCTTGGCACTGAATCTAGCGGTTGGCCGGGCCCCCGGCTTGTCATCTCTTGTTGGACTTCACGCGTATTTTGCCGAATTCCCCTCGGCGCCGCGCCGGGGTTCCCAGGAATCGGACGAGTTTTGCTTCGACAGCCGGGACCGGCGGTGCCGCAATCGCCTTCTAGGGCCCTCAACCCGACCGGCCAAAGATACAACACCGATGAACAAGATCACGATTCCCGCGTGCGCCGCCGCTGTTTTCATGCTCGGCGCCACCCCGGCGTTTTCCGCCGACGCCAAGGACAACTGGACTAAGAACTGCGCCTCCTGCCACGGCCCCGATGGCGCCGGGCACACCAAGGCGGGCCGCATGGCCCAGGTGAAGAACATGACCGACCCGAAATATCAGGCGACCTTCACCGACGAGCAGGCCGCAAAGCAGATCAAGGAGGGCCTGAAGGACCCGACGGGCAAGGAGAAGATGAAGGCGTTTGGCGACCTGTTCTCCGACGCCGACATCAAGGCGCTGGTCGACTACATCCGCACATTGCAGGCGAAGTAGCGTTCCTGCGTCCGGGTCGGATCTGGCGGCCTTGCCGCGGCGCGGCCGCAGCCGCGCGCTCGGAGCAAGGCCTCCGCTGCCGGGGATGATGTTCCCCGGCGGTCCAGCGGCTGCCGTTCGCCCCGTTGGAGCCCCTTTCCGGCTCAGGCCCCGAGCGTGGCCTCGACGCGCACGGCCGTCCGGCCGTCGGTGGCGAGCGGGATCACGTCGCCCGCGATCTTCCGCCCGTCGACCACGAGGGTCTTCACGCCCTTGGACCTGCCCCGCGGATTCCTGACCTCGATCGTGTAGGTGACGCCGCGGAACCTGCGCCGGACCGTGAACCCCTTCCAGGCCCTGGGAACGCACGGGTCGACCCTCAGGCCGTCGAACTCCGGCCGAATGCCGAGGATGTACTGGCTCCCGACCACGAACGACCAGGCGGCGGTGCCGGTCAGCCAGGAGTTCTTGGCCTCGCCGGGCGTGGGCGAGAACTGGCTCGCCGTCATCTGCGCGTAGACGTAGGGTTCGGACCGGTACACGTCGTGGTCCCTCTTCGCCGAGGGGCAGATGCTCAGGTAGTACTCGAGCGCCCGCTCGCCGTCCCCGAGGAGCGCCCAGCAGATATGGATCCACGTGTTGTTGTGGGAGAAGACACCTCCGTTCTCCTTGTAGCCGGGCGGGTAGCTGGAGACCTCGCCCAGCTCGAGGTGGTACGCCGAGTAGGGCGGCCACTGCAGGGCGCAGCCGAGGTCGCGGCGGTAGAGGTGCTTCTCGACCGCCAGAAGAGCCTTCCTCGCGCGGCCGTTGCCCGCGCCGGCGCCGCCGAGGACGCACCATGCCTGGCTCTCGATGAAGATCTTTCCCTCCTCGCAGCTCTTCGAGCCAACGGGCCGGCTCTCGGCGTCGAAGGCCCGCGTGTACCAGGCGCCGTCCCACGCCTGCTCCTCGACCACCTTCAGCATGTCGGCATGGTGGCCGTCGAGCCGGAGGGCGTCGGCGGAGGAGCCCAGGAAGCGGTACAGGGCGGCGAGCTCCCGGGCGGCGTAGAGGAACAGGCCTGCGATCATGACCGACTCTGCCTTGGAGCCGGCGATGTCGCCCGTGACCTGGAACGACTCGTTCGGCTCGGTCGAGAAGCAGTTCAGGTTCAGGCAGTCGTTCCAGTCGGCGTGCCCGATGAGCGGAAGGCCGTGCGGACCGCGGTTCCTGAGCGTGTAGGCCATCGACGTCTCGATGTGGTGGAGGAGCGTGTCCCGGGAGCCCGGCTTGTCGGCGTAGCCGCACGGCTCGCCGAGGATCGAGGTATCCCCGGTCTCGCGGACGTAGGCGCAGGTCGCGGGGATCAGCCAGAGCGGGTCGTCATTGAAGCCGCCGCCTATGTCGGCGTTGCCCTTCTTGGTCAACGGCTGGTACTGGTGGAAGCAGGTGCCGTCGGAAAGCTGCGTCGAGGCGATGTCGAGAATGCGCTGGCGCGCGCGGGCCGGCAGGAGGTGGACGAAGCCGAGGATGTCCTGGTTCGAGTCCCGGTAGCCCATCCCGCGGCCGATGCCGGTCTCGTAGCCCGAGCTCGAGCGGGAGAGGTTGAACGTGGCCATGCACTGCACCTGGTTCCAGACGTTGACCATCCTGCGCAGGTGCTCGTTCGGGACCTGGGGCGCCTGATAGGCGCAGAGGAGCTCATCCCAGCGCCGACGAAGCGCGGCAAAGGCGCCGTCGACGACCGCGGGGTCGGAGTATTTCTTCAGGACCTCCCGGCCCCTGACCTTGTTGAGGACGAAGGGGGCGTCGAATTTCGGCAGGTCGCCCTGCTCGACGTAGGCGAGCACGAACGCGAAGGTCTCGGCCCCGCCGGGCCTGATCGTGAGATCCACCTGGTGCGCCCCGATCGGGTTCCAGCCGTAGGCCCGGCTGTTGGTGCACCGGCCCGCGAGCACGGCCTGGGGGTCGTGGAGCCCGTGATGGACGCCGACGAAGGCGTCCCGGGAGGTGTCGTATCCGGCGATCCCGCGGGTGCACCCGAAGAGCGTGTAGTGGTTGCGGCGCTCGCGGTACTCCGTCTTGTGGTAAATGGCAGCGCCCTCCACCTCGACCTCGCCGATCGAGTAGGTGCGCTGGTAGTTGGTCATGTCGTTCAGGGCCTCGAAGAAGCAGAACTCGACGAAGGAGAAGAGGGACAGTTTCTTCGTGGCCCTCGATACGTTGCGCACCGTGACCTTCCAGATCTCCACGTTTTCGTCGGGCGGCACGAAGATGAGCTGCTCCACCTCGATGCCCGCCTTCCGGCCCCTGATGCGCGTGTAGCCCAGCCCGTGCCGGCATTCGAACGCGTCGAGAACGGCGCGCACCGGCTTCCAACCGGGGTTCCAGATGGTCTTTCCCTGCTTGATGTAGAGGAAGCGACCGTCGTTATCCATCGGGTTGCTGTTGTACCGGTACCGCGTGAGGCGTCTAAGGCGGGCGTCCTTCCAGAACGAGTAGCCGCCGGCCGTCTGGGTGCAGAGTCCGAAGAACTCGTCTTGGCCGAGCATGTTGAGCCACGGGAGGGGCGTATCCGGGCGCGTGATTACGAACTCGCGGTTGGCGTCGTCAAAGTGACCGTATCTGGCCATGGGGATATGGAGGGTGTGGAGGGAGCGGGGTTTCTGACGTCCGCATGGCAATCTAAATTGAAATGGGAGAGATGGAAGGAAGAACAATGGCTTTGCGCCCAGCCGCGGGTCGGCTGCGGCGCAGGGTCCCGGGCCGGGCTTTGGCCCCGCCAGCGGGGGGGTCGGCGCCTCGGCGGCCGGGAAAGCGCCGCGCGGGG
>CALAOT010000070.1 GCA_937889545.1 uncultured Opitutaceae bacterium
ACGGTCCCGATCGAATCCCAAGAAGCCCGTCGCCTTTAGGCGATGGGAGTGTCACGACGAATCAATCTTAGTTGCGCGGAATTCCTTTCTGGGCGAGGATAGCCCGCCGTTTGAATATTCCCACGCCGATCATCAGGCGAACACTCGCCGCAGCCCTTTTTTCCGTCTTCGCGAGCGGCGCCGCCGCGATGACGCCCTCCAAGCACGACGTCCTCCTTGCGATCTCGCTGCTGGAGAAGAACATCACGGGGCCGGAGGCGAGCGACGCGGCCAAGACCGTCGTCGTCTACGCTCAGGAGAGCGAGGACGTGATGGTCGACATCGGCCCCGACCAGCTCCCGTGGGTCGCCGAAAAGTGGGGGCTCGATCGGACGCGGGAGCAGGCCAACCAGTCCCTCCTCGTCGCGGCCTTTGTCGCCGGGAACATCAAGTCCCAGATCAAGAACGACAAGGCGGAGGATGACACCTACTCGGGCTGGATCTTCACGATCGACGCCTACAAGCGCCTCCGCGCAAAGTCGGCCTTCCGCAGTCCCTCGATCGAGTCTCTCCAGCAGATGCAGGATGAGGGCACCCTCCTCCAGCACGCCAGGGACGTCCAGTTCAAGGACGAGGAATCGGAAGAGCCGCGCCCGCCGCTCGCCTGAGCCGCGGGGAAACCCGTCAGGGCGAGGCGGCCGGGGCCCTGAAACTCCGCCATTTCCCGAGCGGCAGGCTGGCGACCGCGATGAGAGCCAGCTGGCTCGCGATGAACACGCTCAGCCACCAGAACGCGGCCTCGGTGAACCCGTAGCTGTGGAGCCCGATCCCGAGCATGTTGGTGCCGAACCAGCTCCAGCTCGTGACGACGTTCCCGAAGACGGCGAGGCACATGAGCCCGCGCTGCTTCACGAGCCCGCCCCAGCGCGCGTGCAGGATCAGGGCGTTCCAGATGACGATGATGAGCGCCCCGTTCTCCTTCGGGTCCCAGCCCCAGAAGCGGCCCCATGACTGGTCGGCCCAGATGCCCCCGAGGGTCGTCCCAACGAAGCTGAAGAGGGTCGCGAAGCAGACGATCCCGTAGACCATGCGGGCGAGGGCGTCGGCCGTGGCCTTGTCCAGGGTTCGCGTGAACACCCCGCGAAGGATGTAGATCACGGCCAGGATCCCGGCGAGGAAGGTGGAGGCGTAGCCCGTCGTCACGACGACGACGTGGGTCCCGAGCCAGAAGTTCGAGTCGAGGACGGCACGCATCATCTCGAGCGTGTCCCCGGCGAGCGCGAGGTGGTGCGCGATGAGGAGGGTCGCAAACCCGATCATGCCGGCCGCGGCGGTGCCGATCGCGTTCTTGTAGGTAGCCTCGAGGACGAGGCACAGGGCCACCGAGCCCCAGCCGATGAAGAGCGCCGAGGAGTAGAGGTTCGTGACCGGAGGGCGGCCCTCGAGCCACATGCGGGTCGCGATGCCCGCCGTCGTGACCGCCCATCCGAGCGCGACAAGCCCCCAGGCCGAGACCCTGGCGGGCTCGGGCCACTTGAGCCAGGAGAGCACCGCGCAGAGGAAGGCGCAGAGGTAGATGATCATGGCCGCGTAGAAGGGCTGGGCCGCGTTGAAGACCGTCTCGATCCGGGCCTTGCGGACCTGCGGGCCGAAGCGCTTCTCCAGGCCGGACCCGTACATCTGGACGATGTGCGCGAAGCTGGGCGCCTCGTGGTTGCGCCACGCATAGCCCATGCCCGCATAGGCGAGGACCGGCGGGCTGACGAAGCCCTGCCCGAAGCTTTCCAGGAGGGCGTGGCCGGCGGTGTGCCAGGCGTTGGGATCGGCGGCGCCGTCGTCGGGCGGGATGGCGAGGAGGTCGGTGCTCTCGGCCATGCCTATGAACTTCTGGCCCTCCGCGATGAGCGCGGCGGCTTTGGCCTCGTCGTGGGGCTTGCCGGCCTCCTTCGCGCGCACCGCCTCGACCCCGTCGGAGAGGCTCTCCTGGAGGTGGAGCAGCTCCCCGAGGAAGTCCCTGGTCCCCTCCGGCGCCAGGGCCCGCCTGAGCCGCAGGTAGTGCGAGAGGTTGCCGTAGAGCTGGACGACGGCCGACTGGAACCGGGTCCTCGACTGGGCCTCGACCGGCTCCGCGAGCTTCTCCTGGGCCTCGATCTGCTGCAGGTAGGGCGCGATCTCGCTGAATGACATCCTGCGCTGCCGGCTCGGGAGGAACCCGATGAGCGCCATCACCTGCTCCGCCGCCTTGTCGTAGTGGATCGCGAGGTTCTCGTCGTTCTTCCCGATCAGAGAGAGGAGGTCGGGGTTGTCGACGACAAAGACCCGGTAGGTGTCCGCCTTTTCCGGGGCGTAGAAGACGTCGAGGAGCCATTCGTCGGGCGTAAGCTCGGTGCGGTCGGCCCTCATGACCCTCTGCCTTCCCTGAATAACGAGGAGCGTGCTCCGCGCCACCGAGTCGAGCGGCTTGATCCGGCCCTCGGCGAGGACGGGCAGCCTGCCGAAGGCGAGCACGGCGTCCGACCCGCCTTCCGGCCTCTGCACGGACCCCAGGAGGACGCAGACTGCGGCGACGGCCACCACGAAGACCGGGATCCTGTGCCTCATGCGCGCCTCCTTCCGCGGGCGAACCCCGCCAGGTGGATCAGGAACTGGATCACGAGCCCGAGCGTGATCGCGGCGCACGCGATGTAGGGCGCGAGCCAGCTCGGGTTGCGCACGACCTGGAGGATCGTCGTCTTGTCATTGTTGTCGAAGCTCGCCTGGTAGTACGTGAGACCAGCGTACCGGAGCGGGTTGTTCATGTAGATCAGGACCTCGCGCCCCTCCCCGCCCTCGGGCGGGTTGATCCGGACCTTGCTCGAGAAGTTCTTGGGGATGTCCGTGCCGGGATAGATGTCGTGGCTGAACTTCTCCAGCGTGAGGGAGTAGGGCTCGTAGAGCCGCTTCGGCCTCATGGCCATCTTCCACGACCGGCCCGCGTACTCGAACCTCTGGGGGTTGCCGAGGAGCACCGAGACCGCCCAGGTCCCGAGGGATCCCTCCGGCCCCACGAGCTCCACGTACGCCGAAGGCGTGTTGCGCTCGTCCTGCCGGTAGGTGACCTCGGCGGGCGTCACGGCCAACTGGGGCCCCATGCCCTGGTTGGCCGGCGAGGCCGGCGCCCCCGGCGCCTGGGTGCGCATCTGGACAGTCGAATTCTCATAGTATGCCCGCGGCACCACCTTGAAGGGCAGGACGGGGTTCTGGACGACCGCTCCGCTCGCGAGCATCGACTCGGGGATCGCCACCACCTGGTCGAGCTTCGGGTCGGTCGCGTCGATGACCGCAAGCTCGTTTAAGAGGCTGCTTTCCGAGTAGTTCCTGGTCTCGCCCTCGTCCAGGCGCATCTGGTAGTCCTGCTGCACGAGGCCGGAGACGAGCTCGCCGACGAGGAGCAGGATCAGGCCCGCGTGCGCGGTCCAGATGCCGGCCTTCCCCCAGCCCCGCCTGAACCGGTAGGCATGCGCGCACAGGAGGTTCACGAGGAGGAGCCCGCCGATCGTGTACCCGCCGGGGTAGACCGGGACGCGCAGGTCGCCCACCCTCGCGAAGACGAGGAACGAGTGGAAGAACTTCTGCTGCACGGCCCACACGCCGAGGTGCACCTGGTCGAGCGTCGCCCAGAAGACGAGGACGATCGACAGCGCGAGGAGGAAGACCGTCAGCCTGAGGGAGACCAGGACGTTGCGGAGCTGTATGATGAGGGGGGGCATCGGCGGTCAGGGCGCCCGGACCGTGTGCAGGAACTCGATGAAGGCGGCCTTGGCCGCCTTCACGGCGCCCCCCGGCCCCATGAGCTTGAAGAACCAGGTCGACCCGCCGAAGGGGACGATCGCCCCGACGATCGCCTTGGCGCCGGGATCGCCCGGAGGGAAGAGCTCGACGATCGTGAAGCTGAGGCCGTTCGCCTCGAGGCGGCTGACCGCGGGGTCGAGCTCCTCGGCCCTGAGGGGGGCGAGCCCCACCTGGCCCCGCCAGCGGTTCACGTTGGCGAGCTCGCCGCCGACATCTCCCGGGAAGGCCGTGACCGAGAGTTCCGCATCGCCGCCGTCGCCGGGGACGGCGTAGCTCCCCTTCCGCATCGCCGAGGCCGGCTTGGCCTTCCATGCGGCGGGCGCCTCCCAGGCCAGGTCCGCGCCCGCGGCCGTCGGGACGGAGGTGTCCGCCATCGATGCCCCCGGGGCCGGCTCCGCCTGGGTTCCCGCCCCGGCTGCGGCCGCCGGAGGCTCCGGATCCTTCTCCTTGGGCACCTTGTAGGTGGCCACCTTCTCCCCTCCGCACGCGCCCAGGAGCAGCGTTGCCGCTGCGAGGCCGGATAGGAGCGTGCGCGAGGACATAAAGGGGGCCAACGTCTCCCCGCCTTCCCGAAAACTCAACTTTCTTCCGCGCGCAGCGGGGCCCTGCCGTCGGCGAACTCGGCCTCGAGCCGCTGGCCGGGTCTTATGGCCGCGCGCCGGATGACGGGCCTGCCCCTGTCGTCCCGCACGATGGCGAACCCGCGGTTGAGCACGGAGCCCGGGCTCGCGCCCTGGATCCGCTTGCCGAGCGAGCCGAGCCGCTGGCGGTAGAGGAGCACGCGGGTCTCCGGGGAGGCCCGCTCGAGCCGGGAGGCTGCGCCCGAGAGCCGGTGGACGCGGTCCTGAATCGAGGAGCCGAGCGCCGACGCGAGCCGGTTCGACATGTCGTCGAGGCGAAGGTAGCCCCGCTCGACAAGCGCCGCGGGCGAAAGCAGGCGCAGCCGGGACCTGCCGTGGGCGACCCGCTCCCGGGCGCGGTCCATGGCCCCGGAAAGGGCGCCCTCGGCGGCCTCCCTGGCGGTTCCGGTCCTCTCGGCGAACCGGACGAACTCGCTCGAGATCAGCTCCGCGGCGGCGCTCGGCGTCTCGGCGCGCCTGTCGGCCGCGAAGTCGCACAGCGTGAAGTCGATCTCGTGGCCCACCGCGGAGATCGTCGGCACGCCGCAGGCCGCAACCGCGCGGACAAGGGGCTCCTCGTTGAATGCCCAGAGGTCCTCGATGCTGCCGCCGCCGCGCCCGATGACGATCAGGTCGAAGATCCCGAGCGTCTCGGCTAGGCGCAGCATCTCGACCATCTCGGCCGCGGCGCCCTCCCCCTGGACCTTCGCGGGAAGCACGACGACCCTTCCCCTCCAGCCGCGCCGGATGAGGATCCTCATGAAGTCCTGGACGGCGGCGCCCGTGGGCGACGTGACGAACCCCACGGTCCCCGGCATCTGCGGGATCGCCTTCTTCCTCTCCGGGGCGAACAGGCCCTCGTCCGAGAGCCGGCGCTTGAGGGCCTCGTACTGCAGCTGGAGCGCCCCCACCCCGTCGGCGACGAGAGTCTTGACGACCAGCTGGTACTTGCCCTGGGGCTCGTAGACGCCGACGTCGCCGTACGCCACAACCTGCAGCCCGTCCCTCAGCTTCACCGACTGCCTCGCGGCATGCGCGCGGAACATCACGGCCGAGAGCTGGGCCCCCGCGTCCTTGAGGGAGAAGTAGGCGTGCCCGCTCGGCTGGACGCGCAGGTTGGACACCTCGCCCCTCACCCAGCAGGGGCCGATCGCCCCCTCGAGGACCGCCTTCACCCGCCGGGTGAACTCGGTCACGGTCAGCGGCCGGGCGTCCGGTCCCGGGCCCGCCAGGTCAATCGAGGCGGTCGGCATAGCGCTTGCGGACCCAGTGGACGAACGCCGTCGCGGCCACAAGGACGCCGACGCCGGTTATCACCATCTTGAAGTTGCCGTTGAAGACCCCCTTGCCGAGGACGACGAACGCGACCGCCCAGGGGAGGATGCAGACCCAGGAGACGATCATGTAGAGCCGGAACGGCACCTCGGCCAGCCCGAGGATGTAGGACTGCATGAAGAACGGCGGTCCGGGGGTCAGGCGGAGCATGAGGGCGATGTTGAGCGCGTTTTTCTTCGTCACCCGCGGGATCCTGTAGCCGTAGTGCTCGGTGACCCTCGAGAGGATCGGGCGGAGCGCATAGCGGGCGAGCCAGTAGGTGAGCGCCAGGTTCGCGGCGATCGCGGCCATCGTGGCGACGATCACGCCGGCGAGCGTCATCTGCGCGGCGAAGGCCTCGCCGGCGACGATCGTGAACGCGCTCAGCGGGGCCCCGACGGCGGGCAGGAAGGCGGTCGCGGAGAAGTACACCCACGGCCCGGCGTCGCGGATCATTGCCATCCCCTGGGCGGCCATGCCGCGGATGTTCACGCCACGCAGCAGGAGCAGCGCCGCCGCGACCGCCGCGAACGCGACGACGCACAGCTGGAACAGCGGGAGTTTCCTTTTCTTGAGGGGCTCCTCGGGCGGCATGGGACAAGCCTGCCCGTCCCCCCGATCCACCGTCAAGAACTCGCGCGATGCGCCGGGCCGAGCGCCCGTCCCGGGATCGTCGGAATGAACCCTCTGGATGGGCCCCGGCCATGGGGATTCGGCAATGCAAAGGGACGATATTTTTACGTGAAAAGATGTACTTCATACGGCGGCTGAGCCCGCTCCGGCCCGAGGGGAAAGGCCACAAACGGGGCCACGATCCAGGCCCAGTTTCAGGACGGGCCGCGGCGAAGGAGATTGTGTATCGACTCATCATCCGCTTCAACCTGCCGCCGAACAGGTCAAAGCCATGCCTCGGGACTCATCATCGAGCGCGTCCACGCCGCCGTCCCCGCGCGGCGTGTTTCCGTCGACGCAGTGGTCGATGGTCCTGAACGCCGGCAAGGGCTCGGAGTCCCAGGCGCGTTCCGCGTTGGAGTCCCTGTGCCGCCAGTATTGGTACCCGCTTTACAACTTTGTCCGCCGGCAGGGGCGGACGCATCACGAGGCCGAGGATTGCACGCAGGAATTCCTCGCCCGGATGCTCGCGTCGGACTGGGTGTCGCGGGCCACGCCCAAACGCGGGCGCTTCCGCACGTTCCTGCTGACCTCGCTGCGCAATTTCCTGGCCAATGAATGGCAGCGCGGGCAGGCGGCGAAGCGGGGCGGCGGCCAGGCCCCCGTGCCGCTCGAGTTCAGCACCGCCGGGGAGCGCTTTGCCCGCGAGCCGGCGGATCCGGACCTCACCCCCGAGCAGGCGTTCGACCGCAACTACGCGCTCGACATGATCAGCCATGCCATCGACGCGCTGCGCGAGGAATATGAGAAGAGCGACCGGGGCGTCCTCTTCGCCGAGCTGCGTCCCCACGTTTGGGGCAACACCAGCCAGAAATCGGTTGCCCAGCAGGCCGAGCGGTTCGGCATGAACGCGCACGCCTTCACCGTCGCGCTGCAGCGCCTGCGCCGGCGGCTGGGCGAGCACCTGCG
Source organism: uncultured Opitutaceae bacterium (assembly GCA_937889545.1). Lineage (GTDB taxonomy): Bacteria > Verrucomicrobiota > Verrucomicrobiia > Opitutales > Opitutaceae > Palsa-1447. The sequence continues at coordinate 7,326 of CALAOT010000070.1, forward strand.
CAGCGACGTCGCCCAGACCGTGGCCGACGAGGCCGACGTCGACGCCGAGCTCCGCCATCTGATCAAGGCGTCGGGCGGCTCGTCGTCGCCCTGGTAGCCTTCCATTCCGCCAGGATGGCAGGCCCGCCATCGCCTGCGCGGGCCGCCCGGTGGCGGACCCGGCCGCCATGCCCGCCTCGCGCAATGCCCCGCCGCAGCGGTCCTTATAGCGCGCCTTCGGACGGATCCCGGCGGGCCGGGCTCAAGTGCCGGCCGGACAATCCGGCTCCATATCCGAGGCCCGCGGACGGGGTTTTGGCGAAATATCGCGCCCTGCCTGTGATATCGCGCGGGGGAATCGGTAGTAAGCGGTGAAGGCAACGGTTCCCGCCAGACTCCGCAATCAGCGGGGCGAGGCGGACGACCGGGGCCCCTCAACCAGAAACGCTCAGCTCCCACCAAAATGAACACCCGAAATGCCTCAGTCCTCATCCTCGCCGCGGCGCTCAGCGCGTCCGCGCTCAGTCCGTTGTTTGCCTCGACCAAGGAAGACATTCCCGTCGCCTACTCCGTGCGCACCCTCATCTCCACATCCAACGGGGACATGAAGGTCCAGCGCGGAATGACCCGGGGAGACGTCTCGTTCGCGATGAGATACAAGGATCGCGAACAGCTGACGCCCGACGTCTGGGTCTACACCGGCTACCATGCGAACAACTCCAACACGGCCAACTCGCAAGGCTGCGAGACCGTGGTCATCACGTTCTCGAACGATCGCGTGTCCGACCTGCAGCTTGTCAACAAACCTGCATTCGCCGCCATCGCCGCGACGCTGAAGCCCGATTCGCCGGCTCGGAACATCGCCAGCAGGTAGCGGCTCGGTCGGCCAGTCATCGCATCGTGCCTGATTGCCCTGCATCCGCCGTTGCCGATCGTACCGCTGCACGGAGCCACAGCCCAGGGGGGCTGTGGCTCTCTGCGTTTGGCCAATTGACCCTTGTTACCGAGCTGCCCTTCCGCTAGCACAGCCCGTCCCGAACATCCCGTGACCTCCTCCGGCTCCGATGAATCGTTGGTCGCGCGGCTGCTCGCCCTCCCGGCAGCCGAGAGGATGCCCTCACTGGAGCGCGCCTGTGCCGAGGATCCTGCGCTGCGCGACCGGCTGCCGGACATCTGGGTCGCGATCGCCGCCGCGGAGGATTCCCAGCAGGCGCGATCCGGCGGGAGCCTTTCCCCCGACTCACTGGTGCAGGCCTTCAACCTAGCGCTGGAGGCCGCGCCGACGGAAGCCCCCGGCGCCCGGATCGGGCCCTACAAGCTGCTGCAGGAGATCGGCCGGGGCGGCTTCGGCGTGGTTTGGATGGCAGAGCAGGAGGAGCCGATCAGGCGGCGGGTGGCGCTTAAGATCATCAAGGCCGGCATGGACACGAAGGAGGTGATCGCGCGGTTCGAGGCCGAGCGGCAGGCGCTGGCGCTCATGGACCACCCCAACATCGCGCACGTCTTCGACGCCGGGGCGACGGACTCCGGCCGGCCCTTCTTCGTGATGGAGCTCGTCCGCGGCGTGGCGATCACGCGGTACTGCGACGAGAACCGGCTGCCCGTCGAGGCGCGCCTGAAGCTGTTCATGACGGTCTGCCAGGCGGTCCAGCACGCGCACCAGAAGGGCGTGATCCATCGCGACCTCAAGCCGTCGAACATCCTGGTCACCCTCCACGACGGCGTGCCCGTGCCCAAGGTGATCGACTTCGGCATCGCGAAGGCGACGAGGTCGCGCCTGACGGAGAAGACGCTCTTCACGCAGTTCCATGCATTCATCGGGACGCCCGCCTACACGAGCCCGGAACAGATGGAGATGAGCGGTCTCGACGTCGACACGCGTAGCGACATCTACAGCCTGGGCGTGCTCCTTTACGAGCTGCTCACGGGCCGGCCGCCGTTCGATGCCGGGACCCTGATCAAGTCCGGCCTCGAGGCGATGCGGCGCACGATCCGCGAGGTCGAGCCGCCGCGGCCCTCGCACCGGCTGACGACGCTGGCAAAGGAGGACCGAAAGACGGTCGCGCAGCAGCGGGGCACCGAGGAGTCCAAGCTCTCGATGCTCGTGTACGGCGACCTCGACTGGATCGTGATGCGCTGCCTCGAGAAGGACCGCACGCGCCGCTACGAGACGGCGAACGGCCTGGCCCGCGACATCCAGCGCCACCTTGAAAACGAGCCGGTCGTGGCGCGGCCCCCGAGCACGGCCTACGTCCTCGGGAAGCTCATCCGCCGGAACAGACCGGTGTTCTTTGCCGGCGCGACGATCGCGGCCGTCCTGGTGCTGGGCGTTGTCGCGAGCACCTGGGAGGCGGTGCGGGCAAGGCGCGCCGAGCGGACCGCCGCACTGGAGCGCGGCCGGGCTGAGGACCTGCTCACGTTCATGCTCGGCGACCTGCGCGCGCAGCTCGCGAAGGTGGGGCGGCTCGACGTGCTCGAGTCGGTCGGCGACAAGGCGATGGCCTATTTCGTGTCGCGGGATGCGCGCGACCTGAGCGACACGGAGCTCGCCCGCCGGTCGAAGGCCCTCACGCAGATCGGCCAGATCCGGATGGAGCAGACGCGCTACGATGAGGCGGCTGCGGCCTTTGCGGAGGCCTACGGCCGCGCGGCCGCGCTGGCGGCGCGCCATCCCCGGGACGGGGACATGCTTTTTGAGCGGGGCCAGGCGGAATTCTGGATCGGCTACGTCCACCTGAGGCGCGGCGAGCTTTCCGCAACCACCGACTGGTTCAACCGCTATCACGACACGTGCATGGCGCTCGTGGCCCTCGACCCGTCGCGCCCGGCCTGGCGCAGCGAGTTCGCCAGCAGCCAGCACAACCTCGCGCACGTGCGAAAGGAGCGCGGCGAATTTGACGGCGCCCGCGAGGAGTTTCTTGCGGAGCTTGCGACGCTGGACGGGCTGCTCGGACCAAACCCGGCCGACCCAGAGACGCTCTACCGGCTTGCGGATGCGCATTCCGTTCTGGGAAGCATAGCGGAGCAGCGGGGTGAGTTTGCCGAGGCGTTGAAGCAATTTTCGCTCCAGGAGGCGCAGCTCGAACAGCTCATCTCGGCAGAGCCTGGCAATGCGCGCTGGCGGGGCATGCTGGCCAATGGCCCCCTGCTGCTCGAGACAGATGTGTACCTGGCGACCGGACAACTCGCGGCCGCCGGAGAACGCCTGAGGAAGGCGCGCAAGTTGATCGATGAGCGGGTGGAAAATGATCCGTCGAACCGCCACTGGCTGGCCGCCTCGCTTTACTCCCGCCTCAGGGGGGCAATTCTGGCCCGGCGGCAGGGCGATCCCGCCGCAGCGGCCCATATCCTGGAGGAAATCCGGCCCCAGCTCGAAGGCGTATCGGCCGCCGAGCCCACCGATCGCAGATTCGTCCAATGGCTGGCGACCGCGTGGCGGGTCGAGGCACAGCTGCGCGCCTCCTCCGACCTGCCAGCCGCCGCCGCTGCGGCAACGCGGGCCGTCGAGCTGGGCGAAAAGCTGAGACGCGAGGGCCGGGCGACCGATGCCGATGTGGGTGAATGCGCCACGGCATGCGAGGTCGCGGGCGACATCGCGGCGCAGGCCGGCGCAGGCGCCGCGGCAAAGGGCGACTGGCAGCACGCAGCAGAGATGCTTGCCCCTCGGCTGCCAGCCACCCGCGACTGGCGGTTGCTCGATCCCGCGGCGCGGGTCGCCGCACGGATGGGCCGCTCCGACGACGCGCGCGCCACGATATCCAAGCTCACCCAGCTAGGATATGTGCCGCTTGATCCGTGGCCCGACATTGAACGGGCTGCCGCGGCAGGAATCTCGAACCCCAAACCATAAACAAAAAAGGAAGGACATGCATATGAAAACGACCAAAATGACACGCCCAAACCCCTCAGTATTGAGGGTATTGGTCAAAAAACAGCTCAGCACCAGAAAAACCCTGAGGACTTACCTGACAAGGGCCGCGGCAGGGGCCAAGGTCACGCTAATTGTGACCAAATTCAGGAGTATCTACGGGCCACACGGGCGCGGGTGCAAGAGGGCGGGCGTGCCCATGACCAGCCACCTGATAAGCATTGACGGCGGAAAACCTATCGATCCAGCCGATCTAAAGAACAAGGGTTACTTTAAAAAAACCTACAAGGCTTTGGGCACCCCGCAGACCGCTGAGCTCACGATCGAGGATGCGGCCGGCAAGCGCGTTTATCGCCCAATGGGGATGTGGTTCATGCCGAGAATTGCCGGAAGGAAATCGGGCGCCAAGAAATCTCTGAAATATCTCCCGGTGCCCCAAATCTACCTGTTTGACGATTGCATGTATAACACGCTCGATCCAAAATTCGTCGCCAATGTGTCCAAATACTCGGTGATTTTTCAGTGCGAGGACAACGGCGACGTGGGACTCATCGACCCCATCGTCGGAAATTCCCCCTGCTAGAGGCCCGGATGGGTAACCCCGCAATCCAGTGCAGCGTGGCGCCGGCCCTGGCCTGAACCCCGGGGAGGGAACAATCGGGAAGTCCTCTATTAGGCACCCATAACGGGCTCGCATGGCGGGACGCCGCGCGCTCTCATGGCATTCGGTGTCGAGCATGGCCCCGAACACGGACTTTTCCCAAAAACCCGACCCGTTCCGGCGGGGCATCGCGGTCGCGCTGCCTGCCGCCATCGCCCTCATCTACGCCCTGGGTCACCTGAACTGGTACCTGGGGACGCCGCTTGGCCGCGTGCCCGTGCTGGACGAGCGGGAGAACATCGACCTCGCTGGGGCCGTCTTTGGCGGGACTCTGCCGGCGCTGCCGTTCTACCGGGCGCCCGGCTACGCGCTCGTCCTCGCGGGCCTGCGCGCGGTCGGGATATCCGCCGGCGGGCTCTTCCCGGCCGCGCTGCTCCTCGGGGCCCTGCTCCACGCGTTGGACGCGGCGCTGGTCGCCTGCATCGCCAGGCGCTGGTTCGGCGGGCGGGCGGCGCTCGCCGCGGGCCTCCTCTTCGGACTCGACCCCGTGATGGTCCACTTCGCGACGCAGGCCTTGGACGCCACGCTTTCGCTCGCGCTCTTCCTCGTCGGTCTCAACTTCCTCGCCGCCGCGCTCGCTGCACCGGACCGGGCGCGGGCCTGGGCCGGCGCGGGGATCTCGTGGGCGGCCGCGGCGCTCGTCCGCCCGAATTACCTCCTGACCTGGGTCCTGGTACCCCTCTTCGCGCTGTTCCTGTGCGGTTCGCGCGCGCGCGGGAGGATCCTCGCGGCGTCGCTCGCCGGGGTGGTCCTCTTCGGGGCCCAGTCGGCCTGGCAGCGGAGGGTCTGCGGAGTCGCGGGTTTCCTGCCGTGGCAGGGCGCCTACAACCTGTGGGCCGCGAACCGGCCGGGCGCTAACGGCCGCTTCTATTCCCAGCAGGTTAGCATTTCCCCCGCCCTCGCGCGAAGCAACCCGGCCCGGGCGGAGTCGGTTTATCTCTACGAAAAGGAGACCGGCGGCCAGCCTCCGGACATCCCCCTCATGAACGCGCACTGGCGCCGCCGTTTCCTGGACGAGGTCTCGTCCCATCCCCTGCGGTGGGCCGCCCTCGAGGCGCGGAAGGCCTACGCGCTCCTGAACAACTGGGAGCAGTACAACAACAAGACCTTCGCGTTCCACAAGGCACGATCGCCGTGGCTCTCGTGGAATCCCATCTGCTGGGGCGTACTCCTCGTTCTGGGAGTCGCAGGAGCCGCCCGGCTCGCCTCCGAGTCCCCGCGGACGGCGATCGCGCTCGCGGCCGTGGCGGCGGCCTGCGCCGCCTCCATCCTCCTTTTCTTCGTCAGCGCCCGGTTCCGGCTGCCCCTGGCCGCGATCCTCGCCGTCCTCGCCGGGGGCGCGCTCGTCTCGCCGGCATTCTGGACCGGCTGGTCCCCGGGCCGGCGCGCTGCGCTTGCGTTCTCTGTCGTCCTGGCGGGATTCGCGGCGTTCTCCAATATCGGCGGCGTGGGCGACCGCTCGACGTTCGTCCAGGACCACGTGCTCCTCGCCCGGGCCGCGTTCACGGTGGGTGACGACGCGACCGCGCTCAGCGAGGCGAGGGAGGCCTTGAAGATGCAGCCCTGGCACCCCGACGCGGCGGTCATTGCGGAGGCGGCGAGCGCCGAGCTCGCAAGAAAGGGGACCGGGCCATGACCCCGCCTGGCGCCACCGTGGCCTCCCGGCTCGCCCTCTGGCTCTCGTTCGGCGCCTGCGCCGCGGCGGCCTTCTGGACCGCCGAGGGCGTGGCACCCTGGGACGGCGACCTTAGGAACGTCTGGCATCATTACGAGTACCTGGCCGAGGGTTTCCTGCACGGCCATACGTACCTGTCCGTCGAGCCGGCCCCGGAGCTCCTCGGACTCAGCGACCCCTACGATCCGGCGGCCAACAAGGCCTACAGGCTCTGGGACGCGAGCCTGTATCAGGGAAAGTACTACCTCTATTACGGCCCCGCGCCCGCGGCCGCGCTCATGCTGCCCTGGCGGGCCGTCACGGGCCGGGCGCTCCCCCAGCGCCTGGCGGTCGCGGCGTTCGCGGCGATCGGGCTCGCCGGCCTCTCCCTCCTCCTCTGGGAGGTCCGGAACAGGCATTTCCCTAGGCTGTCGGCCGCGGCCCTGGCGGGCATCGTCATCGTCGCCTTCCACGCATCGTGGCTCCCCGTCACGCTGCGGCGTCCGGGCTTCTGGGAGATGCCGATCGTCTCGGCGGTCGCATGCCTCTGGTGGGCGGTGTATTTCCTCTGGAAGTTCCACGACTCCGGCGGCCGGGCCCGCTGGGCCGCCGCCGGGGGCGCCGCGCTGGCCCTCCTCATGGGCTGCCGCGTGACCTTTGTCTTCGCCGCAGCCGCGACCGCTCTCCTCTTCCTGATCCCGCTCGCCGGCGCCGGCCCCGGGGGGAGCCGGAGGCGGGGCCCGGCCCTCGTCGCCTCGGCGATCGCGTGCGCGGGCGGCGTCGGGCTCCTCCTCTACAACTATGCCCGGTTCGGCAGGTGGCTCGAGTTCGGGCAGAGCTACCAGCTCTGGGGCGAGGGGTACCGCGGCCTGCACTTCTTCAGCCCGGCAAACATCCTCTTCAACGCAGAGGTTTACGTCTTCTCGCTGCCGCAGCTTGGGCCGTACTTCCCTTTCCTCCACCCCTTCTGGACCGACGACCGCCCGGCGGGATACATGGGGTTCGAGGAGATCTACGGCGTCGTCTTCATGATGCCCGTCCACCTCGCGGGCATCGTGGCGTGCGGCTGGGCCTGGCGCAGCCGCGCAATCCCCGGGACGAGGGCGGCCGCGGTCGCCCTCGCGTCATCGGCCTGCGCGAGCGTGTTCGCGGCGCTGATCCTCTTCTCCTGGGGCGGGGCCTGCTCGCGCTACATGACCGAGCTACTTGGAGGATGGACCGTCCTGACTTCCGTCGGCCTGATGTCCGTGTTCGGCCTGGAACCCAAGGCGCGCCCGCGCCGGGCCCTGAGGGTTTTCGCGGCGGCCGCGGCATGCTGGAGCGTCGCGTGCGTCTGGCTCGCCTCGGCCGATTTCCGGGGATTCATGGCAAAGACGAACCCGCGGACCTACGCGGCGGTTGCGCACGCTCTCGACTATCCCAGCCAGTGGTGGGCCCGCGGGAAGGGCATCCGCTTCGGGCCGGTCGGCATGGTGATACGCATTCCGCCCGGGCCCGCAGGCGCGCGCACCTCGCTCATGGCGAACGGGCGCCCCCAGAACGCAAACCGGCTGATCCTGGAGCGGGTGGACGCGGGGCACGTCCGGCTGGTAGTGGCCGAGAACGAGCTCCGGGTGCTCGAGACGCCCCCTCTCGCCGTGACTGGCGGCCGGCTCGCCGTACGGCTGGACGCCCCATGGCTGTACCCCCCGCCGGCGCATCCCTACTGGGACGGCATGGACCCAGCCGTCTCGCGGGAGCGCCAGACGCTGTTCCGGATCGAGTGGGGCCTGGGCGGCGTCTTCGCGCACTCCACCCACTCGGCGGAACCCGTGGGATTCGAGCCTGCGATCGCGGGCCCCTCGCAGGCGGAGCCCGGCTCGCCCTGCGTCGAGTCCCTGATGCCGGCCGCGCCCCCCAATGAACCCACCGGACCCGCGAGAGGCTAAGCCGGGAGCGGCCCCGCTCTGGGCGGCGCTCGCGGCCTGCGCGCTCCTCCTCTTCTGGATCGCGAACGGCGCAAAGGTGTTCGAGGGCGACCAGAGGGACGCCTGGCACCACTACGAATACCTCGTCGACGGATTCCTGAAGGGGCACACGAGCCTGTCGGTCGAGCCCGCCCCCGAGCTCCTCAATCTCCGGGATCCGTACGATTCCTCGCGGAACGCGGCGTGGCGCCTCTGGGACGCGAGCCTCTACCGCGGCAAGTACTACCTTTATTTCGGGCCGACCCCCGTCCTGGTCATGCTACCGTGGCGGGTCATCACGGGCCACCACCTGCCCCAGAGGCTCGCCGTGGCCGTCTTCGCGGCGGGCGGGATGGCGGGGCTCGCCCTCCTGATCGCAGGCGTTCGCAGGAGGCATTTCCCCGGCCTTGGCACTCCGGCGGCGGGCGGGATACTCCTTGTCTCGATGTGCGCCTCGTGGCTTCCGGTCACGATCCGGCGCCCGGATGTCTGGGAGCTCCCGCTCGTGGCCGGGTGCGCCTGCCTGTGGTGGGCTCTCTATTTCCTGTGGCGGTGCCTGGGCTCGGAGGGCGGCGCGCGCTGGGCGCTCGCGGCCGGGGCCGCCGTCGCCCTGATGCTGGGATCGCGCCCGACGAGCCTCTTCGCCGGCGCCGCGGTGCTCGTGTTCCTCTTCGACCGCCGGAGGCCGGCCGATTCCCGGCTGCCCCTGGCGGCCGCGGTCGCCGCGGCCGGGGGTCTCGCGCTCCTCGCCTACAACGCCGCGCGCTTCGGCAATCCCCTGGAATTCGGGCAGAGCTACCAGCTCTGGGGGGCCGACGAGCGCAACATCGTGCACTTCAGCCCCCGGTACGCGCCCTACGACGCCTGGGTCTACCTGTTCTCGCTCCCCGACCTCAGCCCGTATTTCCCTTTCGTCCTCGCGGTCCAGCCCGGGGGCGAGCCCCCGGGCCACCTCGGGATCGACGAGATGCACGGCGCCCTGTTCGCGATCCCCGTCCAGCTTGCCTCGCTCGTCGCGCTCGCGTGGGCCTGGCGCCGCCGGGGCGATCCCGGGGCGCGTGCGCTCCGGCGCACGGTCTGGGCCGCGGCGCTCGCCTCCGCGTTCTCGGCGTGCATCCTCTTCTGCTACGCCGGGGCGGCCTCGCGCTACATCACCGAGCTCTTCGCCGGGGCCACCGTCCTGACAGCGATCGGCCTCCTGGCGCTCTTCGGCGGATCCCCGGGCGGGCCGGCCCGCAACGTCCTGCGGCTCCTCGCGCTGTGCGCCGGCGCCTGGACCGCAGGCTACGTCGCCCTCGCCTCCGCCGAGCACCGGATCCTGTTCCGCAAGACCGACCCCGCCGTGTATGCGTTCGTCGCGCGGCTCCTCGACTACCCGAGCCTTTGGACCGCCCGGAGCCAGGGAACGGCATTCGGGCCCGTGGAGATCGACGTCCGGGTCGCGCCGGGCCCGGACCCCCGCTCGGCCGTCCTCATCTCAAACGGGCGGCCCGGCATGATGAACCAGCTGATCCTCGAGCGGTTCGACGCCGACCACGCGCGTCTCGTCCTGGCGGAGAACGTCTTCTCCGTCATCCTTGCGGGCCCGGTCGTGCGCGTCCGCGACGGCCTCATCCGGGCGCGGATCGACGCCCCCTGGCTGTACCCGCCGCCGCAGAGCCCGTGGTGGGATGGGATCGCGGACCCGGGCCGCCGGGGAGACCTGCAGACGCGCTTCTCCATCGAGGTCGACGGCACGGCCCCCGCGACGCACACCGCGAGGTTCTTCGACCCCACGCGCTTCGAGCCCTGGGTCACCTCGCGGGATCCCTCCGGGGGGCAGGCCGCCTGGGTCGAGTCGCTCGGGTTCGTCGCCGTCCCGGGCCGATAAAAGCTTCCGTTGGCCGCGGCGCCATTCCATCCTTTCCGACTCCATAGATGAAGCTATCGATCATCATCCCCTGCTACAACGAGGCCAAGACCATCCGCACCATAGTCGAGCGCGTGCGCAGCTCCCCCTATCCGATCAAGGAGATCATCATCGTCGACGACTGCTCGCGCGACGGGACGCGCGACCTCCTGCGCACCCAGATCGAGCCCCTGGTCGACAAGGTCATCTACCACGAGTCGAACCAGGGCAAGGGCGCCGCGCTGCGGACCGGGTTCGCGGCCGCCACCGGAGACGCGGTCATCGTCCAGGACGCCGACCTGGAATACGACCCCAACGAGTACCAGAAGCTCATGAAGCCGATCGTGGACGGGAAGGCCGACGTCGTGTTCGGGTCGCGATTCATGGGCGGCGAGCCGCACCGCGTGTGCTATTTCTGGCACATGATAGGAAACAAGTTCCTGACTCTCGTCTCCAACATGATGACGAACCTCAACCTCACGGACATGGAGACCTGCTACAAGGTGTTCCGCAGGGACGTGCTCCAGAAGATCCGCATCGAGGAGGACCACTTCGGGTTCGAGCCGGAGATCACCGCCAAGGTCGCGAGGCTGCACGTCGTCATCTACGAGGTCGGCATCAGCTACTACGGGCGCACGTACGCCGAGGGGAAGAAGATCGGCTGGCGCGACGGGTTCCGGGCTCTCTGGGCGATCCTCAAGTACAACCTGCGCTGATCACCGTGCGGCCGGGGGCGCCCCCAGCCGCCCGAGCCCGTCCCGCGCCTCGGAGGAGCCGGGCCTGAGAGCCGGCGCCGCCTCGAACTGAACCCTCGCCTCGCCGGCGCGGCCCGCCCGGGTGAGCGCCGACCCCAGCCCGATGCGCGCGTCCGCGTCATCCGGGTCGAGCCGCATGGCAAGCGTGTATTCCGCGATCGCCTCCGGGATGCGCCCCAGCCCGTCCAGCGCCAGGGCGGTGTCGTAGTGCAGCGGCGCCGAGTCGGACGTCGGCGGCAGGACGCCCCGGTACTCCTCCAGCGCGTCCCCGGCACGGCCCATGTGGAAGAGCGCGAGGCCCAGCTCCCGGTGCGCCTCAAGGCTGCCGGGATCGAGCCGCACCGCCGCGCAGAACTGCTCCGCGGCCCCGGCGTGCCTCCCCTCCCTCGCCAGGGCCTCCCCCAGCGCCATCCGGGCCCGGGGATTGGACGGGCGCCGCGCCACCGTGTCGCCCCAGATCGCGGCCTCGCTCCGGTAGTCGCCGTTCCGCAGGCCCGTGAGGATCCCCAGCGCCAGGGCGGCCGCAAGGAGGGGCGCCAGGCTGCGCCTCCCGAGCCAAGCCCAGGCCCCCGCGACAACGAGCGCGGCGACCGCCGCCAGGGGAAGATACATCCGGTGCTCGGCCATCGGCTGGAAGGCCACGGGCACGACTCCCGAGGCAGGGGCGAGGATTGCGAGGAACCACACGCCCGCGAACCCCGCGAAGGTCCTCCGCAGGAAGGCGGCCGCGGCGGCCAGCGCGATGGCGGCGAGGACGAGAGCCCACGGAAGCGCCGCGCCGACGCTGCCGACGAGGCTGGTCCCGTAGTCGAACACCAGCGGATGCGGCCACACGGAGAGGAGGAGGTAATGGGCGACGGCCCAGCACTCCGATAGCCCGTAGGCCCACCACGTGAACCCGAGCCCGAGGCCCACGCCGCGGCCGCCCAGGCCCGCGGCCAGCCAGCCCAGGACGAGCCAGGTGGAGGCCAGCCCAAGGTAGAGCCTCCACCGAAGGCGCAGCGCCTCCCGGAAGCCCGTCGAAACGAACGTGCGGTCGTATGCCAGGACGACGAGCGGGGCCGTCACCATCACCTCCTTTGTCGCCATGCCGAGGAGGCACGCGGACACCGAGAGGACGTGCCACGCGCCGGGCCTTGGCGACTGAACCCCGCGGATGAAGCAGTAGAGCGTCATGAGGTAGAGGAGGCCCATGAGCGATTCCGACCTCTGGCTCACATAGGTCACCGACTCGGTCTGGAGCGGATGCAGCGCCCAGAGGAGCGCGACCGCGAAGGCCGCCAGGACGCGGTCGCGCTCCGACGGGAAGGGGCCGGGGCGCCATGCGAGCGTCCGCGTGGCGATCCCGAATAAGGCCAGCGCCGCCAGGATATGGATCCCGAGGTTCGCCAGGTGGTAGCTCCAGGCCCCGTCCCCGCTTACCGCATGGTTGAGGGCCAGGGAGAGGCTTAGGACCGGCCGGCCGCGGACCGGCGAGCCGGCGGGCGGCGAAAGCACCCCTCCGATGGGCCAGAGTCGGCGGACCGACGGGTTGCGCGTGATCCACACGTGGTCGTCGTAGATCAGCGGGCCGGCCAGGGTGCCCCGGTACGCGGCGGCCACCGCGACGGCGATCACGATGGCCGCGGCCCACCTGAGCGCCGCGACGGGCATGTCCGCGGTCGGCCTCACGGGTCGTTGCGTGCAGGGGCCATCGCGGCCCCGAGGCTACCGCCCGGCGCAAATGCGCCGCGAGGAGATTATTGCCATCTTGGCCCGCGTATTGTGCGCTGGCCTGGCCCCCACCCCGATGATCGCCGACACGCTCGCCTGCCTCCTCCTGGTCCTGGGCGTCGCCTTCGGGCTCTCGCGGCCGCTGCTCGACCGGTTCCGGCTGGAGCCGGCCGAGGACCTCGTGGCGGGCGCCGCGCTCTCGCTTGTCGCGGCGTGGGGGATCGCCTGGGCCGTGTTCGCGAGCGGCTGCCCCCTCTGGGGGTACTGGCTCCTGCCGGCGCTGGCAGCCGCGGGCCTCGCCTGCGGCTGGCGCGGGGCCGCAAGGCTCGTCGCCGATCCCGCGGCCCGGGACCTCGCGGCCGGCCAGCTCCTCGTGACCGGCTGGTGCGTGGGATGGCTCGCATTCGTCCGGAGCCACTCCGGCGGCGCATGGATGCTCGACTGGCTCGAGCACTGGCAGCGGGCCCAGTTCTTCCTGCGCGACTGGCCCCCCGGCAAGCCGTTCATCGACATCTTCGTGATGCCCGCGCGCCCCCCATTGGCGAACGTGCTGGCGGCCGCGTTCCTGCGCATGACGCAGGCCGACTACGCGCACTTCCAGGTAATCATGGCGGCGCTGTGCAGCCTCGCCTACCTCCCCGTGGGCCTCCTGGCGGGGCGTTTCGGGGGCAGGCCCGCCGCGCGCGTCGCCGCCGTCGTCCTGATGGTGAACCCGCTCTTCCTCCAGAATGCGACCTACCCGTGGACGAAGCTCCCGGCGGCGTTCCTCATCCTGGCCGGCCTCTACTTCTTCCTGCGGGTGCGCGACGGCGGCGCCCCGGCGGGACGGCCGGCGGTCCTCTGCGCGCTCCTCCTCGGCGGGGCGGTCGTGACCCATTACTCGGCGGGGCCCTATGTCTGCGTTCTCGCGCTGGCCTGGATCGCGGCGGGATGGGGGCGGTGGGACCCCGGCTTCCTGCGCATGACGGCCGCCGCGGCGGCCGCGGGGGCCTGCGTCCTTGCTCCCTGGTTCGCATGGTCGGTCGCGCAGTACGGCTGGCACGCCACGTTCCTCTCGAACTCCAGCGTCACCACCCTGGAGCGGTGGCGGGGCGGCCACCTCCTCAAGGTGGCGCTCAACCTGCGCGACACCCTCCTTCCCCCCCAGGTCCGGGGCTTCCGGGGCTCCCTGTTCGGCCAGTCGAGCCGGTGGGGCGCCCTCCGGGACCAGTGCTTCCTCCTGTACCAGGTCAACCTGCCGCTGGCGCTCGGGAGCGTCGGCTTTGTGGCCGTCCTCCGGGAGGCCTTCCGGGCGGCGCGGGCGGCACGGCCGCGCGACCGGCTATTCTGGACGCTCGTCCTCGCGGGCTTCGTCCTCCTGAGCGTCGCCGTGTACGGGGACCGCGAGCACTACGGGATCGTCCACATCTGCCTCCAGTCGGTCGTCCTGCTCGCCCTGGCGTTCCTCGCCTCGCGGTGGCGCGGGCTCGGCCGCGCGTGGCAGCTGGCGCTCATCGCGGGATGGACGGTGGACTTCTGCCTCGGGATCGCCCTCCAGTTCGCGGTCGAGGACTTCGCGTTCGACCGGTGGCTCCTGCCCGGGCGCGGCCCCGCGCAGGTCGCCCGGACCTACAGCCTTGTCTCCCAGGAGAACCTCCACGAGAAAATCATCGCCCATTTGGCATATTTTGCAGACATTCTGGCGACTCCTCCCGCGCTCGTGCTGGCGCTCCTGGGCGCCATCTTCTGCATGGCCCTCCTGCGCGCCCGCCGGGCACCTGCGAGTCCCGTCTAGCCCATGACCGACTCTCCAAGACCGACCGTCGCCATCGTCGTGCCCGTGTTCAACGAGGAGCCCGTGCTCCCGGAGCTGTTCGCGCGCCTGGAGGCCCTCTTCGCCGCCCCGGCCGAGTGCGCGTGGCGCGCGGTCTTCGTGGACGACGGGAGCCGCGACCGCTCGGCGGAGCTCCTGCGCGCGCAGGGCGCGCGCGACTCCCGCTTCGAGCTGGTCGAGCTCTCGAGGAACTTCGGGTTCCAGAGCGCGCTCGCGGCCGGCCTGGCCCACGCGGGCGCCGCGGACGCCGTCGTGACGATGGACGCGGACCTGCAGGACCCCCCCGAGGTGGTCCCCGCTCTCGTGGCGGCCTGGCGCTCGGGCGCCGAGGTTGTGCGGGCCGTTCGGCGCTCGCGCAAGGAGACCGGCGTCCGCAGGGTCGGCTTCGACGTCTTCCACGCGCTCTTCGACAGGCTGACGGACATCCCGATCGAGTCGAACGCTGGGACGTTCGGCCTCCTCGGCCGGCCCGCGCTCGAGGCGTTCGCGCGGCTTCCCGAGCGCAACCGGTTCTTCCCGGGCCTGCGGGCCTGGATCGGGTTCACGACGGCCGAGGTCGCCTACGACCGGCAGGAGCGCGCCGCCGGCAAGCCCAAGCAGACCTTCCGGAGGCTGGTCCGCTACGCGGTCGACGGGTTCTTCAGCTTCTCGTACCTGCCGCTCCGGGTCCTGACGTACACCGGGATCGCCGTCAGCGGGCTCGGGTTCCTTCTCGGGCTCTACTTCATCGCCAAGCGGCTCCTGGGGATCGAGACGGCGACGACCGGGTTCACGACCTTGGTCTCCCTCGTCACCTTCCTCGGCGGGATCCAGCTGATCGGGATCGGCGTCCTCGGCGAGTACCTGGGCCGCATCTATGACGAGGTGAAGCAGCGGCCGATCTACCTGGTCCGGCCGCCGCGGCGCTAGCGACCGCCCATGGGCCAATCCCGGCTTCTCGCCCCCGCGGGCTTCCTGGTCCTCGCCGCCGCCGCGCTGGCCCACAACCTGCCCAGGCTCGCGCCCGGGATGCTCGACTGGGCCGAACCGGGCAATGTCGCCGCCGCGCTCGCCCAGGGCCGGGGCTTCAGCGACCCCTTCGACGGGGCGACCGGGGCCACGGCCTGGGTCTCGCCTCTGCCGGTCTGGGTGGAGGCTGCGGCGTTCCTCGCCTTCGGCGTCAAGTCCGCGGCCGCCGCCAAGGCCCTCCTCGTCCTCGCCGTCGTCGGGCTCGGCGCGGCCAACGCCCTCCTCCTCTCAGCGCTCGCCCCATTCGGGGCCTGGGCGAGGAACGCGGCCTCCGCCGCCTTCCTTGCGTACTGCGCGCTGCTCCCCGCGGGGCCGCTCGAGGTCCTGAGCGAGGCCTGGCTCGACATCCTCGTCTCGGCGGCGCTCCTGTGGGCCGCGCTGGAGGCCCGGCGCTCGCCCGAGGCAAGGGGCCCCCTGGTCCTGTTCGCCGTCGCCCTCGCCGCCCCGCTCGACAATGCGGGCCTCGCGCTCGCGACGGGGATCGTCCTCCTCGCCCTCGCCTGGTCCTTCCGAGGGGACATCCGCAGGCTCCGGGTGCCGTTCGCGGCGATCGCCGTCGCCGCGGCCGCCGTCGGCGGGTGGACGGGGCGCAACGCCGTGGCGCTCGGCCGCTTCGTCCCCCTCAAGTCGAACCTCTGGTTCGAGCTCCACCTCGCGAACGTCGACTCGGCCGACGGGCTCCCGAGGATGGAGACCGTGCTCCGGAAGCTGCCGTACTTCGACGTCGCGCAATTCGAGCGGTACGCGCGGCTGGGCGAGCCCGCGTACGTCGACTCCTTCCGCGGGCCCGCGCTCGCCGCCCTGCGGTCGGCGCCGCTGCATTTCGCGGGCAACGTCCTGCGCCGGGCGGCCGACGCGGCCGTGTTCTGCCGGCGCGAGGGCGGCGGCGAATTCACGCGCTTCCGGTTCCGCCAGGACGACGCGGTCCGCCTGGTGGCGTCGGGCGAGCTGATCCTCCTCGGCCAGTCCGGCAACGGGCTGTGGACGAGGATCGACGCCGACCCCTCCGACGTGAGCGCGAGGCTGCACCGCCTCGGGCTCGCCGACGAGGGCGCCGCCTGGCGCGACTGGGCGGACAAGCGCCTCGCCTTCGACGCGCGCTTCCGCGGCGCGGGCGGGATCGCCATCGGCTTCCTGACGGCCGGGATCCCGGTCGCGGCGCTCCTCCTCTGCGCGCTCCTCGGGGGCGGGCGGCCCGCGCCGCCCGCCGCATGGGCCGCCGCGATCGGATTCGGCATGCTGCTCCCCTTCGTCCTCGTGAACCACAACGAGCGCCACCAGCTGCCGCTTGTCGCCATGCAGGCGGTCGCGGTCGGGGCGTGCGTCCAGGCGTGCGCGGACCGCCTCGGCAGGAGGCCCGCCGCGCCATGAGCACGAGGACGGTCCTCCTCCTCGCCGCCGGCATCCTCGGCCTCTACTGGTGGATGGCGACCAGCATTTCCGACACCGAATGCGTCGCAGGCGACGAGATCGCGCACCTGACCGCGGGCTACAGCTACTGGAAGCTCGACGACTACCGGCTCCAGCCCGAGAACGGGAACCTCCCGCAGCGCTGGGCGGCGATCCCCCTCCTGCGCATGAACCTCAAGTTCCCGGCGCTCGACCAGGCCGCGTGGCGGATCTCGGACGTCTGGGAGATGGGGTTCCGGTGGTTCTACGACCTCGGGAACGACCTGCCGGCCATGCTCCGGGAGGGCCGCCGGATGATCGCGCTCTTCGGCGTAGCGACCGGCGCCCTCGTGTTCCTCTGGGCCCGCAGGCTCCACGGGGACAGGGCGGCGCTCCTGGCGGCGTTCCTCTTCGCGTTCTGCCCGACCATGCTCGCCAACGGGGCGCTCATCACGAGCGACATGACCGCCACCTGCATGTTCCTGGCGGCGGTGACCGCGTTCTGGGCGATGGCGCACCGGCTGACGGCCGCCCGGTGCGCCGGTTTCGGCCTCGTGCTGGGGCTCCTCTGCGTCGCCAAGTTCTCGGCGCCCCTGATCGCGCCCATGTGCGCGATCCTGTTCGCCGTCCGGGTCGCGGGACGGGACGCGCTCGAGGCGGCGTGGCCGTTCCCGCGGGTGATCGCGGGCCGGATGAGGATCGCCGCCTCGCTCATCGGGGCCACCGTCGCCGCCTGCGCCCTCGCCGTCGGCGTCATCTGGGCCTCGTACGGCTTCAAGTACCCGATGTTCCGCCACTTCGAGCCCAACCGGGTGCGCTCGCTCGTCGGCTGGGACGTCCTCGAGGACCAGGGGGGGCCGCTCGTGCCCATCCTCCGGTTCGCCCGCGCCCACGAGGTGCTGCCGGAGTCCTACATCTACGGGTTAGCCCACACCTACCGGTTCTCGCGCTACCGGAAGGCCTACCTGAACGGCGAATACAAGAGCACGGGCTTCGTCTCGTACTTCCCCTACACGACGGCCGTCAAGACGCCGATCGCCCTCTTCGCGCTCGTCGCCCTCGCGGCCCTCGGCGCGGCCTCCCGCAGGCGCGGGGCGCAGGAGTGGAAGGCCCGGCTGTACGACTGGTCGCCGCTGCTTTCGCTGTTCGCCGTCTACTGGGCGTTCGCGCTCACGAGCCACCTAAACATCGGCCACCGGCACATCATGCCGGTCTACCCGGTGCTCTTCGTCATGGCCGCGGGGGCCGCCTGCTGGGTCACGCGGCCGCCGCGCTGGACAGGCGCCCTGGTCGCGGCCCTCGCCGCGTGGTTCGCGGCCGAGTCCGTCTGGATCCGGCCGCACTACCTCGCCTACTTCAACGAGTTCGTGGGGCCAAGCAACGCGTGGAAGCACGTCGTCGACAGCTCCCTCGACTGGGGGCAGGACCTGCCGGGCGTGAGGCGCTGGCTCGACGCGCACCCCCCCGACGGGCCCGTGTTCATCTCCTACTTCGGCTCCGGGGACGTCGTGTACTACGGGGTCGGGGCCACGCGGGTCGGCGACGTCAACTTTGACATCCGGGAGAGGAAGGCCCCGGCCCTCATGAAGGGAGGCCTCTGGATCATCGGCGCGAGCCAGTTCCAGCAGGTCTACACCGAGGCGCGGGGCCGCTGGGACCTGGAGAAGGAGGCCCGCTACCGCGGGCTCTTGGCGCACGTGATCGAGCTTGCGAAGTCGGGCGGGAAGCTGACGACCAACGAGGCCAACACGTTCGAGGAGTTCCAGTTCGCCAGGCTCTGCCACTACCTGCGCGGCCGCGAGCCGCAGGTCCTCCTGGACTACACGTTCCTCATCTACAAACTTACGGATGACGAGGTCCTGCAGGCGCTCTACGGCCCGGGCCCCCTCCAATGACCCGGAACCTCAAGGCCTGGGCCGCGGCCGCCGTGGCCCTCCTCCTCGGGCTGCACTTCGCGATGGCCGTCGGGAGCAAGCGGCACGAGAGCACGACCTCCGACGAGCTGGTGCACGTGGTCGGGGGCTTCGCCTACTGGAGGCTCAACGACTACCGGCTGCAGCCCGAGAACGGCAACCTGGCCCAGCGCTGGGTGGCGCTGCCCGTGTGGCTCAAGGGGGCCACGTTCCCCAGGCTCGACCAGCCCTACTGGGGGGTCAGCGACGCGTGGGTCATCGGCCATGAGTTCTTCTACGAGACGGGCGAGGACCATTTCCCGAGGCTCATGGCCGCGCGCGCGATGACGGCGCTCCTGAGCGTCGCGACGGGCTTCCTCGTCTACTGCTGGTCGAGGAGGCTCTTCGGCCGGGCGGGCGCCCTCGTGTCGCTTGCCTTCTTCGCCTTCAGCCCTACGTTCCTCGCGCACGGGGGGCTCGCGACGTCCGATGTGTGCATCACCCTCTTCATGCTGGCCTCGGTCGGGGCGTGGTGGCGGCACCTGGAGACGCCCGGCGCGGGCCCGTTCGCGCTCAGCGCCCTGCTCTTCGGCCTGGCGTGCGTCGCCAAGTTCTCCGCGGTCCTCCTCCTGCCCATGATGGCGCTCTGCGCCGTCGTCCACGTCGCCGTGGGGCGCAGCCGCGCCGGCCCGGTCGTCCTGTCGGCCCTCGGGCACGGCGCCGCCGCCGTCGCCATAATCTGGGCCTTCTACGGGTTCCGGTACAGCGCGTTCAACCCGGCCCTGCCCCCCGCGGTCCAGTTCATCGTGGCGTGGCCCGAGATGATCGCGCGCACGGGAAGGGCCGGCCAGCTGATCCACCTCCTCGCGGGGATCCACGCCCTGCCCGAGGCCTTCCTCTACGGGTCCGCGTACGTCGTGCAGGCCGCGCAGACCCGGAACGCATTCCTGAACGGGCAGTACAGCAACACCGGCTGGCCGAGCTTCTTCGTCTGGGCGTTCGTGCTGAAGACGACCGTCCCCTTCATCCTGGCCTCGGGCTGGTCCATTTGGCTCGCCGTCCGGGCCCGGATCCGGCCGCAGGCCGCCGGGGCGGCGCGCTGGGAGGGCCTCCTGCCGCTCACCCCGCTCCTCGCGCTCTTCCTGATCTACGGGGCCTCCTCGGTCCTGAGCCACCTCAACATCGGCCACCGGCACCTCCTGCCCATGTATCCCGTGCTGTTCATCCTGGCGGGGGCGCTCGGCAGGTTCCTCACCTGGCCCCTGCGCCTGGGGGCGCTCGTCGCCGCGGCCCTGGTCGCATGGCACGTCGCCGAATCGGTGTCGGTCGCCCCCCACTACCTCGCCTACTTCAACGAGCTGGCGGGCGGGCCGGCCCAGGGCCACAACCACCTGGTCGACAGCTCGCTCGACTGGGGCCAGGACCTGCCGGGCCTGAAGGCGTGGCTGGACGGGAACCAGCGGCCGGACGAGACCGCCTACCTCGCGTACTTCGGCTCCGGCTACCCCTGGTACTACGGGATCCGGGCCAGGCGGCTGGCCTTCATGAACGGCTTCCACGAGGACGAGGCCTACATCCCGCTCGGCCCGGGGCTGTACTGCATCGGGGCCACCATGCTGGAGCAGGTCTACAGCCAGTATCAGGGGCCCTGGACCCTCGAGCTCGAGAAGGACTACCAGTTCCTGCGGGCCTTCGAGCCGATGTTCCAGTCCTATGCGACGGATCCAGCCGCGCGCGCGCGGCTGGATCGAGAGGTCGCCCCCGACAAGTGGACCGCGAGCCGGGACCGCTTCCTGCACCTGCGCTTCGCCAGGCTCTGCCACTGCCTTCGCGCGAGGAAGCCTGACGCCATGATCGGGTACTCGATCCTCGTCTACCGCCTCACGGCGGACGAGGTCAGCGCGGCCACCACGGGGACGCTCCGCGACTGGACCGCGCTGATCGAGCGCAGCGCCGAGGGGATCGGCCGCTGATCGGGCTCCCTGAAGCCCCCCGGTGCCGGGTCGATCGACACGATCCTGCTCAGCCGGTCGAGCCGCGCCCCGAAGCGCTTCTCGGCGATCGTCTCAAGGTGGTAGCCGGCCGGCATCAGGTCCTCGGGGTCGACGCCCATGTCCCCCTCGGCCGACGTCGGGCGGATCGCCTGCGTCACGAGGACCTCCTTGAACGTGTCCTGGCCCATGTGGTAGCGGATCTCCTCGCCCCGCTGCGCCCCGACCGCGCTGATGACCGTCTCGATGTGCCAGAGGACGAAGGGTATCGTCGACTTGTTCGATATGAGCAGCACCGGCCCGGGCCGCGACCCGATGACCGCGTGCTCCCACTCGATCTCCTGCATGGCGAGGTTCTGCTCCGTGTAGAGCCGAAGCGCCACCGCGGGGACGGCCCCGGCGAGGACCCAGGCGCCAAGACCCAGGGCCGCGACCTTGAGGGCGGGGATCCGCCGGCCCTCGAGCCCCCTGATCATCGCCGCCGCGAGCGCGCAGAAGCACAGGCATATCGGCAGCGAGAAGCGCGAGGCCAGGAGGTCGTCGAATTTCGCCCACCAGTAGAAGAGGAGGACGACGAAGTGCCCGGCGACGCCGGCCCCGAACGCGACCCCGACCACGACTGCGGGCGGGAGCTCCCGCCGCGGCCTCCGGGCGAGCCAGCGCAGAGCGCAGAACAGGAACCACCCCAGGCCCGCGAAGCCGGCGGCCGATAGGTACCATGAGTTGGCGAGCTCGGGGCCCGTGTTGAACAGGAACGCAAGGTCCCCCTTGAGGTTGCTCGCCATGTTCGAGACGCTGAAGGCGGAGGTGCGGCCCTCCTGGAGCTGCCAGAAGAGGGGCGTCGCCGCGAGGACCCGGCTGTGCCACGCATAGGGGACCAGGAGGAGGGGCGCGACGATGACCGGCCACGGGAGGATGACCCTGCGAGCCCGCGCCCAGCCCGCGGCGACCACGAAGGCCGCAGGGGCGATGAAGATGATCGACTCGTAGCGGCTCTGGGCGAGGAGCACCGTTGCCAGGACGAGGAGGGTGAGCCTTTCGGGGGAGGGCGCGCGCAGGTAGAGGACCCCGAGGCATGCGGCGAGCGCGATCATGGTCAGGTTGTGCAGGTCCATCCCGGCGCCGGTCGCGTTCTGCCCGAACAGCGGCATCGTGGCCATGAGCCCCACGGAGAGGATCGCCGGCCCCCGCCCCGCCAGCTCCCGGGCGAACCAGTACAGGAGGCAAAGGAGCGCCGCCGCGCAGGCCACGTTGGCCGCGAACATGTTCGCGATCCGGTAGCCCGTGAAGTCGTGCAGCAGGGACACGAGGAAGGGGAAGAAGTACGGCCGCTTGTCGAGGAACGTGTCGATCGTCAGCCACGTGCCGCCGATGTTGTACGCGCGCAGGATCGTGCTCACCTGCTTCGTCGCGTGCATCTCGTAGGCCGTCCCCTGGATCACGAACTCGTCGAACAGGATCTTGTGTTTGAAGGGGTCCGACCAGACCGCGAAGAGGAGCCCCGAGGCGATCGCGATCCCCGCGATTCCGGGCCTTCGGATCCAGCCCCCCCACACCTCGGGCCTCGCGCGCGCGAACTTCCACGCGTTGAAGGCGAAGAGCGAGAACACGCCCAGGATGTAGTAGTAGCCCCAGTTGATGATCAGGTGGCCCGCTGGGATGGTCGGGATCGCGAAGTACCCGGCCCAGAGGGCCAGAACCCCGCACAGCGCAAAGAGGAGGATCCGTCTCAAGGGAGCCGCTTGAAGAATGTCTCGAGGTAGGCCTGCCGCGCCCTCTCTATCTCGGCCCTGTCCTTCGGGACGACGTGGTCGGGCCCGGGCTCCGAGAGCACGCTCTTCCCTTCCCGGATCTCGACGAGCCGGCTTAACCGGGTCTGGGTCAGCGTCATCAGGCGCTCGGCCCTGACGGGCTCCAGGACGTACCCCGGGGGGAGCTCGTCGTCCTCGCGCACCGTCATCTTGCCCGTCACCTCGTCGATGTTGTAGCGCTGGAACACGTAGATGGCCGAGAAGGTGTGGTTGCGCATGAAGTACACGAGGTCGACCCTGCGGCTCCTCGCCGCCTCGGTGGTGGTGGCGGAGACCTCGTGGGCGATCCAGAGGATCGAGTCGTTGTCGATCGCCAGGTAGTCCTTGCGCGGCTGGTCGGCGATGAACTGGCGCCGCCACGCGGTCTCGAGCCCCGCGAGGTACTCCTGGTTGTAGGCGTGCGCGGCCATCGACGGCACGCCCTGCGCCAGGATGCCGAGGAGCGCCACCGCCAGGAGAACCTTGACGATCTGGGGCCGCGGGAACTGCTGAAGGACCGCGGCCACCGCGACCACCATCCCGAGCTGCGTCGGCAGGCTCAGGCGCCGGATGATGGCGTCGTCAAACTGGCCCCAGAAGTAGCACATCATGAGGCCGAACTGCAGCGCGAACCCGAAGGAGAAGAAGATGGTCGCGACCGAGATCGGCGTCTCGGCCGACAGCGCCCGCAGCCGCTTCGCGACGAGGAGCGCGAGGAAGAACACCGCGACGGCGCCGAGGGCCGAGAGCACGTAGGAGTTGGGCTGGTCCGTCGGCTTTCCGAAGAAGTAGCCGAGCGCGTGCTCGAGGTTGTTGGGCGTGCCCTTAGGGCCCGTCCCCAGCACGTAGGACAGCGAGAACGGCTTCGAGAGGCCGGGCTTGCTGAAGAGCTGCCACGCCGTCGAGCGGATGCCGAAGATCCGGTTGTGGAGCGCGCAGTGGATCATGAAGACCGGGGCCGCGATGACCGGCCAGGACAGGATCGCCCTGCCCTCCCGCCGCCACACCCAGAGGACGATCGCCGCGACCGGCAGGAGGAAGATCGCCGACTCGTAGCGGACCTGCGCCAGCAGCATCGCCGAGTAGCAGAGGGCCGTGAACGAGGGCTCGTCGCGCCGCGCGATGAAACGCGCGCCGAGGAGCATTGTCGCCAGGATCATGACCAGGTTCAGGAGCTCGAACCCCCCGCCGGTCGCGTTCTGCGCGAGGAGCGGCAGGCCCGCGAAGAGCGCCACCCCGAGCCAGCCCGCCATCCGGCCGGCGAGCATCCGGCCCGCGGCGTTGACGAGGCCCAGGAAGACGAAGGTCAGGGCGCCGTTCAGCACAAAGGCGTTCTCGGGGCGGTAGCCGGTCAGGTCGTGCAGGATCGAGACCAGGAACGGGAAGAAGAGCTGCCTCTTGTCCATGATGCCGTGGAAGATGACGAACGCGCCCTGGATGTCGCCGCCGCGGTCAGGCGAGAGCACCGTCCGGCTGAAGTGCATGCTCATCGAGGTGCCGACCAGCATCAGCTCGTCCATCACGATCTTGAACCCGAACGACTCGTGGACGATGAGGACGAGGCCGCCGACGCCGACGACGGCGACCGACGCCCAGTCGAGGCCCCGCCAGCGCGCGCCGGCCAGGTCCCCGCGGAACGTCTGCCACAGGGCGCGCACGAACACGACGAACGCGGCGAGGACGCACCAGTAGCCCGCGTTGGTCACGATCCCCAGGGCCTTCCCGTCGGGGACCGCATAGAAGGCCGTGAGGGCGCTGAACGCGCCCACGAGCGCAAACAGCCATACCCGGCGGTCGGCGAGGACCGGTGCAAACGACGGACCGTTCATGCGTGAATTTCGGGACCCAAAAAAGCCGCCCACATTATGCGGGCGGCTTTGAACTTGGAGAAAACCCCCTGAATGTCGATTACGGGGAGTAGGTTATCGTCCTTGTGCCTGCGACTGAGGCGATCGTGATCGTCGTACCCTGCGAGAAGCCCTGGGGATACGTCTCCTTCGCGACCGAGTTCAGCGCCTTCACGTACGATGTGGGTCCGAGCAAGTCGGAGAGCGTAACCGTCGAGACACCGTTCTCGAGGTAGTACTGGTCAGCGCCTGCCGAGAGCTGGCGGGCGTTGTTCAGGACCGCTTTGTCTTGCGAGTTTGTCCGGACCTTCTGGAAGGCTGGTATCGCCATGGCGGCCAAAAGGCCGATGATGACGACAACTATCATGATTTCGACAAGGGTGAAGCCCTTGGTATTGTAACTGAATTTCATTTGGTTATGTGTTTTATGATTAACAAACCGCTTTATGCGATTTGAACCTGGGCATTTTCGTACCGACCCGTTTTTCCAGCAAGATAAAAGGTCTGTGAATACGCACTTGTCCCCATCTTACCAATGGGATTCTAAGTCCATAACACATTGCTAGTTACCTCTATTGGCCGACTGGAGCCACGGGATGCCGGGCGCGGTCACGGCGAGTACGTGATCGTGCGCGTTCCGGCCACTGAACTGATCGTGATCGTCGTCCCCTGCGAGAAGCCCTGGGGATACGATTCGTTCGCGACCGAGTTCAGCGCCTTCACGTACGATGTGGGTCCGAGCAAGTCGGAGAGCGTAACCGTCGAGACACCGTTCTCGAGGTAGTACTGGTCAGCGCCTGCCGAGAGCTGGCGGGCGTTGTTCAGGACCGCTTTGTCTTGCGAGTTTGTCCGGACCTTCTGGAAGGCTGGTATCGCCATGGCGGCCAAAAGGCCGATGATGACGACAACTATCATGATTTCGACAAGGGTGAAGCCCTTGGTATTGTGACTGAGTTTCATTTGGTCGTTATTTGGTTATGTGTTTTATGATTAACAAACCGCTTTATGCGATTTGAACCTGGGCATTTTCCTAACGACCCGTTTTTCCAGCAAGATAAAAGGTCTGTGAATACGTAGTTGTCCCCATCTTACCAATGGGATGCATAAGTCCATAGCACATTGCTAGTTACCTCTATTGGCCGACTGGAGCGCGGGATGCCGGGCGCGGTCACGGCGAGTACGTGATCGTGCGCGTTCCGGCCACCGCACTGATCGTGATCGTCGTCCCCTGCGAGAAGCCCTGAGGATACGTTTCGTTCGCGACCGAGTTCAGCGCCTTGATGTAGGACGTGGGCCCGAGCAGATCGGACAGCGTCACCGTCGAGATACCGTTCTCGAGGTAATACTGGTCCGAGGCAGCCGAAAGCTGCCTTGCGTTGTTCAGGACGGCCTTGTCCTGCGAGGCCGTTCTGACCTTTTGGAATGCCGGGATGGCCATCGATGCCAGGAGGCCGATGATCACCACGACAATCATTATTTCAACCAGGGTAAAACCCTTGTTTCGTGCATTCATTTGACTGCCTTAACTTTATGTTTATTAACGTTTTATTATATACATGCCCAGAATCTGGGCGTAACCACGCTACCGCTAGATCAAGATGCATTCAAGCTGCGAATCTCCAATCGACTAAGTAGTTTCCCGCACTCGCCGTCTTCCCGGCGCCGACGGCCGCGGCGGGCCGCCGGCTGGCGAGTCCCGCATCTGCCTCCCGGAAAACTACTTGGCCCTCCTTCCGGCCTTCTTGGGGGCCGCCCTGCCTTTCGCCTTGGCGGGTTTCCTCGCGGGGCGCTTCTCCGCGGCCAGGACATCCCTGAGCGGGACGTCCCGCGCATCCTTCCAAAGGGTTTCAAGCCGGTACCGGTCGCGCTTCTCCGGGGTGAAGATGTGGACCATGACGTCGAAGGCGTCCATCACGGCCCAGCCGCTCTCGCGGGCCGTCTCGAAGCCGACGATGTGCGCCTTCACGGAGTCGAGCGCCTTCTCGAGCTCGTTCCGCAGCGCGCGCACGTGGGGCTCCGAGGTCGCGGTCCCGATGACCAGGTAGTCGGTGATGGACGAGATCTCCCGGACGTCGAGGACGCGCAGGTCGCCCGCCTTCTTCTCGTCGAGCGCGCGGCAGCACAGCCTGACGAGCTCCAGCGATTGGGTTTCGGTCGGCTTCATTCGGGCTTGAGATACAGCCCCTGGCTGCGGATGTGGACGATCGCCTTGTGGGGGACGAAATAGTCGAGCGAGAGGTTGCGCCGGGTCCTCTCGCGGAGCTCGGTCGAGCTGATCGCGAGCAGGTGCCCGTCGCAGCGGTGCAGCCTGAGGCCCGGTACGTCGGGGGTGGCCTTGACCGGGTAGCCCGGGCGCTCGAGGAAGATGAACTCCACCAGCCTCGCCAGCTCCCCGATCTCCCTCCAGAGGTGGAGCAGCGGGAGCTGGTCGCCGCCTATCACCCAGTAGAGCTGGTCCTTGGGGTGGAGCGCGCGGAAGTGCCGGGCGGAGTCAATCGTGTAGCTGACCCCCCCCCTCTGCAGCTCGGCGTCGGAGACCTCGAAGCGCGTGTCCCACTCCGTCGCGGCGCGGAGCATCGCCAGCCGGTCGGCGGCCGAGGAGTGCGAGACGCTGGGTTTCAGGGGCGTCTGCGCCGCCGGGACGATGACGATCCGGTCAAGCCTGTACTGCTCGTATGCGTCCTGCGCGGCGAGCAGGTGGCCGAAATGCACGGGGTCGAAGCTCCCGCCGAGAAAACCGATTTTCACACGAAGGGCGCCACGTTGCTGGCCCGCGCCCTCGCCCGCAAGGCTCAATTGGCGTCGCCCGCGGAGGGCGGCCGGGCCCGCGCGGGAGCGAGGCCGGATGGGGCCTACTTGTGGTCCGATGTGTCCCAGGCGAGGAACACCAGGATCGCCCCCAGGATGATGATGGGCGCCATCATGGCCGCGGCCCGACTGCGGCGGGCGTGTAGGGGATGCGGTGCATCGGGTTCATCGGTATGGCGGCGGCGTTCAAAATGAATCTTGATAACATCACCCGCCTGTGAAACTTTGCAAGCAACTACTTGCATGCACCCCCGTGCCAAGGCCGTCCGCCGCCGCCCCCCCACGCGGCAGCTCATCCTGTCCGCCGCGTCGCGCGTCTTCGCGCGCGACGGGCTTGAGGGAGCGACGACCCGCGCCATCTCGCGGGAGGCGGGCGTCAACGAGGTCACGCTATTCAGGCACTTCGGGACGAAGGAGCGCCTGCTCGAGGCGGTCGTCGGGAGCGCCTTCGGCCCCGGGGGCGAGGCCGCGGCCGCGCCGGGCCGCGGGGGGCGCAACCTGCGCGCCGACCTCGTCCTGTTCGCGCGCCGCTACGAGGCCCTCCTCGTCGCGAACCTGCCCCTCATCCGCACGATGATCGGCGAGATCCACCGCCACGCGCTCTGCCAGCGCCAGGCCCTCAAGGGGATCTTCTGGCCGATGCGCGCCGCCCTCGTGGAGCGGCTCCGGCTCGCGCGAAGGACGGGCGAGGCGAGGCCGGGGCTCCATCCCGCCGTCGCCGCCGACATCTTTGCGGGCGCGATCTTCGCCAGCGTGCTCCGCAGATCCAGCTCTCCCGGGCAGCCCGAGTACAGCGCCGCGCACTACGGCGAGGCGTGCGTGGACATCTTCCTTGGCGGCGTGCGGGGCTGATGGGCGCGGCGCAGACGGGCCTCGACGAGCTGGGCGACCGCCTCCGGCCCGGGCTTTCCGCGGTCGTGGACGTGCGCGTGCGCTAGGCGCGAAGCTCCATGAGGTTGTCCCCTCGGCCGGTGGCCAAGGCGGGCCGGACCCGGGTCCGGCGGTCCGCAGCCGCCATGCAATTTACACATCGTTTAACCGGTTCCATGCAGACAAAGACGGGATTAAGGCGTCTTACGAGGTGTGATCCTGAAGCCCCTCTCCCGCTGGATCCTCGCCGCCTTCTTCATCCTTGCTGGGCTGAACCATTTCCTCATGGCGTCCGCAACCGCCGACATGGTGCCCGCGTGGCTTCCGTCGCCGGCCAACCATCGCGCGATCGCCGGGGTCTGCGAGATCCTCGGAGGGATCGGCATCCTCGTGCCGGGTCTCCGGCGCGTAGCGGGCTTTGGGCTGGCCGCACTGCTCGTCTTCGTCTTCCCGGCCAACGTGCATGCGGTCCTCATGGGGCGCGTGGAGGGGTTCGCCCTCTCGCCCGCGGTGCTGTGGATCCGCCTGCCCCTCCAGGCCGTCCTCATCGCCTTGGCCTCGTGGGTCGCCATTGCCCGGGAGCGCAGGCTCGACATCTGACGGCGCCGGCGGCCCGGCCTTTTGTCCCTTCCTCGAGACCAAGGATCTCGGCCAGCACCCTCCGGTACCGGCCCTCCTCGTAATCCTCTGGAGGGCTGCCGCCGGGATCGCCCCATTGCCAGAGCGCATCGTCGCGGGTTCTGTCGCATTTTCGAACCCGCGCGCGACTGTCGGATCCGTTGCCCAGCTCCCGGGTGGGTGATCCGGCCCCTGTGGCGCCACGCGACGACACGGGCGAAGGCCGCGGCATGAATCTGTTCCGGTGTCGCCGTCGCGCTTCGGCTCCGGATGTTTCCACAGCCGCCTTGCTCCCGCTCAATCCCCCGCGGTCCGCCGCCCGGACTGGACGCCGCGTCTGAGTCCACGGAGACAACCGCGGTGGCTCGTCGCTCATTTCAGATGAATGCGCATTGCAAGCCGGCGCGCGCGCGATGCGGCGGCGTCCGCAAGGATCAATGTGCAACCCCTTCCGTCCGCGCGCGGAAATGCGCCTTGCTCTTACGGCATCCGATTTGGCTTGTCCCCAATGATGCGACATGTCTATTCTTGTGATATAAGAAGTTCGATGCACGTGACGATCAAACGGCCCTTTGTCCCCTCTGGCCCCCGCTTCAGGAACACGCTCTCGGATCCGCGCCTCCGGCGGCCGCGAGTCATCCGAAAGGCCTGCTGCCGGCCCGCAAGAGGCGCGGAGGCAAAGCTGCTGCGGGCGGCCCCTCGGGCCTATCCGATGGGACAGGGATCGCATACCTGGCTGCGGCCTTCGGGTGTTCCGAGGGCAGCGGTACTCCATGAACCCCGGCCGGATGGAAAGTCTGTCTTCGGACGCAGGAGGGGGCTGATCGAGCGAAGCCAGGATAGGATCACGGAGCGCGGGTGGAAAGAGGAACGCCTTTGGCTCCTGGCGATCGAGGGCCATGCCAGGAGCGCTGGGAGGCAGGGCGGCAACGATTCGGCGACCCTCGACGCAGGATACAAGCCGCTTGTTGTCAATGGGTTGGACATAACTGACCCCGAACTCAAGCCAAGGCTTTCGGGCCAGAGTCATTCCTGCCGGAGGAGATTAGGAGCGCAGCAGGTGAGGCGTGAAGCGCTTCGAGACGTGCCATTCTCCGTTGCGATTGGCGGGGGGGATATCCGCAACCGTCGGAACGCACGAGTCCCGGATACGCCGGGGTCGAAGCCGACGAGGGTCTCATCGTCAAACCTTGACCCCGGCCGGCTCGGTTGGACGGCGGTTGAGGATGCGCAAGAACTGATGGCGTTGTGTATTGAGCCGCCATGCCGTCATTTGCGCGCCCGACTGCCATTCCAGACAATATCTGCGCAGCAACGGCCAAATGATGCGGGGAAGTCCCATCCCGCTTCTTCGATACTAGGGCTCCTCGCCGTCCATTTCCCCAACGCAGCATTCGTTTCATGAGCGTTTCTCAGTTATCCCCTGTTAGAACGCCGGCCCGATGGGCTTGGTCACCATTGATTTATCAAGCGGCCCTAAGGAGGAAACTGATGATCATGCTGGATACGTATTTCCCATACGTGATTCCAAGGACGAAAGCCCTTATCGTCGGCCAATCCACCAAACTGGACATCGCCTAACGACCGATCCGAATGACAAATCCCGACATTGGACACGACAGCCGTCCGCTTGACATTTCACAATACGTTGCTATTGCGGGAGCAACGGCGGAGTCGCCGCGTCAATCTTCCATACGACGCTCACCCCATTGCAAGCGCATGAATAGGTCGATCGCTCTACCTTGCGTGGGTTTGCCGTCGGTTCTCGAATGGGACCCAAGCTTCAAACCGTCCAGATGGAATCTGTTTCCGGCGGCTGCGCCCCTTGGGACCGGAGATTCCAGGAGCCTTGCATGGAAGACAACGGGACATGCAGGTAGACTAGGTAACTTTCCCGGCGATTATGGGCGATTCCCCTCATATGCATCCGCGTGGAACGGAGTAAATTAGCGCCGCGAGTCATTCCTCTCTTTTGCCACTGGCTCAATGACAATCAATACCCCACCCCCGTGATCCCCTACATCATCGCCGCGCTCGCCATTATCCTTGTCGGATTGATCGTCCTCAACAATGCGATCAAAAGGGCCCCGTTCGGATACGAGGATGAGTGCGGATTCCATGAAGGGAGCGTCCCCCAGGAGGCAATGGTTTTTGACGCCGACTTTCACACTGCAGCCACTGGACCGATCGCGAGGCCGCTGAAAGAAGGGTTTCGCACACGAAGATTTCTAGGCGAGGCTTTGAGGAAATCGGTCGGCCACGGCACCTAGATAGACTCTCTTTTGGAACAGGCTGGCGGCCACGACTATTGCCGACGCCATCCAAAGCGATCCGCCTGAAATGTCCTCGGCGGAATGAGACCGCAGGGCACTCCCGGCTACCTGCCAGAACCGGGCCGAGTTCCGACGGGAATGGCATTGGAAGCAACTCCGCCACTGGGTGGCGGGTCGGGAACCTGGACGTATGATCCTGGTATGCGCGGAACCCGCCGTCCCGGATTGATCGCGCTGGTGGACGAACTGAAGCGGGGCAAAGTCAGCCGCGGATCGGTTGGTGGCGGCTGCGAGGCCGCCCAAGGCACAATTGAAGCAGGCCCAGGGATCGGCGCCGAGGAGTTTGCAGTGGCGATTAGCGAGATGTTGGCGGCGGGTTGATCGAAGGCATCGGGATGGCCGACGAAGGGCCAAGTGCGCAGCCCAAGCTTGGTCGGCCTGATCGACCGCTTCATTCCAAGATGACGATTAAGTCGTTGGCACAGAGGCCGCCGGTATGAGGCACGCCACGTAATCCGGAACACAACTCTCTGGGCGGGTCGTAGCCCCTAGTGCGATGAAATTTAAAACAAACGATCCGCGCCTCGGGTGCATGCGTCACCTAAAGCTAGGCATCGCGAGTTTCGCCCGGGCGTTTCGGGTTGCCACCTCCTCCTCCCTAGCGCCATCGCGAGCGGCGCCACCTCAATCATGACACGCTCGGATGTGGCAGACGCCCCCTGCCGCCAATGATAAGGCGAACCCGCCCCCCCCACCCCCTTGTCGCTCCCAATCCGCAAGTGCCTTCGCCCGCTGTCCACGCTGTGCCTGCCGACGGACCGGCACGATCACCGGGGCGTTGTTCCGCTCCATCTCAGCAGCTTTTCCGCTGCGGGCCCCTGCGCCTGGGCTCTCTGCCAGGAGCCGCTCAGGGACCAGCAAATGCGACATTCCTGCGCCCGCGACGAAGGGAACTTGCCCGCACCCGCTTTCGAGCCGGAAACCCGGCCTCAATGGATCAGCCGCGCAGCGGAAGTAGCGCCCTTGCCTGCGATTGTGAACAACTTCTGAGTAATTCAATGCAGCCTAAAACGACGGAGATGAGCGCCTTAGGGTTGGGGAGACCTGGCGTTTGAATAGGGTGTTGACGAATGCAAGTGACTATCCACAACAGTCCGAGCGTGATGATAAGCAGGCCAATCTCAGCCGGCGAAAGTTGGGTCGTATTCTTGGGGAGTTTTCGGTCTGTCGTGTGACCCATGCGCCGGATTTCCACTCTCAGTCCGCACCATGCATCCACAAAGGATCGTCCTAGACCCACCACCAACTTCGGCCCCCCATTGAATTCCCGGGCCTATCAATCCCCGAGTGAAGCCGTCCTATCCGTGCGAGAGTTGCCGCGGATTCCCGCATGGAAGCGGGCGATCGACCTCACGTGCTGCCTGATAGCTTTGCCCTTTTTTTGCCTAATCACGGTGCTGATGGCGATTGGTCTGAAGCTCACGTCGCCCGGGCCCATATTGTTCAGACAGGAGCGCGTCGGCTTCAAAGGATCGCGCTTCATCTGCTACAAGTTTCGCACCATGGCTGTCTGCGCCGACACCAAAAGCCATCAGGAATACTATGACAACCTTGTCACCTCAAAGGCGCCCATGGTGAAATTGGATTCCAAGGGCGACAAACGGGTGATCCCCGGCGGATGGATCCTGAGAGCCACCGGCCTCGACGAGCTGCCGCAAATCATTAACATTTTCCAGGGGGAAATGAGTTTGGTGGGACCCCGCCCCTGCCTTCAGTACGAATACGACAGGTACGAGCCTTGGCATCGGGGCCGCTTCCATGCGGTGCCGGGGCTCACGGGCCTCTGGCAGGTATCCGGGAAGAATCGCACAACGTTCGACGAAATGGTCCGGCTCGATATTCGCTACTCCGAAACCAGCTCATTCTGGCTGGACCTGAAGATAATTTTGATGACCCCGACAGCATTGATTACGCAGGTATCCGACACGCGCATGGCGAGAAAATCCCATGGGAACCCCGCAAGATCGCAGCAAGGCACGATTTGAGCAGACGCAACCTCCAAACGCACCCTGCAGACAGCAGTACTATAGCCCCGAATACCCGATGACTGGACTCACGGAACCCGCCTCCAGATGAAGAAGACAATCAACGTGGGGGTCGTTGGCTGCGGTTACTGGGGGCCCAATCTCATCCGCAATTTCCGGTCCCTTCCCCGCTGCCGCGTGACGGTGATGTGCGACGTGAACGAGGACCGCCTCAAACACCTCCGTGCGCTTTATCCGGAGGTCGCCTGCGAAACGCGATATGAACAGATGCTTGCCCGTGCGGACATTGATGCGGTCGTCGTGGCCACCTCCGTCAAGCTGCACTTCCCGATGGCCAAGGCGAGCCTGCTGGCGGGCAAGCATACCCTGATCGAAAAGCCCATGGCCGCCTCCACGGCGCAATGTGAGGAATTGATCGAGATCGCCAGGAACAAGGGACTCGTGCTGATGGTGGGCCATACTTTCCTCTACTCGGCTCCGGTGCGCAAAATAAAGGAGATCGTGGACAACCGCGACATCGGGGAAATCCGGTACATTTCCGCACGCCGGCTGAACCTAGGACTTTTCCAGAATGACATCAACGTCGCCTGGGACCTCGCCCCGCACGACATCTCGATCATCCTGCATATCATGAAGGAATTGCCCCAAAGCGTAAACTGCCGCGGGGGGGCCCATATCGTTCCCGGCATCGAGGACGTTACCAGCATGAGCCTTCATTTCTCGAATGAGCGCTCGGCTATCATCCACAGCAGCTGGAACGATCCGAGGAAGGTCCGGGAGATGACGATCGTCGGCAGCAAGCGGATGATCGTGTACGACGACATTTTGACCCAGGAGAAGATCAAGATCTTCGATGCACGCGTCGAGCAGCCGCCGCATTACGATACCTTTGCCGAGTTCCAGTATGCCTATCACTACGGCGACATCCACAGTCCGTACGTCAAGCAGGACGAACCCCTGAAAACGGAGTGCCAGCACTTCCTCGAAAGCATCTGGGGCGGGAAGGCCCCAATCACGGACGGGGCGGCGGGTCTGGAGGTTGTCAGGATCCTGGAAGCCTCGTCCGAATCATTGAGGCTTCACGGCGCTCCAATTTCGCTCGCGGCAAATCACAACCACAGGGATACAACCATTCCGTTTCCGAGGAAAGACGTGCGGGTCTCCTAGATGCCTGTTGGGCACGACGGGAACGGCGGGGCGCCTGACGCGGTTGCGACCCGGGGATGGAACAGACCTTGTGCGGCTTTGCCGGGAAGCCATCCCTGATGCGGCGGTGAACTGCCTTCCCCAAGCCCGCTTTCCCAGAGGGTGAACTTGCGCACGGGCACTGCCCATTCGGATGGCAGGTGAACCATCCCGCCATGTGCCACCCGCAAGGCGAACCGCGCGATTTTCTTGACGTCGCCTGCGTGCATCGCAATTCCTCCTCGTTTGGCAGCCTTTGTTGGGCGTGGTTGAAAATGATCCACGCGGCCGGAGAGCGCTCCGTCATCACTAGGGGCTTCGAAATCAAACTCACATGGAACTGATCAACGAAGACAGCCCGCGAAGGTCTCTGGTGAACGTTCGCGTCGGCGCGAATGTCCGCCTGTTCAATTTTGTAAACGCATACGGGTGCGAAATCGGCGACAATACCAGGGTCGGCAGCTTCGTGGAGATCCAGAAGAACGCGCGCGTGGGGCGCAACTGCAAGGTCTCCAGCCACACCTTCATTTGCGAGGGCGTCGAAATCGAGGACGAGGTCTTCATCGGCCACAACGTGTCGTTCATCAACGACAAGTTTCCCCGGGCTGTCCGCCCCGACGGCGCGCTGCAGACCGACGCCGATTGGACTGTCCAGCCGACCCGGGTGAAAAAGGGCGCGTCGATCGGCACTGGGGCGACGATCCTCTGCGGAGTCATCATCGGCGAAAGCGCCGTCGTGGGCGCCGGCAGCGTTGTCACAAGAGACGTGGCCGCCGGTTCGGTCGTCGCGGGCAATCCCGCCCGGCTGTTGCGAACAAACCCTTCAAAATGAAAGTCCCGTATTTTGATCTTCCCGGAAATATTCGATCGATTCGGCCGGAACTGGACGCCGCCATTTCCCGCACGCTCGACTCCTGCGCATTCTGTCTCGGCCCCGAAGTCGCGCAGTTCGAGCACGATTTTGCCGCCTTTGTCGGAACGCGGCACTGCGTGGGCTTCAACAGCGGCACCTCCGCGCTCCATGTCGCGATGCGCCTCCTCGACATCGGCCCAGGCGATGAAGTCATAACGACACCGTTCACGTTCGTGGCGACAAGCTGGGCGATTGCCTACGTCGGCGCCAGACCGGTCTACGTCGACATTGACGAGAAGACGATGAATTTGGATCCCAGCCTGCTGGAGCGGGCGATCACCCCGCGGACGAAGGCGGTCATGCCGGTTCATCTCTACGGCCATCCCTTTGATGTGGATCCAATCCTGGAAATCTGCGCAAGACGCGGGCTGCCCATGGTCGAGGACGCTGCGCAGGCGCATGGCTCTAGGTACAAGGGCCGCAGCGTCGGAACGTTCGGGGTGCTCTCGGGATTCAGCTTCTATCCCGCCAAGAACCTCGGGGCCTGCGGCGAGGGCGGCGCCCTTGCGATGGACAGCGCCGAACATGCAAGACGCGCGGGCGCCCTTCGCGAGCATGGGGCCTCGAATCGCTATTACCATGACGAGGTGGGCTACAATTACCGAATGGAGGGGATTCAGGGCGCCGTCTTGAGAGTCAAGCTGGCTCACCTTGCCGCCTGGACGGCCGCCCGCCGGCGGATTGCGCACCGCTACCACGAATTATTGGCACAGACGCCGCTCGTCCTCCCGATCGAGGCGCCCAACGCCGAAAGCGTGTACCATCTCTATGTCGTGCGTCATCCCAGGCGCGACAAACTCCGCGATCACCTCCTGGCTCGGGGGGTCGGAACCGCCCTGCATTACCCGCTGCCCTTGCACCTTCAGAAATGCTTTGCCGGCCTCGGTTACGGATCCGGCGACTTCCCGATAGCGGAGCGGGCGGCGCGAGACTGCCTCAGCCTCCCGATCTATCCCGAGATGTCAGATTCGCAGACCGAGTACGTCGCCGCCGCGATCGGCGAATTCAAGGACTGGTAAGGCCGCCGGTTACGGAAGCGAACCGGCGGAATGATTGGACGGCGTCGCGCGGATTGGCGGCCCGCGAAGATCAGAAGCCTCGTGCAGCGGATGCCCGCAGCCTTCTGCTGCCGAGCGCCAGCATCCCGAGGAGCCCCAGTCCCGTCAGCACCGCTGTATCTCCCCCGTCTGGGACCGAGGGAATCACGAAATCCTGACCGGAGTTATCCAGACCCGTGACGCTTACGCCGGTGCTAACCGCAAGGAGGTTGGCCCTCGGCGTGAAACTGGTCGTGTGGGAGAGAAAGGTATTCATGGTGCCGAGGTCGCCCAGCACCGCTGTGGCCTCTCCGGAGAAATTGTTGTCCACACTCACCAGGCTGTAGGTCGCGCCGCTGATTGAGCCAGCCAGTGTCTGCCAGATTTCGAGCTGCAAGGCCGCGGACCACTCGTCAGCCGTCTGCGAATTGCCCGACAAAGCATAGGCGGATGTCATGTATTGCGCCCATAGCTGCTCGATCTGAATGGCGGCACCCGCACTCATCGGCCCCGGGGGCTTCGGCGCGCTGGCCAGCGGCTCAAGGTTGTCGCTCGTTGGCCCCGAGACGGACCAGTGCCAGGGATCGATGCAGAAACTGTCGACGTTGCTGGTCAGGGCTCCGTTGGCGATGGTGAGATCGACGATGCCGGCATAGACGTGCAGGTCGTTGCCCAACGTCGAACTGTTGATGTAAACGGTGTCGTTCGCGCCAATGCCGTCCTCCGTCACAGTGACGGGAGTCGCCTTCAAGGCATTGCCCGCAAATGCGAGGAATGCCAATGCCAGAGTAGTGGACCTGATTTCGCGGAGGCTCATGATTGTAAATTATCAGCTAATATCGTGCCATGCGTCAAAAACTCCGACGCTGCTGGCATAATTACCTGATATTAAATGCGATAAATTTTGCCATTGGAATGAGCATTTGAGAAGGCACCGCAATTCTGTAACATTTTCCGGCAGAATCGGGCCTTCGGTTCACATTCCCGACTGAAACTCCAACGGATCGGCACGTCAGAAAGCGAGGGACCGCGGGAGGTTTCGTTCATGTCATCAAGCGCGAGCTCGGTCTCATTTGCCTCCCAGTCCGCGACATTCAAATCCGGCGCCTGTTGAAGCTTCGCCCAAATGCGAGGGATTCAACCCTTGGGAAGGTCATTTGGGAAGGCGCCCAGATTCTGTAACATTTTCCGACAAAACTGGGCCTTCGGTTTACATTCCCGCCTGAAACCCTAACGGATCGGCACGTCAGAAAGCGAGGGGCCGTGGGAGGCTTCGTTCATGTCATCAAGCGCGCGCTTTGCCTCATTTGCCTCTTGGTCAGCAACATTCAAATCCAGCGCCCGCTGAAGCTCCGCCCTGCTTTCGGTCAGTTCCTTGAGCCGATAATGGGACATTCCAAGGTAGAACAGGGTTTCCGGGTCGTCGCCGCGCAGATGGAGGCTCTCCTGAAGCAAATGGGCTGCCCCGGCATAATCCGCCTTCCGGTAGTCGATGATTCCCAGAACCTTGGCGAGTTCAGGGTCGTCGGGGAACGACCCGCGAGCCTTGGCCGCAAGATCATAGGCCTTTTGGTCGTCGTCCAACCGCTGGGCATATAGGAGCGCCAGCCGCCGGGCGGCCGGCGCAAAAAGCGCATCCGCAGCCAGAATCCTCTCATAGAGGCGCCGGGCCTCGGGAATGTTGCCCTGGCTCTCTCGCGCGAGCGCCAGCACCATGCCCGCCGGAACGTCGTCGGGGTTCGCTTCGAGAATCTTCTGGGCTTCGGGGAGCGCCGCCTGCGCCAGGGCCGGGCTCTTGCCAGCGGCGATCATCGAGGCCAGGCGCCCTGCATTGGACGAAAGCGCGGGTGAAACGGCGCCCTGCGATGCGTC
The DNA here is from genome assembly GCA_937889545.1 of uncultured Opitutaceae bacterium. Classification (GTDB taxonomy): domain Bacteria; phylum Verrucomicrobiota; class Verrucomicrobiia; order Opitutales; family Opitutaceae; genus Palsa-1447. The sequence goes on from CALAOT010000070.1 coordinate 45,141, forward strand.
CTTGAGCGTTTCCTCGGCCTCAGACACTTTCCCCGCACTGTAATAGGACCGGGCGAGGTCGTACATGAGCTCGGGTTCGCCGTGAATCTCCCTCGCCGCCTGCCGGAGCAGGTCCAGCGACCAGCCGTAGTCGCCGGTTTCGTAAAGCAGCCGGCCTAGTGTATGCGAAATCTGGGAATCGTTGGGGGCGATCTCATGGGCGTTCTTCGCCAGCTCTCTCGCCCTTGCGGGATCATGAAGGGGGCCGGAATAGAGCCGGACGAGATCCAGCATCACGGTGACGTCGCGGGGACTGAGCTTGAGGGCTGCTTCGTAGCTCGCGGCAGCATCGCCCGCCCCGCCCTTGCGCGCCTGAATGGCGGCCAGCCGCAACCGGGCCACGGGATCGTTGGGCTCCGTACGGACCCGGGTTTCCAGATCCGATTGGACTTTTGGATCTGCGGTTGCGGGCTCGATGTCCAAGAACCCCAGGCGGCGGCGCGCCTCCTCCTTGTCGGGTGACTCGGGCCCGGCCGCTATCGTCTGCTGAAGCGCCAGTCTGGCCGGGCCCTCCTCGCCGAGCATGTAGTGGGCCATCCCGACATGAAACCGAACCTCAGGATCGGCAGGCTCCTTCTCCGCGGCCTCGAGCAGGTGGGCCAGCGCGGCATGGTAATCGCCGCGCTTGTAAAGGACCCAGCCGAGCGTGTCGGCGGTGCGCGCGTTGTCAGGCTGCAGCTCCTGCGCCCGTTTTGCGATTTCGAGGGCCTTGTCGGACTGCCCAAGGTTCTCACTGTAAACGCGAGCAAGATTGTCGAGCGCCGGAACGTTCCTCGGATCGGCGGCAAGCAGCCTCTCGTACGCGGAGCGGGCCGCGTCGAATTGTTTCAGCTCTTGGTGGATCAGCCCGATCTGGAGCAGCGCATTTGCATTGTTGGTCTTGTCCGCAAGGGCCGTTAGCTTGTCGAGCGCCTGCTGCTGCTTGTTTGTGGCCACATAAACCCGGGCCAGAAGCAGGTAGGCAATTTGATACTTTGGATCCAGGTCGATCGCCTTGAGCAGGTCGGACTCGGCACCGTTCAGATTGCGCTCTGCCAGGTGGATCTTCTCCATCAAGACCCAGGGAGCGGGGGCCTTGGGATACCGCTTTATGAGGCCCTGGACGCGGTCGGTCGCCGCTGAGTACCCCATCTCCGCCAAATCCAGGTTCACCAACATTTCCAGGGATCTCGCGTAGTCGGGATTGATTGCGACGGATTGTTCAAAGGCCTTGCGGGCATCTGCCGGGTGTCTTTCGGAGACTTGGAGCATCCCTATTAGAAAGGGAACCTGGGGATCCTTCGGTGCAACCTCCTCCAACCGGTGATAAACCGCCAATGCCCGATCCGGGCTCTTCTCGGCCAGGTAGGCGCGGGCCAGCAGCAGATAGGCCCGCTCAACCTGCGGCCTTGCCTTGATTATCTGGGCCAGCGTGTCGACAGCAGCGATTGGATTGCCTTTGCGCAGGTTGAGCTCTGCCATGAGCAGCTGCGCAGCATCGTAATCCGGGGCGATCTGGATCGCCTGGTACAGGCTGTTCTCCGCCTTGGCGTTGTCGCCTTTTCGCAGGTACGCGAGCGCGAGCCGGTACTTGAGCTGAGCAACGCGGCCATAAGCCCGGTCGAGGTGCTCGAGTTCTTCGACCGCGCCCGCCGCGTCGCCCCTGGCGAGCTTCAGATTGCCCCGCTGCAGGAGGGCTTCGTAATTGCCGTTGTCACGGGCAAGGATTCTTTTGATCGCGGCGTCGCAGTCGTCATACCTCCGCTCATCGAACGCCAGTCTCATGGCCAAGACCCATGCCGGAATGTAGTCGGGCGCCTTCCCGGTCATCTCATCCAGGATCTTCCTCGCCTCGGACGCCGCCCCAGTCTCCGCCTTGAATTCCGCGTACCTCAGCCGCCGCGTCGACCGCAGCGGCGCGTTGTCGGCCGCGCTTTTCAGCGCCTGGTCCGCCTTTTTGAGATCATGGCGATTCCAATAAACCTCGCCCAGCCCCGCGTAGGCATCGCTCGATTTCGGGTCGAGTTCCAGGGCTCTCGTGAATTCCTTCTCAGCCCCATCCGTGTCCCGTTGCGCCATCCGCAATGAACCCACGGCGAGATGGTATCCGGAACGGTCCTTGCCCTGCTGCCGCAGCTTTTCGATCAACTGCCGGGCATCCTCGGCTTCGTTCGACTTGCGTGACGAGTCCGCCAGCAGCAGCAACGCATCTTTCGTCTCGGGCTGACTTTGAAGCACCCGCCGGGCAGCCTCGCGTGCCTCCTTCACCAAGCCGAGCGGCAACTCGCACATCCCGAGCTTTACCCGGACGTCGTTGTCCTCAGGCCTCAATTCAGCGGCCTTCCGGAGATACACGTATGCCAGCGGCAGCCTGCCCTCGTTGAAATAGAGATAGCCCAGCTGGCGGACAGCTGTCGGATCGAACGGTGCAAGCTGCAGGGCCTTGCGATATTCAATCTCGGCTTCGTCGTAGCTTTCAGCCCCGAAATCTCGATCGCCGCGCGCGAGGCATCGATCCTTGCGGGCCCCTTTGGTGCAGCCGGCACACACCAGCATTGTGAGAGCAAGAATCAGAACCGATGAAAAGGAAGGTCGCATGGCGATCATGGGGAGGGTTCGGCTGAAGAAGCATCGCGCGTCCCACCGTCCGCAGCCCGGCGAGACTCCGATTTCTGGAGGATTGCCAGGCAAATGTAGAACGGGACAAGCGACAAAACAAAAAAGATCGGGCCGCCGTGCCGGTGGATATACGAGTCTATCATATCCGGGCCGAAGTGGACGCAGAGCTGCCCGATGGTGAAGATTCGTACGCCGTTTCTGAACAGCGCCACAGGTATCACGGCCACCACGAGCAGCGCGCGCCTCCAGGGAGTGCGCAGGAACAAATGCGCCGCCAGCAAGCCGATGATGAAAAGCACGAGCGTGGAATGGATGCCGCTGCATTCGGGAGCGACCTCGAAGATGAATCCTGGCAATTGGAAAACGAGACCCTGCCGGAATACCGCGGTGCCCGACATCCAGAACAGCAGGTGCGCCGTGTCAGCCGACGCGTGCTGGAGAAACTGCTCTATCCAGGCGTGCAACTGCGAAGGGATGGGCGCGGCAAGAAAAAGGAACGCCGCTGGGAATGCGATCGCACGAAGGGTCGCCTTTCCGAGGACGAAGAGGCAGCCCGATGCCAGCAGCAGGATCAACGAGACGGTCATCAGGGCCAAATAGTCGCTGAGTTCGGGCTTCCACCCCCCGCTCCTTGCCCACCCGTACGAGGCGAGAAACAGCAGCCCGGTCGACAGAGGGATGAGTGCCAAGCGGGGGGCGGGAATGAAACCCGACGGCAGGGCTCGCCTGCCCGTCCAGATCAGGAATACGCTGATAAGAGGGACCATTGGGATGTACGAATACAGGTCGCTCGAGAATGAAAGCCGTGCCAGATCGCCTATGGGCCGGGCAAACAAGATGATAAGCGCAGCCGCCACGGCCACCATCCCCGCTAATCTGGACGATTTAGGGGTCATGCAGCCATGGCAGGCTGCGAAAATGCATGGGGAAGTAAAGTCCGGGCTTCGCTTGGACGCTGATCATCCTGATGCGTCAAGTGCCCGAATAACCGTCTTTTAGGGTCACGAATTGCAATCCTCTTGCTAATAGTGGCCGAAACCCAATCTTCACGCAATGCGTCGCCCCGCCATGGAAAACACAAGATCTCATCCAGTGTCGGGTCGTTTCACCTTGTGAGGAGCGAGGTCGATACAGAAATGGCGGATTCCGATGTTTCCCCGGGTGACGTAATCGTTCACCGGGTCGATCCGACTGAGGACTCCCTGTGGGACGCCGACTTGGCGGCTTGCCCGGGAGCCACGTTTTTCCACGGCGCGTCCTGGGCGCGGGTGTTGCAGAGTACCTATGGCTTCACACCGGTCTATTTCGCGGTTCGCCACTCGGGGCGGATTGGGTCCCTGCTGCCGATGATGGATGTCGACAGCTGGCTCACGGGCAGGCGCGGAGTCTCGCTTCCATTCACCGACGAATGCGCGCCGCTCTGCGCAGACCCGAATTCCTTCAAACGCCTTTATCAAGAGGTTCTGTCCTACGCAAAGACTCGCCGGTGGAAGTACGTGGAATGCCGGGGCGGCCTGCCGCTGTTTGGTGATGCGTCCCCGTCGGTCTCCTTTCTCGGCCACCGGCTCGAGCTGCGCGGGGGCGAGACCGCGCTCTTCAGCCGCTGCGAAGGTTCGACCAGGCGCGCGGTACGAAGGGCCGAGCAAAGCGGACTGACTATCGAGTTTTCCAGGGACCTCGAGGCAGTCCGCGCTTTTCACGGATTGCTCTGCAAGACCCGCAGGCGTCATGGGGTGCCTCCGCAGCCCTTTGGTTTCTTCGCCGGCATCCAGAGCCATGTCCTGGCGCAGAAGCAGGGGTGGGTCGTCCTCGCCCGGTCTGGGCAGGTGCCGGTGGCGGGCGCAGTCTACTTTAGTTTCGGGAAGACAGCCATTTACAAGTTCGGAGCCTCGGATGAGAAGTTCCAGCACCTGCGGGCCAACAATTTGGTCATGTGGGAGGCAATCAAGCACCATGCCCGGGAGGGATTTGAGATCTTGGAATTCGGCCGAACTTCGCTTACCAACCACGGCTTGCAAAAATTCAAGCTCAGCTGGGGTACGACCGAATACCGGATCGATTATGTGCGGCATGACCTCCGCACAGGTGGCTTTGCCGTCGTTGGTGACGCGGCCTCCGGGTTGCACACACGCGTTATGGGATTGCTGCCGGCTCCGGTTTTCAAGCTGGTGGGTTCTGCGCTCTATAAACACATGGCCTGATTGATGAACCTTCCTCCCCCTCCTCTCCTCCCGGCACCGGCAACCTCGTTTCACGACATCCTTTATGTCCTATTCCGGCATAAATGGAAAATCATCATATGCGCGGCGTTGGGCTTTTCCGCCGCTTCAGCCATCTACCTGAAGCGCCCGCCCCCTTTTCAATCCGAGGCCAAGCTGTTCATCCGGTATGTGTTGGAGAACAGCAACTCCGGAATGCCGGGAAATGACACAAAGGCGGTTTCTCCGGACCAACGCGGCGACACCATCATCAACACGGAGGTGGCGATCCTGGGCAGCACGGACATTGCCGATCAGGTTGCCGATTCAGTCGGGCCTGACAAGATACTGGGCAAGGGAAAAGGCCCCAAGGACCGCGATCACGCAAGCGCGTTGATCCAACAAGGCCTTGTCGTCGAGCCCCTTCCCAGGAGTAGCGTGATCCGTCTGACATTTGAGAGCCAGGACCCGACCCTGGTCCAGCCCGTCCTCACGGCGATTGTCGACGCCTATTTAAAGAAGCATGTCGAGGTCCATCGCGCGATGGGGGCCGTCGGCGACTTCCTGTCCCAGGAAACGGACCAGCTCCGCTCCCGTCTTTCGCAGACCGAGGATGACCTGCGGAAGGCCAAGGACAAGGCCGGGATCATCTCCCTCGACGATTCAAAGAAAGCGTACGCCGAGCAGGTGTCGAAGATCCGCGGGGACATCTACGCCGCCGAGGCGGAATTGGCCGAGCGCTCGGCCACGCTGGGTGATCTGGCCAAGCTCGCGCCGCCGGCGAAGGCCGTTGCTCCCAAGGCCGGCACGGAGCCGCCGATCAATACCGCGGTGACCAATGAATACCGCGACACCTGCGGCCGCCTCGAGTGGCTGCAGAAAAACGAACAGCAGCTGCTCCTGCTGTACACGGATCAGAACCAACGCGTGAAGGATGTGCGCGCACAGATCGCCGATATCGAGGGCATTAAACAAAAGATCGAGGACAAATACCCGGGGCTGCTCCAATTCACCGCCACCCCATCGGCGGCCCCTGCGGCCGCAAATGGCATCGACTTGGCCGCAGAATCGGCCCGATTGGACGGCCTCCAGACCAAGATCAAGGTGCTCAACTCGGAACTGGACCAGATTCGAAAGGAAGCCGGCAATATTGACCAGTTGGAAGGGACCATATCGGACCTGCAACGCCAGAAGGATCTCGAAGAGGAGAACTACAAGTACTACGCGGTCCATCTGGAGGCGAACCGGATCGACGAAGCCCTCGGCTCCGGGCGGGCGTTGAACATTGCCGAGATTCAAACGCCGACCCCTCCGCGCGTCGACGTAACCCGCGAGTGGAAGCTTCTCGGGGGGATCGCCGGGGGAGGCCTCCTCCTCGGCGTCTTATGGGCTTTCCTGATCGAGTTCTATTTCGATCACTCGATCCGGCGCCCCCAAGACGTGGAGCGGATGCTGCGCATTCCGCTGTTCCTTTCCATCCCCGACTTCGGCAGCAACGGCCACAACCGCCAGGTCTTCCATGAGACGCTCCGCGACCGCCTGATCGAGTACTTTGAAAGCCGGAGCCTGACCCATAAGCCAAAGCTTTTGGCAGTGACCGGGGTCGGCCGGAGTTCCGGCGTGACGACGACGGCTGCGGGTCTGGCCAAATGCCTGTCGGAAACCGGCGACGGCAACGTGCTTCTGGTCGATATGACGCTCGGCCAGGGATCGACGAAGCAATTCTACAAGGGCAGCACATCACCCAAGCTGGACCAACTCCTCGACACCCGGGAGACCGCCATGGTGAACGACAAGCTCTTCGTGGTCGGCGAGGGACCCAATAGCGACAGGCTCTCCCGCGCACTGCCTTCGAGATTCAACCAATTGGTGCCAAAGCTCAAGGCCAGCGACTTTGACTACATCATTTTTGACATGCCACCGGTCAACCAGATCAGCATCACGCCGCGGTTGGCAGGGTTCATGGACATGGTCCTTCTTGTCGTGGAGTCGGAACAAACGGACCGGGAGATTGCCCGCCAGGCGGTAGAGTTGCTTGCCTCTTCAAAGGCCCACGTCGGGGTCGTGCTCAATAAGTCCCGGAACTATATGCCGTTGAAGGCTCAACACGATTTCCTTGGCACGGATTGAGGTCGGTGCTGGGATGCCGTACCAAAATGTTGCGGCGCCGCATCTACTATAAGCTCAAACCCCACCTTCCGTGGCTCCTGCGAAATTCCCTGCGCCGATTGACGGCCAGCCGCCAAAGGGAGGCCTCCAGGGCGGTCTGGCCGATAAACGGGGCCGCCGCCGAGCCGCCGCCGGGATGGCCGGGATGGCCCGATGGAAAGCAATTCGCCTTCGTCCTAACCCATGACGTGGAAGGGCCGGAAGGGCTGGCCAAATGTCGTAAGTTGGCCGAGCTCGAGATGGCGAACGGTTTTCGCTCATCGTTCAATTTCATTCCCGAGGGCGACTATTTAGTTTCTCCTGAGCTCCGGACCTGGCTCACGAATCAGGGCTTTGAAATCGGCGTCCACGACCTGCACCATGACGGGGAACTCTACTTTTCCCGCAGCGAATTCCGAAAGAATGCCAAACGGATCAACGGATACCTCAAGGACTGGAACGCGGTTGGCTTCCGCTCGGGATTCATGCTGCGCGAACTGGATTGGATCCACGACCTCGACATCAAGTACGATGCGTCGACGTTTGACACCGATCCATTTGAACCGCAGCCGGACGCGGCGGACACGATCTTCCCCTTATGGGTTTCCGCGCCAGGGGACCAAGCCGGCCGGCCTGGCTACGTTGAGCTGCCCTATTCGCTGCCGCAGGACTCCACCCTGTTCCTTGTCCTTCGCGAGACATCGCCGGACATCTGGATGCGGAAGCTCGACTGGATCGCGGCGAATCGCGGCATGGCCCTCGTCATCGTGCATCCCGACTACCTGCGGTTTGAGGACGAGCCCAGGAGCCGCCAAACATTCCCTTTAGGATTCTACCGTCAGCTCCTCGAGCATGTGCGCGGGCGGTACGGCGGGGCCTATTGGCAGCCCCTGCCACGGGATTTGGCGACATGGTTCGAGGGAACCCGCCGCGCCGGCAAGAAAACCCTGGATGCCGTCCCGGAGCCGGTGGAGCGTGTCGCGCAGCCAGGCGACCGCGCATCCGCATTGCGCGGCAAGCGCGCTGCGGTCCTGCTCTATTCCTACTTCCCGTCGGACACGCGCCCCTATCGCGCAGCCGCGGCCATGGTCGAGGCTGGGATGGAGGTCGATTTGATCTGCCTGACAAACAATAAATCCGAGGAGCCGAAATCGATGTGCGGGGGAGTCCGCGTATATCGCCTGCCGATGATGCATTTGCGCGGCAGCGTTCCTTCGTATCTGCGCAATTACGGCGTTTTTCTCGCCAAATCCTTCTGGTTTCTCGTCCGGCAGGGCTTCCGCCGGCGATTTGACGTCGTCCATGTCCACAACATGCCCGACGTTCTCGTCTTTGCGGCATTGGTTCCAAAGCTTCGGGGAGCCGGCATCATTCTCGACCTACATGATCCTATGCCCGAGCTCATGACGGCCATTTATGGCCTCCAGCCGGACCGTTGGCCCGTCCGGCTATTGCGCAGGCTGGAACGCTGGAGCATCCGTTTTTCCGACTTGGTCCTGACGCCGAACATCTCATTCAAGACGCTATTTGCCTCGCGCAGCTGCAGCGCTGACAAGATTCATATCGTGATGAACTCTCCCGAGGAGACAATCTTCGACCCAGACCGCTGCGAGCACGACCGGAACGGGCCGGCCGATGACGGCACGTTTCGAGTTATGCACCACGGCTCACTTGTCCACCGTCACGGCGTCGATCTCTTGATCGAGGCGGTGGCTCAACTAAGGCCAAGGATTCCGGGGATTCAACTGCACCTTTATGGCGCCCGGACGCCGTTCCTGGACACGGCAATGGAATTGGCGCGCAGCCTGGGTCTGGCTGATATCGTGCAATTCCACGGCCAGAAATCCCAGGATGGGATCGCCGACGCCATTCGGAAGTCCCACCTGGGGGTCGTGCCAAACCGGCGCTCGGTATTCACCGAGATTAACTTCCCCACGAGGCTGTTCGAATACCTTGCATTGCACCGGCCCGTGATTGCGCCGGAGACACAGGGCATCCGCGATTACTTCAACCAGGAGGAACTCCTGATGTTTGAACCCGGCAATGTGCACGACATGGCGAGCAAGATTCTCTGGGTATCGCAGAATCCGGAAGGCGCCAACGGCTTTGTCGAACGCGGAAACCAGGTGTACCGCAGACACCGCTGGGGCCAGGAAAAAATCAAATTCATCAACCTCCTTTCGACGGTGGTGCGCCAGAACACGGCATCAGACCGAAAAACGGCCAGCACGCTCTAGGTTGCGGCATAAGCCCATCGTCCTCTCCCTTCCACCGTGAAAATCAGCATATTTGGCCTCGGATACGTGGGCTGCGTCGGCATGGGGTGCCTCGCCAAGGCCGGGCACCAAGTCATCGGAGTGGATCCCCAGCCTCAAAAAGTTGACTTCATAAACCACGGCAGAGCCACGATCATCGAGAATGGCATCGACGAGCTGATCGCCGAGCAACACCAAGCAGGCAATATCTCGGCTATGAACAGTGTCGCAGATGCGATCCAGGGGACCACGATTTCCTTCATCTGCGTCGGCACGCCCTCAACCCCGACCGGGCACCTCGACCTTGACGCAGTCTTCAAGGTGGCCGGAGAGATCGCAAGGGCCCTCGTCGGAAAGAAGGACAAGCATGTCGTCGCCCTTCGGTCCACGGTCTTGCCGGGAACGGGCGAGCGGGTTGCGAAGCTGATCGAGGAGGTTTCCGGAAGGAAAAACGGGGAGGATTTTGCCGTTGTCTCGAATCCGGAGTTTATGCGTGAAGGCACGTCGATCGAGGATTTCCAGAATCCGCCATTCACTTTGGTGGGTTCCGACTTCGCATGGGGCACGGAAAGGATGCGAGAGGTATACACTGCGATTAGTGTCGAATTCATAGCCACGACGCCTCGCGTTGCGGAAGTCATGAAGTACGTTTGCAACAGTTTTCATGCATTGAAGATCACGTTCGCCAACGAGGTCGGGAACATCTGCAAGGAGCTGGAGGTCGACTCGCGCGAGGTAATGAGAATTTTCTGCATGGATACGAAGCTGAATGTGTCCAAAGCGTATCTTAAACCCGGTTTCGCCTACGGCGGATCCTGCCTGCCAAAGGATCTCAAGGCGCTGCGCACCATCGCGCATGACCATTACCTCGACTGCCCGCTGCTGGAGAGCATTGCGAAGAGCAACGAGCAGCAAAAGGAGCGCGTCTGCGATCAGATCCAGCGACTGCGGAAGCAGAACGTTGGTTTCCTGGGCCTTTCGTTTAAGGCGGGCACCGACGACCTCCGCGAGAGCCCGATTATCGACGTCATCGAGCGCCTTCTCGGGAAGGGCTTCAGAATCAGGATCTACGACCCCCACGTCCATGTGTCCCAATTGACCGGCGCGAACAAGAATTACATACTGCAGAAAATCCCGTTCATCGCCCGGTTCATCACGGACGATTTATCCAGCGTGATCGGGGGTTCCGAGCTGATCGTGGTTGTCAATCGGGAGGCCGGAATCTCAGAAGCATTGGCCAGGGTCGCCCACGAAAAGACAATCTACGACCTCGCCGATTTGGGCCGGAATCTCAAGGGCTTTGACGGGCCCTACATCGGGATTGCTTGGTAACCCGCTGGCCAACCGCCGACTAGGCACGACCAAGCCGCAACCTGTGAGACTCGCAAGACTCCGGCGTTCGATAAAATCCCTTCCCAGGGTGCTGAAGGCCGCTTTCGCGGTGACGGACCGTAAACGCTGGCTTAAAAATGCCAAAGAAAGCCCGTCCTGGGACGAAAGAAACGAGCTGATCGCTCAATATATTCCCGCCCATTCGAGCATCCTCGATCTCGGCGCCGGCGCTCAAACCCTCAGGCGCCACGCGCCTTCGGCACGTCTGTACGTGCCGTGCGACATCGTTCGATCAACGCCGGATTGCATCGTCTGCGATTTTAACCGCGGGATCTACCCGCCCGCAGATCAAACTTATGACATCACGATCTGCAGCGGCGTTCTTGAGTATCTTCACGAACCGTTTGATTTCTTGGAAAGAATAAGGGCGTACTCAAAAACATTCATCCTTAGCTATCAGCCTGCGATCGGCGCCAGGGCCGAAAAAATGGAACGGCTTGCTCATGGATTCGTTAACGACCTGAGCAGGGAAGAGCTTGAGGCTCATCTGCAACGAGCCGGATACCGCTGCGAATGCGTCGCAAAATGGCAGGCCCAGTTGATCTACCGCCTGGAGCGCGGCTAGGCGCGACAGCCCTGCAATAGGCGATGCGTATTCCCAATAGAAAAACACATGAATCCATAGGCGCCATCCAAAGCGGATGATTCGGCCTTCAAGCACGCCTGTGGAACATACTCGAAAATCATACCAGGGGATTCTGAAATCGGCGGCCCTTCTGGGAAGTGCGCGCGTGATGACGCTGGTGATCGGCTTGGCCCGAGTGAAGGCTCTCGCCGTCCTCATCGGGCCCGTTGGCGTCGGTCTCATCGGAACCTACGACGTGTTGGTGCAGATGGCCATCTATGTCTTCGGCATGGGGGTCCAGGCAAGCGGTGTGCGGCAGGTGGCGATCGCGAACAGCCAGCAGGATCCCGACCGAACCGCGCGGACAATCGCGACTCTTCGATGCCTCTCCTGGTCGCTGGGACTTTTCGGAACCGTCGTCGTGGGCGCATCGGCGTGGGCAATCAGCCGTCTGACGTTCAAGGACCCCGGCCATGGTCGCGACATCCTGATTCTCTCGCCCGCCATCCTCCTCACCAGCATCTATGCTGGCGGCCTGGCCATCCTGCAGGGCTGCCAGCGGATCGCCGATCTCGCCAAGATCACAGTTCTTTCGGCAATCGGCCAGGCCGTTTCCGTCGTCGCCTTCGTATACATGCTCGGCGAACGTGGCATCGCGTTTAGTTTCGTGGCAAGCGGGGGATTCTCCCTGCTGATCTGCCGCTGGGTGATGAAGGGGACAGCGCTTCCAAAGGCCGCGCCCACCTGGGCAAGTTCGATGGGCGAAAGCGGCACGTTCATCAAACTTGGCCTCAGTCTGACAAACGCGCTCCTGCTCTCAACACTGGTTGCCTATGCCGTCCGTTCGCTTATCGCCCGGAACCTGGGCTTGGAAGCGGTTGGGATCTACCTTTGCGCATACGGCCTTTCCGGGAAATTCATCGGCTTTCTCCTCGACGCCATGCAGACCGATTTCTATCCCAGGCTTTCCGCCGTCGCACATGACCATGAGGACCTCAACCGTCTCGTGAACCAACAGACGGAAATCGTTTTGTTGATGGCGATGCCGGGCCTGCTTGCCACGCTGGCGTTCGCCCCGTGGCTTGTTCGCCTCTTTTACAGCGGGGCTTTCGACGGGGCCACCGTTCTGCTCAGGTGGTTCATCCTCGGCTGCCTCGTGCGGGTGATCTACGCGCCGATCGCATTTGTCCAACTCGCCAAGGGCCGCAGCCTTCTCTATTTCGTGAGCGAGGCCGTCATCAGCCTGTCAAGCCTAGCGGCAACGTTTGTGCTGTTGAAGGCATTCGGCCTCCGCGGCGCCGCGGCATCTTACTTGGTGGCTAATCTCTTCCAGACAATCGTCCTGCTGGCGATTTCGAGGCGCCTGACCGGATTCAAATGGTCGTCACATGCTGTGCGTTTTCTGCTGATCTTCGTTTCCATCTCGACCGTGTGCGTGCTGGTCTCGTTTGTCTTGAGCGACATCCAGACCGCTCTGGTTTGCGCCGTCGTTGCTGCCGCCGTTTCGCTCTATTGCATGCGCCAGCTCGCAGACCGCCTCGGACCGGATCACCGCATGTCACGATTCCTGGCTCGATTCGCGTTCCTGAGCGGACCGCTTCAATGAAGTCTCTTAACCTGTGGTTGCTCTATCGGCACAAACGTTCTTCCTGCTCTCGATGTTACTGTCTCAGCCGACCAGCGCCTATTGAGCAATGACTCTCAATATATTGCCCATCAAATGGTAAGGCACCCATTCTCCAAGACCGGAAGAGCGCTCAACCAGGGATCTTTATTTGTAAAGGCGGCCCTATTGGATCACCGGCTTCCGGTGGCCTACGTGGGCGGCTGGCTTGGAAAACGCAACCTGGGCGACGATGCATTGTTGGCAGCCTATCGGAAGCTATTTCCGGCCCTCAACTTCGTCCATTTTGACGGTGGTCGAATCGCCCGTAAGCTGGCGAAGCATATCCCGAGATTGCGAAGTGGAATGCTCGCCGGAGGCACAATCATTGGGCAAATGCCGGAATGGCTGGAGATCGCCAAGGCGTTCCTGAAGATCCACCCCGAGCTCGTTGTTTTCGGATCGGGGGTCGAAGAGCCTTCCTTCTGGCAAGGTGAGACCACGCTTGAAGACTGGAAGCCCGTGCTTGAACAGTGCCGCTCTATCGGGGTCCGTGGCCCTCGCTCGGCCGAACTAATGGGAGACATCGGCCTGAAATCGGTTGAGGTTGTCGGGGACCCGGTACTCACCTTCACGCTAAAGGACGTTAACGCGGCTCCCCTTCTCGATTCGGTCGGGCTTAACTTCGGTACATCCGACGGCAAGGTCTGGGGCGACGAGGACCGAATTCTCCGCGAGATGACAACATTGGCAAGAACCGCCAGAGAGTCGGGTTGGAGGGTCGAATGGTACGTGGTGTGGCCAAAGGACCTAGAGATCACTATGCAGGCCGCCGAAGCGAGCGGCACGTCACAGCACATCCATGTGATTTGCAAGGATCACGAGCTTTTCATGCGGCAGGTGCGGCGGTTATCCGTCTTCGTTGGTATGAAGCTCCATGCCACCGTCCTTGCGACATGCGCGCTAACCCCGTCCGTCATGCTGGAGTACCGACCCAAATGCCGTGATTTCATGCAGTCCATCAACCAGGAGGGCTTCTCATTCAAGACGGATTCTTTCCGTGCCGGCGCCGTATGGGAAATCTTGACTGGATGGAATCAACACCGGCAGGTCGCGGCCTCAGCCCTGGCTAGCGCCATTCATGCCCGCCAGGCAAGACAGCGGACGGCGGCCAACACGGTATCCGAGCTCATCAATCCCCGCCGATGAGCGAGGCATCCGCGCCCACGGTTTCAGCCGTCATCCCAACTTATAATCGTGCTCGATTCGTTGGGGAGGCGATAGACAGCATTCTGGCGCAGACTCGCCCAGTGGATGAAATCATCGTTGTCGACGACGGCTCGACCGATGACACCATAGAACGCCTCAAGAAATACGCGCCCGCGATACGTTGCGTCAGCCAACAGAACCGCGGGCCCTCGGCAGCACGTAACCGCGGCATTAAAGAGGCGCACTGCGACTTTGTCGCCTTCCTCGACTCGGACGATTTGTGGATTCCCAGGAAGATCGAACTGCAGCTGGATTTCTTTGCGCAACATCCCGACATCGAGTTTGTGTTCGGAAACATGGTCAACTTCTCGCAAGGTACCGAAAAGGAAACGCCCGAAATTAGAGACCCGGTAGTCGAGGATTACCTGCTCGCCAACCCGGCCTATCTCGAGAAGTTTTTCGAGTTGCTTATCGTGCAGAATTTTGTGGCTACGCCGACCGTGATGGCCCAGCGCGCATCTCTCAACCAAATCGGCGACTTCGACGAAACGCGATCCATCGCCGAGGACTTCGATTATTGGCTGAGGGCCTCGACCAGCTGCCGATGGGGATTCGTCAACGCCACTCTGTCGAAACGCCGCAGGCACACGGGAAACCTCATCGCAACCTGGACGAGGTGGAACGTCGCACTGGTGCAGGTGCTGGAGACTACGGCAAGGGGCCTGGCAGCGGGCAGACCAGGAGCCGAAGATCTGATTAACCGAAGACTTCGCGCGATCTATTATGACTTGGGTTCCGCATTCTTGAAGCAGTGCGATTTCAAGAGAGCTCGAACCTACCTGACCGCTGGTTGTCCACTGAGGCAGGGCGAATACAAATGGCGTCTCAAGCTCGTCGCAGCATCCGCGCTCCGCCATTGGCCGAGCAAGTGCCGATAAGCCCCGCACCGATGACAAACGACTGCGAAGGAATGGGCCACGTACCTGCGAATTCCTTCCCGCCGGGTACGCTCGGAGGGCGCACCATTGTTCGTTTTGCGCACGCAATCGAGACTGGTGGCGGAGTCGAACTCTACCTCGACGATCTGGACCGAACGCTCCTTGCGCGGAACGCCGTTACAATCATTCGACTGTATATAGGGAATAGCTCGCCCCGTTTCGACCAACACAAAGAGGCGATCGGTCTGGGGCCCCTCGTGAGAATTCCACTGCCGCTACCGGTTGGAGAAGTTCCGCAAATGACCCCCGATACCGAGCTGCCCGGAATTCCGTGGAGGCGCCCTGTTCGGGACTGGGTCCTTTATAATCCCTCGGTTTGGCAGCGCTTTAAGAAGCGGCGTCTGGCTTCCTGGAAGATTCCCAAGAGAGCCGGCGAAGTGGTTGGAGCGGGGCGCACGATCGCTGAGCTGATGCTTCAGCACCGCGTGGATCTTATCATGCTCCATTTTTTCGGAAGCGCGGACGCCGACGAAATCGTGCGGGAGGCCCGTATATCAGGGATGCCATTCGCAGTGCTCAATCATTTTTCCAATGACCGATTTCTGAATCTCTCCCTCCGAAAACACGCGATGCTCGCCTCGGGTGTTGCCGGAGTGAATTGCCTCGGACTGCCGAGGTTTGTTCGGAAGGGGTTTTGCAACCTTTCTGATGGAATCGATACGGACTTTTTCCGGTTATCGAATGCTTCTCGGCCGCCCGGAGTCCCCGTACTGCCTCTGGTCCTGCTGCCTGCGAGGGTCGTGCGGTCAAAAGGGCATCTGGACCGGGTCAAGGCTGCGGCGGCTTTGCGACGGGACGGAATTGGATTCGCTATAGGGTTTGCCGGACGCGCCGACTCCCTCTCCTTTACGGACGTGTTGCGTCGGGCCATCGATCAGTTTGGCATGGCGGATCATGTCCATTTTTTCGGGGAGCTTTCTGTTGGACAACTTCGGTGCTTGTATAGCACAAGCTCAGCGGTAGCCCTTCCGACCTCCAATCACGAAGGCCTTCCGCGAGCAAATCTGGAGGCGCAGGCGATGCAGGTACCTATTATAGCTTACGCAACGGGCGGTGTCCCGGAAGGCATTCGTTCCGGCGAGACGGGCTATCTGCTGAAGACAGGTGACATCGAGGGACTGAGTCTGCGGCTGCGCGAATTGTTGACCGATGCCGGCAAGGGGAAGGAAATGGGAGAGGCTGGCAGGCGCTGGGTAGAGGAACGGTTCAGCCTCGGGGCCCTAGCCCAGCGACATGAGCAGTTCTATATCCGTGTCATCGCGACACGGAGGGCCGACAATCCTCCGTTTAAATCCTAGGTCTAGCTTTAGATGTCCAGTATCGTCCAGAAAATCAAACCAGCCTCGCGCCGCGCAGAGCCGCAATCCCGCGCCCCAAACGATCCCTGGAACAAAACGCTTTTTCAATGGACATTCAGCAAATAGCCCATTCGGCGGCAGCCGGTAGGCAGTAGTAGAAATGCCTCCGAAATTAGCCTTTCTTCTCGGCATCTTATTTGTCGCCTTCGTTTATCGCGTTGTCGAGCGCCGCCGCGCCGCCAACGTTTTTCCTGCGCTATTCTTGCCGCTTCTGTGGTACATCCTCGTATCGTCGCGATCCACCGGAGTTTGGCTTAGTGTGTTGGGGGTTCCGTTGCCCTCCGGCGGTGGCGATACCGAGGGCAGCATAGTAGACCGAACAGTCTACTTCGTCCTTTGCCTAATAGGCCTCTGCATCCTATCCAGGCGAAACATCGAATGGGGCCCAATCTTCCGTGAGAACCGTTGGCTCATCGTGTTGTACCTATTCATGTTCCTTAGCGTTGCATGGTCCGACTATCCCTGGGTCTCCTTTAAGAGACTGGTTAAGTCATTCACTGCGGTCGTAATGGTCCTTGTGGTGCTCACTGATGGCGATCCGTTCACGGCAATTGAAACTATATTGCGCAGAGGCGCCTATCTGCTCGTGCCATTTTCGATCATTGTCATCAAATATTTCCGTGATATCGGCGTCGAATATGATTGGTCGGGCACCGGCTTTTCATGGAGAGGTCTAACCACGTCTAAGAACATGCTCGGACAGATGGCCATGACAAGCGCGCTGTGCTTTGTCTGGTCAATAGCTCGGAATTGGAAGAAGAAGCGGCCTTGGGCGATTTTTGATTACCTATATCTCGCTATGAGCCTGTACCTTCTTAAGGGATCGGACAATGCCGTCAGCATGACCTCGCTTTCCGTATTCGGCGTGGGTTTTTTCATCTTTCTAATTTCGTTTCACTTGCGGAATAAGCCAGCCATAGCATTACGCGGCCTGACAGCTTTGTGCGTGTTCATTCTCGGCATTCTTTCCATCCTGTTTGTCCATACGTTGTCCCCCTTCCCCGAGGACTCGATTCTTGGATGGGCGATTCGCGGGCTTGGCCGAGATATGACGCTAAGTGGACGCACCGAAATCTGGACGGATGTCCTCAAAGTCGCCTCGCGAGATCCGCTGTTCGGCGTAGGATATGGAGGCTTCTGGATAGGCCGCACCGCCAACATCCCTTGGGACGAACATCTATCATGGGTCCTCGGCGAAGGCCACAACGGCTATTTAGACGTCTATCTTCAGATCGGCTTGATCGGTGTCCTGTTGGTCCTCGCCGTGGCCTTTTTCGCGCGCCAGGGAATAATCCAATCGTTTGCCGCCGATTTCGAATATGGACGGTACCGCATGACGTTTCTGGTCGTAATCCTTTTTGTTAACTTAACCGAATCGACTTTCCTTCGTGGCGAGCATTCGCTGTGGTTTCTCTTCCTGCTGTCCGTCATCAGCGTCCGCTCCCAGAACGAGCGCAAGATGGAGGAGACTGCCGTTGATAAATCCGAAACAGCGGCTCAGGAACAAGACGCATGAACGTTTTGATTCCGCACGGCTTTGAGGCCAACTATTCCATAGGTTTTGCGAGGGGCTTGACCTCAAACGGCATGACACTCGTCGTTCTTTCAAACGACGAAACCGAGGATCGCCTGTCGGCAGCCGGGATCCGAAATGTTAATATCGGAGGGCGCCAGTCGGAGAACCGCTCAGTTCTTGAGAAGCTCCTCAATATGCTCCGTTATTACTGGAAGTTGCTTCTTTTTGTCTTCCGCAATCGCGGGGCAACGATCCATTTCAGCGGTAACTTTCGCGACGAATTTATACTCTTTGAAGGAGTGATCCTGAACCTCAGCTTCAGATTGCTCGCAAGCCGATATATTTACACCACGCACAATATCCTCCCCCACAACCGGGAAAGCAGCCTATTCTTCCGCTGGACGTATCGCTTCGTCTATAGTGTTCCCCACTTCATTGTCGTTCACACTCAGAAGACACGGCAAGTGCTGATTGAACGGTTTGGCGTGCCCAGCGCCAAGATTCGCGTCATGTCAATCGGACTTAATGAGGAGGTGCCCGCAACCGTTCTCGGAAGGCAGGAATCTCGCGCTAGATTCGGATTCGACGGCACTGCCAAAGTGATCCTGTTTTTCGGACGGATCGCTGAATACAAGGGTCTGGACCACCTAATCGAGGCCTTTGACCGTCTTGAACTGCCTGAGATCCATCTTATCATTGCCGGCCCATTCCGAGGCGCCGCATACCGCAAGCGCATCCTTGCGGCGATCGCTGGCGCCCGACGCCGAGCGGACATTCTGCTGGACGCACGATTGATCCCGAATGAGGAGGTGGCGGTATTCTTCAGCGCGAGCGACGTGCTCTGCCTCCCGTATCGGAACATCTACCAGAGCGGGCCGCTTTTCCTCGCGATGCGTTTCGGAAAGCCGGTGGTGGCGACCAACGTTGGCTCGTTTTCCGAATTCGTCACCCGCGATACTGGCTTGATAACGAAAACCAATGATGTCCCGGGCATTGCCGATGCTTTGCGAGATTTCTTCGCCTCGTCGGGCCGATTTCGCTCGGAACGTATTCTCGCAGAAGGCGAGAGATACCGTTGGGGCCGGGTCTGCCAGGTTCTCCTTCCCCTCTACGAGGCCGGCAACGGCAGCAGGTCAGCACCTCCGTAACATTTCCCCACAGGCTCTGTCTGTCTTTAACCCCGCTTCCGCGTGAGAAAGGTCCTACTCATCTCAAACAAGGTATTTCACTACCGCGTTTCAAACTACAACTACTTTGCCCGGCGGTTCCGCGAGGAAGGGATCGAATTCCTTGTCAGGGCGAACGACCTGCAGAATAACAACCCTTATCCAGTTGAGTTCGATTTCCAGGTGATACCTTTCGGCTTTCTCCGTTATAAGCGGGAAATCGAGCGCATTCAGCCGGATGTCGTCATATTGTTCCTGCACCTCAAGGATCTTTTTGTTTGGCCGCTGATCCACTGGCTCAAGCTCAAGCGCATTCCGGTCGTCTATTGGAACAAAGGGGTCAACCTGGAAGTCAGGGCGCCCAGATTGCGGAACCATCTATTCTACTATGTCCATTCCAGGTGCGATGCCATTCTACTGTATTCAAAGCACAACACTGCCGACATCCAACCAAAGAACCACTCAAAGGTGTTCATTGCCAATAACACTATAAACCTTGAAGCGCTTCCTCGGGTGTCGGAGTCAAAGGAGGAGATAAAACGCGAGTTCGGCATCCCGTTTCAGAAGGTAGTCCTTTTCGTGGGACGGATGCGGGATGTGAAGAAGGTCGAGCACCTGGTAGAGGCATTCAACTCGATCGACGAACCGGGAGTAGGATGCGTGATCGTCGGCGATTCGATGAATTACGATCTTCCCTCGATGATGAGAAGGAAAAACATCATGTATCTCGGCGAGATCTTCGATCCCAAGAACGAGAGGATGAGTAGGCTCTTTAAGGCCTCTGACGTCTTCTGCATCCCCGGTGACGTCGGGCTCGGCCTGAACGAGGCATTTCATTGGGGTCTGCCGGTAGTGACCGAGGACGGGCTGCAGCCTCCTGAAATACATTATCTCACCCAGGGGCGCAACGGATTTGTCGTGCCCGAGAATGATATCGGTGCGCTGAGGGAAAAGCTGTTGCTGCTGCTCAGGGACGACGCCTTGCGCGCCGAGTTTTCGCGGGCGGCCCGGGAGGACATCGCGCGCGATGCATCAATCGAGAACATGTTCAGCGGTTTTAGCAGCTGCGTGCGGGCGATGATGGCCGTGTCGGCGGCTCAGTCACTGGGAGGGAAGCCGGCTACGACACCATGAACGAGCCCCTTCTTCTGGGAATCCGTGAATCCCTGGACCGATTCATACCGTGGCTGGAGCGATTCGGCGAGACATCACAGGACCAGCAGGATTTCTACGCTGGAAAAGTGGGAAGCATGGCGAAGGCGCTCTACTACCGTAAGAAATGGCTGGGCACGATTGCGGTGATGCCGATGGTTTTCTGCGAGGCCATGGTGCCTTCGGCCCGACGAATCTTCCATCCGCCAATGCGGCTGCCGATCGCCGACGCCCATTACGCGATGGGATTCGCTCTGATGTTCAGGGCCACCGGGAAGGAGGAGTATCTCGAAAAGGCCGTCCATTTCCTCGAGGTCTTAAAGCAGACGCGTTGTCCGGGCTACCGATTCGCGTGCTGGGGTTATCCCTTCGACTGGCAGACCCGCAATGGAATCATCAAGGCCGGCACGCCGCTTGTGACCACAGTGCCCTATTGTTATGAGGCCTTCGAGTATGTTTACCGCATCGACAGGAAGGACGAATGGCGCGAAATGCTGCGCTCGATCGCCGAGCACACTCTTCTCGATTATCAGGACGTCCAAAACGGACCCGACGCCGCAACCTGCACCTACACGCCTTTCGGGGGCCCAGGCGTCGTCAATGCGAGCGCTTACAGATCCTTTCTTCTTACGAGCGCGGCCCTCGAGTTCGGTGACGACCGGTATTCGCGGGCGGCTGCGCAAAACCTGAATTTTGTCCTCCAAAGCCAGAAGCCAGACGGCTCCTGGCCCTATTCCGTTGACGGCGCCCGGGGGTTTGTGGATCACTTCCATACGTGTTTCGTGATGAAGGGACTCGCGAAGATCGATAAGATGGCCAAGCACGAGGGCTGTCGGCGCGCGCTGCAGAAGGGTGTGGAATACTACCTGCTTAACCTTTTCGATGACCACGGACTCCCAAAGCCGTTTTCCAGGGCACCGCGCATGACGGTGTACAAGCGTGAGCTTTACGACTACGCTGAATGTTTGAATTTGGGCATGCTGCTGCGCGAGAGATTCCCTCGCCTCGAGCAGACGATCGAGCGCGTTGCCGTGGACCTTCTGGAGCATTGGACGAAGCGCGACGGGTCGTTCCGCAGCCGAAAACTCTTCCTGGGCTATGACAACGTTCCTATGCATCGGTGGGGGCAATCGGAGGTTTTCCGCAGCCTGAGCCTCATCTTGGCCAACGGCGCAGGATTTGAGGTTTTCACCGCGAAGTAACCGTCGCCATGTGCGGAATCTGCGGGATATTCAACTACCGGGATGACCAGCCCGTTGAGCCCGATGTCGTCGCCCGGATGACCCAGACGATGGTGCACCGCGGCCCGGACGACGAGGGAACCCATTTCGCGGGCTCGCTCGGGCTCGGTTTTCGGCGCCTGTCCATTATCGATCTGAGCCCCGCCGGGCACCAGCCAATGTCCGATCCCGAGCGGAGGACCTGGGTTGTTTTCAACGGTGAGATCTACAACTTCCGCGAGCTGAGGAGGGAATTGGAGGCCCACGGCCGCGAATTCAGGACGCAGTGCGACACCGAGGTCATTGTCCAGGGCTACAATCAATGGGGCGACGGGGTGCTGAACCGGCTGAACGGCATGTTCGGGCTGGCCATCTGGGATGAACCCCAGAGACGGCTCCTCGTAGCCCGCGATGCAATGGGAATTAAGCCGGTGTATTACGCCCTCCGGGATGGTTCCTTGTTCTTCGGGTCGGAAATCAGGCCGGTCCTAGCGGGGCTGGGTGAACGTCGGCATGTTAATCCATTGGCCCTAAGCATGTTCCTGCGCTATCGCTACACGCCTTCCCCGCTCACCCTCTTTTCCGGCGTCATGAAGCTGGCTGCCGGTGAGAAACTGACCATAATAAACGGGGACGTTAAGACCGCCCGCTGGTACCAGTTCGTTCCAGAGCCGTTCTCGCGAACGCCCAGTTCCGACGAGGCAAGAGAAACTCTGCTCGAACTCTACAAGGGTGCGGTGAAACGTCATTTAATAAGCGATGTCCCGGTTGGCCTGCTGCTCAGCGGAGGGATGGATTCGGGCCTTCTTCTCGGCATGATGAACCTCTGTGGATCGTCGTGGCCCACCTTCACTGTCGGCTATGGCAGCAAGTTTAAGGATGACGAGCTCGACGACGCTGCCGAGACCGCCCGCCACTACTCGGCGCGCAACGCTGCGGTGCGGCTTGATCGGCAGGCCTTCGAAACCGCGCTTCCCAGGATAGTGGATGTACTGGAAGAACCCGTCGCGTCGTCCTCCATCGTGCCGATGTATTTCGTCTGCCAGCGCGCGCGGCAGGATGTAAAGGTGGCCCTGATCGGGCAGGGTCCGGACGAACTCTTCGGGGGCTACACTCGCCATCTCGGCGTCCGTTATGGATCCCATTGGAGGCGCCTGCCCCGATGGCTACGCTCCCCCTTGGCCACAATGGTGAACGCGCTGCCGCGACAGGAGGCCCTGAAAAGGGCGATGTACTCATTGGGCACGAAGGACCGGCTCAGGCGTTATCAGCAGATCTTTTCGATCCAGCCGCCCGAGATAATCGATAGCCTCTTCCGTCCCGACCTGCTTCCGCCTGATGCTGACAGCAAGCTGCTGGAGTGCTGGGCGGAACTTGCGCCAATCATTGAGAAGCAGGACGAGCTGAATGGTTTCCATCTCCTGGAACTGCGTTCGTCGCTGCCGGACGAACTTCTCATGTATGGGGATAAACTTTCGATGGCTCACAGCCTTGAAGCACGCGTTCCCTATCTCGACCGCGAGGTCGTCGAATATGTTCAGCGCCTGGGCGCCCGCTTTAAAGTCAGGAATGGCTCGAGGAAGTGGCTGCATCGCCAGGTTTGCCGGCAGTTCCTGCCTAGGGAGATAGTCCAGCGAAAGAAGCGGGGGTTTGCCGTCAATGTCGTCGACGACTGGTTCCACGAGGCGCTTCGGGGAAAGATAAAGGGCTACCTGCTCGACGACCAATCCCTAATGTATGAGTTCCTGCGCCCCGATGTGGTTCACCGCCTCCTCGGCGAGCACGTCTCGAGGCGGCAAGACAATCACAAGATCCTATTCAGCATGGTGGTCTTCGAGCAGTGGCTAAGGTCGGGGGAGGCGCCCGTTTCCGCCGGCCAGCCCAGATGAGTCCTTCCTTGCCGTCACGGGCCCGTCGATGTCGGAATGAGGCTCCGTCCTTGAGCATTCGAGATTCACGGTCAGTTGGCCAATCGGAATGCTTCCGAATGGCAGTCCTTCTCTGGACGACCGGCCTTTTCTCGATGATCGTCGCAGTTCCTCCAAGCATGCATGCCTCGGTCATTCCGGAGGATCGCTTGCCTCCAGGAGGCATGTTCCACGCCGGTATTTCCGGCGGCATTCCTGCGAACTACACGGAATTCTGCGATGTCACCGACCGTATTCCCGGATCGGTAATACGGGCTCGTGGTGACGGGGTGAACGATGATTCCGACGCGATCAACGCGGCGCTCGCCCTTTGCCCGGCGGGCCATTTCGTCTTTGTGCCCGCGGGCACCTACCGGATTTCCCACACGATCCATTTCCCTCCCCGCGCGGTGGTTCTTCGCGGCGCGGGATCACAAAACGACGCGGCGCACACCAACCTCCTCTGTTATGGGACGGGAACGGCCGTCTCCATTAACGGCAAGTTCCAGTTCGGCGGCCGGCTAAGGAACGTTAGGGAAGGTTTTTCCGTTGGCTCAAAGGTCCTGACGTTCTCAAGCCGCTTGGAGACTTCCTCTCTGTCCGCAGGGGACATCCTGGTTGTCGCCGAGGATTGCGATCCCCGACTCGGGATTACGATGGGAGGAAGGCTCGAGTCCTTGGCCGGGCGACTGCCAGCGGCTCGTTTTCAATGGACCGCTTCACGTTCGTCCCAAGGCGCCTACTATGTCAGCGCGGCGGGCGGTGGAGACCCCCATATTGCAGAAGCCAAGGTCAGGCAGGTCTTCTACTCACCGAATCCGGGCGTCGAGGCCATCCTTGCCCGAGCGCACAATTCGTTGCTCGCGCCGAGCGAATGGACCTACGGGAACCAAGACTCACTGGCCTTTAATACACTATATGTCAGGCTTCCAGGAGACCTCAATCCGGCCTCGCTGCCGCCCGTCGGAACCGATGGCGTGCCTGAAGGAGGGGTGTGGTACAACGCCGGCATCGCCTGGGGCGGCACCTATCTCTCGGATAAGGGCCCCTACGCCCATCACGGCCAGGGTTTTAAGGTGGTGTCAAAGAACGGCGCAACCGTGACGCTTGACCGGCCGTTTTATTGGTCGTTCATCGGGAAAGGGATCACTGCGAATCGGTATACTCCGGGAGGAACGGGGATGGGCCTCGAGGACCTTTGCATCCAGGTCATGCAGGCTAAGCCGTCAAACGACGCTGTCGTTGTCCAGAATACGACGGATTCCTGGGTCAAGAACGTGGAAGTCAAGAACGCGTCGAAGAACTTTATCGTCGCTACTGATACTATAGATTGCGAATTCCGCCACAACTACGTGCACGAGCCGTGGGATTCGCAAGGGGGCAGCGGCTATGGGATCCGGATGCTGGGATGGAACTTCAATAACTTGGTCGAGGACAATATCGCATACAGTTGCCGTCATTCCTACGTGGTGGACGGAATTAACACCGGCCACATCTTCGGATACAATTTTAGTCTCGATCCAAACGACAATACAAACGGCAGGTTACCAGCCGTCGGCAACGACGGCTACCTCTATCAGGATTTCCTCACCCACGGATCGAATCCACGTTTCTGCCTCTACGAGGGCAACGTTGGCGCGAGAGCTTATTGCGATTTCGTGCATGGCAGCGCGAACAACTTGGTCTTCTTTCGCAATCATTTCCGGTTACACGAAGGCCACATTCTCATGTATGTCTTCTACAAAGGCTCTGAAACGGTCGATTTTGACCGGTGGAACGATTACATGACAGTAGTCGGAAATATCCTCGGCTATCCCGCGATGCAAGCCGACCAGAAGGCGAAAGACGGCCGCCCGATGGAGTATGAGGGTTCCTATCGTGCGATTTACCGCCTGGGTTACAACGCCGACGACAACGCGAGGGTCGTCAGCGATACAACGCCGAAGGCGACCCTCCTTCGTCACGGAAACTTCGATTACGTGAACAATGCCGTGGTCTGGGACCCGGCGATCCCCGACCACCACCTACCCGACAGCTACTACCTGATTGGCAAGCCGGCGTGGTTCGGCAATCTGCGTTGGCCTGCAATCGACCCGACCAACGCTCCGACCTCCGAAGAGGTGTCATTGTTGCCGATCATCCCGGCGATGGAACGGTTTCTAAACGCTCCGCACTCGTCCCCGACCCAGTAATACGCCTTTGACGCCAATCTCCAAGGCCAGCTCCGTAGGGCTCCAGACTTGATTAAACGACCATGCCTTGGATCACTTTCGTCAGAGCCGCACGCTGAACGCTGTACGGCGACTGCTAGACGTCGAAGTCAGAACGCCGAGAATGCAGGAGTTCTGGCCGTCTGTTTCGCTTGGGTTACAAAGATAGTTACGAACCGAGGCACCTCTTCGATTCCTCCTTCATGGCAACCGGCAGATTCACGAGCTACATGGAGTACCGTTTCTCCCCCAATCCAAGCAAAACGACGCTTCCGTCCTTGGCCAACGGGTTCCCGTCGCCAAGAGTTCTTTGAGCCGATCGGTTGAAGCATCGAGAATCTGCCTAAACTGCCATCCGCAGATGAATTCCATCTCGCCTTCCATGAGCTCCATGATCGAGATCACCTTGCAAATAGAAGTGGCCGACGTGATTCCCTCCCGACTTCATGACCTTCAATCCATCCTCGCTCACGTCCTCAGCGAGGATTTACCAACTCCACTGACCTGCCCTCCGAATCTGTAATGTCAAAATGGGTGTCCCGGGAAGTTCATATCGTCCGCCAAACCAAGTCAACATCGCATGACCGGACCGTCCCGCAGCGGCCACACTCCTGCAAAATCTATGGGACGGTAGGGGATTTTCGCCACACAAAAACGACGATGTTTTCAATTTTGTGCATCTCGGAGTTCGCCTCCAGAAACTGCGCGATTGCTGTATGAGAAGCAGGCTGAAACCCCACCACCGGATAGTATGCACATCGCACCTCCGGAAATCGACGCACTTTATTTTCCCATTCCGTTACGGATAATGGAATGTAAAGACATTGTCTCGAATAGTATTGGAAGTTCGTGCAATCTACTCCCAGTCCGCAAAACAGCACATTCCTCGCCGACCCCGCCTCAAGAACCTCTGCGGCTTCCCGAAACCCATCACTACTAATGTACCAGCATCCTGGCACCCAAACGACAAGTAGTGACGCGACGATTACTGCAATAGCGATGTAGCTGCCACCCCGAAGCATAAACCGGGGGGTATAACTTACCCGCCACAACTCGTAAAGGCCCACGTTTAGAAGCAACAGAAAATACGGCAAAAGAAAAATAAAGAACCTGGGATATAAAAAGACCGGCCGCAACAGCCACAGCGTCACAAGCGGCAGCAAGAATAGTAGTCCAATATAGGCCGCTGCCAATGAATCGAACCTGCCTAATGAGCGCACTCCGAAAAGCAAGAGTCCAACGATCATTATCGCAATCAATCTTGGTGCGCCACCCGAAAGCATAGTAAACACCGCTAACGGAAAGCTTATATTAAAGTCCCCCTTCACGCTCGAATGAACGTTCTCGACCAACGGCACCAACACCGGCGAATAACACAACACTGCTACCCCAACAATGATAGGAAAGGCAAACAAAAGCGGACGAGCTTCCTGCCAACCCATCGACTTTCTCCTACTACCAACAGACGTCTGCCGCAGCGCAACGCCGAGAAACAAAAGAAACTGAACAATTACGACCAGACTTGCATAGAGGTGAAAATATATCGCCGCGCTGTTCGCGAGTATGTAGCCAAGCAACAGTCGTCGAGAAGGCTTACGCATAATCCTGAGAAATTGGTGGCTAGATACTAGGACAAAAAACATCATACCTGCATACCCTCTGGCAGAACAATCATAAAGCACACTTGTGGGGGACATCGCTAAGCACATTGCCGTCATTGCCGACCAGAATACTGGCAAATACCGCTGAGCTGCGTAGAATAAATAAGCCACTGTACCTAACCCCAGGAGTAGCGACGGCAATCTTAGGGCCCACTCGTGTCGGCCAAATAGCTCCTGTGAAAAGCGGGCCGCGAGCGAGTAGGCTATGTGGTTATTGAACATTCTGTATGTCGACACGGTTTCCCAAAGGCTCTTTCCGTCGATAAAGTGCATGGCCGTGTATATCTCGTCGTTCCCTAGGCCCCTTCCCATCCAACGTAGGCGTACGAGGAGAGCGAGACATAGGATGAGGAACAACCAGATTTGACCGCGCATTGGGTTGGCATCCATTATAGCCGCAGAGGACTGTAGAGGCATGTGTCGCCGAAGCCCGCACATTAAGACCCAATACGGTAATAGAATGAAAGTGATAACTACTATGGTTAGTTGCTCGGCGGCGACGGCAGCCTTATTGAAGTGCTGAATGCCCACGACGTTGAACTCTCTTCCTCCCGTCAGGACTCGCACCCATGAGGCGAACGGCACGAAGATATGCGGGAAGATCCAGCGATGAGAAAGGAGAATTCCAGTAGCACCCAGTAGGCACAACGCAGAGCAGATTATCGCGGCGAATAGCACAGGATCGCCTTTCAGGAGCGTCTTGAGCCGCAGCAGGCGGGTGACAGCGTTTTCGGATGGAGGCGGTTGCATTATTCCTTCTTATTGTTCGGATAACGAATAAATGTATAGCGACTAAGTATAACGGCGTAGACGTTCAGTTAGTGTCTGGCAGGTTGCTCACATAGTACATGCTCGTGAGCAACATGACCCGGGACAAGATGGGGATGGCGAGGCGCTGCCGAGAGTCGGTAAAGATCAGTCTGCTGACTGACCATGCAAGAGCTCCCACTGCGAACGTTTCGACAAGGCCCAGCGACCAAGAAAGCCGCCGAAGGGCATCTATGGCACGCGCAATTCGTAACCGATCGCCGCTTGCCTTTTCCAATGCAACGACACCAAAACCACTGCCGCTTACACCGATTCGGAAAATATACGCCGCAGTCGTGATGATCGCCTCAAACGTCCCGAACAAACCAACGCCGAAAGGTCCGAGAAGCAGGCCAAGAAACTTCACCCGCGCGAGTCCGACTGCCATGGTCACGACGCCTGCATTTCCCAGCAGCGCCGCCGACTCTAAGAGGCCACGATATGCGGATCGGTCAGTTGACACGTCAGACACAGCGTTTTCTAGGAAGACGGAGCATGACCGACTCAGGATCGCTGAAAAATCCTGCTATAAAGACGGAGGAATTTGCTAACAATGCCTCGCCCCTCAAGCAGTGCAAACGCGCGCGCCTGCCTTATTCTCCGCTGTTCATATTTCCTGCCCGAGGCAAACCGACTACGGCGAAATGCATCCGATTTGGACTGGGAAAAGATATGCTCAAATTGGGCCAGCACAGTTTCGTCCTGCAACGACCTAGGAATGTTGTTATCCGGGAAGAACGGTTCCGCCAGGATCTTGCTGAAAAGGCCGGCATTCTGATCGATCTGACGCACTCGCTCCACCACCGCGTCGGCATTCGGGAACTCGTGACAATTAACGAAGCGCCGAGTGTTAAAGTCGCGTCCGATTTCAGAATTTCCCCAATAAATAGGGATCGTATCTGCGGCCAGGGCATGAACAATCTTCTCGGTCGTATAGCCTGGAGTTGATGAATTCTCAAATGCGACGGTGAACCTGTAGCGCTTTTGAAAGCGCACCTTTTCTGATCCCCAATCGCCGTGATAAGCGGGCCCCAATCTGGATTCGCAGTTATTGAGATGGGAGCCCACAGAATCGACCTTTTGATACTGATTTAGTGCTGCAAAAATCTCATCCCGAAAAGGGTCGGCATCGGCATTGGAGTATATGAAATTGCAGAAGCGGTCCTTTTCACCAACGTTCACTTCTAAAGGGTTCGTTCGTCTCCTTTGCCGGATTTCATCGAATTGATTCATCAACATAAAAAAGGGACACCGGCAGTACCGGTCGCCAAAAGTCATCCAAGATGAACCGAAGGCATAATCACATATATTGAAATCTGGTTGGATGTTTTCGCCGGTAAAAAAAATGCGCACCGCATTGGGAAACCTAAGGACGTTGTCGCCAAACACCGAAAAGACTACATAATCAGGATTCTGTCCATCAATGGTCACTTTGTGCAGCCGGCGAAGCCACTTGAGGATCGTGTAATCAGGGCTTTCTTCGCTGACTTGGACAGTGAATCGGCTTGGGGACTGCGCGGATAAGTCCTTCTTCCAACCTGGTAAATCAGCTAGATCAGCAAACGCGACGCGTATCTCCGCCATGTTGGGTCGTGTGCGATTAAATTGAACGTCCTCGAGGCACTAAATTTCGCCCCGAGGTTAGGATGCGCGCAAACAATATATCCGGTGTCAGTCCCATTGATCACCTTTCCCAAAGCGAAGATTATTTTCCCCAAAAAATTGTTCCGACTGCTCGGGCGAGAAATGACTGATCCATTCGCGGCCAAAGCGGATCACGAGCTCCCTATTCCCACCGGCGGAGGGATTGTAGCTAATGAGTATATTACTGGCGTAGCTTTGGAAACGCTTGAGAAAGACCGAGGGTTCATTGATGTATTCGATCAAGCCGCTGCATACTGCAAAAACGGACTTCCTCTCGGACGTTGGATAAAGGCCACGGTTGAAATCGACGACTATGGTGTCGGGAGAAGTGGCAACTAGGACGCAAGGCACGTAAAGGCCGCCTCCGGTCAAATGTCTGCGGAGGGTCTGGGCACCGGCGCCAAGGTCCAGCACTCGACTGCCAGGAAGTATATGATGGCCTAGAACCTTGGTCCGCGCATCCCAAGTCCGAAGCTCCTTGGCATTCCTCTCCCATCGGGGATAGTCGGTCAGATGGAGCGCGGCCTTGACGGTTCGGAGCACCTTGCCGAAAGATCGGCCAGCCGTGACAAAGATGGAGGGTGCATGGGGCATGATTTATTTCGCAACTCGGAAGGGCCGTTGGGCAAATGTGGGGATCTAGGTGGCGCCGATAAAGATCGAATGTTCGGATATGATCAGCCTAGACTACACTGTTAGATCATAGACAATTAGGGGACTCTTCAGCGAGCGAAATAACTCATCCAGCTTGGGCTCGCGATTGACCGCCACGATAAGTTCAGCATGAGAGAAAACGGCCGACAGGCCGCCCGTGAGATACCGGGCGATGAACGGAATCCTATGGAGGAAGTACTCTCGGTTAGCCCCAGTCAGGCTGGCAATGTGAACATGCGGATCGTAGACGTGGACAGTGAATTCCTTGCCTAGAAGCCGCTCGAGAACGTCGATGATTGGGCTGTCGCGTAGGTCATCGGTGCTGTATTTGAATGCGAGGCCGATGATGCCTATTTTCTGGACGCCAAAGTCAAGATTGCGTTTAGAAACGAGTCCCTTTTGGAATTCGTTGCTTCGTTCAATCGATTCCAAAACCGGAGCTTGCAAATAATGGTCATGTGCGATGGTGCGAAGCGCCTTCAGGTCCTTGGGCGGACAGGCTCGCTCTAGAACGCCAACCCTCAAGGCCTCCGCAAGCCGCAACTCATTGGTGATCCGCTTCGCCGTCCGCGCTGTACACAAACTTCTGCATCGCGCTTCACCGGCGTAATCGTTTAAGTCAGAAGTATTGGAACCAGTCGGTCGAATTCGCCGCCGCTAAAACCCTCATGGCTTCGTGGCCGCAGCGGTTAGCGCACCCTTTCCGGAAAACGTGAAAGAGCCTCCGGTTCCCGCGTTCGTCACGAAACACGAATAGGGAGACCGCAGGTAGAGAATCGGCGAACTCCCGGTTGGAAGCGAGCCGGTGCTGCCAAGATTGCCCGGATGGCCACCAGACGCTTCAAACTTCGCTCGAACGCTGGCATTCGAAAAATCAACGTACTGCGTCTCTGAGAACCAGAATTCACTGAGGTCAAAAGTCGCCCCGTAATTTCCCGGTCCTGGCACGTTCGTACTTGAACCAATACTGACCTGAGCCGGGCTTGCCGCCATGTATGCGCAAGGATAATGCCCCAGGGGGAATCGGAGGTGGTTGTCGCTTACGTCGTTCACGTACAGGCATGAGGTCTGCGGGGTCTTGAGGTTCCAACTTGCCTGTACATGCAGCCAGCCGTCCGCCTGTGTGTGGGCAGACGTTCTCGAAACAAACCCGGGCGAAGAATCGGTTCCGCACACGGCTATTTCCACGTAGATCTTGCCGACGTCGCTGCCAGTCCCATCGCACAACCAGATATGCGCCAAATTTCTGCCGATTTCAAAGATAGCAAACTCGTTTTTGGCACATGGTCCCGCAACATTAGGTAAGCGAATCCAGAAATTCATCGACCCAACGTATGTCGTATCGTTGGTACCTTTAAAATCCTTCCCCAATCCGAGCGACGTAGTGGACGGAAATGCGCCACCCGTGAAATGCGTCGCGTAATTAACGGATCCCGACGTGGGCACAGTTACGGTCAGGCTCTGCACCACCGAGTCCGCCAAATAGTCCGCATTGCCAGCCTGCGTGGCAGTTATCTCGGTCGTGCCCGCGCCGACGATTGTCATGGTACTTCCGCTCACAGTTGCCACGCTCAGGTCTGAACTGGTAAAGCTGACCGGCAGCCCCGAACTTGCCGTTGCGACAAGCGAAAACGGCGGGCTCGTCGTGAGCTTCGCAGCAATCGCGCTAAATGTGATCGTTTGTGCGGCTTTGTCCACTGTTAAAATTCCGGCGCCACTGGTGACCGGCGATCCGACTCCATTGCTAAGGACAACGGAATATCTGCCGCCCGAGTCAGTCATTTGCGCATTAGATATCTGAAGTGTATCCGACGCCGAGCCGGATACCCTGCCACCGTCCGTGAGGGCACTGCCGTTCAAGTACCATCGACAAAACGGGGCTGGCATGCCGGTTGCGTAAACCGTGAATGTCGCGCTTGCACCATAGATCACGCCCTGGTCTTGCGGTTCGACGACGATCGCGACAGCGGCAGTTTCAACAATCAGCTTGCCATTCTTGCTGGTAATCTTGCCGGAAGATCCTGTGGCAACGCAGCTATATAATTTTCCCGAGAGACTGGCCGATGCGTCTGTTATCGTCAGGGTTGAGGTTGTTACGCCCGAGTATGTGCTCGAATTCGAGAGAGCGGTCCATGTTGCACCTCCGTTTGAGCTAACCTGCCATTGGAATGCCGTGAAGCCAGTCGGAACGATCGAGAAAGAGGCCGTGCCTCCCGCAGGGACTGTTGCCGTGAAGGTCTGGTCTATCAGATTCGTTACGGCTGGTGGCGGCGACCCGTTCAAAAACCGGTACATCGCCGGTATGATGGGATAAAGTGACGTGCCGGGAGAAGTGACCGTGCCCTCGGACAAAGGTGGATTTGTCGGATTAACAGGAGGCCAAGCCATGTTTCCAAACCAGCTTGGCGTCTCGGTCAAATAAAGGCTGTCCGGCAGGGTGCGATCCGGGATTGTTGGATCCCAGATAATGGCGTTATTGAAATAGTCGAAATTTCCGTGGCGCAGGATGGTCGCCTTGGTTCGATTGTCGCTTACGACCCCAGCGCTGTCGTCATCATTGTATCCTAGGCGGTATATTGCGCGGAAGTGACCTTCATAAGTCATCGACCCGCCTGCTGCCAACTGATCGGCCACCATGGCAGGATAGCCAAGGATATTTCCGACGACGGTCATGTTGTAATTCCATCGGTCAAAATCTATCGTCTCTGACCCCTCGAAATCCTTATATTTAAGCATGTGGCCTTCCTGCAGGCGGAAATGATTTCGGAAATACACCAGGTTACTTGCGCTGCCGTGCACGTAATCGCAGTAACCCCGTCCGCCAACATTGCCTTCAAAGAGGCAGAACCTAGGATTGGATCCGTGAGTCAGGAAGTCCTGGTAGAGATAGCCGTCGTTCGGAACGGGATTGACGAGCGATGAGACTAAGGTTCCGTTTGCGTTGTCATTGGGGTCGAGGCTGAAATTATATGCGATGACATGGCCCGTATTGATCCCGTCTACCACGAAGGAATGCCGGCAAAAATAGGCGATGTTGTCCTCAACCAAGTTGTTAAAATTCCATCCCATCAACCTGATTCCGTAACCGCTTCCACCCTTTGCGTTGAATGGTTCGTGGACGTAGTTCTGCCGAAATTCGCAATCGATCGTATTGCTCGCCACAATGAAATTCAGCGCGCTGTTCTTCACTTCCACGTTCTTCACCCATGAATCCATCGTGTTGTTTACCGATACGGCATTTGCCATGGGAAGGGCCTGCATGATCTGGATCGACAGATTCTCAAGTCCCTGCCCGGTTCCGTTCGGAATATAGAGCAATGCTGCGGTCATGTTGCCGGAGAATGTCCAGTAGAACGGCCTATCGAATTTCACGGTAGCCTCGTTGATTGAAACCACCTTGAAGCCCTGTCCATGGTGAGCATAAATCCCTCCTCCTGACAGATAGGTCCCTCCCCAACCAATCCCCTGATTGTACCACACTCCTCCGTTGGGAACGCCATCGCAAGGTTGCGGCAATGTGGCGGGGCTGACGTCACCAGGCAGCATCACATAAATTGTATCGAACCCAAGGGAGTCGTTGTCACCAAAAGTCCATTGGCCCGCGGAAAGCGCAAAATTGGAAACAAGCTGTAGAATTGACTCCGTACCTGCTCCTGTTGAATAAAACAGCTCTCGGATCTTGGCCTGGACGAGACTTGGGGTTCCGCCGCTAGCCGACTTGAGGTAATATGCGCCGGGAACGGTGGGCGATGCGTGCCAACTATAGCTTGAACTCGGCAGGCTTACAGATTCCAAGCCCCCGCCCACCGAAACTCCAATGCTGGGATCATAATCCTCGGCCACCACCAACATGTCCCCGACTGCCACCTTGGCTATATCGCTGGGGCTTGAAAACGTCAGCGAAGTCGATCCCACGGTGTAGCCACTTCGCAGGTTCGCGAGCCAAGCTCCAAGCCGGGTGCCACCGCTCATGTTCACGGCGGTTCCCACTGTATCGCACTTGATGTTTGTGTGCGCTGGGTCTGTCTGCGACCCGGCCCCACGAAGAATGACGCCGCGATACGGGAACTTGATCGTATTGGCTATCCGATAGGTACCCGCGGGCATGAAGACATATTGCTTGGCGGGGCAAAGACTCAGAGCAGCATTGATCGCCGCTGAATCGTCGGTCACGCCGTCAGCAGCTGCCAGCAACGCAGAGCCGGGAATCTTGATGGTCACGTCGCAGAACTTCGCGTAATCTTGCGGAATGCCGCCGGGAACCCCCGCCTGAAACATTCCGCCAGGGGGCAGTCGATCAGGCGGGATCATCTCGGCCCGCGATTCGAATGCGCCGATCAGAAAGACAAGCGCAAATATGCAGGTCATTTGCGACCTGAAAGCGGGTGGGCTACCAGCGGCGACGGTTGTGTTCATTTATTAGATGTGGTCAGCGATAACCTGCTCCGATCGCAGTCACCAATGCCTATAGCATATTGGCGCTATTAACTTAGATCCGCGATACGAGCGTGGATTGTCCATCCCGACAAAATACCAGCAAAGGCGCCCTTTCTACTACGCAGTTATTGTCAATCCCCTAACAATAATTGGTTTTACTATCATATTACTATAGCGACTGTTTCACGCTCGATTTACACGAGGCACCGCGGCTTTTTAACGAGAGTAAAACGAGTCACTGGTCCACATTGATCCTGGGCCGAGAATTGAATCACACGCGACTGGCGGCATTTCCTGCGGAAGTTTGATGATGCTGCGAAATAACCTTTCCGCGCAGTTTTCACGGCCCCTTTAGCTGCGAGACCGGTCCCTCGGAGCCGTACGGCGGTGGCTTGTTCCCAGGCGCATCTCCAGCTGCGTCCTGAGCAGCCACCGTTTCAGCCGCCACGGCACGCGTTCGGGTCCGGGCACACGTACGGGAACTCGCTCCCCGCATCAGTCTTTGCGCGCATCTTTACGAACTTCTTATGGACACTGGGAACCTGAATCGGTTCGGATTGTACCGTGCCGGTCGACCTTGTGGCACATTGTCAGGCACGAGGAGGATTATGAACGAATCGACGTCTCACTGCTTGGCGTCCATGAGCAGTTCGACGCCTACTCCAACTTTGGCATCGGGCGCCGGCCGCACATCGCAGTTCGCAGCGCCACCTGGTCGAAATACCCGAAAATGGCCCGCCATTTTTGTTGGCACTGCGAAACGAAGACCTCACGAGCTTCCTAGCGAGCCTATCAACGGCTTGGCGCGCCGGAGAAGTCTGACCTACTAATTACCGGAAACCTCGGCCTCCGCGCTGCTATCGCACGCGGCCTGATCCGTTTGAATCGGCCCGGCCGGAACTGTGTCAGCTACTTGAAACCTATCCGGACCAAACGGGTCTCGAATTGTTTGAGTATCTTCAGACCAAATACCCTCAGTGCTATCGGCCGAACCAGCTCCGTTCGTTGCAACGCCGACTGAAGACGTGGCAAACACAGGCGGTACGCCGACTTATTATCTACGGCACGCACTAGACTTCACAGGTCGCCGGAGAAGCGTCCCACATGGGATACCATGGACCTGGATAAACGGGAACGGCATGTTCCTCTCGCCAGCAACTTAAGCCATGAGGCGGGGGGGAGGCGGGGCTGACGCCCCGCCTCCCCCCCGCGCCCCTCTCCACCCCGATCTTTTTGTCTCTTTGTTCCGGAGGGGAGGAAGCTTCGCTCCCTCCCCTTGAACGGCTCCCTCGGTAACATCATCCGTGAGGCATCCAGTAACATTTCCCAGTGAGGCAATACGGGGCGAGATCTAATTGTCGCCGGGGGATCGGCACTCGAATCGAGCATTTCAGTAGCCTGCCTAATATCGTGCAGTTCTGTTCTTGCTTTCTCAAGTCATTGCAGATTGTGGTTTGTTTCGGCAATGCAGCTGTCTTGCGAAAAACCCGGCCTCCTTGTTGAGGAGCAAAGTTAACGAAATCAGTCCCGAATTATCACAACCATGTCAGGAGGGAGAACTGAACTTCATAGGCCGATCGTCGCCCTTTTTATGATGGCTGGATTTGCCTCAAGCGTGTTCGCTCAGAATATCAAGATCACTGGATCCACGGAGTTTCGCCCGGCAACGTATGCCGCTATCGTTAATGCGCTTACAAATCCACAAATCGCCTGTATCGGTGGCAACGCAGATGGGACCGACATGTCGAGCGCGACGGAAGCGGTTGTTACAGGGACCTACAATGGCCAGCTGCTCGTCATCCAGGTCAATTGGTCGAGTTCCTACACCGGACTCCAAGCGATCACCGCCGGGACCTGGAGCATGAAATGGCTCAGCACGGCGAACATTTCCTCATCAGGCACCCCGGTCTACGCCACTGTGAATGGAAGCTCGATCACCGGATATACCGCAATCTCCATCGGCAGCCAAATCTATGATTCTCCCGCCAGCGGACCCAACGTGTCGCTCGCTGACACGTTTCAGGCTTCCACGCCCTTTGCTTCAGGTGGCGAAAATGATTATCCGACCCTGATGCAGGGTCTGCCGCTAATTGGTGGATACCCGGGCGGGCCTCCCGGCGTTGGGGTCATCCCCTTCTTCTGGGCGAAAGGAAATGCAACATCTGAGGCCAGCTACGCCGCCTTCACCAACATCTCCCCACTCCAGGCCCGCCTGTTGCTTGCGCTTGGAGAGCTTCCGCTTTCGTTCTTCACCGGCAATGCGGCCGACGGCGCTACCGACGTAATCCTGGTGGGATGCAGCAATGTCGCCGGGATCCGCGACGAAATCGAGGCAGACGCCGATTTTGGATTCGGCCAGGGCACGGAAAACCAGTACCAACCCATATTATCGAGCGGCCAGGTCGCAGGCGTAATCAACGTGGGCGACGCGGGTTTTCCCGACGCCTCCGGTGTCGCTGCGCCGCTTGCGGCCCCCCAGGCTCCGGGCGCCATCGATGACAGAGGTAATCCGTTCATCCTGGTCGGTTATCTCGACACAGCCAATCTGGCTCGGGTGCTTTCGGCCAACGCCAACGCCCTCCTGAGCTACGCCGGGATCAGTTCCTCCGGATCTACGCAGGTGATCCTAGGCAGGTACAGCCTTTGGTCGTACGAGCATGCGTATTACACGGGGCCTTTTTCATCCAATCAGGCCTCACTGATAAGCCAGTTCTCGAATGTTCTTGCAGGGATCATCGGTAGTTCCAGCCCGTTTGGCGCGAACGGCATCTACCTAGGGACCATGAACTACTCCCGAAGCATCGAGGGCGGTGTCATTTACCCGCTCTCAACGCCGACTCCGACGCCGACAGAGACTCCCACGCCCTCACCGACCTCCTCTCCCACGCCGACGCCGACTCCGACCGTGACCCCGACGCCGAGCCCCACGCCTACGCCAACGGTGGTCATTATGCCGACGCCCACGCCGAGCCCCACGCCAAGCTCAACGCCCACGCCGAGTCCCACGCCAAGTCCAACGCCCACGCCGACGCCTACACCGACGCCCACGGCTTCGTACACTTACTACGCCACGCACTTCACCGGCGGCGCGATTCCCTCGCTCACGTCTCTTGAATTGGGAGGTGATTTCAAGAATACAAACAACACGACTTATGTCGGATCGATGAATTTCTGGATTCTGCTGCCAAACGTTCCACACCCGTTTTCTAGCAATGTGTTTGACGTTTTTGAGATAGGGGTAAATCAGGTCCACGTCTGGCTGCGGGACGGCACAGGCGGCGATGTAGGAAAGATCTACGTTGAAATTGCGGTATACGGGACGGACGGCTCGCCAGGTTTTATTTCGAGGACGTCTGCCCACACGCAAGCGGATGGATGGCTGCATGTCCAAGCAAGCTGGAACCTCAAGTCCCCGAAGACCTCGTGCCTGTACGTGAATGACGTGAGCGACAACAACCTTCAAGCGCAGCTTGGCTATCGCCCCTGCAAGTACGTGGCGACGTCTCCGGTTCAGGTCGCCTTCGGTTCCGACCCGCGCGTGCCCGGCCCGGGCGAGTTCGCTGCGGCCTTCGATGTCAGTGAATTCTGGTTCTCGGAAACGCAATACGTAGATTACACCAATCCTGCCGTTCGGGGGCTGTTCGAGGCTCCGGGTGGACACCCAGGGTATCTGGGAAGCGACGGGTCGCTTCCCACTGGCAGTCCACCGGTTCTTTATCTGCGGTCCCCCTATTCATCCTTCGTGACGAATTCTGGAACCGGCGGATCGTTCACGTTCTATGG
Source organism: uncultured Opitutaceae bacterium (assembly GCA_937889545.1). Classification (GTDB taxonomy): domain Bacteria; phylum Verrucomicrobiota; class Verrucomicrobiia; order Opitutales; family Opitutaceae; genus Palsa-1447. The sequence continues at coordinate 83,661 of CALAOT010000070.1, forward strand.
CAAGGGCGCGCTGACAGCCGCGACAACGGCGCCGTAAAGGCCTTTCCCCGGCCGCCGTCCATCCGAGATGTCGACCGTGAATGCCTCCATCATTTTCACCGCGCCGACCCCCACATTCTGATTCAAATGCCGATGCCTGGCGCACATTTGCGCTTGATCGAATAATGAACGGCGCGTAGCCAAACTGCCTTCTATTGGCTTCGTCCACAACGCCTGTTTTTCCTGCCATTGACGCGCGCTGCATCGGCTCGCGCATCGGTATTTCCGATTGCACTGCCTTGCCTTTGCCAGGCCGCACGGGAGGACGAGTTCTGACCCACGCAACTCCACAATCCTCCGTATCGAGTTCTCTTGATCGGCCCCGTCTCCTAGCCTCCGGCGGGAAAGGGTCGGGTCAATCAATCTCCTGCACAGCATCCGAATCCGGCATGCCGTCACGGACGAATTTGGATATGCAGACTTGATGAAACTCCGTCTTGTCCAGAGGCGCGTTGTCGTTTTTCCAACCCTTTTGGGGTGGGTCATCCTCCTCGCTGCGGCGGTTTCCGCCTTCCTCCTCTGGTGGTTTAAGGGGGAATCGTTTCTCTCATGCACCCGCCGACTGCCCGCGGAGGCGCTGGTAGTGGAAGGTTGGATTGGCGTGGAGGGCATCCGGGAAGCGCATCTCGAGTTTGAACATGGCGGCTACCAGTATATTGTTGCAACCAGCGGCCTTAGCGAGGAGCGGTGGAGTGAACGCCGGTACAACTTCGCCGCAGAGGCTGCAAAGATCTTGTTGAATTCCGGGATTCCACGCGACCGGGTCATCGTCGCCGCACCTCGGGCCACCGAGGGACAGCGAACTTATGAGGCAGCTGAGGCGGTATCGAGGGCCATGTGGGCTCGGAACATTCATCCGAAGGCCCTAAATGTGTTCACGATGGGAGTGCATGCCAGGCGAAGCCGCTTGGTGTTTGCGAAGGTCTTTCGCCCCGGTACGGAGGTCGGGGTAATCGCGTGGATTCCACGCGATTACGAGCCGGGGATCTGGTGGCATTCGAGCGAACGGGCGGGCGAGTACGTCAAGGAGACGGTAGCCTACGCTTTTGAGGCTTTATTAAACTCCGGACGAGGGTTTCAATCCCCACCCGATTCAGCGCCAACCGAATCCATTCCAAAAAAATGAGCATGTCGAAGAATTACATCAATGCGTTTCCGCCAGGATGGCTGTTGGTCGGATTCCTTGTCGGCACTACAAGCGCCAAAGCGCAGGATAACGTATTCACGCCTCTCCCCCCCAATCCCGTCCCCGAGCAGCAACAATTCGGGGTCCGCATGGTCCCCGATCCATCACTCGCATTTTCAACAGCGCCCGATTCTCCTTATCAATGGGGGGACTTCGTGCTGAAGCCGCACTTTCTTTACCGCTTTCTATACGGCGACGGCATTCAGGCTAGCGCTGGCCACCAATCGACCACTGCAGTCAACAGCTTTTCCCCGGGGTTTCTCCTCGATATGGGCAACCGATGGACCGTCGATTACACGCCCACGTGGGACTTCTATTCCAATCCCAGGTTCCACGACACAATCGGCGAAGCCGTGAGGTTGGCGGGGACGGTCCCATTCGCCGACTCATTGCTGAATTTTACTCAGGGCTACGTTTATTCCTCGCAACCTCTCGTTGAAACTGGACGCCAGACGACCGTGCAGGACATCTCTACAGGGCTCGACCTATCACATCGATTCAGCCAAGAGTTCTATACCGAGACAACCCTGAGCCAGAATCTGCAGAACGCGGTTGGCTTTCCGAATTCCAAGCAATGGTCGGCGCTCGATTGGCTGCACTACCAGACCACGCCGCAAATCGACACGGCGGTTGGCGCTGGTCTCGGATTCATTGATGTGACCGGGGGATCCGATAGCTTCTATTTCCAGCCGTCAGCGCAGGCCACCTGGTCGCCTTCCAGCAAACTGTCCATCAAGCTTTCCGGCGGCCTCGATCGCCGGGAATTCTTGGTGCGCCCACGACGCATTCTCGACACGCCGATCTACAGCCTGGCCGTTCAATACAACCCATTTGAAGGGACTGGGCTGGGCTTCACTGCCGGGCGCGAACTGAATCAATCCCTTCTTGCCAGTGAATCCTCCAGGTCCACCAATTGGACTGCCAACCTTAGCCAACGCTTGCTCGAACATTATCTTCTGACTGCGAGCGTCAGCCAAAACAATGTCGACTACCTTTTGGATACGACCGCCGCCAATGCCGGCCGAAATGACAGGAGGCTGTCATACACTCTGCGACTGACGTGGTCGTTTCTCAAGAGAGGAACCCTTGCCGTCCTATATGATTGGAATCGCAACTCCACAACCGCGTCCGGGTTCGGATTCTCGAGCCATCAGGTCGGTCTTGAGCTAGGGTACAGGTATTGATTGAAACTTGGAATGAGAACCGGGGGCCGAAGCCTGGCCGGAACCGCCACCCGGTGCGGACTGGACGCTGAATTCGCCCCGAGTTCTGGCGCTCAAGGCGCTGGCCATAAATAAGATGCTGGGGCGAACCGAAGGTGGACTTCGGTGAGTCGGGATACGTATTTCCTGCTAGTGATTCTAAAGATAGGCATCTGTAGCATAAGAAATTTCACTAGACTGGGCATCGCTTGAACAACGATCCGAAATACAGATCCCGGCATTGGCCCGGGGGCTTTGGGCTGTCATGTGCCGCGCTCATCCTTTGCTTTGGCCGACCCCTGGTCGGCTTGGCGCGTTTTGGATCCGCAAGCGAACTCTATTCCTATGTCATCCTGGTCCCGTTTATCAGCATTTTCCTGCTTTGGGTGAAATGGAAGTCTCTGCCCGCACCTTCCGGGCCAGACCGCACGTGGACCGTGCTCCTAATGGCAGCCGGGCTTTTTCTTCTAGGAGCGAATTGGCTCCCAGGTTTGTTTGGGGCAGGTTGGTCCCAGCTGAACTCCCTCATCCTGGCCACGCTTTCATTTCTCTCCATGTTCGCCGGATTGTGCGCCTGGTTTCTCGGCAGGCAGTTGCTGCGAGCCGTCGTATTCCCCCTCTGCTTCCTCTTGCTCATGGCGCCGCTCCCGTTGAGCGTCTCCAATGCGCTCGAGTCTATGCTTCAGCACACATCGGCGGCCCTAGCATATGCGTTTTTCGAGGTTTCCGGCACGCCGGTCTACGCCATTGGCATCTTGGACTTTCAGCTGCCAGGAATAACGATCGAGGTTGCTCCCGAATGCAGCGGCCTCCATTCGAGCCTTGCCCTGTTCATAACCAGCCTCTTGGCCGGATCCATTTTTCTAAGGTCGCCCTGGACGCGCACCATACTTTGCCTTGCGGTGGTTCCCCTCGGAATCATTCGGAACGCCTTCCGGATCTTTACCGTCGGCGAGCTTTGCGTCCACATCGGCCCGCGGATGATCGATTCGTACATCCACCGCACCGGAGGCTGGATGTTTTTCCTCGTTTCCCTAGCACCTTTATTCCTCATACTGTTTCTTCTTGCGCGGTCGGAGCGCCGGAGAACAAGCGCAAAGGCCAATTCAAGCAGGTTATAACATGTCACAACGAATCCGTTTCCCGTTAATTCTGGTCGCAACTGGAGTCCTCGCGCTGGTTTGCACAAGCTGCTCACCGCAAGCAAGAAAGGCGAGGGCCATGGAACGGGCCAACCACTACTTCGTGGCCGGCCAATACGACGCAGCGGAGATTGAATATCTCAACGTCCTGCGAATCGACAAGAGGGACCCGCAGGCGCTCGGGCGCCTCGGCGTCATCTATTTTGACCAGGGCCGCGTGGGCAAGTCGCTCCCGTTCCTCCTGGCTGGCCGCCAGTTTGAACCCGAAAACCTGGAGGTGCGCCTCGAGCTCGGCCTTTACCTGCTCGCCTTCGGAAGATTCCAGCAGGCCAAGGATGAAGCCGACTACATCCTTGACCATGATCCCTCGTACCCGGATGCGCCCCTCCTTTTGGCCGAGACCGCTGTGCGCCCGAAGGAAATAGAGGACGCGAGGCAGCGCCTCGGCCGCCTTCCGGCGCAGATCGCAAACGGCGCCTCGGTCCTCGTGGCCCTGGGCACTCTCGATTTCCGCCAGCGGCGCTTCCCGGAGGCGGAAGCCTTGATCAAACGCGCGCTGGCGGCTGACCCGAAAAACAGCGCGGCCTATACTGCGCTCGGCGCGTTGTATTGGGAAAAGAACGACATTACGGAGGCCGAGCAGGCGTTTACCAGGGCGTCCGATTTCTCAGGCGCCCGCTCGGCGAAGCGGCTCCAATACGCCCAGTTCAAGATCAAGACGGGGAATCGGGACGCCGGCCGGCAAATTCTGGCGGATATCGTCCAGAAGACCCCCGATTTCCTGCCAGCATGCATGTTGCTGGCCGAACTGGACGAGCGGGAAAAGAGATACGACGAGAGCGCGGCATCGGTCGCAAAGGTTCTGGCCCGGGACCCTGCCTACCCCGACGCCCTGCTTTTGAACGGCAGGCTCTGGCTTGAGAAAGGCAAACCTGAAATGGCGGTCGCCGAGCTCGAGAAAGCCCGGAGAATATACCCCAATTACCCGCAGATCGAGTATGAGTTGGCGCAGGCATATCTCGCCGAAGGGGAAACCGAAAAAGCGGCTAGTAACCTAAACCTTGCTGTGACGGGCGCCCCGGACTTTGCCGAGGCGGTCCTCGCCCTCGCAGAAATCGACATTCGCAAGGGCGACACGGGTGCGGCCATCGGGCTACTGACCCGAATCATCCAAAAGCATCCGGACCTGTCCCAGTCGCGCCTCTTGCTCGCCCAGGCCTATGTCGGCCAGAACGATCTGGATAACGCCCTTGCCGTGTATAGGCAGATTGCCGAGGGCCTTCCACAGAGCCCCCAGCCCCGCCTGCTTTCGGGGATGGTGCTGCTCCGGCAGAACAGGCGGGACGAGGCGCGCAGTGAATTCGAGAAAGCGCTCGCCCTGGCACCAGATTATTTCCAGGCCCTGGAGCAGTTGATCAACCTGGATTTGGGCGAGAAGCAATATGCGACGGCCCGGCAGCGCGTCGAACCGCAAATCGCGAAAAAGCCAGAGTCAGCGGAGCTCTATTTCCTCCTCGGCAGGATCTACCTGGCGCAAAGGGACATGGTCCAGGCTGAAGCCGCATTGAAAAAGGCGATCCAGTTAAAGGTGGACTCTCCGTTCGTCTATTTTCTCCTCGCGGAGCTCTATGTCACCACCAAGCAGGACTCGAAGGCGCTGGCGGATCTTCAGGAAGTTGTCGCAAGAAACCCGAAAGATACACGGGCGCTCATGCTCATGGGGACAATCGAGGACCGCGAAAAGGACTACACCTCGTCGAAGGCGGCCTACGAGAAGCTCTTGGCCGCAGATCCTAACAATGGCCCGGCCTTGAACAATCTTGCCTATGTATACTCGGAGAAGATTGGCGACCTGGACAAGGCCCTCGAAATGGCGCAGAAGGCCAGGAAAGTGCTCCCAAATGAGCCTCATGTGGCGGACACGCTGGGATGGATTCTCTACAAGAGACACCAGTATCGGTGGGCACTCAGCCTTTTGACAGAAAGCGTCAATGCCCTCCAGACGGATCCCGAAATGCAATTCCACCTGGGCATGACCCATTACATGTTGGGAGATGAAGCATCCGCACGGGTTTCGCTTGAGCGCGCTCTGCAACCCAACCAGGACTTCCCCGGAAGCGATCAGGCAAAGCAACGCCTATCCGTGCTTGCGATCGACGTCCGGACCGCCGGCCCCGGCGAACGTTCGGCACTTGAGAGGGCTGCGGCTGACCGGCCGGACGACCCGGTCGTCCTGACGCGGCTCACGGCCGTTTACGAGCGTGAAGGCGCCCCGGACAAGGCAATCGGAGCCTGCGAAGCGGCGATCCGCGCTGACCCAAAGAATTTGGCTGCCCTCACCCTGCTGGCGCGCCTGTATTCCTCAGGAGGCGATACGGCCAAGGCGTTAGATCTGGCCAAGACCGCGCATAATCTGGCGCCAGAAGACCCATACGCCGCCTATATCCTAGGGCGGCTGGCCTACAAGACGCACGACTATCCGTGGTCGCTAAGCCTGCTCAAGGTGGCTGCTGCCCGGCTGCCAAATGATCCGGATGTGCTGTTCGACCTGGCACAGGCCTTCTACAGTCTCGGAGGCATCCCAGACGCCGAGGTTGCCATGCGCAATGCCCTGAGCTCGAATGCCCGGTTTGGCCGGGCCGAAGAGGCCACCCGTTTCCTCGAATTGCTCCCACTTGCGGACGACCCTGCGCGCGCCCTTTCTCAAGCAGACCGGATCGCGCAGGTTTTGAAGATGGAACCCGATAATGGGATGGCACTTATGGCCAACGGCGCCGCATTTGAGCAGAAAGGCAATCTAGCTGCGGCCACACAGGAATATGAAAAAGTGTTGGATCGCTACCCCGATTTTTCGCCAGCGGAGAGACACCTGATGCTCCTTTATGCCGAGAACCCGGGCAACGATCGGAAGGCCTTTGAATTGGCTACGAAGGCCCGCGAGGCCTTCCCCAACGATGCGCAGGTTGCAAGAGCATGCGGGATAGTAGTTTACCGGCATGGTGATTTTCGAAGAGCCGCAAATCTGCTCGAGGAGGCAGCGGATCGGCTTTCCGGCGATGGCGAGTCCGCATTTTACCTGGGAATGGCGCGGTACCGCCTCAAGGACAAGTCGTGGAAGTCCACGCTTGAACGCGCTCTGGGACTGGATCTTAGAGCGGATCTAGCAGCCGAGGCGCGGCAAACTTTGGCAGACGGGAAATGACCTCGCCTCAATCGACGTCGCGGACGCTTACAAAGACGCAAAACTTACATTATACGTTTGTTATCAAGTATTTAAAATGACCTTTGACGCCGAACTGAAGACAAATGACGGATTTCATTACATTTCTTGCCCATTCGTCTTCGGTTGGCGATAATACTTTGGCCTCCATAAATAACCGAATGACAATGCGTAACGCATGACTTGCGCCGCGATTTTACCCATTGGCACGAGCAGTGCTTAGTGTAGGGCGAAAGCAATTTCACCCAACTGGAAATAATAGAGGAAACAACCATGAAGCTCGCAACACTCACAAAGCTCAGCCCAGCGCTGATTCTCGCGATCGCCCTTTGCGGCAATGTCGCAAAGGCCAATCCAATCATCACGGGCGGATTAAACTTCGATGGATTAGCAACGACCAACTCCGGCGATCTCTTGAACGCGACGGCATTCTCCTCGATCTATGATGTATACGTTTTCCCAGGATCGACGGGCTCCTATGCCTCACTCCCATTGTTTGCAGGGCCGGTCACTTTCACGCCCTTCTCATTTTCAGCGGCCGCCGTTACGCCCCTGTGGACGTTCACGGTTGGTTCTGTCACCTATAGCTTCGATGCAACAAGCATCATGGTCGTAGCTCAGTCCAAAGGGGGTCTCTTGCTTGAAGGCAACGGCTGGGCCAGCATAACGGGATACCAAACGACATTAGGAAGCTGGAGCATCGATGACACGACTACCACACACAAGTCCGCGATCTTCAATTTCGGCGCGGATACAGCAGCCCTTCCCGACAGCGGTGGGACGGCTCTCCTGATCGGCCTTGGCCTCGCGGGAGTAGCGGCTGGCATGGTTGCCCAGCGCCGCAGGCTCGCGAAAGGGTAAGTCGGCTTCCAATCTGTTTCCTCTTTAGCAAAAGCTGCACCGGCGAAAGCCGGTGCAGCTTTTCTTTGTCATTTCCGCATGGACGCGCGTAGGATCGGCGGCACGAATCTCGCGCCATCATGAATCTTGCCTCCGAAATACCCCTGGCCAGCGCGGTGTGCGCAGGTGCGCTTGCAGCCGGATCCCTCCTGCGCAGGCGACACGGTGTAGCGGACTTCGCCTTTGCCGCGGGCATGATCGGGTTGTCAGCCGAAGGCGTGTTCGCCTGGATGGCAGTCCGGCCCCACGTGCCGGACGCCGAACTGATCGCCTGGCAGAAATGGAGCCTTTTCGCCACCGCCATCCTGCCATTCTGCTGGCTCCTGTTCAGTCTCAGCTACGCCCGGGGAAATGCGCGCGAATTCGTCTCCAAATGGCAACTGGCCCTGGCCGGGGCGCTTCTTTTTCCGGTTGGGATTGTCACGATCTTTCGCAGCCAGCTGATCGTTTCCCTGAGGCGGGATGGCACGCAGCTATTCAGCGCGGCTATGCTGGGATGGCCGGGCCTCGTGCTGGCTCTGCTCATGCTCACTGGATCGGTCCTGGTCCTCATGAACCTCGAGCGCACCTTCCGGGCTTCCGTCGGGACGATGCGCTGGCGGGTCAAGTTCATGCTGATGGGAGTCGGCCTCCTATTCCTTGTCCGAATCTACACGGCCTGCCAGGAGCTCCTGTTCCGTGCGATCAACCTGTCCCTGGAGGATCTGAACGCTGGGACGCTCTTGGTGGTTTCCCTGCTCATCCTGAGGTCATTCTTCCGCGCCGGCCCGATGGATCTGGATGTCTATCCCTCCCATTCGGTCCTGCAGGGCTCGGTCACCGTTTTGCTCGCAGGCATCTATCTCTTGATTGTCGGACTGTTTGCCAAGGCGGTCGTTTATGTCGGCAGCGGAAACGTGTTCGTGCTCGAAGCATCCCTCGCCCTGATCTCGCTCGTGCTGTTCGTGGTGCTTCTGCAGTCCGACCGCCTGCGCATGCGCCTCGGGCGCTTCGTGAGCCGCCACTTTGATCGGCCGCTTTATGACTATCGGACCGTGTGGAGAAAATTCACCGAGGGCACGGCTTCCCAGGTCGACCAGACCGAGCTGTGCCGCTCCCTTGTGAAGATGGTCGCGGACCTGTTTCAGGCTCTCTCCGTGGCAATCTGGATCGTCGACGACGATTCCATGTCTCTAGCCGCGTCGACATCGTTGCCGGAAGCCAAGGGCCGCGAGCTGGCCCCGGGAAAGGCGGATGTGGCCGAGATCACCACGCATTTCGAGGAGAATCCAGAGCCAGCGGACGTTGAGTCCTCGGGGGAGGGCTGGGCTGGAGCTCTCAAGCGGATGCATCCATGCGAATTTCCCAAGGGGAAGAACCGCGTCTGCCTGCCGATGATCGAACGCGGAAAGGTCGCCGCGCTCATGATCATTGGGGACCGCGTGGACGGCGCGGCCTTCTCGACACAGGATTTCGACATGCTCAGGTGTGTCGGCGACCACGCCACCGCCAGCCTGGTGAACGTGCAGCTAGCCCAGAAGCTCCTTCAGGCCAAGGAGCTGGAGGCCTTCCAGACCATGGCGGCGTTCTTTGTTCACGACCTGAAAAACGCCGCGTCCACGCTCAGCCTCATGCTCAAGAACCTTCCCGTGCATTTCGAGGACCCCGCCTTTCGGGAGGACGCCTTGCGGGGGGTTTCAACGTCGGTGGCCCATATCAACCATGTCATCGGGCGATTGAGCCTCCTGCGCAGCGAACTGGTTACCCGGCCGGTCGAGACGGATCTGAACGAGATGATCGGCGATGCCGTGGCCGGCCTTGAGTCGGAACCCGACTTTGTGATCGCAAAGGACTTTTCTCCCCTGCCGAAACTGGCGCTGGACAGGGAGCAGATCGCCAAGGTCGTAACCAACCTCCTGCTCAACGCAAAGGAATCCTTGTCCGGCAGGGGGCGGGTCGAGCTGGCCACCCGCCAGGAGAATGGCTGGGTCGTCCTTTCAGTCCGCGACGAGGGCTGCGGCATGAGCGCGAGCTTCATTGAGCGCTCGCTCTTCCGCCCCTTTCAGACGACGAAAAAGAACGGCCTCGGAATCGGGATGTTCCAAAGCAAGATGATCGTTGAGGCCCACGGCGGCCGTATCGCGGTCGAGAGCGAGCCGGGCAAGGGCACGACGATCCTGGTCCACCTGCCGGCGCAAAAGAAAAACTGATGAACCCCAAGCTGCTCATCGTCGACGACGACGACGAAATCCGCACCCAAATGAAGTGGGCGCTGGCCGCGGACTACGAGATCTTGTCCGCGGGGGACCGCGCGTCCGCCGCCGAATTGTTCCGCTCCGCCCGCCCCGCCGTGGTGCTTCTCGATCTGGGACTGCCCCCCAGCCCGGGCACGCCGGCCGAGGGGCTCGCCGCACTTTCCGAGCTGATGGCGATGGACAACCTGGCCAAGATCATTGTCATCACTGGACAGGGGGAAAAGGACATCGCCCTGCAGGCCATTGGGGCCGGAGCCTACGATTTCCTCGGCAAGCCGCTGGAGATGGACGAGCTGAAGGTGCTGCTGAAGCGGTGTTTTCACGTCGCCCGGCTCGAGCGTGAATTCCGCGAGATGCAGCAGCGGCTTGAGGGCGATTCGTTCGAGGGGCTGCTCGGCACCAGCACGCCCATGCAGGCCGTCTTCAATTCCATCCGCAAGGTGGCCACGACCGACGCCCCGGTGCTCATTCTTGGCGAGAGCGGCACCGGCAAGGAGGTGACGGCGCGGGCCATCCATCACCTGAGCGCCCGAAGGAACGAGCCTTTTGTCGCGATCAATTGCGGGGCGATTCCCGAGACCCTCATGGAGAGCGAGCTCTTCGGACATGAGAAGGGTTCCTTCACAGGCGCCCATGTCCAGCGCAAGGGAAGGATTGAAAACGCGGAGGGCGGCACCCTTTTCCTGGACGAAATCGGGGAGATCTCCCCCATGCTGCAGGTCAAGATCCTGCGGTTCCTACAGGAGCATTGCATCGAGCGCGTGGGCGGCCGGCAGGAAATCCAGGTGGACACCCGCGTGATCGCCGCCACCAATGCCGACCTGAAGAAACGGATGGGCGACAGTACCTTTCGCGAGGACCTGTACTATCGGCTGGCGGTGATCCAGATCCTGCTGCCCGCGCTGAGGGACCGGGGGGACGACGCGGCACTCCTTGCCCGCTCGCTGCTGCAGCAGTATTCAGCTGAAAATGGAAAGACCAATCTCGTCTTCGGCGCAGATGCCATGCACGCCATTCGCAAGTATTCCTGGCCTGGGAATGTCCGCGAATTGCAGAACAGGGTGAAACGCGCCGTGATCATGAGCGGGGGCAAGCGGGTCACGGCCCAGGACCTCGAGCTGGAGGGGGCCCCGACAGTCGCCAAGGCGGCCACGCTCAAGGAGGCGCGGGAGTCGCTTGAAAAGGAAATGATTCAGGACGCGCTGCGGAAGCACTCTGGGAAAATCACGGCTGCGGCGGCCGATCTTGGGATCAGCCGCCCCACGTTTTACGAGCTGATGGAAAAGCTTGGCGTTCAAAAGCTGGAATGACAGTATTTAGCCCAGCCAAAACCATGAAAACTTCTCCTGCCTCCAAGGCCCTCAAGTCGGTGCCGCTCATTGTCCATCGATTCGTTTTCGGCATGCCAAGGGCGGCATTGGGCGCGCTTGCGTTCGCGGCGATGGCCGCTGTCACGGGCTGCGAAGCCCCCACAGCGGTGCAGTCGGGTTCGGACGAGCAGCATGCGGAGCTCACGCTGCGGGAGGGCGATGTGGTCAAGGTTTCCTTCCCCGGGGCGCCCAATCTGGACGTCGCTCCCCAGCCGATAAGAAGAGACGGCAAGATAACGCTGCCGATCGTCGGTGAAATCGCCGTCGTAGGGCTGACTCCGATCGCGTTGCAGGATCAGCTGGTCAAGCGGCTCGCCGACCAGCTTCAGTCAAAGGAAGTGGTCGTCACCGTCGTTTCCTCGTCCTTCTTCGTCTTCGTGGACGGCATGGTGCTCCGTCCCGGCAAGATTGTCACAGACCACCCGATCACGATCCTGGAGGCCGTCATGGAGGCCGGGGGATTCGATTACAGCAGGGCCGACAGCGAAAAAGTCATGGTGATCCGGCACAAGACCGGATCCATTGGCTACGACTACATTACCATAAACCTCAAACAGGTGTTCGATGGAAGACGAACCGACCTGTTTTACCTGGCTCCCGACGACGTGGTGCACGTTCCGCAGAAATTCTCCTGGTACTAGGGCCCCAATTTCCCCAGCACCTGTCCCCTTGAGGCACGATCCTGATTCAGTGACTGCTGATTTTGATTGGTCAATTCAGGAGGCTCCATCCGTCCCCGACGGCGGTTCGACTGTCGCCATGCTCGGCGCAGCGTTTACTGGTCTCGCAATACTCCTCCGGTTCAAGAATTTTGCGCCTTGATTCATCCAATTCTAGCACCCAGCGGCTGACCGCGCAGTGCGTGTTGGCTGGGAGCGCAGTTTTAATTGGTTTGTGGGCCATTTTCAAAGTGTGTCACGCGCCAATGAACGAGTGGAATGGCGCCCGAATCTCACCGGTCTTTGTCCTATTGCATGGCAACTCCTTATATCCGTCCCGTGACAGTGGCGTCGTCACAGGAAACATTTACCCTCCGTTGGCGACCCTGGCCTATCTGCCCTGTGCTTTACTGCGCAACCCATCTCGCATAATGGAGTTAGGTAGCCTGCTCGCGTGTATTTATTATTTTATACCCTTGGTTGCGCTGGGGTACCTCGCGATTCGATGCTGGGAAGTGACACCTATGCACGCGGCGCTAGTCGTGGCCGCCGCCGCGCTTTTGACCGATTTCAATACAGCATTATGCTCCACGGCTTACTGGGCGCATGCCGACGCACCCGGTTTCGCGTTGGCTGGTTTGGCGTTATGTCTGGTGCTCTTTACCACCGAAGGCAACCGACTCGCATGGGCGACAGCTGCGGGCGGCTTAGCTGCGGGCGCCGTGCTCGCGAAACAGAATTTCATTGGAGTCTGGTTCGCGCTCTTCTTTTGCGTACTCCCTTGCGGCCGCCGGGTGGCTGCGCGTTTCGCCGCTGGCGCTGCCCTTGTCGCCGCGGTTTTTGGCACCATTCTCTCTTTTACTCGAAGCTGGAGCAGCTTTCTATTCAATTGCATTTATATCCCCAGCCACCATCCCTTGATCCTAAAGCACTCTATCGAATTGTTTGGATCCGGCTGGGCAGGAGGCGTCGCGCAAAAGTTACAGGCAATAATCCAAGCGTTTCTAGAGATCGCACCGACTTGGTATCCTTGGTTGGCGGTCGGAGCTTGGATTCTTTGGTGGACGCGCCGCGCTGCGCCCGGCAGCCCCACCTCGCGCCTATATGTGCCCATTTGGGTCTTCGCGGCACAACTTCCTATTAGTTTGCTTGCCTACAGAAAGGTCGGAGGCGACGTGAACAACCTCACGGACTCGCTATACTTTTTGGTCTTCGCCATTTGCGCGCTTGCATTGGCGGCGGCGGCAAACCGCGCGCGGTCCGCCGGCCAACACGCCATTTTGACTATTCTTGTTGGCATTCTGATCGTCTGCAATGCTCCAAGGCTGTTGTTCCTTATATACGATTCGAAACAATCGGATCCGAACGCTCCGATGATGAATTTTCTTCGCCAACATCCGCGCCAGGTTTATCTGCCTTGGAACCCACTGCTGACTGGCCTCTCCGACGGTGTTGATTATCATTTTGAATACGGTGTCTTTGATCGCGCCTTGGCCGGCGCACCGCTGGCTCCGGATGTTTATTGGGCCCATCTGCCGTCGAAAATTCGATATGTCGCGGCGCGTCGAGTCCTTCTGGATGCCAACTATATGAAGTTTCTTAACTCTTCGCGGAATTTCGTGGAACCCATCGTTGCGGGCGGCGATCACAGCAATGCAGGGACACCTCAATCTCCTCGTCTTGGTGCCGTTTGGGAGTCTCTAAAGTATTTTCTTAGCAGCCAGCAGGCGAATAGTGGCATTGGCGCTAAGGATCTGGAGGCAAGCCGCGCCCTCATTCGCAACCCACCACAATCTGCGAACAGTATGTTTCTTTCTTATTTGCCTCTATTGCGGGAATACCCGTCGCCGGCCGGGCTCGAGGAATGGAAATTTTATGTTGTTCCGCAGTCTCCGAAGGCCGCTGATGACGAACTTAATTTAATGCGGTAATCTGTGGACGAACATTACCACAAAGGCCAAGACGTTTCTCCATAAACAAATCGCAAGTATTATGATATCGGTTCTCATCAAAACTCGTTTGCTCGTTATGCGCATGCGCCACGGTCGCTAGTGCGCTTGCGCAGGAACAAGCGTTAGGGGCAATGGCCATATGGACAATGCTTCGACCGCCGGCGGGCGAACGGGCGTGACCTTGTCCCAGATGGCGGAGCGCATTTCCCAGAGCATCTGGAAGCTGCGGCCATCGAGGACATTCGCAACTCCGTCGGGAAAGGGGAGACCACTACCAGATGGGGGGACCCGTGGCCGCCTAACAAGTCGTCCTCGCGAAGCGGGCTCGTTTGATATCCAGACAGTCGCGCACTGTCCTGACCAGCGTCCTCACATCATATGGCTTGGGCAAAAAAGTTAGATCTTCTGGCATTTGCTCGTGAGGCTTCACGATTTCCCCGCTGTAACCGCTGGAAATGACCCCTATCAGGGTGTCATTCCTTTGTTTCAACTGTTCGAACAGCTCGATCCCCGTCATGCTTCCGGGCATCCTCATGTCGGTGAACAATAGGTCGATCGCTTCCTCGTGGTCATCCCATACTTGGATCGCCTCCGAAGCATTGCCCGCCTCGAGGACATGATACCCATACAGCTGCAGGCCCAGCGCGACCATTTTTCGAACGGCCTGTTCGTCGTCGACAACCAGAATCGTTTCGTTGCCGTTCTGTACCCCAAAAACGGGAGATTCAGGCCCGGCCTGCGCAGATTTGGTTAAGGCGGGAAGATAAACGCGGAAAGTGCTGCCCTGGCCCATCTGGCTGGCCGCTTCCATCCAGCCCTTGTGTTGTTTCGTTATCCCATAGACGGTCGACAGCCCCAGGCCCGTGCCTTTTCCCATGGCCTTGGTGGTGAAGAATGGCTCAAAGACGCGCTCTAAAGCCGCAGAATTCATGCCGCAGCCGGTGTCGGTCACCGAAAGACACACGAACGACCCCGGCGACGCCTCGGGATTCACCCGGGCCGCGTTGGAGTCCAGTGTGACCAGTCTGGCGTCAATCGTCAGCCGTCCGCCCTCCGGCGCCATCGAGTCCTGCGCGTTCAAGCACAGGTTTGTTATCAGCTGCTCTATCATGACGGTGTCCGCCTCTACCCAAAGAGGCTCGCTGCCGCCGGTGAACTCCAATCGGACATCCTTGCTTAACAACCGCCGCAGCATGTCGAGCAGGTTGGACAGCACCTCAAACAGATCCAAGGGTCGCAGGCATACGGCTTGCTGGCGGCTGAACATCAGCAGTTGGCGAGTCAAACCCGCGGCGCGCTTGGCTTCGCTCTCTAACTGTCCGAGCATGCCTTTCGCTTTTTCCGGCAGATCCGGATCGTCCAGCAGGATGGTGAGGCGCAGCAGCATCGAGGTAAGGATGTTGTTGTAGTCGTGCGCCACCCCGCTCGCCAGCTGGCACACCGCCTCCATCTTCTGGACCTGCTGCAACTTCGCCTCCAGGCGCCTGCGGTCGGTGATGTCGCGGATGTTGCACTGGATCACCTTCCGGTGATCTGCCTCGAACAAGTTGCTGACAAACTCCACCTCGCGCCGCTGCCCATCCCTGGTTTCAAGCGGCAGGTTCTCATAACGGACATAGCCTTCCTGCAGCAGGGTGGCAAAAGCCAACTCAAACAATGCGCGGTCCTTGAAAAACCCGATCTTCCAAAGCCGCCGGCCCAGCAGTTGCTCGCGGGCATAGCCTAGCATATCCAGCAGGAACGGGTTCGCGTCCGTGATCAGCCCGGTCCTGGCATCAACGATCAATATGCCGTCCTGGGCCGTCTCGAAAAGCCGCCGGTACTGAAGCTCTGAATTCTCCAAGGCCTGCAATAAGACCTCCTCGCGTTGCTGGACCGGTATCATTGAATTCTGCAGGTGTGCGCTGGCATAAGGAACTTTCGCTCATACCCGGGCCATTTCAGCGAGGCAGGTCCGGCGGGCGATTTTGGGGTTGCGATGGCGATGCGCTAGGGCCGAAGCACCAAACGACGGAAGCTGTGGCAATTGCGCGGATGCGGGATCATTGGCGATTTGAAAGGGCCCTGGATCTGCTGCATGGGATATGCCAAGGCTCTTGGCACCGCGCGCCGCGGTTTGCAGGTGTTTATAAGTAATTGGTACTAGAAAAATAACACTGCCTGAGATAGGCTTCGAACAATTGAGGCTGACGGCCTAATCCACTGCCTTTTGTAAGGCAGCCCGACATTTCGATACGCAGGTTTACACTCAAGCGATCCGAGGATTCCCCTGGGGCCCATGTCGCGGGCACTTCCCGCCGGCTCTTTGTCCTCCCTTCAAGCGGGCCTGTCGGTCCGGAACCACGTCCAGCCGCCTGTCCAAACAAAAGCGCCGCGCTTTTAAGGCGCGGCGCCAGTTGGAAAAGAATCCCCGAACGTTCAGACGATCCCGAGCTTCCGACGGAGGTACAGAAGGCCCGTGAGCCCCAAGCCCAACAGGGCGGCGGTTGAAGCCGGATCCGGAGTGGTTGGAGGCGGCTTGTTGATGCCCGCCTGGGCGGTGACATTGATGCCCAGGAAGAAGATGTTGTCGTCCAGCGAACTATTCTTGGTGACTACGGTCGTGGAGGTGTCGCCATTGCTGACGAACGGCGCCGAATTGACATCGTTGCCCATGCCCAGGTTGTAGTACTCCTGGTCGGTGCGATCTCCGAGCGGGTCGCCGGTGATATCACCTACGCCGCCAAGGGTCGGATCGGGATTGAATCCCGTCGGATTATCGGCTGGGCCCCCAGATCCGTTGCCGATGCCGCCAACTGTGATTAACGCGCCATTCGCCGCCTGGCCGTCGTCCATGCCGCCGGCCGACTGTGTGAGGGTCCGGCCATCAACAGTAATGGTCGACTGCTGTGCAAGGTTACCGGGCGTCTGGTAACTGAAGCCGTCGCCTACCGACATGAGCTCGGAGAACCCCGGGGATCCCACGCCGGAAAGAGGCACAGAGTAGTTAACGGTCGTGGTCGCTCCGGTCGATGACGCAGCGCCGGCCAGGAACCCGATCGTCACCGAGGGTGACGATGGGTTGCTGTAAACGATCGCGAGAACCTCGCCGTCGGTGGTGGCATTGCCGACATTCTCGAAAACGGGGATCGAAAACTGCGAAACGCTTCCACCTCCGATTAACGCCTTCATCTGTGGAGTCACGTTCGCGACCCAGGCCTCCAAGGGCAGGTCCGAGGAGGTATTCAGTCCGAGCGCGGTCCAGGAAGAGCCGGAATAGGTCGTTGCCCCGAGAGTGACGTCCGGCGTGAAGGGCGTATAGTACTGGGAGGAAAAGAGGTACGCCTGCACGACCGTCGAACCCGTTGGAACCTGCGCTAACAGGTTGCCTACCGGAGTACTGCCGCCGCCAACCGCGGACAGGGACCAATTCCCATTTCCGTTGAATTGGTAGAGCGGATTCAGCTGTGCGCGGGCTGTAGCCGAAACTACTGCCACGACGGCGCATAGCGCAATTACACGAGCTATGTTTACGAGGATGCTTTTCATGGTTTTCAAACTAGTCTTGTTGCTGACAGGGGATGTCGAAGTCGCGACTGAGTAGCACGATCGATACCAACCAGTTTTTTCTGAAATCATTTGGCTCATAACTGATTCAAACATAGATATTAATGGATTATTATTTAATGTGTGACTCTTCGCCGGGATTTGGAGAGTTGTAAGCAATATCGACATTGCGCCCGTCAGCAATGCGGGAGGTCGATTAAATTATTTCTTAAACACCTAATTATAAGTATCTTCCTGCCTTGTAAGTAATCCGGACGTACACATCGAGACCTCGATGGCCAATGCTGAGGAGCCGCAGTCCGTATGCCTTCCCCTTATCGACCGTGCAGATTGGGACAACTGCCTCAACCTGAACTGCTTCTCGACAGAGCCGAACGAGTCACTCCAGGTCACGGGTGATGCGGTTCGAAGGCCGATTCGGACATGGTCGTCGGCCTTTCCCATTTCCCTTCACGCCGCTCGCTCGCCCTTCCTCCTGTCGATTCGCTGGAGCGGGATCACGGTGTACAACGCCCCCTGAGCGGGATCAACTTCCTCCTCAGCCCCGTTCCAATCTACCTGGTCGTCGGCTGGCTTTCCCCCCGACGAGAGGAGCCGCCAGCGAGGAGCGACTTGTTGAATATCACCCCGCCAACCACCTGCCGGGGCGACGGACGGCTCATCTCGGGGGCGTGGCGCGCAGTTCAACGCCCGATCAATTCTCCTAGGTACGATACCGCAGGAATTCGGTCACAAACGACCTTGACCGATACGAGGATTGGAACCGACAACAATGCTCCCGGCACACCCCACAGCCAGACCCAGAATATCAACGAGACAAAAATGGCCACCGGGTTGAGCGTGAAGCGCCGGCCCAGCAGGGTCGGGGTGACGAAATTCGCCTCCAGAAGATGGAGCACCAGATACCACAGGGGCGGCAGGAGTCCCCGCCAAGGCGAATCGAAAGTGAGGAGGCCGACCGCAACCAGAATGACGACTCCGCCGACTGCGCCGAAGTAGGGAACATAATTCAGAAGCGCCACGAGGATTCCCCACATCGCGGCATTCGGAATTCCGAGGAAGTAGAGGCCTCCACTCACGAGTGCGCCCAGGCAGAGGTTGATCAGCGAGATCGAGAACAGATAGTTGGATATGTTCTGCTGGATCTCATGGCTTATCTCGACCGCGCGTATCTTCCCCCTCAAGGTCGGAATCAGGCGGACGAGTTTCTGCAGGAACAGGTCGCCGGAGGCGAGCAACAGGTAGATCAACACCAGCACCTCGCCCAGGCCCGCCAGGAAAGTGCCCGTCCAGTTGAGAATGGAGCTGGTGCCGCGTTGGTCTTTGACTTCCACCATGGGTGTTTTTCTTTGCTCCTCCTTCTTTTCCGCCTCCGTCGCGCCAAGGTCACCCACCGCCGCCGTCGCCTGGCTGAAGTGCCAGGCCTTCGGGAAGATCCTCTGAACGCGTTGTCGTAGCTCGGTCATGTGCTGCGGGGCTTCATTCATCCACCTCGCCGCCGGCCGCTCCAATTGAAAGAACCCAGCCCCGATGGCGGCCACCAGGAGGCAAAAGACAACGGCGGCTGAAAGGGGCGCCGGAAGGCGGAGGAAGGACAAGCAGCGCACCAACGGTTGCAGGGTCATCGCCGCCATCCACGCCAGGACAACGGGCAGGACGACGGGACGGGCAACATACAGGAAGGCCATCGTGCCGAGCACGATTATGGCGAGCTGCGCCGACGCCATCTTGATCGGTTCCTGCGCACCCGCTTGATTGGGCGGCGGATCGCTGGCGGCCGAATTGGCGCACGGGACGGGGGTAGCCGCCTCGGCACTGTCGGATCCAGCCCCGGCCTCAGGTCCGCCGGGAAGCTTCATGTCGGTCTCCCCGCCGTGCGCCGCAGCAGACGTTCAGTTCCCGCGGGCCGAAAGTGTCCGGCACCGCCATCGGCTGCGCGTAGCCGAAACGACCGCGTTTCCCGGGTAATGCAGCGGTTTGCCTGTGGTGCTTGAACTGTGTTCCGGAGAGGGTCATCGACACGAAATGGTGGTGCGGGACAAGCAGGCTTTCGCGTGAGGGAAAAGGGAGAGGCGATGCTATCGGAAGGGCCACCAGAAAGAAATGGGGCGTTGACCGTATAGGATTGAACTCGCCGGTACGTGGCGCAGGTGCGGGCCCCGCCGACGAGCCGACGTCGTCTCAAGCTTCACTGGCTGCCCAATGCAGTCTCCAGACCCGGGCATCGTCCGGGCGCGAGCCCCCATCAACGGACAGCGCGGGGAAGGACGCATGGCGCAGGGAGGCCATGCAACCTTTCACAACGCAATGGTGCCCGGGGCCGGACTCGAACCGGCACTTCCTTGCGGAAATCGGATTTTAAGTCCGAAGCGTCTACCATTCCGCCACCCAGGCATTCAATAAGTTATGTAACTTACCTTATTCCAAATAACGACAATTGACATTATATTGACACTTACAGCCCTCCTTGCGACCATAGGCGCACGAGAACGACTAAACCTAGGGTAGCAAGGTATCGGCACTCTTCAAGGACACCCTTCGTAATCGAGGGGCTACGGGTCAACGGCAAACGAACGCGCAAATTCTTCGGGACCCGCAAGGAGGCGGCGTCATGGCTCAGGCTGACATTGATGCGAATGAAGCGCGAAGGGGAGGCAGCCGTCACCATGCCCGATCAATTGCGCCTAGATGCCCTGGCGTGCGCTGAAAAGCTCCAGCCCTACGGCAAGACCATTTCGGACGCTACAGAGCACTTTCTAGCCTTCCTGGCGGCCATGGCGCGCAGTTGCACAGTGGCCGAGTTAGTCGCCGAGTTTATCGCAGCCAAGAAGAAGGACGGAGCATCGCAGCGCTACCTTGAGGACCTAAGTTACCGACTCGCCACGTTTGAGGAGAAATTCGGCGCACTCAAGGTGGCGGAGATCCTGCCCGCTCAAATAGACGATTGGCTGCGGGGGCTCGATGTTGCCCCGCTGACCCGGAATAATTTTCGCCGGATTCTCAGCGTATTCTTTAGCTTCGCCAAGATACGCGGTTACTCCACCTCAAACCCCGTTCAAAGCACCGCCAAGGCCAAGGTGGTTTGCGGCACCCCGGGGATTTTTACGCCCGAGCAAATGCGGACGGTACTGGAGACGGGCCCCGCGTGGTTTGTGCCGTTCTTGGCAATCGGTGGCTTCGCAGGGCTTAGGTCGGCTGAGATCGAACGTCTCGACTGGTCCAAGGTCGACCTCGCAGGGCGGCTGATCGAAGTGACTGCCAAGAACGCCAAGACTGCGCAGCGCCGGTTTGTGCCGATTTGCGATGCCCTGGCCGCGTGGCTCGCGCCCCATGCTCGCGCGTCCGGACCCGTTGCAGCCGCCGACAGCATCCGGTTTGGCCGCCTCGCAACGGTGAAGGCGTCGGGAATCGAATGGCCTTCGAATGTTCTACGGCATTCGTTTGCCACCTACCGCCTCGCACAGTTTAGGAACGCAGCGCAGACCGCAGCCGAGCTTGGGCACGCTGGTGCTGCGATGCTCTACCAACATTACCGGGAACTTGTCACCCCGGACGCTGCGGCCAAATGGTGGCAGATCATGCCACCCGCCGATTATGGCAATATTGTGGCTTTCCACGCAGAGGTGGCAAATGTATGACGGCCCAAACGAGGGGAACGTAAGCAGTACCTCCCCTGTTCCAGATAAAGCAGAAGATCACAGATTCAAAGTGGATCCCCTCGAATTGGGCAGGGTGATGGTAAGGAAGCTCCTCAATGCGGCTATGACCGGGAGGCACTCTGTCAATGAGGTGATGGACAAACAAGAGGCAGGCCGACAACTGCTTGATCTAACTGCCGATGCCGTTGCATCGGTAGATCGGCTGTGTGCGGTAATGGTCCGCCCACAATCGACCAGCTAGAACCATTCTTCATATTGTCCCAGCTTAAATACCAAGATACGGATAATCCGGGCAATGGTATTATCAATACCTGGTACAGAAAATGGTCAGATCCGAGAACAAAGAACAGAAGGATTACCTTTTCGCAGGTAACCCCGGACGAAAAACAGAGAATTGATGACGACGTGAGATTTTGGCACGTAAACCTGTTGTACAACGAGCTATGAATCTCAATGCCGCCAAAGAACAGAGTAAGCTGGAGCACTTCATTGCTGAAAAGGAAAAGACCCCTCCCGCCGGAAGGCACAAGTACTTCCATGTCGAAGGCGCAGCCTGTTGAGAATAGCGAACAAAGCATGCTTTAATGCTTTTCCAAGACCCAGGGGGAGGGTGGAAAATCAAGGCTGCGTTAGAGCGATTCCCTCCCACCTCGAAAAAGTTCTAAGATTTTTTGATCGCTCATCGGCGTAAAAGTGCCAGCGAGCGACAGGGCTCAATCCTGGCCTGCACACAAGGCTTCACAGTTGCGCCGCTAGGCCTCAAAACAGGGAATTATCAGGGCGACGCGAGAGAGCCGGAGGCGTGAGATCCGAGTCCTTCGCGAGCCGAATCCGGCAACGCAGGCCAATCGCGGGCGGGGTTATCACGGAACCTATACCTATATCACCCGGAGCGGACGAAGCATAACGGTGAGGCGATAACTTCTCCCAGTCGTAGAAGCGCACAACCGGGGGATGCCGAAGGAGCCAGCTTTACCGCGAGAGAAGGTAGGCGCCGCGAGCAACGCGCCGCCCTGGGCAACCTCATCGAGGCGATGGAGCAGAGTCATTCCGCCGTGATGATCGTCGGCTTGACGGGGCGGATCGAATATGTCGGCACCGCGCTTTGTGGCCTGACCGGATACGCGCGGCGCGAGCTGATCGGCCGTCCCTAGCGCGACTTTTCCCAGCCGGATGCGCCGCCCGACCTTCTGGCCGACATGATTGGGCATTGCACGCTCTCCGAAATGAGTGATATAAAAAGGCAACGCACTCTGTTACCATACACCCAGCCTGTCGGCGGGAAAACTCTCTTGTGTAGCCTTAGTTCGCGCTGCAAACTATTGATTTACCATGTGGTAGCGCAGACATGTCCGACGAAACCTCAGGCTGTCTTGACGGAATTACGATCCTCCGGTTCGCCCACGCCTACGAGGGTGGCGCTGGCCTAGAGTATGACGTGGAGTCGATAATCCGGTGCTTGAGCGAGCGGAGCCGCCTTACAACCGTTTACGTACGCATGTGCCGAACACCGGCAGAGGAGAAGGAAGCCGAGCGGCCGGTCGGGCGAGGCCGACTGATCGAAGTGCCGATCTATCGCCCGCCCGTTCCTGCCGCCAATGGTTCGCCTGCCATCTCCACGGTTTCTGCGAGCTCACGAGTCTACGGTTTTGTCGGCGGCAGCTGGGTCGTTCCCAACTGGGTCTTCCGCTTGGGGGCCCATATCCGGCGCCCGCCGCCACGATCGACTGACATCCCGACGGCCGGCTCCAAAGTGCGAGAACTGCTAGATCGGTTCAAACCGGACATTATCATGCTTCATTCCATTGGAGGACGGGATGCCGACGAGATCATCCGGCACGCCAAACGCAGGGGCATACCCGTAGTCCTCCAGCTTCACTACGCGAATGAGCGTTATGCGCATTTTTCAATCCGCTGCCAGGTCGTTCGCGCTTCCGGAGTCAGCGGAGTCTCTGATCTTCGCGTTCCGGCGTATTTACGCAATCGGTTTTCGAATCTGCTGACCGGATTGAGTCTCGCCGAATTTACCCCTCGATCCATCCTGCCGGGCGAGTCATCATCCACGCCACCCGCCCTCCTCCTCCCTGCGAGGATCGTTCCCTCCAAGGGCCACGAAGACCTCGTCAAAGCCGCCGCGTATCTTCGAGATCGCGGCATCTCATTCCAAATCATTTTTTGCGGAAGACTCGATGATGTGGCGTTTGCGGCCCACTTGCGGACAACGATAGCGAAGCACAAACTGGAGAAGGAGATCGCTTTTCGCGGATTGCTGAGCCAATCTGAGATGCGCGAATGCTACGCCAGTTGCGCCATTCTGGCGTTTCCCACGTATCATTTCGAGGGCCTGCCCCGGGTTGTCTTGGAGGCTCAAGCCATGGCGCTTCCCGCAGTCGTATATGACAGCGGCGGAACTGCGGCGGCGTTAACCGACGGCGTTTCCGGGTTCGTCCTCCGACGCGGCGATATCACCGGTCTGGCAAAGCGGCTTCAGCAGCTGTTGCTCGACCCGGTGCTGAGGCGGGAAATGGGCCGCCAAGGACGGTTGTTTGTCGAGCGGCAATTCACACTTTCGGCGCTGGCCGAACGGCACGAACGGCTTTACACTCAGATCCTCGGGCCCTCTGGCGGCACAGGTCTAAGATCGGTTATTCACGGATTTTAATGGGCTTCCGAGGGAAAGGCTGCCGTGAAAGGTGAAGTCTTGGGGGGTGCGGAGGGTGCTCGGGTTTCAGCCGCTACGCGTGCGAGGCTCTCCCTTGAGAATTAGCGGGTCGAATCGATGATTGGGTCTGGCCCTAGGATGGCCCGCCTTGGGTGGAGGGGTTCAGCGAGAACGCGAGATCTTGACATAGGGGTACCAAGGTGGCGGGGCACAAGCTTACGCACGCGATAACGGGAGCGTGTCGGCCATACTTGCGCCCACTGAGATCAGTAACGCTGAGAGGCTGTTAAACCGCGCTTTCCTCCCATTGAGAGCAATGCTTTTGCAACGCTTCCCGTTGGTCACGCCTCAGTAAGCATCTCGAGCAAATGTCGATTAGGGTATTCTTAAAGACCGGGGAAAGCAGTGCGGTAGCAATGGGAGAACAAGCTGAAAGCCGACGAAAAAGCGCAATAAACGTAAGAAAATGGAAGGAAATGGCTTGGATGAGATCTCGTGGGGAACGAATTTTGTGAGCGCTACGCGCGTGCGATAGGGGCTGTTGAAAACAGTCACATAACAATAACCCAGCACCATTAAAAATGGTCGAAAAATCGTGGTTGTCTCAGAGCCGTTCAGGCCCGCATTGGCGGCATTTGCGAACCATTACGCGCGCGCGCGCCATGGGCGACATACGCCGAACGCTCGCAATTGGAAGCGCCTTTCATTGACACGGCATTGACACTTACAGCGCCCTTTATGGTCTTTTTGTGTCACCTATGTTCGCCTTTGTACCTCTGTAGTTAATTGATCTATAGCGTTTGTGAGGATTTTAAGTTCGAAGTGTCTACCGTTCCGCCACCCGGGCAACCGGCACCGGGAATCTCTGGGAAACCGGGCCTGGAACGCGAGCCTTTGTCGCGGGATGCCCCGCGGGGCGGCCCGTGCCCAGAATAGGCTTTCCAATCCCGGCGGGAATGGGCGAGGTTGGGGGCAAGCATGACCCCAAAATCCCGCAGAACCTGCACCGCCCTCGCCCTTGCCCTGGCATGCGCCGCGCCCGCGTACCCCTGGGGCGCGGAGGGCCACCGGGCCCTGGCGCTCGTCGCCGAGCAGAACCTGACCGCCGACGCGCGCAGCCACGTCGTGAAGATACTCGGCAGCGACGACCTGGCCTCGATCGCCGTCTACATGGACGACCTGCGCTCCGCGCTGTTCCACACGGGCCCGCTCGGCGCCGATCCCGAGGCGCTCAGGTTCAACGCCGAATTCCCGCAGAACGGCCAGTGGCACTACGTCGACCTCCCGCTGGGCACGAATGCCTACGAGCCCGACGGGGCCTACTCCAACCCCAACGACGTGGTCCACATGGCCGGCGAGGCCGTGCGCGTCCTCGAGGGCGGCGGGGACAGGAGGATCTCGAAGCTCCAGGCGCTGCGCATGGTCGTCCACTTCGTGGGCGACGAGCACCAGCCGCTGCACATCGGCAACGGGTTCTATGAGGTCGGCGCGGACGGGTCGGTGAAGCTCGTGACGGACCCCGGTGCCGCGAAGGACCTCCCCAACGACAAGGGCGGGAACGCGCTCTTCTACGGGCCCGGGCGCCTCGACGAGCTCCATGCCTACTGGGACATGGCGCTCGTCGCGAGGATCGCCGACACCGACCAGCCGGCGGAGCTTGCCAAGGTGCTTGAATCGAAGGTGGTTGCCGAAGGAGCGGCCTGGAAGAGCTCCGGCGACTACCACCGCTGGGCCGAGGCATGGGCGACGGAGAGCCTGGCGGCGGCGAGGACCGCCTATGAGGGGATCGCCTTCGGCGCGGAGACGCCCGACCCCAAGGGAGGGATCAAGAGTATAAAGATCACTATTCCCCCCCATTATGACGAGAACTGCATCCCCTTGGCCGAGAAGCGCCTCGCACAGGCGGGTTTCCACCTCGCGGAGCTCCTGAACGCGATCCATTGGGCGGATTGAGGCCGGCGGAGGCCAAAAAAGGACTGGCGCAAGTTTCGGGGGCCCCGCAACGTTGGGGCCGACCGTTTCTCAAAACCCTTCCCATAAGATGAAGATACCCAATGCATGGCAAATGGGCGCGTGTGCCGCACTCGCCGCGTCCCTCATTCCGTCCGCGCGAGCCGGCGAATCGGACATCAACATCCCGGACCTGAACGCAGTGTCGTTCATGGGCGGAGCCCTGAGCGGGTCGGCGGTCCTCATGGCCGGGCTCGTCGTATGCCTGATCGGGATGGCGTTCGGATGGGTCCAGTACGTCCAGACGCGCAAGCTGCCCGTCCACTCGTCGATGTCGGACGTCTCGAACATCATCTGGGAGACCTGCAAGACCTACCTGGGCCAGCAGGGCAAGTTCCTCGTCGTCCTCTGGGTCCTGATCGCGGCCTGCATCACGTACTACTTCTACGGGCTGTCCGGGCAGTCGGCCGGGCATGTCGTCGTCATCCTGCTTGCGTCGATCCTCGGCATCCTGGGGAGCTACGGGGTGGCCTGGTTCGGCATCAGGATCAACACGGTAGCCAATTCCCGCACGGCGTTCTCGGCCCTCAAGGGGATGCCGCTCGCCACCCTCTTCATCCCGCTCCGGTCGGGGATGAGCGTCGGCCTGCTCCTGGTCGCGATCGAGCTCTTCTTCATGATCTGCATCCTCGCGTTCATCCCGTCGGGGCTCGCGGGCCCGTGCTTCATCGGATTCGCGATCGGCGAGTCGCTCGGGGCGTCGGCGCTGCGCATCTGCGGCGGGATCTTCACCAAGATCGCGGACATCGGGGCGGACCTGATGAAGATCATATTCAACATGCCCGAGGACGACCCGCGCAACCCGGGCGTCATCGCGGACTGCACGGGCGACAACGCGGGTGACTCCGTGGGGCCGACGGCGGACGGGTTCGAGACGTACGGCGTGACCGGCGTGGCCCTGATCGCGTTCATGGCGATCGCGCTGGCGTCGACCCCGGCGCTGGGCGGGACGCTCATCGTCTGGATCTTCGGCATGCGCATACTCATGGTCCTCACCTCGCTCGCCAGCTACTTCATCAGCGGGTCGGTGAGCCGCGCCATGTACGGGAGCAAGAGGGACTTCAACCTCGAGCAGCCGCTCACGAACCTCGTCTGGATCACGTCGATCGTCTCGATCGCCGTCTCGTACGGCGCGAGCTACGTGCTCCTCGCGGCGCACCCGCTCTGCCCGCCCGGCCTCTGGTGGGTGCTCGCGACCATCATCTCGTTCGGCACGGTCGCCGGCGCGCTCATCCCCGAGTTCACGAAGATATTCACGTCCACGGAGAGCCGGCACGTGAAGGAGATCGTGACTTCGTCGAAGCAGGGCGGCGCCTCGCTCAACATCCTCTCCGGCTTCGTGGCCGGCAACTTCTGCGCGTTCTGGATGGGTCTCGTGATCATCCTCCTCATGTTCGGGGCGTACCACTTCGCGGGCAACGCGGCGCTCCAGGCGATCATGCCGGCGGAGTTCCAGTTCGCCGCGCCGATCTTCGCGTTCGGCCTGGTCGCATTCGGGTTCCTGGGCATGGGGCCCGTGACGATCGCGGTGGACAGCTTCGGGCCGGTGACCGACAACGCCCAGTCCGTGTACGAGCTCTCGCAGATCGAGGGGAAGAAGGACATCACGGCGGAGATCGAGAGGGACTTCGGGTTCCGGCCCGACTTCGCCCAGGCAAAGCACCAGCTCGAGAAGGGCGACGGCGCCGGGAACACCTTCAAGGCGACCGCCAAGCCCGTACTCATCGGGACGGCGGTCGTGGGGGCCACCACCATGGTCTTCGGCATCATCATGCTCCTCAAGAGGCTGCATCCCGACACGATCGAGCGGCTCTCGCTCGTCCACCCCGAGGCGATGATGGGGCTCCTCATGGGGGGCGCCGTAATCTACTGGTTCACGGGCGCGAGCACGCAGGCGGTCGTGACCGGCGCCTACCGGGCGGTCGTCTACATCAAGGAGAACATGAAGCTCGACGCGACCACGGCGTCCGTGTCGGCCTCGAAGGAGGTCGTCCGCATCTGCACGCAATACGCCCAGAAGGGGATGGTCAACATCTTCGTCGTCGTGTTCTGCTTCGCGCTGTCGCTCGCGTTCTTCAACTCGTACTTCTTCATCGGGTACCTGGTCGGCATCGCGTTCTTCGGCCTGTTCCAGGCCATATTCATGGCCAACGCGGGCGGCGCGTGGGACAACGCGAAGAAGATCGTCGAGGTCGACCTGAAGATGAAGAACACCCCGCTCCACGCCGCGACAGTCGTGGGCGACACGGTCGGCGACCCATTCAAGGACACGTCGTCCGTCTCGCTGAACCCGGTCATCAAGTTCACGACGCTCTTCGGCCTCCTCGCCGTCGAGATCGCCGTGAACATGAACCCATCGCTCAGGCTCGGTATCGGCGCCGTGATCTTCCTGGTCGCCCTGGTGTTCGTGTACCGCAGCTTCTACTCGATGCGGATCCCGGTCGACTGAGGCGCAACCGGCGCCGCCAGCGAGCATTCCACCCGGACGGGCTCCGTCACGACGCGCCCGAAGATCGTCGTCAGCCCGGCGGACGCGGCGTCGCGCCCGCGCGTCGCCGCGACGATCATCCCCGGGGGTATCCCGTCCGTCGGGTCGAACAGCCTCCACTTCCCCCCGAGATAGGCCTCGAAGCAGGCGTGAAAGTCCATGGGCACGAGCCCGACCGCATAGCCGCCGACGTAGCGGGCGGGGATGGAAAGGGCCCGGCAGAGGGCGATCGCCAGGTGCGTGTAGTCGCGGCAGACGCCCCTTCGCGCCTGCCAGACGTCCCACGCCGACGTCCTAGTGTCCGTCGAGCCCGGGACGTACTCGATGTTCGCGTCCACCCAGCCGCAGATCGAGCGCACCTGCTCCGCCCGGTCCTCCACCTTCCCGAAAAGCTCCCAGGCGCCGGGCCCGAAGCGGTCGCTTTCGCAGTAGCGGCTGGGCAGGGTGTACGTGAGGATGGTCAGGGGCAGCCTGCCGGGCAGGTCCGCCGGGACCGCCGCCGGCATCTCCGGCCGGTTGACGTCGACGACCGCCGAATACACGAGCTCGAACGGCCCGCTGCGGGCCTCCGCGCGCAGCACGCGCTCCCCCTTCGAAGTCGTGGCGATCTCGGTCGGGACCTCGGGCGCGCAGAGGATCGCCTCGGAAATCAGCTGCTGCTGGGTGTCGGTGTTCGCCAGGACGTTGAAGGTGAACGCGGCGCTCGGCGCCACGACCTGGTAGCGCAGCGTGCAGCCGACGGAGATATTCATCTCCGCAGAATCTGGATGCACCGGGCCCGGTCCGCAATCCCCGGGTTGCCGCCAGCTCCGGCGCCGGGCCCGAATCTCCCCAAAATGCCCATGTGGCTTCCCGCTATGCACTTGGGGCAACCCTGGCTGCGGGCGGGCGGCGGCCTCCCCGGCTCCAAGTTTTATTGCTTCTCCTCACCCCCGTGCGCCGTAATCCTTGGGCGATGAGCGAACCCGCCCAGGAACATGGCCGCATGAAGTGGGAGATGTTCGCCCTGTCCTTCACGGCCCTTTTCCTGGAGATGATGGTGATCCGCTGGGTGCCCTCCGTGGTGCACCTGGTCGCGTACTATGCCAACCTCATGCTGCTCAGCTCGTTCCTCGGCCTCGGTGCCGGGGCGATGGCCGGCGGCAGGAAGTGGAATCTCTTCGGGTGGTTCCCCGCGTTTCTCGCGTGCGACATCGGCATGCTCCTCCTGGACCGGAACACGGTGCTGGGGACGTCCGCCAGCGAGGCCCATTTCTTCCAGCTGCCCCCGTCGATGCTCCACGCGTTTGTCCTGGTCCGGATCTTCGGGATGAACGCCCTCCTGTTCGTCCCGCTGGGCCAGCGGATGGGCGTCCTGTTCAACTCGCTGCCGCGCCTGACGGCCTACGCATGGGACCTCGCCGGGAGCCTGTCCGGCACGCTGTGCTTCGGCCTGTTCTCCTTGAAGCTGTTCTCGCCGGTGCTGGGCATGGCGGGCGTCATGCTCATCTACCTGGTGATCGCACGGCGGCGCCTGTGGCTCACCGCCGTCCCGGTGTTCGCCGCCGTCCTGACCGCGATCGTCTGGAACAGCGACGGGAGGGCCATCTGGTCCCCCTATTACTACATCACGGTCAACCGGCTTGAGACGCCCGACGCGTCCGAGTCCGCGCCGCCGCCGGACCTGCTGACGAGGCGCGATCCCCCCGTGTACTTGGTGAAGGTGAACCAGTTTGGGTACCACTATGACGCGGCGCTCGACTCGCGGCTCTACACCCCGGGGACGCAGGCGGCCGACTACATCAGCTGGCTCGAGCTGCAGTACGGCCTTCCCTATTCCGTCTGCGGCGGGCGCGACCGGATCCTGGTCGTCGGCGCCGGCGGGGGCCTCGACGTGGAGGCGGCCCTGGCGGCCGGGGCGAGGCATGTCGACGCCGTGGAGATCGACCCGGCCATCATCGACATTTCCCGGCGGTTCAACGCGGGCGCGCCCTATTCCGACCCGAGGGTGTCGGTCCACGTCGACGACGCCCGCTCGTATCTCGCGAAGGCGAGGCCCGGGTACGATCTCGTGGTCTTCGGCTTCCTCGATTCGCAGGCGCTCTTCAGCACGATGAACAACGTCCGCCTGGACGGGTACGTCTACACGGTCGAGAGCATGCGCTCGGCGTTCCGGCTCCTGAACGACCACGGGATGCTCACGCTCTCATTCTTCCTGGGAAGGCCCTGGCTCGGGCCGAAGCTCCACGAGCTGGTGGCCGAGGCCACGGGCCGGGAGCCGACCACCTACCTTGATGCCCGGCAGAAGACACTGATCCTGTGCGTTTCCAGGGACGCCCATCTCGCGATGCCGGAGAACGTGGGCCATTTCTACCACCAGGGCTACGTCAAGCTGCCGAACATCGACCTGCCGACGGACGACTGGCCCTTCCTGTACCTGATCCGGAAGACCATCCCGTCCGACTACCTGGTCGCCATAGGAAGCCTGCTGGCCTTCTCCATCGCGGCGGTCGCCAGCCTGAGGCGGCGCTCGTTCGGGCGCTCGGACATCCATTTCGGGCTCCTCGGCATGGGCTTTCTGCTGCTCGAGACAAAGGGCATCAGCGATTCCACGCTGTTCTTCGGCGCCACGTGGTTCGTCACGATGATCGTCGTGGCGGGCGTCCTCTTCATGGTGATAGGCGCGAACCTTGCGGCGGAGCGACTCAGGGGCTTCTCGTTCTGGATGTACGCCCCGCTCTTCGCGATCCTCGTCCTGCTCCTCGTCGTGCCGCGGGAGCACGTCCTCGAATTTGACTTCGCGGGCCGCCTGCTGTGGACGCTGCTCGTCGTCCCGCTGCCCGTCTTCTTCGCAGGGATCATCTTCTCGACGACGTTCCGCGACGCGCAGTTCCCCTCGGCGGCCTTCGGCGCCAACCTGATCGGGGCGATGCTCGGGGGGTTCTGCGAGTACCTGGGCATGGCCGTCGGCAACCACCGGCTCTCGATGCTCGTCATCATCTCCTACCTGGGGAGCCTGCTCGTCCTGGCAACCACCAGGCGCCTCGGCCGGCCCGTCTAGGCCCGCATGCTTTTTTTGTTCCACCCGCTGGCCTCCGCGCGGTAATCATTGCGCGATGATCCAGGATTCCAAGGACAAGAGCCGCATGAAACGGGAGATGTTCGCCCTGTCCTTCACGGCCCTCTTCCTGGAGATGATGGTGATCCGCTGGGTGCCCTCCGTCGTGCACCTGGTCGCGTATTACGCCAACCTCATGCTGCTCAGCTCCTTCCTCGGCCTCGGGGCCGGGGCGATGGCCAGCGGAAGAAAATGGAACCTCTTCGGCTGGTTTCCGGTATTCCTGGCATGCCAGATCGGGACGCTGCTGCTCTGCCGCAATTCCGTATTGGGCAGCACTGCGAACGAGGCGCGTTTCTACCAGCTGGCCCCATCGACGCTCAACGGCATCGTCCTTGTCTGGGTTTTCGCGATCAATGCCCTCCTGTTCGTCCCGCTGGGCCAGAGGATGGGTGTGCTGTTCAATTCGCTGCCACGGCTGACGGCCTATGCCTGGGACCTCGCCGGAAGCCTGTCCGGCACGCTGTGCTTCGGCCTGTTCTCCCTCAGGCTGTTCTCGCCCGCGCTGGGAATGGCGGGGGTCATGTTCATCTACCTGATGCTGTCGGCGCGGCGCAGGTGGCTCCTCGAGGTCCCGGTGTTTGCCGCCGTCCTCGCCGCAATCGTCTGGAACAGCGACCCGAACGCCATCTGGTCGCCCTATTACTACATCACGGTCAGCCGGTATGACTCGCCGAACGCGACCGTGTCCGCGCCGCCGCCCGACCTGCTGACGATGCGGGACCCCCCGATCTACAGCGTCAATGTCAACCAGTTTGGGTATCATCTGGACGCGGCGCTCGACCCGGCCGCATACACCCCCGGAACGAGGTCGGCCGAGACAATAACCGCGTTCTGGCTGCAGTACCATCTTCCCTACGCCCTCTGCACGGGGCGCGACCGGATCCTGGTGGTGGGGGCGGGCGGGGGATGCGACGTGGAGGTGGCCCTGGCGGCCGGGGCGAAGCATGTGGAGGCCGTGGAAATCGACCCGTCCATCGTCAGGATCTCCCGGCGGTTCAACGCGGGCGCCCCATATTCGGATCCCAGGGTGTCGATCCATATCGACGACGCCCGCTCATATCTTGCGACGGCGAAGCCCGGGTACGACCTCGTGGTCTTCGGCTTTCTCGACTCGCAGGCCCTTTTCAGCAGCATGAACAACGTCCGGCTCGACGGGTACGTCTACACGGTCGAGGGCATCCGGACGGCGTATCAGCTTCTCAATGACCACGGGATGATGAGCCTGTCGTTTTTTCTCGGACGGCAATGGCTTGGCCCGAAGCTGTACCGGCTGGTGGCCGAAGCCACCGGCCGGGAGCCGGCGATGTTCCTCGACGGCACCGGGCAGAGGCTGATTCTCTGCGTCACGAAGGATGGACGTGCGCTTCCCGCCGACGCGGGCCAGATGCACCAATCTACCTATGGAAGGGGGCCGCAGGTCGACGTGCCGACCGACGACTGGCCGTTCCTCTACCTGATGAAGAGGACGATCCCGACCGACTACCTGATCGCCATCGCCAGCCTGCTTGGCTTCTCCATCGCGGCGGTCGCCTGCCTGAGGCGCGGGTCGTTCGGGCGCTCAGACGTCCACTTCGGGCTCCTGGGCACGGGTTTCCTGCTGCTCGAGACAAAGGGCATCAGCGACTCCACGCTGTTCTTCGGCGCCACGTGGTTCGTCACGATGGTCGTCGTGGCGGGCGTCCTTTTCATGGTGATCTGCGCGAACCTGGCAGCGGAGCGCCTCAGGGGCTTCTCGTTCTGGATGTACGCCCCGCTGTTCGCGGTCCTCGCCCTGCTCCTCGTCGTGCCGCGGGAGCACGTCCTCGAATATGACTTCGCGGGCCGCCTGCTCTGGACGCTGCTCGTCGTCCCGCTGCCCGTCTTCTTCGCGGGGATCATCTTCTCGCTGACGTTCCGCGACGCGCAGTTCCCCTCGGCGGCCTTCGGCGCAAACCTGATCGGGGCGATGCTCGGGGGGTTCTGCGAGTACCTGGGCATGGCCGTCGGCAACCACCGGCTCTCGATGCTCGTGATCATCGCCTATCTCGGGAGCATGCTCGCCCTCGCCTCCTCCAGGCGCCCGGGCCGGACGGCCTAGGCCCGCAGGTCGCGGGTCCTTCGTCTCCGGCAGGACGGCAAAGCCCCACCGCGAACGACATCGCGGCGACGCAGGCCGGGAACCAGAGGCCGGCGGCCGAGCGGTGCCTGGTCGACAATAGGAGGGGTTGGGGATGGCGGGGCCCTCCCGCGCCGCCCGGGAACCCGCCGGGCGCGTCAGGCCCGCGCGAGCACGGGGATCGACTCGCGCTTGAGCTCGCGCATCATGAGGGACGATATCGCGTCGGCCGGGCGGCGCCCCTGGAAGAGGATAGCGTTCACCTCGACCAGGATCGGGGCGTCGATCTGCCTCTCGGCGCACAGCCCGGCGAACGAGCGGGTGGTCTCGTAGCCCTCGACGACCGTCCTGCGGCCCTCGAGCAGCTCCGCGATCCGGCGCCCCTCCCCCAACCTCTGGCCGAATTCCCGGTTGCGGCTCCACGCGCCGTGGCAGGTGGCCACCAGGTCGCCGAACCCGCTCAGCCCGTAGAAGGTCTCCCGGCGGGCGCCGAGCGAGACGCCGACGCGCACCATCTCGGCGACCGCGCGGGTGATGAGCGCCGCCTTCGCGTTGTCGCCGAGCCCCAGGCCGTCGCAGCAGCCCGCCGCGATCGCATAGATGTTCTTGAGGCTGCCGCCGTACTCGACGCCGGCGAGGTCGTCGGTCGTGTAGACGCGCAGGGTCGGCCCGCTGATGGCTGCCTGCACCTCGGGGACGACGGACTCGTCCGCCTTCGCCGCGAGCACCATCGCGGCGGGCTGGCCGCGCGCGACCTCCGCCGCGTTGGTCGGCCCCGACAGGGCGCCGACCATCACGCCCGGCAGGGCCTCGGCCACCGCCTGCGACGGGCGCAGGTGGCTTCCGAGCTCGAGCCCCTTGGCCAGGCTGACGACGAGGCGGGGCGCGGCGCCGGCGGGGAGGGCGGCCCGGATATGATCCGCCGTCTCGCGCAGCGTCTGCACCGGGCAGGCGAGGAGGATGACATTGGCGCCCGCGAGGCCCTCGGCGAGCCCCGCGCAGACCTCCACGGAGGCCGGCACGGGGACGCCCGGGAGGTACTCGCGGTTCTCGCGGGCGGAGCCTATCGCCGCGGCCTGCTCCGGCCGCCTGGGGACGAGCGCGACGGCGCGCCCGCCCCTTGCGAGGTGCAGCGCGAACGCCGTGCCCCATGCCCCGGCTCCGACTACGCAGAACTTCATGGGGGAGTATTAACCGGACCCGGGAGGGCCTTGCTACTTCAAAAACGCGGGAATCTTCTCGTTGGCGACCATCTGCTCGAACGTCTCGCGCGCGGTGACCTGCTCGAACGCGCTGCCCATGACGAGCACCTCGGCGGGGATGGGGCGCGTGTTGTAGCGGCTCGCCATCACGTGGCCGTAGGCCCCGGCGCTCATGAACGCCAGGTACTCGCCCTCTCCGAGCTCCTGGATCTGCCGGTCCTTGGCGAAGCAGTCGGCGGACTCGCAGATCGGGCCGACGATGTCGGCCACGAGCGCCCGGCGCGTCGTGTCGCGGCGCAGGGGGACGATCTCGTGGAACGCATCGTACATGGCCGGCCTGATGAGGTCGTTCATCGCGGCGTCCACGATGAGGAAATTCCTGCCCTGGCCGCGCTTCAGGTACTCGACGCGGGACAGGAGGACGCCGGCGTTGGCCACCATGGAGCGGCCCGGCTCGAGGAGCACCCTGAGCCCGAGCGCCTTGAGCATCGGCGCGAGCGCCGCCCCGTAGGCCCCGGAGGTCAGCGGCCGCTTGCCCTCCGGCTGCGTCTCCCACCACGAGAACGGCCCGCTCGCCAGTGCGTCGCGGTAGACGACCCCGATCCCGCCGCCGATGGAGATGTAGGAAATCCCCCGGCGCTCCTTCAGGTCGGCGGCCAGCGGGGCGAGCTTCTCGAGCGCCTCGACGAACGGGGCGACCTCGGTGATCTGCGAGCCGATGTGGGTCTGGATCCCCTTGATCGCGATGTTGGGGTACTTCGACGCCGCCTCGTACGCCGCGGCGGCCTGCCGTATCGGGATGCCGAACTTGCTGGCGCTCGTCCCGGTCGTGATCTTCGCATGGGTGTTCGCGTCGACGTCGGGGTTGACCCGGAGCGCGATCGGCGCCCTCACGCCCAGCTTGCCCGCGACGTGGTTCAAGCGCCCGAGCTCTGGCTCGCTCTCGACGTGGAACGAGAAGATGCCCGCCTCCAGGGCCAGCCGGATCTCCGCGTCCGTCTTGCCGACGCCCGCGAACACGCTCTCCTTCACGCTGGCGCCCGCCGCGAGCACGCGGCGCATCTCGCCCGCGCTCACGAAGTCGAAGGCGGAGCCCAGGTTGGACAAGTGCCTCACCACCGCCAAGTTGGAGTTAGCCTTGAGCGAGTAGCAGACCCGGACGTCGAGCCCCGGCATGCTGCCGACGAGCCGCGCGTAGTTGTCGGCGATCGTCGCGGCGCTGTACACGTAGGTCGGCGTCCCGTAGAGCCGGGCGACCTCCGCGAGATCCACGGATTCACAGTGGAGGTTCTGGCCCGCGTAGCGAAAGTGGTGCATGGATGGCGAGCGCGACTCTGATAAAAAGCCGTCAAAGGTCGAGTCTGGCGAGATTCACCTTGAAAAAACCGCCCCAAGGCGCGGATAGTGGCTGCGTTAGCTCGATGCCAACTCCGCTGAGTCGCCTCTTCCACCGCCCCGCCATCCGCTTCGGACTGGCCACCGACCCCCGCGGGAAGTTCCGGGACCCCCGCTTCGTGAGCTTCATCGCGGAGAGCAACCGGAAGACGCTCAACACCGATTTCCAGGACGCGGTCCTCAGGGGCCGCAAGCTCCTGAGGTATGCGCTCGTAGCCGCCCTCGCCTGCGCCGGAGCCTGGGTCGTTCTCGAGAGCGCGCACGCGCTCTCGATGTTCTGATCAGGCGGCGTCGCGCAGGGTGTCCTCGGGGCGGCCGGCCCCGTCGAACGGGATGACCCTGGATTTCGCCCGCAGCGGCTCCAGGTTCCTGCCGTAGTCCGCGACGGCGACCGAGATGATGCCCGCGACCGAGAAGGCGATGGTCGCGGCGACGGCGCTCGCGGCCAGGAGGGCCAGGGCCCCGGTCACGGCCAGGAATGCGAGGATGGGAAGGGTGCTGTTCTTCATGTTCATTTGGATTTGTCGGTTACTATGACCCCACAGTACCCCTCCTTCTGCGGGAGTTGCCCCAGATTTTGATGAGCGGGCTTCTTGGCGGACAGGCGGAGCAGGGCGCCCACCCAACCGTTCCCGCGACGGGCCTCGGCGGCCGGGAAGGCGCGCAGGCCGGGTCCCGGCAATCGGATCACGCCGCGGCGCGACACTCGGCCGGCGCCAGGCGCGACGGCTGGAAGGGAACGACCGGCGCCGGAGCCCTGAGGGGCCCCGCGCCCCCGCCGTAGTCCGCCGCGAGGATCGAGGCCATCCCGGTCACCGAGAGGGCGACGCTTGCGGCGACGGCGCTCACGGGCAGGAGTGCAAAGGCCGCCAGGACGGCCAGGTATGCGAAGATGGGGAGAATGCGTGTCTTCATGTTCATTTGTGTTGTCTTGCTGCCTATAGAACACGGCACGCCGCCAAAGGTTACAGGGAATCCGCCGCGCGCGGCGGCGCGCCAATCCGTATCCACGGATCCAATATTCCATGGGCCCGGGGCGGGCCAATACAAGGAGATGGCCGACCCGGATGGGTCGGCCATCTGCCCGGCTCCGGGCGCCGCGGATGCCGGGTGCCGGCATCCCGGTCATGCCGCCGTGCGAAGCTCGGCCGATGGAAGGCGCGCATCTTCGAGCGCGACGACCTGGGCCGTGACGCGCACCGGTTCGAGGTTCCTGCCGTAGTCCGCCGCGAAGACGGAGATCATGCCGGTGACCGAGAAGGCGATGGCCGCGACGACGGCGCTTACGGGCAGGAGGGCAAAGGCCGCGATCGCGGCCAGGTATCCGATGATGGGCAGGGAGTTGGTCTTCATGTTCATTCTTTCTCTTGGGTTGCCAAGAGAACACGGCCCCTCCCCGAAAGTTGCAGGAAACGCGTCAGGCCCCGGCCCCGCCCGCGGCCGCGGGCCTGAACGCCGAGTGGAACAGGGCCTTCGCGTAGTCGCGGTTCATCCGGGCGATGAAGTCGTGGGAGATCAGCTTGGGGCACGCCGCGCTGCACTCGTACTGGTTCGTGCAGCCCCCGAACCCGAGCCCGTCCATCGTGGCCACCATCGCGAGCACGCGGCGGTCGCGCTCGGGCTGGCCCTGGGGGAGCAGCCCCAGGTGCGAGACCTTGGCCGCGACGAAGAGCATCGCGCTCGCGTTCTTGCACGCGGCGACGCATGCGCCGCACCCGATGCACTGGGCGGCGTCCATGGCGAGCTCGGCGACCTCCTTCGGGACGGGGACCGAGTTGGCCTCGGGCGCCGAGCCCGTCCGCGCCGTGATGAACCCGCCCGCCTGCTGGATCGCGTCGAACGCGCTCCGGTCGGTGACCAGGTCCTTGATGACGGGGAACGGCCGCGCGCGGAACGGCTCGACCACGATCCGGTCGCCGTCCTTGAAGCTGCGCATGTACGTCTGGCACGAGGCCACCCCGTGGTTGGGCCCGTGCGGCTTGCCGTTGATCACGAGCGAGCACGTCCCGCAGATCCCCTCGCGGCAGTCGTGCGAGAAGGCGATCGGCTCCTCGCCCCTGGCCGCGATCTCGTCGTTCACGACGTCTAGCATCTCGAGGAACGACATGTCGGGGTTCACGCCGCGGGCCGGGTACTCGACGAAACGCCCCTCCCGCCCGGGGCCCGCCTGGCGCCAGACGCGAAGGATGACGTTGAAGGTCTTCGAGGTCATCACTTGTAGTTGCGGACGCTCATCTTGACCGTCTCGTAGGCGAGCGGCTCCGCGTTGCGGACGGGGGCCGTGCCCTCCCCCGCGTATTCCCAGGCGGCCACGTGGGCGAAGTTCTCGTCATCGCGCTTGCATTCGCCGTCCGGATACTGGTGCTCCTCCCGGAAATGGCACCCGCAACTCTCCTCGCGCGCCAGCGCGTCGCGGCACATGAGCTCGCCGAGCTCGAGGAAGTCGGCCACGCGGACGGCCCGCTCGAGGGACTGGTTGAGCGAGTCCCCGGTGCCTGGAACGAGGCCGTTCGCCCAGAACTCCTCGCGCAGCGCGGGGATCTCCTGGAGGGCCTTCCCGAGCCCCTCCCTGTTGCGCGCCATCCCGCAGTGCTGCCAGAGGATGTGCCCGAGCCGCTTGTGGAAATGGCTCACGGGCTGCCTTCCCCTCACCGAGAGCAGCCTCTTCGTGACCGTGGCCACGCCATCCGCGGCCTGCATGAACTCCGGCCCGTCCGCGGGCGGCCTCGACCCAGGCTTCAGCGTCGCGAGGTAGTCGCCGATCGTGTACGGCAGGATGAAATACCCGTCGGCGAGCCCCTGCATGAGGGCCGACGCGCCGAGCCGGTTCGCCCCGTGGTCGGAGAAGTTCGCCTCCCCGAGGACGAAGAGCCCGGGGACGTTGGACATGAGGTTGTAGTCCACCCAGAGCCCGCCCATCGCGTAGTGGGCCGCGGGGAAGATCCGCATCGGCACCTTGTAGGCGTCCTCGTTGGTGATCTCGTGGTAGATGTCGAAGAGGTTGCCGTAGCGCTCGCGCACCCCGGCCTCACCCAGGCGGCCGATCGCGTCCGAGAAATCCAGGTAGACGCCGAGCCCGCTCTCGCCCACCCCGCGCCCCTCGTCGCAGACGCGCTTCGCCGCGCGAGAGGCCACGTCCCGGGGGCAGAGGTTGCCGAAGCTCGGGTAGATCCGCTCGAGGTAGTAGTCGCGCTCCACCTCGGGGATCGAGGCCGGGGGCTTCAGCCGGTCGTCCCTGTTCCTCGGAACCCATATGCGCCCATCGTTGCGCAGCGACTCCGACATGAGCGTGAGCTTCGACTGGTAGTCGCCCGTCACCGGGATGCACGTCGGGTGGATCTGGGTGAAGCAGGGGTTGGCGAAGCACGCGCCGCGCTTGTAGGCCCGCCAGATCGCGGTCGCGTTCGATCCCCGCGCGTAGGTCGAAAGGTTGAAGACGTTGCCGTAGCCCCCCGTCGCCAGGACGACGGCGTCGGCCGCGTGCCGGGTGACCTCGCCCGTCAGCAGGTTGCGGACGACGATGCCCTTGGCGTGGCCGCCCACGACCACCAGGTCGAGCATCTCGGCGTGGGTGTGGAGCCTGACCCCGCCCGAGACGGCCGCCCGCGAGAGCGCCGAGTACGCGCCGAGGAGCAGCTGCTGGCCCGTCTGCCCCCTCGCGTAGAAGGTGCGCGACACCTGCGCGCCGCCGAACGACCGGTTGGCGAGGAGCCCGCCGTATTCCCGCGCGAAGGGCACGCCCTGCGCCACGCACTGGTCGATGATCTGGGCGGACACCTCGGCGAGGCGGTACACGTTGGCCTCGCGGGAGCGGAAGTCGCCGCCCTTGGCCGTGTCGTAGAAGAGACGGTACACGCTGTCCCCGTCGTTCTGGTAGTTCTTGGCCGCGTTGATCCCGCCCTGGGCGGCGATCGAGTGCGCGCGCCTGGGGCTGTCGTGGAACACGAAGCAGCTGACCGCGTATCCGAGCTCGGAGAGCGACGCCGAGGCCGAGGCCCCCGCCAGCCCCGCGCCGACGACGATGACCTCGTACTTGCGCTTGTTGGCCGGGTTGACGAGCCGGATGCCCGATTTGTGGCGGCTCCACTTTTCGGCGAGCGCTCCGG
The DNA here is from genome assembly GCA_937889545.1 of uncultured Opitutaceae bacterium. GTDB lineage: Bacteria > Verrucomicrobiota > Verrucomicrobiia > Opitutales > Opitutaceae > Palsa-1447. The sequence continues at coordinate 123,828 of CALAOT010000070.1, forward strand.
GCGGGATCCTGGATTCGAGCTGGGACATGGCGCGTGGGGGCCTAGTGCAGGTATCCCAGGAGGGCGGCGCAGGGGATCGCCAGGTTGCCGAGGAAATACGCAGCGCAGAACACCGCGACGACCGCCTTGAGCCCGCGCTCCCAGCGGTGGCTGCGCACGCCGAGCGTCTGGAACAGGCTGTCGGCCCCGTGGAGGAGATGCAGGGACAGGAGCCCCACCGCGACCATGTAGAACAGCGCGACGACCCGCCTCCTGAACCCGAGGATCACCATGCTGCGGACGTCGAGGACCTCGGTGCCGGCCCTCACCACCGTGAGCCCCATCACGCGGTAGTCGCTCGTCATCGTGTAGTGGCCGATGTTCTCCTTGAACGTCGCCGGCTGCGCGGCGCCGACCGTGAACTGCGCGATGTGGTAGAGGATGAACGCCAGCACCACGAACCCCGTCCAGCGCATGTAGCGCGAGGAGACGGCCGCATCGATCCATTTATGGACCGCGTAGGGCTCGTCGCCGCGGGCCTTCCGGTCCTCGAGGGCGAGGACCGTCCCCGCCCAGATGTGGATGGCGGCGCAGGCGAGGAGGAAAACCCGGACCGCCCAGAGCGCGGGCCCGAGCGACTGCAGGAAATGCGCGTACCCGTTGATCCTGTCGGGATTCTCGAAGACCTGGAGGTTGCCCACGAGGTGGCCCGTGACGAAGGCGATCAGGACCAGGCCGGTCGCCGCCATGAGCAGCTTCTTGCCGATCGTGCTACCTAAGAGGTTGCGTACAAGGTCCATCGCGGTTTCGCCGGGCTCAAATCCTGCCTGACCCGCCCCCCGAGTAAAGACCCGGCATTCGAAAAGTTCAAGAAGCAGCCGCGCTTACCCGCCGGAGAAGCCCTCACCCCTGGGCCAGCGGCTTCAGGATCGCGAACTTCCCGCTCGCCGCGGGGGCGATCGCCTTGCGGCGGAACGCGTTCACGCGCGCCCCGGCGCCCAGGAAGCCCGAAAGGGCGCGGTCGATGCTCCCGTGGTGGGCGGGCCTGTCCGCGACGTAGTGGAAGTCCCAGCGGCTCTCGGCCGTCTGGACGAGCACGTAATGCCAGCATGCGAAGTCCGCCGGCAGGGCGGCGTCCACGTCGGAGGCCGAGACGAGAGTCCCGTCGGGCCTGAAATAAAGGTCGCGCTCCCGGCCGAGCATCCTGAATCCGGCCGGCATGGCCCACACGATGTCGCCCGTGTGGTACCTAAGGAGCGGCATCGCCTCCCGGCCGCGGGTCGTCACGTAGATCTGGTGGACGCCGGGCAGGCCGGGCCGCCACGGCGCGAGCTCGATGAACGCGTTCTCGTCGATGGCCCTCGAGTCGTCCCGGAACGCCTCGCCGACAAAGAGGTAGCCCGCCTCCGTGGAGCCGTACAGGTCGACCTGCGGGGCGGGAAACGCCTCCGCGATGCGGCGGCCGTGCTGCAGGCTCGCCTTGCCGTAGGTGAGGATGACCGCGCGGACGCTGGGCACCCCGACGCCGCGCCTCAGGGCCGCGCGCGCCAGCAGCGAGAGGTACACGGGCTCACCCTCGAGGATCTCCGGCCGCGTCGCCTGGATCTCGACCAGGATCCGGTCCCATTCGGCCTCGGAGAAGACGAACGGGTCGCTCGAGAGGTTCAGGTACACGGTCCCGTCGAAGTAGCGGTGCGGAAACGGATGGTCCTCGTACGGGCAGAGGTTGCTTGAGCAGCCCACCGGGGCCAGCACGCACTTGCGGTAGGGCCGGTCGGCGAACTCGCGAAGGATCGGGGAGGCGCGGTAGGCCCGGCGGGTCTGCGCCGCCCACCAGCCGTCCTCCATGATGACCGTCATCGGGGCCGCGGTCGTGCCGGACGTGTTCTCGTACTCGAAGCGGCGGTCCGCCAGCCCCCGCTCCACCTCGCGGTAGTCGGAGAAGAACGACTGGTGCCCTCTCTCCACGATCTCCCGCTTGGACAGCGCAGGGATGTCGCGGTAGCAGGACCACTGCAACGCCTCGTTGTGGAGCGGGAAGCGGCGCCCGTAGATCGGGCTCCGCGAGTAGATCCTGCGGATCTCCTCCTCGAGCCGCGCCGGCAGCAGCCCGTCGGCCGCGGAGGCGCCGAGGGCCGAGAGGCTGTTGGCGAAGAGGGAGGCGTTCATGCCAGGGCTCGGATTGGGGTCACGGGAGGGGATGGAGCAAAGGTTGCCTCGCGCCTGCGCCAAGTCAAACGCGCCGGGCTCCCTCGAAGAACATGAGCGCCGCGACCGTGAGGCTGTGGGTGATCGCGCCGGAGCGCGCCCACGCGAGCACGTCCGCGACGGGGGCCGTCAGCACCTCGATCTCCTCGTCGTCGTCCCATTTCACGGGCCCGGCGGGCGCCGCGCCCTCGACGAGCACGAAGTGGCAGCGGTTGTCCATGATCGCCGGATTGGGATGCACGCTCCCGAGGAGCCGCGCGGAGCCGCCGCGGTACCCGGTCTCCTCCGCCAGCTCGCGCAGGCCCGCGGCGACGGGATCCTCGCCGGCCTCGATCACGCCCCCGGGAATCTCGAGCGAGAGCCCGCCCGAGCCGAACCGGAACTGCCGCACGAGGACCAGCAGGCCCCCGGGCGTGACGGCCACGACGTTCACCCAGTCCGGTGCGTGCGCGACGACAAAGTCCCTCTCCGGGCCTCCTTCCGGATGCCGGTAGCGTACGCTCCTGAGCTCGAGAACCCGCGTCGATGCGAGCACCCGCTCGCCACCGCGCAGCCACCGGGACGGCTCCCCGGGGGTCACTTCTTCTCGGGCAGCTTCAGCTTTTCGCCGACCTTGAGGTGGGACCAGGAAACGCCCGGGTTGACCGACTCCAGGTCGGCCAGCGAACAGCCGTTCCCGTGAGCGATCTTAACCCCGGTGTCGCCGGCCTTTACGATGTACTCGCCTGGCCCGGCCATGGCGGGCTCCCCCTTGGGCCCCTTGGCGGTCGCCCTGGCTGTGTGGGCCTCCTCCATGTGCTTGGTCTGCTCATGGATGGCCGCGAGCTCGTTGGCGATCTGCGTCACGGCGCTCTGCGTCGAGGTCTGGAGGGACTGGATGTCTCTCGCCGCCTTGTCGCTCGCCTGCGAGGCCGAGGCGACCTGAGTCGCGATGTCGTCGATCCTCGCGACCTTGTCCGCCTGTGCGGCAAGGGTGCGGTTAACCTTCGAAAGGCTGATGGCAGCGTAGCCGCCGATGATAAGGGCAACGGCACCGACGATGACGCCGCCCATCGGGAGCATGCTGTTATTTTCGCGAGAAATAGTGTCCATATATATAGAGTTAAGGGAAGTGAGGAGACACGGAATATCCATGGTACGCAAGCACATTGCACACTTGGGGACATCGCGTCTTGACACCCCTTGAAAACCGCCGTGCCCTCACCCTTTCGGGGTGTAGCTTAGCCTGGTAGAGCGCCTGGTTTGGGACCAGGAGGTCGCAGGTTCGAATCCTGTCGCCCCGACCACTTCTGCGGGCCCGCCGGGCGCCGCGGCCCCGCCGGCCCCGAGCCTCCCGGCGGCCGCCTTGACTGCAACGACTTGGCAAACCTCGGCCTCGCCGGCCGCGCGGATCCCGCTCTTTCTTGCATCCGCCGCGCAACGCCGCCTTTACTAAGGCCCGTCCCCGCCGCCCGCTTTCCACCCCCAGCCCAAGCCTCACACGACACCCATGACCGAATTCCGCAAGAAGATCCTGTTTGTCGGCTACGGCGCCGTCGCCGAATGCACGCTCCCCATCCTCTTCAAGCTGATCGACGTGCCCCCGGGCAACGTCACCGTGATCGATTTCGAGAGCAAGGAGGAGAAGCTGCGGGAATGGACCGCGAAGGGTGTCCGCTACCTACGGGAGCGCGTGACGCAGGAGAACCTCGCCTCGCTCCTGGGCAAGCACCTCTCGGCCGGCGACCTCCTGATCGACCTGGCGTGGAACATCGACGCCTGCGTGATCCTTCAGTGGTGCCACGACCACGGTATCCTTTACGTAAATACATCCGTGGAGGTCTGGGACCCGTATGCGGGCGGCAGGAAGCACCCCACGGAGCGCACCCTCTACTGGCGCCACATGAACGTGCGCCGCATGCACTCCAAGTGGGACCGCAAGGGCGCGACCGCGGTCGTCGAGCACGGCGCCAACCCCGGCCTGATCTCGCACTTCACGAGGCAGGGCCTGATCGACATCGCGAACGCGATGATCGGCGAGGGCAAGGCCAAGGGCAGGAAGGCCGAGGCGCTGGCGGGGCTCGTCGCCGCGCGCAGGTTCAACCACCTCGCCAGGGAGCTGGGCGTCAAGGTCATCCACTGCAGCGAGCGCGACACCCAGATCACCGACGTGCCGAAGCAGATCGACGAGTTCGTGAACACGTGGAGCATCGAGGGGTTCCGCGAGGAGGGGACGACCACGGCCGAGCTGGGCTGGGGCACCCACGAGAAGGCGCTGCCCGCCCACGCCCACCGGCACAAGAGCGGCCCGAGGAACCAGATCTGCATCGCGCGCATGGGCATCAACACCTGGGTGCGCTCGTGGGTCCCCGACTACACCATCCAGGGCATGGTGGTCCGGCACGGCGAGGCGTTCACGATATCGGACTCGCTCACGGTCTGGGACGGCAAAAAGGCCGCCTACCGGCCCACGGTCCACTACGCCTACTGCCCCTGCGACGAGGCGATCGTTTCGCTCAACGAGCTGCGCGGCCGCAGCTACGAGCTGCAGCCGAGGCTGCGCATCATGAACGACGAGATCACCAGGGGCGCGGACATCCTCGGCGCCCTCATCATGGGCCACGCCTACAAGTCCTGGTGGGTGGGAAGCGACCTGACCATCGGCGAGTCGCGCCGCCTGGTCCCCCACCAGAACGCGACGACCATGCAGGTGGCTATATCGGTCGTGGCCGCGGCGATGTGGATGATCGCGAACCCCGAGGAGGGGGTCAGGGTGCCGGACGAACTCCCGCACGAGTACATCCTCGCCGTCTCGAAGCCCTACCTCGGCAACTGGATCTCGACCCGCTCGGACTGGACGCCGCTGCGCGACTACAGGAACGCGTTCAGCGGCTTCAACAAGCCGGACTTCGACCTGAAGGACCCGTGGCAGTTCAAGAACTTCCTCATCAAGGACGGCGACTGATCCGCGGGCCCCGATTGCAGGGCCTCTTGCCTTTGTCCGGCTTTTCGGCCGAATCTGAGCCGCACCCATGATCACAAAGGCGCAACTGAAGAGGCTCGGCCGCGAGCACGGGACGCCCCTGTTCGTCGTCGACCACGACGCGCTGCGCAGGAACTACCGCGAATTCAGGAAGTACCTCCCGCGCGTCCAGGCGTACTACGCGGTGAAGGCCAACCCGCTGCCCGAGATCGTGCGCACCCTCTACCGGGAGGGCGCGAGCTTCGACGTGGCCTCGATGCCCGAGTTCAACATCGTCTACGACAATGTCAGGGCCACGCCTCCGAGGGAGCGGCAGGACTGGATCTGGGACAAGATCATCTACGCGAACCCCAACAAGCCCGAGGAGACCCTGGAGGAGCTCAACCAGTACAAGCCTCTGGTCACCTTCGACAACGCCGAGGAGCTGCACAAGATCAGGGCGCACGCCCCCCAGGCCGGCGTGGTGCTCCGCCTCAAGGTCCCGAACACCGGGGCGATGGTCGAGCTCTCCTCGAAATTCGGCGCCGCCCCCGGCGAGGCGGTGGACCTGATCCTGCTGGCGGAGAGGCTGGGCCTCACCTGCGAGGGCCTCAGCTTCCACGTGGGCAGCCAGACAACCAACTTCGAGAACTACGTCCAGGCGCTGGCGCTGTGCGCGAACCTCTTCAGGGAGGCCAGCGACCGCGGGTACCGCAAGATGAACCTCCTGGACATCGGCGGCGGGTTCCCCGCCCCCTACGACGACACGGTGAAGCCCTTCCGCGAGCTGGCCAGGACCATAGGCCGCGAGCTCGGGCGCCTCTTCCCCAAGGAGATCCAGATCCTGGCGGAGCCCGGCCGGTTCCTCGTGGCCACGGCCTGCGCCTGCGTGTCCAAGGTGATCGGCAAGGCCGTGCGCGACGGCAAGCCCAGCTACTACATCAACGACGGCGTGTACCACACGTATTCCGGCGTGATCTTCGACCACTGCAAGTACCCGGTCAGGGCCTTCAGGAAGGGCCCCGAGAGGATCAGCGCGGTGTACGGCCCGACGTGCGACGCCCTCGACGTCATCTCGATGGCCGAGAACCTGCCCGAGCTCGAGCGCGACGACCTGGTCTACAGCGTGAACATCGGCGCCTACAGCCATGCGTCCTCGACCTACTTCAACGGGTTCCCCCCCGCGAAGGTCGTGCACGTGAACACCTGACCGATGCGCTCCAACCCCCGCCTCCGCGCCCGGATCGCGGCCCTGGCCGCCCTCGCCGCCCTGGCCGCATTTGCGGCCGACGCCGCCGCGCAGGACGGGCGGCGCAAGCAGGAGATCATCTTCGACGAGATTGCCGCGCGCACGGTCGACGACGCGCCGTTCGACATCGCGGCCAGGGCGACCTCCGGCCTCCCGCTCTCGTTCGAGGTCGTGGCGGGCCCGGCAGCCCTCGAGGGGAGGAAGCTCAAGCTCACGGGCGCGCCCGGGCTCGTCATCGTCCGGGCGTCCCAGGGGGGCGACGCCGCGTTCCTGCCCGCGCGCGGCGCCGAGCGTGCCTTCACGGTGCTCGCGAGGCCCTTCGCGCCGGCGATCCTCTCCGGGCCAGCCGGAACGGACGTGGCGATCGGCGAAGCCGTGGTTCTCGCCGTCGAGGCCTCGGGCGAGCCCCCTCCCGGGTTCCAGTGGCGCAGGAACGGCGTGCCGATCACGGGCGCCACGGGCCGCACGCTCATGATCGCCTCGGCGGCCCTAACCGACGCCGGCGCCTACGACGTGGTGGCGTCCAACGCCACGGGCAGCGCGGCAAGCGCGCCGGCCCGCGTGGCCGTGGGCAAGCGCCGCCAGTCCATCACCTTCCAGTCGGCATCGGCCGCCCTCGCCGCGGGCCAGCAAGTCGCGCTCAGCGCGAGCGCCTCGTCGGGGCTGCCCGTGCGCTTCGAGGTCGTGTCCGGCGCCGCGGTCGTGAACGGCGAGATGCTGACTTCGCAGGGGGGCGCGGTCGTCGTCCAGGCGGCCCAGCCGGGGGACTCCGTCTACGAGCCCGCGATGCCCGTCAGCCAGACGTTTGTCTTCGGCACGGCCATGGGCCAGCGCACGCCTTAGGGGCGGCGCCCCCGGGGGTCCCGGCCCGCTCAGTTCTTGAGGGGAACCGTGATCGCCGACTTCGCGGGGGCTGCGGCGGGCTCCGGCATCTCGGCGCGCATCGCGAACGTTCGCTCGGCGAAGGGGCTGGTGGGGTCTATCTGCATCAGCTGCTCGGCAAGGCTCTGGACTTCGCCCGCTCGCCCCGCCGCGACGGCGAGCCCCGCCAGGTGGTAGCCGGCCTCGCAGCGGACCGCCTTCAGCTGGTTTGAGTCGCCCAGGAGCTGGCGCAGGCCCGTCTCCGCATCGGTCGCCCGGCCCGACTGCGCCTGCGCCATCGCAAGCCCGATCTTGGCGCGGGCCTGGAAGGCGCCGGCTGGCAGTTCGGCGACCGCCTTGTCGTAGGCGGCCGTCGCATCCGCGTAGCGCCCGGCGGCGTAGGCCTCGTCGGCAACCCTCAGGTCCGCCGCCGCCGCCAGGGGGTGACCCGGGTGTTTGGTGGCAAACGCCCTGAACGCCTCGGGAGTCTTGCACTCGGCAAAGTCATGCCGGATTCCAAGTTCCTTCTGGGCAACGAGATAATCCCACCCCCCCTTGCTCAGGATCCCGACCGCGACGAGCGCGCACAGGGCATAGATCAGGTTGCCGTAGCGCAGCCAGGCCTGCCTTAGGTTTTCCTCGAAGGATACCTGGGGCTCGGCGGCCTTGGGGTCTGAAGGAGCGGGAAACGTGGGCATAGGCGGTGGGTTCTTCCTGTGTGAAACGCTGACAAAAGCGAAACCCGGCGCCCCTGTAAACCCGGAAACGGGCCCCTCAGGCCAGGCTGACGTTGCCCCGGTATTTCTGGAGGGGGCGGACGCCGACGGGTTTGGTCCGGAGCGCGCGGATTCCGTCCACGGCCGCGCGCGCCGCCCCGATCGTGGTCATGATGCACACGTTGTGGCTGTAGACCGCGGCCCGGATCCGGTTCTCGTCGCGCCTTGGTATCATCCCGCTGGGCGTGTTGATCACCATCTGGATCTGGCCGTTCTTGATCATGTCGACCGCGTTCGGGCGGCCCTCGCTGATCTTCGGGACGCGCTTCACGGGGATCCCGCCGGCCGCCAGCATGTTCGCGGTCCCGCTCGTCGAGTGGATCGTGAACCCCATCTCGGACAGCGCGCGCGCGATCTCCGCGGCGCGCGGCTTGTCGGCATCCTTGACGCTCAGGAAGACGTTGCCCCCCGTGGGAAGCCCCGGCTTCGCGGCGGCCTGCGCCTTGGCGAACGCGATCCCGAGGTCGGCGTCGAGCCCCATGACCTCGCCCGTCGAGCGCATCTCCGGCCCCAGCGTGATCGTCGCCCCGGGGAAGCGGACGAAGGGGAAGACCGCCTCCTTCACGCACCAGTGCATCGGGGTGACCTCCCGGGTGAAGCCGAGCTCCGAAAGCCTCATCCCGGCCATCACCTTCGCGGCGAGCTTGGCGATCGGCACGCCGATCGCCTTGGCGACGAACGGCACCGTGCGCGAGGCGCGGGGGTTGACCTCGAGCACGTACATCTGGCCGTCCTTGATCGCGAACTGGACGTTCATCAGGCCAAGCACGCGCAGCTCCTTCGCCAGGGCGTGCGTCGCGGCGCGGACCTGGCCGAGCATCTTCTTGCCGAGCGTGTGCGGCGGCATCACCATCGCCGCGTCGCCCGAATGGACGCCGGCGAACTCGATGTGCTCGAGCATCCCGGCGATGACGCTGGTCTCGCCGTCGCATAGGCAGTCGACGTCGAGCTCGATCGCGTCCTCGAGGAACTTGTCGATCAGGACCGGCTTGCCCGGCATCACCTCGAAGACCTGCCTGACGACGGCCTTCAGCTCCTCCTCGCTGTAGAGGATGAACATCCCGCGCCCGCCGAGGACGAAGGAGGGCCGCAGCAGCACGGGATAGCCTATCGCCCGCGCGCACGCCGCCGCCTCGCCCTCGCCGAGCGCCGTGCGGTTCGCGGGCTGGCGCAGCCCCAGCTTGTCGAGCACGGCGCTGAAGAGCCTCCGGTCCTCCGCGATCTCGATCGACTCGGGCGACGTGCCGATGATGTTCACGCCGTTCGCCTTGAGCGCGGACGCAAGGTTGAGCGGGGTCTGCCCGCCGAACTGCACGATCGCGCCCTCGCACCCCTCCTGCCAGTAGACCTCCAGGACGTCCTCCAGCGTGAGCGGCTCGAAGTAGAGCCGGTCGCTCGTGTCGTAGTCGGTCGAGACCGTCTCGGGGTTCGAGTTCACCATGACCGTCTCGAACCCCATCTCGCGCAGCGCGAAGCTCGCGTGGACGCAGCAGTAGTCGAACTCGATCCCCTGGCCGATCCGGTTCGGCCCGCCGCCGAGGATCATGATCTTGCGCTTCGCCGAGGGCATGACCTCGCTCTCGTCCCCGTAACTCGAATAGTAGTACGGCGTGAACGCCTCGAACTCCGCGGCGCAGGTGTCGACGAGCCTGAACGTCGTCTTGATCCCGCGCTTCACGCGCTCGGCCCGCACGGAGGCGAGGTCGCTCTTCAGGAGGTGCGCGAGCTGGGCGTCGGAGAACCCGAACTGCTTCGCCCGCCGCAGGAGCCCGGTGTCGATCGCCCCGAGCGCCTGTTTCCCGAGGACATCCTCCATCTCCTTGAGCTCGCGAAGGTGGTGGAGGAACCACGGGTCGATCTTTGTAAGCTCGAAGATACTCTCCACGGCGTAGCCCGCCCTGAGCGCGTACCTCAGGTAGAAGATGCGCTCCGCGTTCGGCGTGCCGAGCTTGGTCTTGATCGTGGCGTCATCGGGCCTCTCGTCGCCCCCGAGCTTCCCGCCGCCGCCGAATCCCCTGGCGCCGATCTCGAGCGAGCGGATCGCCTTCTGGAACGACTCCTTGAACGTGCGCCCGATCGCCATCACCTCACCGACCGACTTCATCGACGAGGTGAGGGCAGGGTCCGCGTCCGGGAACTTCTCGAACGTGAAGCGCGGGATCTTCGTGACCACGTAGTCGATCGTCGGCTCGAAGCTCGCGGGCGTCAGGCGGGTGATGTCGTTGCGCAGCTCGTCGAGCGAATACCCCACGGCGAGCTTGGCGGCGATCTTCGCGATCGGGAAGCCCGTCGCCTTGGACGCGAGGGCGGAGGAGCGGGACACGCGCGGGTTCATCTCGATCACGACCATCCTGCCCGTCCGGGGATCGACCGAGAACTGGATGTTCGACCCGCCTGTCTCGACGCCGATCTCGCGAATGACCGCGAACGAGGCGTCGCGCATCGACTGGTACTCCTTGTCCGTCAGGGTCATCGCGGGCGCGACCGTGATCGAGTCGCCGGTGTGGACGCCCATGGGGTCGAAGTTCTCGATCGAGCAGATCACGACGCACTGGTCCTTGTGGTCGCGCATGACCTCCATCTCGAACTCCTTCCACCCGATGAGGCACTCCTCGACGAGCACCTCGTGGACGGGGGAGATGTCGAGCCCCGCCGCAACGATCTGCTCGAACTCCTCGCGGTTGTAGGCGATGCCGCCGCCCTGCCCGCCCAGGGTGAAGCTCGGCCGGATGATCAGCGGGAAGGCCCCGACCTCCTCGGCCGCCGCCCGCGCCTGCTCGAGCGTCTGGACCGTCCTCGACCTGGCGACGTCCAGGCCGATCCTCACCATCGCCTGCTTGAAGAGCTCGCGGTCCTCGCCCTTCGCGATCGCCTCGGGCTTGGCCCCGATCATCTCGACCCCGTATTTCGCGAGGACGCCCAGCTTGTGGAGCTCCATCGACAGGTTGAGGGCGGTCTGCCCGCCCAGCGTCGGCAGCAGCGCCGAGGGCCTCTCCGCCTCGATGATCTTTTCCAGGATGTCGGCGTTGAGCGGCTCTATGTAGGTGACGTCCGCGAATTCCGGGTCCGTCATGATCGTCGCCGGGTTGGAGTTGACGAGGACCACGCGGAAGCCCTCCTCCTTGAGAGCCTTGCAGGCCTGGGTGCCCGAATAATCGAACTCGCATGCCTGGCCGATCACGATGGGGCCGGCGCCGATGATCAGGATGGACTCGAGGTCGGTGCGTTTGGGCATTGGCGGAGCGCGTGGACTCCTCCGACCGTTGCGGCCGCGCAAATCCGCCGCAAGGGAAATTGGGCTATTCGAGGTTCCCGACGTCGATTCCGAGCACCTCGGCCGCGGTCGCCTTGTCGCCGCGGCACGCGTGGAGCACCCGGTCGAGGTACTGCTTCTCCTGGCCCTCGAGGAAATCGGCCAGCTTCGGCCAGTGCTTCAGGTCGCGCAGCCGCAGGGGAAGCTGCTGGGAGGTGATGACCCGCGTCTCGGTGGTCGAGGCGAGCTTGGAGACGAGCTGGGAAAGCTCGGCCAGGTTGCCCGGCCAGTGGTAGGCGGTCAGGACCGCCATCGCGTCGCCCGTGAACTCGATCAGGTTCGGGTCGACGAGCGGGTTGGTCGCGAGCGCCGCGATGTGCTTCACCAGGAGGAGAATGTCCTCCTTGCGGTCGCGCAGCGCCGGCATCTGCAGCGGAAGCGACGCGACCCGGTAGAAGAGCTCCTCGTTGAAGCGGCCCTCGTCGACCATCTTCTCCAGGTCCTCGGTCGTCGTGCAGAGGAGCCGGAAGCCGTGCGCGGTGTTCCTCAGGACGCTCACCAGCTCCTTCTGCACGGGCGGCGCGAGGCACTGCACGTGCTGCAGGTAGAGCGTCCCGCCCTTGGCGTCGCGGATCCAGGGCCCGCCCTCGCCGTTCTGGCCGAGGAGCCCTTCGTGGAAGTTCTGCTCCGAGCTGAGCGAGCAGTCGATCCGGACAAACTGTGCCTGGCCCGCGCCCGTCACCGCGTGGAGGATCTCCGCGACGAGGGTCTTGCCGGTCCCGTTCTCGCCCACCAGGAGGACTGGGGTGCGCACCGCGGCCAGCTTCTTCACCTTCTGGATCAGCTTCTTGACCTGGGGGCTCTTCCCGATCAGCCGGCCGTCGATGTCGTCGGGACGCAGACCCGCGCCGGTGCTGATGAGGACGCGCTGCGCCTGGATCTCGCGGAACTCGAGCCCGCGCCTCAGGGTCCCGATCAGCTCATCCACCCGGAACGGCTTCTGGAGGTAGTCGAAGGCCCCGAACTTGAGCGCCTGGACCGCGCTGTCGGTGCTCGCATACGCCGTCATGATGATCGTGACGGAGCTGGGGTCGTACGCCTTGAGCTGCTTCAGGAGCGTGATCCCGTCCATCGGCTTCATGTCGATGTCCGCGAGGACCATGTCGAACTTCTCGCCCTTGTAGCGCGCCAGCGCCTTCTCGCCGTCCGTGGCAAACGCCGTCGAGAAGCCCGTGGGCTGAATGACCGCCTCCAGCATCTCGTGGATCGAGATCAGGTCGTCGACGATGAGGACGGATGGCATGTTTGAGATTTGGGAAGGTGGAGCGTCCCGCCTGGGCCCGGGCGAGTCAATAACACCCCCCGCCGGGCGAGAGGCTAAACCGCCCGCCGGCAGGCTCGCCCCGGTTCGCGAGCGGCCCGGGGGGCATCAGCCCATGCCGCCAGCCACAGCGCCCAGCTGGAAGATCGGAAGGAACATCGCCATGACGATGCTGCCGACGATGATGCCGAGGATGACGATGAGCAGCGGCTCGATCAGCGAGGTGAGGGCGCTCACGGTCGCGTCGCACTCGACATCGTAGAAGTCCGCGATCTTGTTCATCATCCCGTCGACGTTGCCGGTAGCCTCGCCCGCCTTGACCATGTGCTTCATCATCGGCGGGAAGAACTCGTTCGACGCCAGGATCTCCGAGACCTGGCCGCCCTGGCTGACGTGCTTGGCGATCTCCTGGCAGGCGTCCTCGATCTGCACCTTGTTGCTCGCCGTGGACACGATCTCGAGCGTCCTCAGGATGGGCACGCCGGAACGGATGAGGGTCGCGTACGTCCGGCTGAACCGCGACAGCGCTATCTTGTGGACCAGGTTGCCGAATATCGGCGCCCTGACGAGGAACTGGTCCTTCACGCGCCTGCCCCGCGGCGTGGCGAGGAGCTTCCTCATCCCATACCAGATGCCGACGCAGGCGGCGGCGATGACGAGGAAGTAATGGCCCATGAAATGGCTGACGTCGATCAGGAGCTGCGTCGGCATGGGCAGCTTGGCGCCGAAGTCCGCGAACATGGCCGCGAACACCGGGATGACGAAGATCAGGAGCACGTTCACGAGCACGACGGCGAGGGAGATGACGCCTATCGGGTAGGCCATGGCCGACTTCACCTTCTTCGTCAGCTTGACCGTCGCCTCGAAGTAGCCCGCGACCTTTCCCAGGATCTCGGCGAGCCCGCCGCTCGCCTCACCGGCCTCGACCATCGAGGTGAAGAGCGAGTTGAACGCCCTGGGGAACTTCTTGACCGCCGAGGAGAAGGAGTTGCCCTGGGAGATGTCGAGCCGGACGTCTCGGATGACGATCCGGAACACGGCGTCCTCGGTCTGGTCCTGCAGCGCCTCCAGGCATTGCACGAGGGGAAGGCCGGCGATGAGCAGCGACGAGAGCTGCTGGGTGAACATGGTCAGCTCGCCCAGGGGCAGCTTGTAGCGCTTCGCCTTTTTCTCGAGGCTCTTCTGCTTGGCAAGCGCCTGCGCGGCGCGCACGCCGGCAGCGCCCTTCTTCGCTCCATCCTGACGGAGCGCCGCAGCCGCAGTGGAGGCGGAGGAGAAGATTGCCATGGCAGGGTTAGAACACACCGAAAGCTAACCCGCAACCCCATTTGCGCCCCCTCCGTGTCAATAAACCGTCAAGCAAATCCTTATTGGGATGGGATTTGGGCTCGTCACCAGGGGCTGAAAACGCCGGCTGCGTAGCCACCGCATCCCGGGAGATTCGGTGCGGGCGCCGGACTCCTCGGCACCGGGGGCCCCCTGGCGCAGGGTTGGTCGCCGGTTTCTGCGGCGCTTTTGGCGAGAACCGCGGGCCGGCTTCAATCCGGTCCAGCAGTGCTTGGAGGCGGGGTTTGCCCGCTGCGGATCGGGCTGCCTCGGCATCCGCCCGCGCCCGCTGGTCCGCGGTTTCGCTCTCGCTCCGCTGGAGTGCGAGGCGTTCGTCCGCGGAGGCTGCGCCAAGCCTGAGCGCGATCCGATGCGCCTCCTCAAGGTGCTCCAAGGCCTCCTTCCAGCCGCCCTCCTCCCGAAGCAGGGCGCACAATTCCTCGTGGGCGGCCTGGACAAAGTCCCAATCCCTGGAGTGTTCGAGATGGAGGGCCTCCTCGAGCGCGCAGCGGGCCGCGGCGAACCGGGCCTCGCGCGTCGCGCCGTCCTTCACGGGGGCGGTCCAGTGCAATCGCGCAAATGTGCACAGGAGTGTCCCCAGTTCGCGCAGGTTCCCGTCGCGGCGGGCCCGCTCGATCCCCATGTTGAGCAAGGTGCCCCCTTTGCGCCGAGGTTGCAGAACCTGGCGGGAACGCGTACCAAGCGGCACCAGAGCTGACAGGAACCTTTTAAACCGGAGGTCGCCCGTCCCACACGCGCAGCTGCCTCAAGCCTCCGACTCGCGTGTCACTCCGGGTCGTCCGCGGGCGGTGGGGTTAGGATGTAGACGCCCTGCCGGCTTCCGCCGCTTACCAAGTCTAGAAGGAGGCGCGCATGCGTCCGCTCGAGCTCCTGGTCGATTGCATCCTCGGTGGTGGTCATGATTCAACCACCCAAGCAGGGGCCGTGCCAGCCGAGAGGCTAGCGGCAGCCTGGCGGCCGCCCAAAGCTCAACGAGGGCCAAAAGACTTCGGCATCGGGGCCGCGGCCTTCCCGGACCCGTATTGATCCAATCGGCTGAATTCGGCCAACAACGCCTGCATCTGGGGCAACCCGATCAACTTCTTGAACCCTGGATAAATCCTTAGCGGCGCGGGTACGAACGCCGGCACGGCCGGAACATCCAGCACCTTCCTGAGCCACACCACCATCTCTTCGCCGTAGCCAAGTATGCCATGAGTGTGCGCCATCAAGAGGACAATCGGGTCTCCGTAGATGCTCGGCGCCCGACCGCGCATCAACGGTTCCAACCACGCAAGCTCTCCCCGGGCCTCGGCCGAGCGACCGGAGCAGGCTAGCGGGTAAGCCAGAACGGCGTGCAGCTCCTCGTTCTCGGCATCATCTTCCAACGCCGCCTTCAGCAGCTTCTCGGCCTCGCTGAACTGCGAAAGTGCCACCTCGGACCGCCCAGCCGCCTGGTGGGTCAGGCCGGCAAGCAGCGCCTTTGGCCCGTGATAGATGCGGTCCGAAAACACAGCCTCGGGCGCCCTTTCCAGCTCCTGCAAGGCTTGGTCGAAATTCCCCTCCGCCATTGCCACAAGCCAAAGCGCGAACAACGCACGCTGGCTTGTTGATCGGGCGCCCGCCGGGATCCGTTCCAGAGCCGCCCGTGCGGCCTTCAGGTCAGCCTTCAGATAGTAGTTCACCTCGAAGACCGTGATCCGCGCCCGCAGCCCGGTGATGCCGTCGTCCGGCGCCGCCTCATTCGCCCATTTTTCACTATCAGCGGGATCGCGCAGCCCGAGATACATCTGGGCGAGGATCCACTTCGGGAAGCTGGCATGCGGATCGTCCCTGAGCCACGCCATGGCGCTCCGTTCCGTGCCCTCGAACTGATAGCCAAGCCAGTACGAGGCGAGCTCGGCGTAGCGCGTCAGCCCGTCGCGAGGCAGTGCGGCGACTGCCCGGTCCACATACGGTCGGGCCGCCAGCGGGTCGCCGCCGAGAATCGGATTCGGCGCCCCCGGTTTTCACAAGCGCTTTGGTGGGCACCAAAATCCGCCACTGCGATCGATGTCCCACCTTAGCTCAAGTGGCAGGAAGTGGCATATTGTTGCACAAAGCGGCATCAATGTTGGCAGGAATCGGACGGGAATTTTCCCCTAGCTCCTTGACAATGACCATCGTAATGTAAGGCTTAAATCCATGAAAAGTACGTACAGCATAAAAGAGGCGCAGAGCCAATTCCCGAGCCTTGTGCGCGCGGCCGAGAGTGGCGGCATGGCTACCATCACCCGGCATCAAAAAACTGTGGCCTATGTAATGGGAGCGGAAGACCTCGCAGCCTTGATTGAAACCACCGAAATCCTTGGCAATCCAGCAGCGCAGAAGGCAATTGCCGACGCTGAAGCCGGACGGGGCCTCGTCTACCCTCTCGACGAACTTGGCGAATGAAATACAAGGTCCAGGTGCGGGAGCAGGTGAAGCGCTTTATCGATACTCTGGCGCCGGAATCCCGGAGAAGAATCAGGCTCGCTCTGCGTGGTCTCGAAGCAGAACGAGGCGATTGCCTGCCACTTCGAGAGAAACTCACCGGCTACCACCGGCTACGCGTCGGCGGTTATCGCGTCTTATACCGGTACTTGCCTGGTAAGGTTATCGAATGCGTTTTCGCCGAGGAACGCAGTCTAATCTACCATCTGTTCGAACAGGACTTCTTGAAACATCTTCGCCGCGATACGAAGTAGCCTACAGCGGATTTGACATCCTCCCGGTCTAAATCGCTTGCGCGATTTTGGCCGGGATTCCCAGGTC
>CALAOT010000071.1 GCA_937889545.1 uncultured Opitutaceae bacterium
GTTCATGGGCAGCCTCCGCCGCGCGGGCCGCCTCGGAGGCTGCCCATGAACGCGGCAACGCGGCCAGGGCCGAGACAAGGGCTGCCCTGGGGGGCGCCGGGCGGCGGGCGACGGCGAACGATTCGGACTATGTCTTCATCACCTTCATCCTGGATTACCTGCCCCACGGGCTGATCGGCCTGCTTGTAACGGCCTTTTTCGCCGCCGCGCTGTCCTCCAAGTCGGGCGAGCTAAACGCCCTCGGCTCCACGACGACCGTCGACATCTACCGCCACATCATCAGGCGCGAGGCGACCGACGCGCACTATGTGGCCGCCTCGAAGTGGTTCACGGCCCTCTGGGGCCTGGTTGCGATCGGCTTTGCGCTGTTCGCCAACCTGGCCGAGAACCTCATCCAGGCCGTGAACATACTAGGCTCCATCTTCTACGGCGTCGTCCTGGGGCTTTTCCTCGTGGCCTTCTTCCTCAGGAGGGTCGGCGGCACGGCGGTCTTCTGGGCCGC
The DNA here is from genome assembly GCA_937889545.1 of uncultured Opitutaceae bacterium. Classification (GTDB taxonomy): domain Bacteria; phylum Verrucomicrobiota; class Verrucomicrobiia; order Opitutales; family Opitutaceae; genus Palsa-1447. Next base: position 503 of record CALAOT010000071.1, read on the forward strand.
CCTGGCCGCCCAGGGGCTGGTGTTCGCTCTCTATGCCGAGCTCAGCATATCCTACCTCTGGTACAACCTGATCGGATGCGCGGCCTGCGTGGCGTTCAGCCTCGCTCTCCAGGCCGCGATCGGGGTCTCCGGCAGGGCCGGCGCGGCCCCCGCGAAGCCATGACGCAGCCGCCCGTCATCTGCTTCGGCCAGCAGCCTTGCGGTTTCTTCCCGCGGCGCTTCCTGGCCGCGAAGATCGTCACGGCCAGGCGCCTCCAGGCCGAGCTCGGCGGCGAGATCGTCTTCTTCTACCACGACAGCGACCACGACCCGCGCGAGACCCAGACCACGTTCCGTGACCGCAAGACCGGCAAGCCGCACACGCTGAACTTCGCATTCGAGAACAGGCTCCAGCGCAAGTTCTCCCCGCTCTACGCGAAGCGGATTCCCGCCGGCTGGCGCGAGAAGACGGCCCGCCAGCTTCCCGCCTACGTCGATTTGCGCTGGGTCGAGGAGTTCAAGCAGGTGGCGGCGGCAAACGCGGCCGACTTCTGCCTGGAGATGTACCGCCGGATGGGGCTCCTCGGTGGGATTCGCGTCGCGCGCTCCGGCGACGCCGCGCTGCGGCGCCTGGCATGCGACGTCCCCGAGTTCTTCGTGGATGTGCAGCATGAGGGCGAGGCGGTGCGGGCAAGATTCGTCGATGGCGCGTTGCAACTGCACGAGGGTGGGGCTTCATTCGTCACCCTGCCCCCCGTGCCCTTCGACAAGTCCCAGATCAGCCCCGCCCGCGACTCGCGCCTCCGCTGGATGCAATCGGTCGTGCACTGCACGCACTATGTCGTCGGCGCAGGCGAGAAGGTTTACCTGCGCCGCGAGGACGCGAGCGATGTCAGCTTTGTCGACCGCGACCCCATCGACCGCTCGGATGAAGCCTACTGCGAAATCCCCGTTTGATTCCGCGCCGCTGCTGGCCTTCGGGGCACATCCCGACGACATCGAATTCGGCTGCGGGGGCGTGATCGCCCGCGAGACCCTCGCCGGGCGCGCGGCGCACTTCGTCATCTGCTCGCGCGGGGAATCCGGCACCCACGGCACGGCGGCAGAGCGCGCCGCGGAGGCCAGAAAGGGGGCCGCCCTCCTTGGGGCGGGCGTGGAGTTCGTCCTTCTGGACGGCGACGCACAGCTTGAGGTCAAAGCCGCACACGCGCTCAAACTGGCGGCTGTCATCAGGCGCGTGCGGCCGGGGGTCGTGCTCGCGCCGAGCCTGGTGGAGAACCAGCATCCCGACCATCCGCGGCTTGGCCAGCTTGTGCGCGACGCGGCGCGGCTTGCCCGCTATGGCGGCGTGGCCAAGCTGCGGGCGAAACCGGCGCACGCGATCGGCCCGCTGTTCTTCTACGCGGTGACCCCGGAGGCGGAGCCGGCCGGGATCCTGCCGGTGCTGATGGACATTTCCGCGCCGAAGGTCGTCGCGGCCTGGACGGCGGCCATGGAGGCGCACGCCTCGCAGATGCGCACCAGGAACTACGTCGAGCTGCAGCTCGCCCGAGCGCGGGCCCAGGGCCTGCGGGCCGGCGTCGAGTACGCGCAGCCGCTCTATCCGCACGACCCGCTGGTCTTCGATTCGCTTGCGCCGCTGACCCGGGCAGCGCGCCGCTTCTGACATGGCATCCGAGCGGCCCCTGAGGATCGGCATAACCTGCTACCCGTCGGTCGGGGGCAGCGGCATCCTCGCCTCCGCCCTCGGTGAGGAGCTTGCCCGCCGCGGGCACGAGGCCCATTTCATCAGCTACGAGCGGCCGTTCCGTCTGCCCGCGGACGCCCCCCGGCTGTTTTTCCACCCCGTGGTGATCAACAGCTACGAGCTGTTCAAGTATCCCGACTACACGCTTCCGCTCTCGGTCAAGATGGCGGAGGTGAGCCGCGACCATGGCCTCGACGTCCTCCATGTCCACTATGCGGTCCCGCACGCCACGGCCGCGATTCTCGGGCAGTCGATGCTCCCGCCCGGCCAGAGGCCCCGCGTGGTGACGACCCTCCACGGCACGGATACCACGCTTCTCGGGCGCGATGCGGGCTACGGCCCGGCGATAACGTATGCCTTAGACCGCTCGGATGCCGTGACGACCGTGTCCGCCTACCTGGAGCAGGAGACGCGGCAGCTGCTGTCGGTGAGGCGGCCGATAGACGTGATCCACAATTTCTTCGAACCCCATAAGCCGCGGCGCTCGCGCGAGGAGGTGCGCCGAGAGCTGGGAGTCGGCAGGGAGGCCCTGTTGCTGCACTCGTCGAACCTTCGGGCCGTCAAGCGGATCGACCTCCTGCTCGAGTGCTGCGCCCGCATCCGGCCGCGGGAGTCCTTCAAGCTCCTTGTCCTCGCGGGGGCCAGCTTTGCGCCGTTCATGGGCGACGTCCGCCGCCTTGGCCTCGAGGACCGCGTGATCGTGCGCGAGAACGTGACCGAGATTGAGGATTATCTGCAGGCGGCCGACATAGGGCTTTTCACCTCGGACATGGAAAGCTTCTGCCTGAGCATCCTCGAGGCGATGTGCTTCTCCTGCCCGAGCGTCGCGGCGGCGGTGGGCGGGATCCCCGAGGTGGTGGTGTCGGGCAGCTCGGGCCTGCTGGTCGCCCCGGGCGACGCGGACGCCTTCACGCGCGCCGTCGAATCATTGATCTGCGATCCCGCACGCCGGGCCGAGCTGGGCACGTCGGCCAGGCAACGAGCCCGCGAGCTGTTTTCGGCCGATGTGATCGTGACTCGGTATGAGGGCCTTTATCGCCGGGTCTGCGCCTTGGGCCGGGGCTAGGGCATTTTCGATTCAGAAAGGCCCGTTGGACCTGAAGGGAGCAGGAGCCATCGACCCCAAGGCCGGCAATTCCTGAAGGCGAAAGTTACGGCTTGGCGGCCTGGGTCGTCGGGGCTGCCACTGCGCCCTGCGCCTCAACCCGGGCGGCTTCGGCGATCTTCTGGATCTTCGGCATCAGGTCTCTTTGCATGCTCGTAACATACGGCATGATCTTCTGCATGATCTGGGGCTGCTTCTCGACCATCGACACTCCCTCGGGCGATTCATAGAAGGCCTTCATCGCCCTGAGCTCGGCCGGCGAGTAGACCTCGGCGTAGATCACGTCCATCTTGTCCACGAGGCCCTTGGCCGCCTCAATCGAGAGCGCCATGACTTGGCTTGAGACCTTCGCCGCGGCCGCCTTCTGCTCGGGCGTCAAGTTCGCCGTGTTGAGACTCAATGACTGGGCGGCAATCTTCTGCATCTGGACGGACATCTGGTCGAACGCCCGGTCCGCATGCATGGATTTGATGACCTGGTGGGCCAGCTCGATCTGGGCGGCGTCCGGCGCCGGGGCGGGCTCCGCCGCCCTTAGGAATGGGATCAGGGCGAGGCAGAGGACGAGGGGGGGGATTCTCTTCATGTTCTTTGTGTTTGGGCGGGTGGGGGTATGGGTGCGAGGGTTACTGGGGACGGCTGAGTCGAAGGGAGCTTGGATGGTTTGACATTGGCTGGCGAGCTTTGGCGTTCCACACGGCCAAGGCAGGCTTCCGCCTTCATCGCCGCGTGAAGGCCGGCGGCAAAGGTGGCCGGCCCGCCGATCCCGATTCCGGGGCTGCCCCCTCGCTCGAGTGCAATCCCCAGGCCGCGTTCCCCGCGGCTGTGCGCCGACAACCCCCCGGTTGCGCTTTCGGGTGGGAGCTGCTTACGTAAATGGAGACCGCCCATGCCCGACGACGAAGATCCGCCCGTTCGACGCTTCGCGCTCAAGCCGAAGGAGATCACGCCCACCGAGACGGCCGCGCGCCCGGGCGACGGGACGGCGATCAGCGTCGAGCTGATTCACAGGCAGAACGAGATCGCCGCGCGACGACCGTCGCTGCGGAAAGGGGACGACCACCCTCAATCCCCGCCCGGCGAGATGGGCGCGCCCGGGGGACGGGCCGGATTCGGGCCCAAGGAAATCACGCCCACCGAGATGGCCGCGCGCCCGGGCGACGGGACGGCGATCAGCGTCGAGCTGATTCACAGGCAGAACCGGATCGCCGGGGAAAGGCTGGGTCCGGAAATCATCGCGTTGCCGGCCAAGAGGAGGTCCAAGCGCACGCGCGACTTCATCCTGCTCGTGACCGTGGCGGGCGGCCTGGCGGGCGCCCTTGTGCTGCAGCTCCCGCGGACGCCGGGCACCCTGGTCATGTGGCTCGTCCTCGTCATCGTTGCCGCGATGCTGCTCGCATGGGTCATGTTTGGGGTGATGGATGACTACTGAGCCTGCCGGCCCTGGTGGCGCCTCGGTTGCATGCCGCTGCTGCGGCTCGGCGCGCGTGACGCTCAGGGGAACGAGGCACAGCCAGTTCCTCGCGCGGGATTTTGACTTCTGGCACTGCGCGGCCTGCGATTTCATGTTCGTGGAGCCGTTTTCGGGATACGCCATCTACAACGAGGCCTACTACAGGGGCCGTGGGCCCGATCCCTTTGTCGACTACGAGTCCGAGTACCGGGATTACCGCGCGACGGACCGGATGCTCGAGTTTGACGACCTTTGGCGCGTGGCGACGGGATTCATCGCGGACAACACGCCCGAGGGCCCGGTCGAGTGGCTCGACTTCGGATGCGGGGCCGGGGGACTGCTGAAGTACCTCGCCGACAGGAGGGAATTCCGCTCTGGGGGGAATGCGCGGCCCCTGCGCCTCACCGGGCACGATGTCGGGACATATGCGGACCGGCTGAGAAGGGACGATGGCTTCAGGATCCTGGGCCCCGACGAGCTGGCATCCGAGCCGGGCGGGAGCTACGACGTCATCAGCCTCGTCGAGGTCGTCGAGCACCTTGAGTTCCCGGATCCGGTCTTCTCCCTCGCCGCAAGGCTGCTCAAGCCGGGCGGGCTGCTCCTGGTGACGACGGGCAACGTCGCAAGCCTGGTCCCGAGGCTGAAGGGCCTCGATTACGGCTACATCATGCCGGAGGTCCACGTCGGCTATTTCACGCCGCGCGCCTTGAGGATCATCTATGCCCGGCACGGCCTGCGGCCCGTCCGCTTCCGCTACGACGGGGCGGTGCGCTTCAAGGTGGTGAAGACGCTGAGGACCGCCGGCCGGCAGCGGCTCGCGCGGCTGGCCATGAGGCTTCCGTTCGTCGTGCGCGCGATCGACGGGCTCTTCGGAACCTCACGGATGCCCTGCGCGACGAAGCCGAGGTAGAACGGGCCGTCCGGAGAGGGCTCGATTGGGGGCCGGGGGGAGCCGATCACGAAGTGATCGCTGCGGTAGCCCAAACATGCTACGAGCGCGCACTAGATATCCCCATCCCCATGCCGTCCCAACCCCGCACCCCGGGCGCGCGCCTGCGCTCCGCGCTCAAGGCCGAACGACCCCTTCAGGTCGTCGGAACGATAAACGCATACTGCGCCCTGCTCGCCCAGCGCGCCGGGTACCGGGCGATCTACCTCTCCGGGGGAGGGGTTGCCAACGCCTCCCACGGGCTGCCCGACCTCGGGATCACAAGCCTCAACGAGGTGTGCGAGGACATCCGGAGGATCACGCAGGCCACCGACCTTCCCCTACTGGTCGACGCCGACACGGGCTGGGGCGGGGAGTTCATGATCGAGCGCACGGTGAGGAAGATGACTCTTGCGGGCGCTGCGGGCTGCCACCTCGAGGACCAGGTCCATTCGAAGCGCTGCGGGCACAGGGAAGGAAAGCAGCTCGTGAGCTCCGCCGAGATGTGCGGCCGCATACAGGCGGCCGTCGGCGCGCGGACCGATCCGCATTTCCTGGTGATGGCCCGGACGGATTCGTATGCCTCCGAAGGCATCGGCGGGGCGGTTGCGCGGGCGCGGGCCTACGCCAAGGCCGGAGCCGACGCGATCTTCGGCGAGGCGCTGACCTCCCTCGACGAATACCGCGCGTTCACGAAGGCGCTCGGCAAGGTTCCGGTGCTCGCGAACCTTACGGAATTCGGAAAGACGCCGCTCTTCTCCCTCGAGGGGCTCAGGTCCGCCGGAGTTGCGATCGCGCTCTATCCCCTGGGAGCGTTCCGGGCGATGAGCCGGGCCGCCGAGAGGGTATACGCGGCGATCCGCAGGGAAGGCACCCAGAAATCCGTCGTCGGCGAGATGCAGACCCGCGCGGAGCTGTACGACGTCCTGGGCTACGAGGAATACGAGCGCAGGCTGGACCGCATGCTGGCTGCGCAGGAGGGAAGGGACGAGAAATGAGCAAGAAGTCCGTGGCGCTTTCAGGGGTCATCGCAGGCAACACCGCGATCTGCACGGTCGGACACACGGGCAACGACCTGCACTACCGCGGCTATGACATCGTGGAACTGGCGGAGAGGGGAAGCTACGAGGAGATCGCGCACCTGCTGATCCACGGAGCGCTTCCGACGCAGCAGGAGCTCGACGCCTACCGGGCGCGCCTTGCCGGGTGCCGGCGTCTGCCCGCGGTTGTGCGCTCCGCGCTCGAGCTGATCCCGGCGGCTGCCCATCCGATGGACGTCCTTCGAACGGGCTGCTCGGCCCTCGGGGCGGCCGACCCGGAGAAGCCCGCGCACGGGGCCGCGGAGGCGCGGGCCATCGCGGACCGCCTGATCGCCTCGTTCGCCTCGATGCTCCTTTACTGGCACCATTACGCCAACGGCGGGCGGCGGATCGAGACCGCGACGGACGAGCCCTCGCTCGCCGGCCACTTCCTCAGGCTGCTCCATGGCAGGCCTGCGTCCGCCGCCCACGTTCGCGCTCTGGACCGCGGGCTCATCCTGTACGCGGAGCACGAATTCAATGCCTCGACCTTCGCGGCCCGCGTGATCGCGGGGACGGGCTCGGACCTGCATTCGGCGATCTGCGGGGCGATCGGCGCCCTTCGCGGCCCGAGGCATGGCGGCGCCAATGAGGTTGCGATCGAAATCGCCCTCCGGTACAAGGACGCGGCCGCGGCCGAGTCCGACATCCGCGCCCGGGTGGCCTCCGGCGAAATCATCATCGGCTTCGGCCACCCCGTATACACGATCGCGGATCCGCGCAGCCCGATCATCAAGGAGATCGCGCGCGGCCTGTGCGCCGACGGTGGGGCGCCCGGCCTGTTCGAGGTCTGCGAGCGCATCGAGAACGTGATGTGGGGGCTGAAGAGGATGTTTCCAAACCTCGACTGGTACAGCGCGCCCGCTTTCCGGATGCTCGGGATCCCGACGGCGATGTTCACCCCGGTGTTTGCGATCGCGCGAACCGCGGGCTGGGCCGCGCACGTGATCGAGCAGAGGATCGACGGCAAGATCATCCGGCCGGGCGCAAGCTACACGGGCCCCCCCCCGACGCCGTTCGTGCCCATTGCGCAGCGCTGAGATGAGCCACGCCGACCTAGCCCGCGCCGCCCGGCCGCCGCCCGATCCGCTCTTGGTGCAGGTCGTGGACTACGTGCTTGACCCTGGGCGCGCGAGCGGCGCGGCCGCGCTCGAGACAGCCCGCCTCTGCCTGATGGATACGCTCGGCTGCGGCTTCCTCGCGCTCCGCTACCCGGCCTGCACGAGGCTCCTCGGCCCGGTCGTGCCGGGCGCGGCGCTCCCCGGGCGCGGTGCGCGCGTTCCCGGGACGGCGCATGAGCTCGAGCCGGTGCACGCGGCGTTCAACGTCGGCGCCATGGTGCGCTGGCTCGATTTCAACGACACGTGGCTCGCCGCCGAGTGGGGGCATCCGTCGGACAACCTCGGGGCGATTCTCGCCACCGCGGATTACGCGGGCCGCTCGGGGGAGGCCGGGAGCCGCGGGATGCTGCGCGTGCGCGACCTGCTGGTGGCGATGGTCCAGGCGCATGAGATCCAGGGCGTCCTCGCCCTCGAGAACGCGTTCAACCGCGTGGGGCTGGACCATGTGCTGCTTGTGCGGATCGCCTCCGCGGCGGTGGCGACGCGGCTGCTCGGGGGATCCCGCGATCAGATCGTGAACGCGCTCTCGAACGCGTTTCTCGACGGCGGCGCGCTCAGGACCTACCGCCATGCCCCCAACACGGGCTCGCGCAAGAGCTGGGCCGCGGGCGATGCCGCAAGCCGGGGCGTCCTGCATGCGATCCTGGCGCTCAGGGGCGAGATGGGGTACCCGGGGGCCCTGACCACCAAGGTCTGGGGGTTCCAGGACGTCGTCCTTCGGGGCAAGCCCCTCGCGGTCCCGGCCCAGGGCTTCGGGAGCTACGTGATGGAGAACATCCTCTTCAAGATCTCCTATCCCGCCGAATTCCACGCGCAGACGGCGGTCGAGGCCGCGATCGCCCTCCACCCAGAGGTCGCCCCTCGGCTCGCAGAGGTGGAGAGGATCGCGATCGAGACGCAGGAGAGCGGCCGGAGGATCATCGACAAGACCGGGCCTCTCGCCAACCCGGCGGACCGCGACCATTGCCTCCAATACATGGTGGCCGTGGGGCTGATCAAGGGTTCGCTTGCGGCCGGGGACTACGAGGATGCCGCGGCGGCCGATCCCCGGATCGATTCGCTCCGGTTCAGGATGGAGGTCGTTGAAAACACCGCGTTCACGCGCGACTACCTGGATCCGGGCAAGCGTTCGATCGCAAACGCCGTCCAGGTGTTTTTCCGCGGCGGCGCGACAACCCGGCGCGTTTCCGTGGAGTACCCGGTCGGCCACCGGAGGCGGCGCCAGGAGGGCGTTCCGCTGCTCCACGCGAAGTTCGAAAGCGCCGTCCGCGGGCATTTCGCCGAGCCCCGAGCCAGCTCAATCCTCGCCCTTTTCTCCGATCCGGCGAGGCTCGATGCCATGCCGGTGACGGAGTTCGTCGGGATGTTTGTCCCGTAGGCCGGGGCCTCAGGGGGCGGGATTCCTCCAATGCCCTCGATGCCAGGCGGCGCAATCGCCAGGAACGCCGCTTGCGGGCCCTCCATCGCCCCCGTCAGCGGACTTGTTCGGTATCGCCGCCGTGGAGCGCGACCTTCCAGGCCCCGCCGGGCTGTCGCCTCCAAACCGTGACGTAGGTGCCCATCCGGATCAAGGGCCGCGACCCCAGCTTGGTCATGGGGACGTTCAGTATATACCGGCCCCATGTGTAGCCGACGTCGCCCGAGGCGCTCACGCCGACGAACGAAGGCTCCCACGTGAGCTTTGCGGTGGGGGGAAGCTGGATGAAGACGTCGTTCACGGCATCGGCGCCCGTCCGGGAGTCGCCAAGCAGCTTGCAGTCCCTTGCGATGGCGGCGAGGAACGCGGCCTTTGGGCCGTCTTTCACGGAGCTCGCGCAGAACGCCTTGTCGGCGGCGATGATCTCCTCCTTGTACCTCTCCGTGTCAGACTGGTTGCAACCCGCCAGGAGCGCGACCGCGGAGGAAAAGAGGGCGACGAGGCGCAGGCTCATGAATTGGGTGGAATGGCCGCACACCGTGCCGCGCCTGGGTTTCGCCCGCAAACCATTAGTGCGGCAACGCAGTCCGTTGGCGGCGGGAGGGCGTTTATCAGGAGGGTCGCCGGAGTATCCCGACCCCGACGCCCCCATAGGAATGGCGCGCATGGGGAAGGAGAGCGTCGCCGTCACGGATGTCCGCGATGACGGCTGCGGCGATGGCGAGCCCCTGCCACCCGCTCAGGAGGCTGCGTGAAGCCGCGGATAGATCCATTGGTGGTGAAACCGCGAGGTTGCCCCGCCTTCCGCCGCTGGCGACGGGAAAAGGCCGTTCCCGGCCAGAATGTGCGGGGTATCGCCGCTTTCTTGCGGGAAGGAGTTTCCAGGTCCCATGTCCGGTCTGCAGGAAACGTAAAGGACGTTGCCGGTGAAGCTTCCGCTTCTCCCGAGTCCGGCCCCGATTGGCAGGCGGGAGGGCGGCGGAGGCGGGCAAAAGTGGGGCTCGATGCGGGCGGAACTACACCGTAAGTGCTTGCTCTTCATCGACGTATTCTCTTCTCTTTCCGGATGAAAGCGATGCGAGTGCTCGGTCCGGCCCTGGCCGGTGCGACCCTCTTGGGGTCCGTTTCTCTTGGAGCGCCGGAAGGGTTTCTGGGTTTCAGGGCCGCGTCCGCGGAGGTGGAGCAGCAGCGCGAAAAGGCGTTCGACGCGGCGATCAACCCGGCGGATCTTCGGTCGTGGCTTGAGCAGATGTCCTCGGAGCCGAACCAGGTGGGCTCGCCGCACGACAAGGCGAATGCGGATTTTATGCTGGGCAAGTTCAAGGAGTGGGGGTGGGACGCGCGGATCGAGACGTTCAGCGTCCTTTATCCGACTCCCAAGAGCCTGACCCTCGAGCTCGTGGCCCCGGTTGCGTTCAAGGCGCGGCTGTCCGAGCCCGCGATCGAAGGCGACCGGACCTCGGCCCGCACCGCCGGGGCGCTCCCCCCCTACAACGTCTATTGCGCGGACGGGGACGTGACGGCGGACCTTGTCTATGTGAACTACGGGATGCCCGCCGACTACACGGAGCTCGAAAGGCGCGGCGTGGACGTGAAGGGCAAGGTCGTGATCGTCCGCTATGGGGCGGGCTGGCGCGGACTGAAGGGCAAGCTTGCGCAGGAGCACGGCGCCGCCGCATGCATCATCTACTCGGACCCGCACGAGGATGGCTACTGGTCGGGCGACGTCTATCCGAAGGGCGCCTACCGGACGGACGACGGCGTGCAGCGCGGATCGGTCGCGGACATCACCCTGTATTCCGGAGACCCGCTGACCCCGGGGGTCGGCGCCACGAAGGACGCGAAGCGCCTCAAGATCGAGGAAGCGCAGACGATCCTCAAGATCCCGGTGATCCCGATCTCCAGCGGCGACGCAAAGCCGCTCCTCGGCGCGCTCGAGGGGCCGGTCGCCCCGCCGGGATGGCGCGGCGCGCTGGCATTCACCTACCACATCGGGCCCGGCCCGGCGAAGGTGCACCTTGCCATTTCCTCGGATTGGAGCCTGAAGCCGATCTATGACGTGATCGCGGTGATGAAGGGATCCGAGTTTCCCGACCAGTGGGTCATCCGCGGAAACCATCACGACGGATGGGTGTTCGGGGCATGGGATCCCCTCGCCGGAAACATCGCGGTCATGGCCGAGGCGAAGGCGATCGGCGCCCTCGCAAAGTCCGGCTGGAGACCTAGGCGGACGCTGGTCTACGCCAGCTGGGACGGCGAGGAACCCGGGCTCCTCGGATCAACCGAATGGGCCGAGACGCACGCGGACGAGCTCAAGCGCAAGGCCGTGCTCTATGTCAATTCCGACACCAACGGCCGCGGCATCCTCTTCGCAGGAGGCAGCCATTCCTTCCAGCACTTTGTCAACGAGGTTGCCGGCGCCGTGCTCGACCCGGAGACCGGGGTGACCATCCTCGACCGCTGGCGCGCGCGGATCAAGATCGCGGACGTGGAGAGGAAGGGCCCCGACAGGATCCCCGCCACCCCGGATGAGCAGCTGCAGCTGAAGGCCGCGAAGGCGGGCGCCGACCTGCCGATAGAAGCGCTGGGGTCGGGCTCGGACTACACCCCCTTCCTCCAGCACCTGGGTGTTTCGGCGATCAACCTGGGATACGGCGGGGAGGACGTGGAGCGTTCGATCTACCACTCCACGTACGACTCGTTCGACCACTTCATCCGGTTCGGGGACCCCAAGTTCGTGTATGGCGTGGCGCTGGCGCAGACCGCGGGCCGGCTTGTGCTCCGCACCGCCCAGGCCGACGTGCTGCCCATGAGATTCGGCGACCTCGCCGAAACCGTCACGCGCTACGTGGCCGAGGTGGAAAAGCTGACCGATCGCGAGCGCGAAGAGAGCGCGGAGCTGAACAGCCTCATCGACGAAGGCGCGTTCAAGCTGGCCGCGGATCCCCAGGAAATGCGGCTGCCGCCACAAAGCCCGGCCGATGTCCCGATGCTGGCTTTCGATGCGCTGGAGCGGGCCGCAACCCGGCTCACGAAGAGCGCGAAAAGCTACGACGACGCCTTCGCGCGGGCTTCGGCCCAGGATTTCAAGCTGTCGGCCCAGGAACTCGGGCGGCTGAACGGGATTCTTCAGGGAATCGAACAGGCGCTCTCGACCGAAAGGGGGCTTCCCGGCCGGAGCTGGTACAAGCACATGCTCTATGCGCCGGGCCAGTACACGGGCTATGCCGCCAAGACGCTTCCCGGCGTGCGCGAGGCCGTCGAGTTGCGCCGCTGGCCCGATGCCATCGACTACATCACCGTGGTTGCGGACGTGTTGAACACGACCTCCTCCCGCCTGGATGAGGCGGCCGAGACGCTGACGCCCCGATTCAAGTCCTCCGGGCCGGGGAGGTCGCCCGGTACGGCGCCCCCTCCGCCTGCCGACAGCTGATCCCATGAGGCGCCTCCTCCGGGCCCTGCTTCCAGCGTTTCTTCTTTGCGCCGCCCGGCTCGGGGCGGACCCCATCCCGGTCAAGGTGGCCGTGGTCGTGACCTTCGAGGCGGGTGCGGACCGGGGCGACAGGCCGGGGGAATTCCAGTTCTGGGTGGAGAGGGAGAACTGGACCCAGAAGATCGACGTTCCCGGCGTGGACCATCCGGTCCTGACCGACGGAAACGGGACGATCGGCGTCGTTTCCGGCACCACCGTCCGCTCATCCAACCAGATCATGGCGCTCGCCCTGAGCGGCGTGTTCGATTTCTCGCGGACGTACTGGGTCGTGAACGGCATCGCGGGAGTCAATCCGGCGGTCGCCTCGATCGGGAGCGCGGCCTGGGCGCACTACGTGATCGACGGGGATGTCGCCTACGAGATAGACGCGCGCGAGGCCGACGCCTCCTGGCCCTATGCGATCGTGCCGATCGGGTCCAAGACCCCAAACCAGAAGCCAACGTACGAGAAGTGGGAGCCCGACACGATGGCCTATCCCCTGGATCCTGCGCTGGTCGGATGGGCCTATGCCCTCACAAAGGACGTTCAGATCCCGGACTCCGACCAGATGAGGGCCTACCGGGCGTCCTACGGGGGGTTCCCGAACGCGCAAAGGCCCCCGTTCGTCCTCTGCGGGGAGACGTTCGGCTCGTGCCGCTACTGGCACGGAAAGGCGATGACGCAATGGGCGAGCGACTGGACCCGGCTATGGACGAACGGGAAGGGCGTGTTTGCCATGTCCGACATGGAGGACCAGGGAATAGCCGCCGCGCTGAGCCGTCTGTCGAAGATGGGAAGGGTCGATTTCCGGCGGGTCCTTTTTCTCAGGACGGCGAGCAACTACTGCATGCAGGCGCCGAGGCAGGACGTGAACAACAGCCTGCATTCCGAATACGCCGGCTACATCCCCTCGCTCGAGGCCGCGTACCGCGTGGGGAGCCGCGTGACCCACGAGCTCGCCGCGCGCTGGGGCGAATACCGCGACCGCGCCCCGGGCTCGAACTGACGCACCGACGGGATGGCCGACGCCGCGATCCAGAACGACACGCTTCCGGCGACCCGGAAGAAGCCCATGTTCCCCATAGGCGACGGGCTGCGCGGGTATCTGCGCACCTTCAGGCGCGAGCGGGACATACCTGTCACCTACGAGCGGCTGCGCGGGTTCACCGAGGCGATTCCGCTCGTGGACGCCGACGGCAAACCGACCCTTTGGGACACGGTGATCTATGACCGGACCGAGATGCGCGCCCTCAACGAGGCGCTCAAGGAGGTGTACGCCCTCATCAAGGTCGACGGCGACAAGTCGGTCGTCCAGCACCTCTATGCGGACCGCGTGGATTTCTGCACGTTCGGGAACTCGATGCCGTTCAGGATCAGGATCGTGAACGCGTACAACGACAACCAGGACTACGTCTACATCAAGAAGGCCGACGCCTCGCGGGTCTACGGCCTCGAGCTCGAGCACCTGCTTTCCCCCAACCGCCTCAACTTCATCACGCGGGGGAACACGCTCGTGGAGGAGCACATCGCCGGGATCCCCGGGGACATCTTCATCACCCGCTGGCTCCAGCGGCCCGAGCTGAGCCCGGTGCGGGTCGCCAAGGAGCTCGTCAAGTTCAACGAGCGGTGCTTTGTGCAGCTCCTCGGGGACATGCGCTCCTACAACTTTGTGTTCGTAGTCACTCCGGACTTCGAGGATTTCCAGCTCAAGATCCGGGCGATGGACTTCGACCAGCAGAGCTACAACGGGAGAAAGAACTTCTACCGGCCGCAGTTCTTCAAGGAGAACGCGGCGCTCGTGCTCTTCTGCACGAAGCAACTGCACGCCGAGACCGCCAACCAGTACCAGCGCGAGGAGCAGACGATGATGATGCAGCGCGCCGAGCTTGCCGCCAGGAGGCTCGGCCTTCTCCTCGCGGCGATGGAGGGCGACCCGATATCGCCCCCGGAGAAGGTCCACCAGCTGCGCGAATCGCTTGCCGAGCACTACGGCAGGCCCGAGTACCGGCTTTGCGAGTCGATGGGGGCCCTCGTCCGGGAGAACCTCGAGTCGATCCGGCGCTGCGTGGGGCGTCCCGCGCTCGCCGAGCTCGCGCCGCACCTTCACTAGGGGCGCGGCCCGGTTCCCCCGGGTTCGCCCGCCGGCGCGGATCAACTCGACCCGAAGCCGCGTTCGCCCGCCCCGGCGCCGGCCTCCGCTCCCGCCTCCTCCTTTTCGGGCGGCAGCTCCTCCAGGGGGGCGAACCGCTCGGACGAGAAGCCGAGCTCCTCCTTGCCTGCGTGGAACGGATCCGGGGGATTAACCAGCTCGTGGAGCAGGAGCCCCACGGTCGCGGAGTCGCCCCCCTTGACGATCCTCTCCCGGCCGAGGAAGACCTCGCGGACCGTGTAGGTCCTGCCCTTCACCGGGAGCTGCGCGTAGACAGCCCGCACGAATTCATTGAAGTCGTCGTTGATGCAGACGATCCTCTGGCCCTTGATCACTCGATCCTCCCCTCGTCGAAATCGATCAGGTCGGGGATGCTCTTGATGTCGTCGGCCCTGTCCGCGCATCCCATGGCCGTGAGCGCCGTCCCTAGGAACTCCCGGCCCGCGGCGGTCATCCCCTTCTGCGCGAGCTCCCGGTTCCATTTCTCGGCGCGCACTTCCGCCGGGAGAAGGCGGGCGAGCCCCCTCTCGATCTCCGCGTCATCCGCAGACTCGCGGACGACCTGCTCAACGGCGCCGGGATCGATTCCAAGGTGCAGGCAGAGGAACCGGTCGATCCCGCGCTTGAAGTTCTTCGCATAGCTCGCGGGAAGCGATCCGTGCTCCTTGACGTACTTGCACTTGGCGATGAATCGGGGGAGGTACAGGAGCCCCGTCGGCCCGTGCGCGACATAGGGCGACGGAAGGCAGGTGAGGACCTCTCCGGTGGATCCGGGAATGGGCTTTGACGGCATCGGCAACAACGAAATACCGTAAGAACCCGACCATGGACAAGCGCGCCCTTACACGGTCAGTCATCTCCCAGCTCGAGGCGGAGCTCGCCCTCCAGACGGAGGCCGCCCTCGGCTCGCGCAGCGAGGCGACGGACGAGGAAAGCAAGGCCGAGGACAAGTACGACATGCGCAGCCAGAGCGCGGCCTACCTCGCAGCCGGCCAGGCCCGGTTCGCCTCGGAGATCGCCGGCGCGATCGCGGCATGGAGGGCGCTTTCCCCGCGGGAGTTCGGGCCCGGGGAGGAGATCGCCGCCGGCGCCCTCGTGACCCTTGAGGCGAACGGCCGGCGGGCCGCGTACCTCATGGGCCCGCAATCCGGCGGGCTCGAGGCCAGCGACGGCAAATCCAAGGCGACCGTGATCACGGGCTCTTCGCCTCTCGGCCGCCAGCTCGTGGGCCGCCGCGTGGGCGACCTGGTCCGAATCGCGGACCGGCTGGGGCCGGTGCTCCACCGGGTGGCGACCGTGGAGTGACGCGCCGGGATATGGCCGGGCGCGCCCGGCGAACCCACCTGCCTAGGGCAGGTCCGTCTGGCCCATGAGGTAGCGGTCGCACTCGCGTGCGGCGCCACGGCCCTCGTTGATAGCCCAGACCACCAGGCTCTGCCCGCGGCGGCAGTCGCCGGCCGCGAACACGCCCGGCAGGCTGGTCGCGTATTTCTCGTACTCGGCCCTGACATTGCTGCGGGCGTCGCAGGCCACGCCCATCTCCTTGAGGAGGGGCTGCTCGGGCCCGAGGAAGCCCATCGCAAGCAGCACGAGCTGCGCGGGGCGCACGCCTTCGGTGCCGGGCAGCTCCCTCGGCACGAATTGCCCCTGCCCGTTCCTCTCCCATTCGACCTGGACGGTGACGAGGTCTTTGACCCGCGCCCCGGCGTCGGCCCCGAACTTCTTCACCGTGGTGAGATACACCCGAGGGTCGGCGCCGAACCGGGCGGCAGCCTCCTCCTGGCCGTAGTCCAGCCTGTGGACCTTGGGCCATTCGGGCCACGGGTTGTCGGCGGCGCGCTCCGCCGGAGGCCGGGGCAGGATCTCGATCTGCACGAGGCTCCGGCAGCCGTGGCGCATGGCCGTTCCGACGCAGTCGGTCCCGGTGTCGCCTCCTCCGATCACGACGACGTCCTTACCGCGCGCATGGATGGGGCTGCCGTCCGGGTTTCCGGCGAGCACCGCTGCCGTGTTGGCGCTGAGGAACTCCATGGCGAAATGGACGCCGCCCAGACCGCGGCCCTCCACCGGCAGATCGCGCGGCTGGGTGGCGCCGGTGCAGATGACCGTCGCGCTATATTCCTTCAGGAAGATCTGGGGCTCCACGTTTTCGCCTACGTTGGCTTTGCAGATGAACTTGACGCCCTCCTGCTCCATGAGCCGGATGCGGCGGAGCACGACCTCCTTCTTGTCGAGCTTCATGTTGGGGATGCCGTACATGAGCAGCCCGCCCGGAAGGTCGGCGCGCTCGAAGACCGTGACGGCATGCCCGGCGCGGTTGAGCTGCGCGGCCGCGGAAAGGCCGGCCGGACCGGATCCGACGACCGCGACTCTCTTTCCGGTCCGCACGCGGGGGGCCTCGGGCACCACCCAGCCCTCGGCCCATCCCTGGTCGATGATCGCGCACTCGATGTTCTTGATCGTCACCGGCGTGCTGTTGATTCCGAGCACGCACGAGCCCTCGCAGGGGGCCGGGCAGACGCGGCCGGTGAACTCGGGGAAATTGTTCGTCCGGTGCAGGCGGTTGAGCGCCTCGCGCCAGAGCCCCCGGAAGACCAGGTCGTTCCATTCGGGGATCAGGTTGTTGATCGGACAGCCCGAGGCCATCCCGCCCAGGAGCCTGCCGGTGTGGCAAAAGGGGACGCCGCAGTCCATGCACCGCGCGCCCTGCTGGCGGAGCTTCTCCTCCCCCATGTGGTGGTGGAACTCCTTCCAGTCGTTCACGCGCTTGAGCGGCGGCCGGTCCGCGGGCAGCTCGCGCAGGTATTCGAGGAATCCAGTTGGCTTGCCCATTGTGCTAGGTCGGTGTCGGGGTTGAGCTCGCGGACGTCAGTTGCCGCCCACGCGGGAGAGGTCGCGCGCGTTCTCCTCAAAGGCGGCCATGACCGCCTCGTCGCCGGTCAGCCCCTGGCCGTGGGCGCGCCGGATGCAGGCCAGCATGCGCCGGTAATCATTCGGCATGACCCTGACGAAGCGCGGGACCATCCGATCCCAATCGTCCAGCACGCGCCGGGCGCGCGAGCTCGCCGTATGGGCCAGGTGCCTCTCGACCAGCGAGCGGACCTCGGCGATCTCCTCCGGGGACTCGAGCTTCTCGAGTCCCACCATCTGGAGGTTGACCCGGGCCGGGAAATCGCCGCGCTCGTCCAGCACATAGGCCACCCCGCCCGACATCCCCGCGGCGAAGTTGCGGCCCGCCGGGCCCAGCACGACGACGCGTCCGCCGGTCATGTATTCGCAGCCGTGGTCTCCCACGGACTCCACCACGGCATGGACGCCGCTGTTGCGGACGCAGAAGCGCTCGCCCGCGGCGCCGCGGATGTAGGCCTCGCCGCTGGTCGCGCCGTAGAAAGCCACGTTGCCGATGATGACGTTGTTCTCGGGCACGAACGTGGCCTTCTCGGGGGGATAGACGATGATCTTGCCGCCGGACAGCCCCTTGCCGACGTAGTCGTTGCCGTCGCCTTCGAGCAGGAACGTCATTCCCCTCGGCATGAATGCGCCGAAGCTCTGGCCCGCCGAGCCCCTGAACAGGATGCGGACCGTGTCGTCGGGCAGGCCGCCGGCCCCCCATTTCCTCGTCAGCTCGCTCCCGGTGATGGTCCCCACGACGCGGTGGGTGTTCTTGATGGGCAGTTCCGCCACGACCTTCTCGCCGCGCTCGATCGCGGGCCTGCAGATCTCCAGGAGCGTGGTGACGTCGAGCGACTTTTCGAGACCGTGCTCCTGCGCAATCTGGCAGAAGCGCCCCACGTCCTCGTCCACGTCGGGCTGGTAGAGGATCTTGCTGAAATCGAGGCCCTTCGCCTTCCAGTGGTTCACGGCCTTCCTCGCCTCGAGCCGCTCCACGTGGCCGATCATCTCCTCGACCGTGCGGAAGCCCAGCCGGGCCATGATCTGCCGGACATCCTCGGCGATGAACCGCATGAAGTTGACGACGTGCTCCGGCTTGCCGGTGAACTTTGCGCGAAGCTGCGGGTCCTGGGTCGCCACGCCCGTCGGGCAGGTGTTCAGGTGGCAGACGCGCATCATGATGCATCCGGTGGCCACGAGCGGGGCCGTGGCGAAGCCGAACTCCTCGGCGCCGAGCAGCGCGGCGACCACGACGTCGCGGCCCGTCTTCAACTGGCCGTCTGTCTCGACCGCGATGCGACTGCGCAGGTTGTTGAGCACCAGGGTCTGGTGGGTCTCCGCCAGGCCGAGCTCCCAAGGCAGGCCGGCGTGCGCTATGGAGGTCTGCGGCGAGGCCCCGGTGCCCCCGTCGTGGCCGCTGATGAGGACGACGTCGGCGTGGGCCTTGGCGACGCCGGCCGCGATGGTGCCCACTCCGACCTCGGCGACGAGCTTCACGC
Organism: uncultured Opitutaceae bacterium; assembly: GCA_937889545.1. Classification (GTDB taxonomy): domain Bacteria; phylum Verrucomicrobiota; class Verrucomicrobiia; order Opitutales; family Opitutaceae; genus Palsa-1447. Next base: position 19,341 of record CALAOT010000071.1, read on the forward strand.
TCACCCGGGCGAGCCGGTTGCCGTTCTTGAGGTCATGGATCAACTCGGCGAGGTCCTCGATCGAATAGATGTCGTGGTGCGGCGGAGGTGAGATCAGGCCGACGCCCGCGGTCGTCAGCCGGGTCTTGGCTATCGGCGGATAGACCTTGGTGCCGGGCAGCTGGCCGCCCTCGCCGGGCTTCGCGCCCTGCGCCATCTTGATCTGGAGCTCGCGGGCGTTGACGAGGTACTCGCTCGTCACGCCGAAGCGCCCGGAAGCGACCTGCTTGATCGCGGAGTTTTTCGAGTCCCCGTTGGGCTCCAGCTTGTAGCGGGCCGGGTCCTCGCCGCCCTCGCCGGTGTTGCTCTTGCCGCCGATGCGGTTCATGGCGATCGCGAGGGTCTCGTGCGCCTCCTTGCTGATGGAGCCGTAGGACATCGCCCCGGTCTTGAACCGCTTCACGATGCTCTCCACCGGCTCGACCTGCTCAATGGGTATCGGGGTCGCGGGCTTGAAGTCGAGAAGGCCCCTCAGGGTGCAGGCGTTGACGGACTGGTCGTTGATGAGGCCGGCGTACTCCTGGTACACCTTGAAGCTTCCGGTGCGCACCGCCTTCTGCAGGCGGTGGATGGACTCGGGCGTGAACAGGTGCTGCTCGCCGTCCTTGCGCCACTGGTACTGGCCGCCGGACGGCAGCACGTGGCCGTTGACCTCGCGCTCGGGATACGCCGCGTGGTGGCGCAGGAGAACCTCCTGCGCGATCACGTCCAGGCCGATGCCTCCCACGCGGGACGGCGTCCAGGTGAAATACTGGTCGATCACGTCCTGGCGCAGGCCAAGGGCCTCGAAAACCTGGGCGCCTCGGTAGCTCTGGATGGCCGAGATGCCCATCTTTGACATCACCTTGATGACACCCTTTGTCGCGGCCTTGACGAAGTTCTTGCAGGCCGACTTGTGGTCGAGCTTCACCAGCAGGCCCTCGCGGATCATGTCGTCGATGGTCTCGAAGGCGAGATAGGGGTTGATGGCGCTGCAGCCGTAGCCGATGAGCAGCGAGAAATGGTGCACCTCGCGCGCCTCGCCGGTCTCCAGGACAAGGCTCACCCGGGTGCGCAGGCCCTCGCGGATGAGGTAGTGGTGCAGGCCGGCGATCGCCAGCAGGGAGGGCACGGGCGCGAAATCCCGGTTCACCCCGCGGTCGCTGACGATGATCACGTTGACCTCGTCCTCCTCGATCATGCGGCGGGCGATGGCGGAAAGCTCCTCGAGCGACTTGGCGAGGCCCCTCTCCCCGCGGGTGACCCGGAACAGGATGGGCAGCACGCCCACCTTGAGGCCCGGGAGGTTCTGGCGCCTCAGCTTGGCGAACTCATCGTTGGTGAGGATGGGCCACTTCAGCTCGACGCGGCGGCACGCCGACGGCTGTGGGTTGAGCAGGTTGCCCTCGGAGCCGAGGCGCGTCTCCGCTCCAATGATGATCTCCTCGCGGATGCAGTCGATCGGGGGATTGGTGACCTGGGCAAAAAGCTGCTTGAAGTAGTCGTAGAGCAGCCGCGGCCTGCTTGAGAGCACCGCGAGCGCGGCGTCGTTGCCCATGGAGCCGACGGCCTCGACGCCGTCGCGGGCCATGGGAGACAGGATGATCCGCTCGTCCTCGTTTGTGTAGCCGAAGGCGACCTGCCGCTGGAGCAGGGTGTGGTGGTCGGGCACCGGCACCTCCGGCGCGTCGGGAATGTCGCCGAGGTGGACGAGGTGCTCCTTGATCCATTGGCGGTACGGGCGCTCCGTCGAGATCTTCCTCTTGATCTCCTCGTCCTCGACGATGCGGCCCTGCTCGGTGTCGACCAGGAACATGCGGCCGGGCTGCAGCCGGCCCTTCTGCAGGATGTTTTCCGGCGGGACGTCGAGCACGCCGGCCTCGGAGGCCATGATGACAAGGCCGTCCTTGGTCACGTAGTACCTGGAGGGGCGCAGGCCGTTGCGGTCGAGCACGGCGCCGATCTGGACGCCGTCGGTGAAGGCGATGGAGGCGGGGCCGTCCCAGGGCTCCATCAGGCACGAATGATACTGGTAGAAGGCCCGCCGGTCGTCGTCCATGTCGTCGTTGCCGGACCACGGCTCGGGGATCATCATCATCATCGCGTGAGCCGGCGACCGGCCGGCGAGGATGAGCAGCTCGAAGGTGTTGTCGAACATCGACGAGTCGCTGCCGTTCGGATTGACGATCGGGAGGATCTTCTTGGTGTCCTCGCCGAACAGCTCGGACTCGAAGAGCGCCTCGCGCGCGTGCATCCAGTTGATGTTTCCGCGCAGGGTGTTGATCTCGCCGTTGTGGGCGATGTAGCGGTAGGGATGCGCGCGGTCCCAGCTCGGGAACGTGTTGGTGCTGAAACGCGAGTGCACGAGCGCCAGCGCCGTCGCCATGGCGGGATTCTGCAGGTCGGTGTAGTATTTCTCGAGCTGCTCGGTCAGGAGCATGCCCTTGTAGACGATCGTCTTGAAGGACAGGCTCGCCACGTACCAGTACTCCGCGCCGTCCATGGTCGAGGTGCGGATCTCGTTGTAGGCGTGCTTGCGGATGACAAGGAGCTTCCGCTCGAACGCCATGGGGTCGGTGACGGCGGGATTGCGCCCGATGAAGACCTGGCGGATCTGCGGCTCGCAGGCCCTGGCCGTCTCGCCGAGGGATGAGTTGTCGACGGGCACGGTGCGCCAGCCGAGCATGGTCTGTCCCTCGGCCTGGACGATCTCCTCAAAGCGCTCTTCGAGGCGGCGGCGCTTGATCCGGTCGCGCGGCAGGAAGACGAGGCCGCAGCCGTACTCGCCGGGCTCCGGCAGGGCGATGCGGATCTTCCTGCACGCGTCCTTCAGGAACGCGTGCGGCATCTGGATGAGGACGCCCGCGCCGTCGCCCGTGTTGGCCTCTGAGCCGGCGGCGCCTCGATGGTCGAGGCTCTTCAGGATCTGGATCGCCTGCTTCAGGATCTGGTTCGACTTGCGGCCCTTGATGTCCACGACGAAGCCGACGCCGCAGGAGTCGTGCTCGAACCACGGGTCGTAGAGGCCCTGCTTGGGGGGCGGGCCAAGGGTCCTGCGCCCGGGTCGGCGTGCGTCGTCAGGTCTGGTGGGCATTGCGGGGAGGAGGGTTCCTCAGGCTCCGAGCATAATCGGAGCCAAGTTGGGTTTGGAAGGTGTTACCGGCGGTGGCGCGTGCGCAAAAAAAGGGCCGTTCTCGTTCTTCGAGAGCGGCCCGTGATTAGAGGTTCGGAATGCTCCCGGCGTCAAAAAAAGCGGATCGTTTTGGTCGCCATCTTGGCGTGGTCCTCGTCCGAACAGCCTGCGTTCGTTGGGGCGCCTGTAGCGGCCTCAGTCGGTTTGACCAGCTCGTTGCTCAGGAGGTAATTCTCAAGTTCCTCGCCGGACACGTCGGCCAGCATCACCCCGTCGACCTCGACGCAGGGGGACAGGGGCTGGCCCGACTTGCGCACCATCTCCGCATAGCTCGCGCGGTCCCCGATGATGTCGATGTCATCGTATTCGAGGCCGTACTTGCCAAGGATGGCGCGGACGCCGTTGGACCACCCGCAGCTGGGCTTGAGATAGGCTTTGATTATCATTCGCGGACAATAGGCTCGGACAGAGCCGGCGGCAAGGTATAGGGCGCGATTTGCCGCGATCAAGCCTCGTCTTTGGAATTTTTAGGCGGATTTTACGCGGGTTCTCGCCGGTTTTGAATTCTTGCGGGCAACGGAGGAGCCCGCTGATATCCGGCGCCATGTCCAAAGTCATTCTCCTGCTCATCGGTTCCAACGTGTTCATGACAGTGGCATGGTACGGGCACCTGAAGCTTCGGTGGCTGGAGGGCCGGCCGGTCTTCGCCGCCATCCTGATCTCCTGGGGCATCGCATTCTTCGAATATTGCCTCCAGGTCCCCGCCAACCGCCTAGGCTACATTAACGAGCATCTCACTGGCTACCAACTCAAGGTCATCCAGGAGGTGATCACGCTGCTGGTCTTCATCGTGTTCGCCTGGCTCGTCCTCAAGGAGCGGCTCACTTGGAACTACGCCGCGAGCTTCGGCTGCATCATCCTCGCGGTGTACTTTGCGACCGCGTTCAGGCCGCCGGCGTAGCGCCGGCTCCTGCGCGGGCATGAACCTTCCCGTCGAAGCGAAGAGCCGGCACGCCTTGGCGTCCGATGGGATCGCCCGGGCGCCCAAGGCGGCGGGCGCCGGGTCGCTCACCGTGAACTCGACGCTGGCCCCGGGTTCGTGGTAGTCATCGGGCGCCATGCCGAAGAATACCCGCCCCCAATATTTCAACGTTCCGCAGATCCGATTCGAAGGCCCCCGGTCCACGAATCCGCTGGCGTTCAGGCACTATGACCCCTCGGAGTCGATCGATGGCGTCACGCTCAAGAACCGCATGCGGTTCTCGATCGCCTACTGGCATTCGTTCCGGGGCGTCGGAGGCGATCCCTTCGGCCCCGGCACGATTAGGCGGCCCTGGGAGGAGGGCAGGGACGCCATCTCCGTCGCGAAGCGCCGGATGGACGCGGCGTTCGAGTTCTTCGTCAAGGTCGAGGCGCCGTTCTGGTGCTTTCACGACCGGGACATCGCCCCCGAGGGCGCGACGCTCGCCGAGACGAACCGCAACCTCGATAGCCTTGTCGCCCACGCGAAGGCGCTGCAGAAGGCGACCGGCGTGCGGCTGCTCTGGGGGACGGCCAACCTGTTCTCCAACCGGCGCTACATGTGCGGCGCCGCCACGAACCCCGATGCGCACGTGTTCGCCTACGCCGCCGCGCAGGTGAAGAAGGCGCTCGAGGTCACCCAGGAGCTGGGCGGGGACGGCTACACGTTCTGGGGCGGGCGCGAGGGCTACGAGACCCTGCTCAACACCGACATGAAGCGGGAGCAGGAGCATCTCGCCAGGTTCTTGCACATGGCGGTCGCCTACGCCAGGAGCATCGGGTTCAAGGGGCAGTTCTACATCGAGCCGAAACCCAAGGAGCCGACGAAGCACCAGTACGACTTCGACGTAGCCAGCGGGATCGCCTTCCTGCGGACCTTCGGCCTCGAGAAGCACCTCAAGTTCAACATCGAGACGAACCACGCGACCCTCGCCGGGCACTCGTTCCAGCACGAGATCGAGGTAGCCGCGTCCCAGGGGCTCCTAGGCTCCGTCGACGCGAACGCCGGCGACACGCTCCTCGGCTGGGACACGGACCAGTTCAACACGGACGTAAAGGAGACCACGCTCGCCATGGTCTCGATCCTGCGCGCGGGGGGCCTCGGGAAGGGCGGGTTCAACTTCGACGCGAAGCTGCGCCGCCCGTCCATCGACCCGGAGGACCTTTTTTACGCCCACATCGGCGGCATGGACACCTTCGCTCTCGCGTTCAAGATCGCGCGCCGGATCATCGCCGACGGCGAGCTCGGGGGCTTCGTGGCGGACCGGTACTCGAGCTACGACTCCGGTTTCGGCCGTGACATAGAGAAGGGCAGGGTCGGGTTCCGGGACCTCGAGAAGCTCGTCCTCTCCAAGCTTGGCGAGCCGGTGCCGCGGAGCGGCCGCCAGGAATACCTTGAGAACCTGATCAACCGGTACGTGGACGGCCCATGAGCCTCTACATCGGGGTCGACAGCGGGACCCAGAGCGTCAAGGCCGTCGCGCTCGACCTCGAGACGGGCCTCGTGGCGGTGGAGGCGCGCTTTTCGCACCGGCTGATCCCGGGCCTTCCCCCGGGCCACATGGAGCAGCATCCGCAGGAGTGGGTGGCCGCCATGGATTCCGCCATAGGCGAGGTCGCTTCGCGCATCGACCGCTCGCGCGTGCGCGGGATCGGGGTGTCCGGGCAGCAGCACGGCTTTGTCCCGCTGGACGCGGACGGGGGTGTAATCCGCCCGGCGAAACTCTGGTGCGACACGAGCACGGCGCCGGAATGCGCGATCCTGACGCGCAAGCTTGGCGGCCGCGCGGCCGTCATCCGCCGGACTGGGCTGCCGTTCCTTCCGGGCTACACCGCGCCCAAGGTGCTGTGGCTGAAAAGGCATGAGCCGGCCAGCTTCAGGCGGCTGAGGCACATCCTGCTGCCGCACGACTACCTCAACCTGCACCTGACCGGCAGCTACTTCATGGAGTTCGGCGACGCCTCCGGGACGGGATTCCTGGACGTGAGGAGGCGCGCCTGGTCCGCGGCAGCCACGACCGCCGTGGACGCCCGCGTGGCCGACTGCCTGCCCGCGGTCTCCGCCTCGCACGAGAGCTGCGGAACCCTGAGGCCCGCTCTCGCCGCGCGCTACGGGTTCCCGGCGGGAACGGTCGTGAGCGCGGGGGGCGGCGACAACATGATGGGCGCGATCGGGACCGGCAACGTGGCACCGGGCGCCGTCACGGCGAGCTTCGGCACGAGCGGGACCATCTATGCCTTCGCGCGCAGGCCCGTCGTCGATCCATCGGGCGACATCGCGGCATTCTGCTCGTCGACGGGGGGATGGCTCCCGCTCCTGTGCACGATGAACGTCACCGGGGTCACCGAGCGGGTCAGGGCGCTTTTCGGCTGGAGCCTTGAGGACCTCGAGGGGGCCGCGGCCGGCGTCCCGGCGGGCTCGGACGGGCTCACCCTCCTCCCGTACCTCGACGGGGAGCGGACACCCAACCTGCCGAAGGGCGCGGGGGTGTACTTCGGGCTCGACCGGACGACGCTCGCGCGGGGGCACCTCGCCCGAGCCGCCATCGAGGGCACCACGCTCGGGATGAACTACGGATTGCGCCGGCTCTGCGCGCTCGGGGTCAGGCCGAGGGAGATCCGGCTCACGGGCGGCGGGGCGCGCTCGCCGCTTTGGCGGCAGATCGCCGCCGATGTCTTCGGCGTCTCCGTCGTCGCGATGGCGCAGGACGAGAGCGCCGCGCTTGGCGGCGCCCTGCAGGCGGCCTGGTGCGATTCGCCCGGCCGCGGCTCCGGCGCCGCGCTCGCGAAGCTGTGCAGCCGTTGCGTTTCCGTGGACGAGTCGACGCGATGCGTCCCCGACAGGGGCCGCAGCGCGCTCTACCGCCGGCGCCAGCTCTTCCACGACCGCCTGGGAGCCGACCTGCGGGGCGCGTTCGACGCGCGCTAGGAAAGGAGGGGAGGCCCGCCTCATGTGCGTTCGCTACACGCTCCACAAGAGCGACGCCGCCCTCGGCGCGATCTCAAGGGCGCTCGGCGCCCCGCTGGAGGCTCCCGATTGGGCGGGCCCCCGCTTCAATGTTTCGCTTGCGAGCACCATGCCCGTCGTCGCGTGCGGGGCGGGGCAGCCCGGCGTGCGGGCCATGAGGTGGGGGCTTGTGCCCTTCGGCGAGCGCGGCAAATCCCGGCCGCAGCTCCATGCGAACGCGAGGTCCGAGACGGCGGCCACGCTCCCCGCTTTCCGGCGGGGCACCGCGGAGAGGCGCTGCCTCGTCCCGGCGAACGGGTTCTATGAGTGGATGAGAAGCGGCGGGGTGAAGCGGCCGCATCTCTTCACGCTCCGGGACGAGGAGCCCTTCGCGTTCGCAGGGATCTGGGATCCGGCCGCGGGGCAGTTGCCGGAGACGTACTGCATCCTCACGACCGAGCCCAACGAGCTCGTCGCCCGGGTCCACAACCGGATGCCTGTGATACTCACCGCCGAGACAATGCCGCGCTGGCTCGGCGACCGGCCCCTCGCCGCGGAGGAGCTCAGGCTTCTCGTCCGCCCGATAGCGGCCGAGCGGATGGCGTCCCGCCCCGTGAGCCGGTTCGTCAGCAACAGCCGGAACGAGGGCCCCGGGTGCCTGGACCCTCCCGACGAGGCACCCCCGGAGCCCGAGTTCGACTTCGCGTAGCTTGCGGCGGGTCGCGTCCGGCGCCCGTTGGGCCCCGGGCCGTTCCGAAGGGGGGCCCGCCAGCGTATTTAATTGCCTTGTGAGTGGATGCGGATTCTAGACTGCACCGAATTTCACCGATGCAATGGTACTACGCGAACGACGGGCAGCGCCAGGGACCCGTTTCCCAGGAGGATTTTGAAAGGTTGGTGCGCGACGGGGTGATCCGGGAGAACACCCTCGTCTGGACAAGCGGCATGCCGGACTGGCGCCCGTACGCCAGCGTTGCCGGGAGTCCCGCCCCCGCGGACGGGCCGCAGGTCGACGCTGACACGGCGATCTGCGCCGTCAGCGGCAAGCGGTATCCGAAGCGCGAGATGGTCCAGTACGAGGGCAAGTGGATAAGCGCGGAGCACCGCGATGAATACTTCCAGCGCCTGCGCGAGGGCGTCGCACAGCCAGGGCAGTTCGAGTACGGCGGCTTCGGTCTGCGCTTCGTCGCGAAGTTCATCGACGGGATCGTGCTCTTCCTGGCCGGCCTGGCGGTCAACATGACCGTTGCGGCGATTCTCTTCGGGACCCCAAATTACTTTGGCCGAGCACTGATGGCGGTCAGCGCGCACCAGCGCCTGGTATTCCAGGCGATCACGATCCCGTCCGGCATGGTATTGGCGATAGCCTACGCGTGTTTCTTCATTTCGCGCTGGGATGCCACGCCCGGGAAGATGGTGATGGGGTTGAAGATCGTCCGCTCCGACGGCGCAAAACTGTCGATCGGTCGCATTGTGGGGCGGTACTTTGCGGAATGGGTGAGCGGCATAATCCTGTTCATAGGCTACTTGATGGTGATCTTTGACGACGAACGCCGCGCGCTTCACGACCGCATCTGCGACACCCGCGTTATCAAGGAGAAATGACCATTGGCGCCGAGCTGCCCTGTCCAAGCTGCGGGCGCTTGCTGGATTCGCTGGCATGGCACGATGCCGAAAGCGGCTCGTGCCGCAATTGCAGGGTCCATTTCGAGTTTGTGGGGTTTCCCGCGCTCAACGCCCGGCCCCAAAGGGCGGTGCCGAAGGCGGTCCTCGTCGCCGAACATGCGACGTGCTTCCACCACCCCGAGAACCAGGCCGAGGCCGTCTGCGAGGAGTGCGGCCGCTTCCTGTGCGCCGTCTGCGCGATCAGCTTCGCAGGGCGTCTTCTCTGCCCCGAGTGCATCCGGGCGGCGACGAAGAACGACATCAACTCCGTCGGCTCACGCGTCCTCTACGACGGGATAGCGCTGTCGCTGGCAGCGCTGCCGCTGCTGATGTGGCCGGTCACCCTCGTGACGGCCCCCGTCGCTCTTGGCTCGGTCTTCGTCGGCTGGCGAAAGCCCCGCAGCCTCGTCGGGGGGGGCCGGCTGCGGTTCGTGGCCGCGGGGCTGATCGCGGTGGCGGAGATCGTCGGCTGGGTTTTCCTCTTCACCTTCCTCTGGCTGAGGAAGAAGAGATAGGCGCCGTCATGCCGAAGCCGCCGCGCATCTACGAGCGTCTGACCCGGCCCGCCACATCGGTCGCCAGCTACAAGAGCCTTTGGCTTGCCGCCGACCACCTGCTGATCGTCAGCTCGACGGGCTACACCGAGGATTACCAGCGGCTCCAGTTCAGCAATGTCAGGGGCTTCTTTGTCATCCCGTCCGTGCGAAGGCTGCTGTGGTCGATCCCCTGGGGCATCATGGCCCTGGTCAGCGCCGGGTTCCTGGGGACCACGCTCTATTCCGGGCAGAGGCCTACCGTATCCGGATCCTTCCTGGCGGTTTCGGCAGTCCTCCTGTTGTGGAATCACCTGCTCGGGCCCAGTTGCTCCGTCTTCGTTGTTACCCGCGTGCAGACTGCGCGCCTGCCGTCGCTGGTGCGCCGGCGCAAGGCCCGCAGGGTGCTCGCCCGGTTGCAGCCGATCATTGCGGGCTTTCAGGCCGGCGTGGCCCCGGCCCAGGAAGCTGCGCCGGCGAGCATCCCGCAAGACGGGACCGCGGGGCCGCCGCCGATTGCGTGAGCACCCCCCCGCCGAGTCCCGACCGTCCCGGGCGGGTCGCCGTCCAGATTCACACGCAGCGCTGTGCCCGCCACTCCGGCCGCGAGGCAGCCGCCCGCTGCCCATCCTGCGGCGGATTCTTCTGCCGCGAATGCGTGGTCGAGCATGAGGGCAGGCTCCTCTGCGCGCCCTGTCTGGCAAAACAGGTCGGCGGCGGCGGAATGCGCCGCAGGCGCTGGCTGGCGGTCCGCCGCCAGCTCGCGCTGGCCGCGGCGGTGCTTGCCGCCGGGCTTGTGTTCTACGCGCTGGGTTCTCTGCTGCTGAATGTGCCTCCGGACTTTCATGAGGGCACGATCTGGGGCGCCAAGACGGGCAAACTGCCGTGAACGCAAGCCGCAGGCGCGCCACCGCCGGACCCAGCGCGATCGAGCTCATTGAGGAATCGATGCACCTGCTGCGCGGCGTCCCCGCGGGCGCGCTTGCCGTCTACTACGCGGGCAGTGCGCCATTTGTCCTCGGCGTCCTCTTCTTCTGGGCCTACATGACGTGGTTCACGCCCCCGCCCGTGGTGAACGCGTGGGCGGCGGCCGGCCTTGTGGCCCTGTTCGCCGGAATGAAGGCGGCCCACGCAGAGTTTTGCGCGCGGCTGATGGCCCAGCGCATGGGCTCGGAGGCGCCGCCCCTGTCATGGGCGCGGCTATGCAGCCTCGCAGCCGGCCAGATGAGGATCCAGGCCTGGGGCCTCGTCCTGCTGCCCGTGGCGCTGGTCGCGACCGTGCCCTTCGGCTGGGTGTATGCCTACTTCCAGAATGTGAGCGCGCTCGGCGAGACGGAGGATGCCCATCAGTCGGCCGTCGACCAGGCGGAGCTCTGGCCCGGGCAGAACCATCTCGGCCTCCTGTTCATTTCGATCCTCGGGGCGACGGTGTGGGTGAACCTTGCGGCCGCATTCTGGCTCGCGCCATGGCTCGCAAACCACCTGCTTGGGGTCGAGAACGCCTTCGGCTTCTCCGGCTGGTGGCGGTTCAACACGACGTTTCTGGCCTCCGTCACGGGGATGGCCTGGCTCATCGTGGATCCCGTCGTGAAGGCGTTCTATACGCTGCGCTGCTTTTATGGCCGCGCCCGGGCCACGGGGGAGGACCTGCGGGTCCAGCTGCCGGCGCCCAGGGCCGCGACGGGCGCCGCTGGGCGCGCAATCGCGCTGCTGCTGCTGCTTGCGGCGTGGACGGGGGGCGTGCCCGGCGCCCACGCGTCCGAGGCCCCGAGGGCGGTGACATCCGTGAAGGCCGCGGACCTGGACGCCTCGATCGACGAGGTCCTCGCCGGCTCGGATTTTCAGTGGAGGCTGCGCCCGCCGGTGCGCGCGGACGACCTGACGGGAGACGGCCCGCTGAAGCATTTCGTGCGCCAGGGGGTTGAAATCCTCAAGGATCTCTGGAAGCGCGTCTGGCGGCTCTGCCTCAGAATCTACCACTGGCTGGCCCGGTGGTATCCCAAGGCCGGGGGCGAGCCCGAAGGCGGCGCCTCCTCGATTGGGGGGTCCGTGCTGAGGATGTTGCTGTATGCCTTTGGCGCGGCCGCGCTTGTCCTCATCGCCATCGTGGTGTCCCTGGTGCTGACCCGCCGCAGACGCCTCAAGAAAGTCGCGGTGGAGGCCCGGGGAGCCGCCCCGGTCGCGCCGGATCTCGAGGATGAGAGCAGTCATGCCGGCCAGCTGACGGCCGACGGATGGCTGGAGCTCGCCCGCTTCCAGATGGGGCGCGGAGAATGGCGGCTGGCATTGCGCGCGCTGTACCTCGCCACGCTCGCACGGCTGGCGGCCGAAGGGCTTCTGTCGCTCGCAAAGTTCAAGACCAACCTCGACTACGAGCGCGAGGCCGGGCGCCGTGCCATGGGGCGCGGGGAAATCGTCGCCCGGTTCGCCGCGCGCCGCGCCGCTTTCGAGGCTGTCTGGTATGGCAGGACTGAGCCCAGCGAGTCCGGCGCCCGCGACTGGCTGGTCGAGATGGAAAGGACGAGTCCGCAATGAGCCCCCGCGCCCAAGGGTTCTTTCTGGCCGCCGTGCTTGCGGGCACGGGGCTGGGGATCGCCGTGCTCTACCGGCTTCGGCTCGCGCAGGGGGACGTCTTTCCGGCCTATTCGTCGCTGCGGTCCGACCCGCTCGGAACCCGCGCCCTCTACGAGAGCCTGGCGAGGTTGCCGGGGCTGCGGGTGAAGCGCCGGTTTCAGGCGCTGGACCGGCTCGCGGCGGGGACTCCGCGAACGATCGTCATTGCGGGCATGGACTCCGCCCAGTGGGGCGCCATTTCAACCAAGGAGTTCGGAGCGCTCGACGGCGCCGTCCGCGGCGGGAGCCGGCTCGTGCTGGCGTTGCGCGCGGATTTCAAGGGCGCGGCCAGCGACTCCCCCAAGGCGAATGCGCCGAAGGACAGGCCGGAAGGGGATGCCGTCAAGGGGGAGGACGCCGAGGACGCCCGCCGCCTCTGGCCGCGAGGAGCGGAGACGGCGCCGGCCAGGAAGGTGGCTCCGAATGCGGACCTCAAGCAGCTGTGGGGCGTCAGCCTCTCGAAGCGCATCGAGCTTGGCCACGACAAGGGCGCGATGCTGGCGCCGGATGCCCCGCGCGAACTGCCGGGGACCCTGCGCTGGAAGAGCGGCCTCTATTTCGGCGTCGAGGCCGGCGCGGCCTGGCGCGTCATCTACAGCGACTTGGACAACCCGGTGCTGATGGAGATGCCCTATGGCCGCGGGTCGGTCGTCGTCGCCGGCGACGCCTACTTTCTGAGCAATGAGGCGCTGCAAAACGACCGGGCCACCCGGCTCCTGGCATGGCTCGTAGGGCCAAATTCCCGGGTAGAATTCGACGAGAGCCATCTCGGCGTCGTGGAGAACGTCGGTGTCGCTGCGCTCGCTCGCCGCTATGGCATGGAAGAGGCCTTCGTCACCGTGCTGCTGCTCGCGCTTCTCTTCGTCTGGCGGCGGATGGCTCTCTTTGTGCCCGTGCCCCAGGAGCAAGCCGAGACGGTCTTCTCCAGCAGCCAGACCGCCGCGCTTGAGGCGCTCCTCCTGCGCTCGGTCCCCCCGGCCGAGCTGGTCGCCGTTTGCATGGCCGAATGGCGGCGCACGGCGCGGCCCTCGGAAATCGCCCGACTGGGGGGCGCGCATGCCCCCGTCCGGGGCGTCCCGGCGCCCGAGGCTTACAATGCCATCGTGCGGGGATTGCGCCGCAAATAGGAACCTCACACCAATATGAACACCAGCCCCGAATCGTTCAGCGCCACGCTCGCCGCCGCGCGCGCGGAAGTCGCCAAAGTCGTCATCGGACAGGAATCAGCCGTCGAACTCGCGCTGATCACCCTCCTCACGCACCAGCATGCGCTGATCGAGGGGGTGCCCGGCGTCGCAAAGACGCTGCTCGTGCGGACCCTCAGCCGCGTGCTCGGCGTGGACACCGGGCGCGTGCAGTTCACGCCCGACCTCATGCCCGCGGACATCACGGGCACGAACATATTCAACCTTCAGACGAACCAGTTCACGTTGATCCGGGGACCCCTGTTCACGGCCTTCCTCCTTGCGGACGAGATCAACCGCGCCCCGGCGAAGACGCAGTCGGCGCTGTTGCAGGCGATGCAGGAGCGCACGGTCACGATCGACCGGGAGACCTATGTCCTCGACGAGAACTTCACGGTCTTCGCCACGCAGAATCCCGCGGAGTCGGAGGGCACGTACCCCCTTGCGGAGGCGCAGAACGACCGCTTCATGGTGAGGATCAAGATGTCGCCGCCGGCCCGCGATGAGGAGCTGACCCTTGCACGGCGCATGATGGGCGCCGACACGCCCGAACGGGTGCTGGCCGCGGGCGGGCTGCGCCCCGTGCTGGCCGCGGGAGAGTTAACCGCACTCAGAGCCGGGCTCGACAACGTGCTCGTGCGCGACGAACTCGCCGCCTACATGGTCGACCTGGTCCGGGCCACCCGGCAGCACGAGAGCGTGCTCGTCGGCGCGGGGCCGCGGGCCACGCAGGCGCTCATCCTCGGAAGCCGGGCCCGGGCCGCGCTCGAGGGCCGGGACTTTGTGACGCCGGACGACGCCCGCGGGCTCGCCGGACCGGTCCTTGAGCACCGGCTGGTCCTGCGCCCGGAATTCGAGATCGAGGGGCTGACGATCGAGGAGGTCGTGGCCCGCATCCTGGAGCAGGTGGCTGTGCCGCGGTGAATGCGCCATGAGCCTGGTGCCGACCCAACGCCTGCTCTGGCTGGTCTTCGGCGCGGCGCTGCTCGCCGCGGTGGCGGGACCGCTGCCGGAATTCATGCCCGCATGGCTGCTGGGGCTCCTCGCGGTGGGCCTCGTGGCGCTCGGGGACCTGGCCGCGTGCCTTGCGGGCGCGAGGCCGCCGGATGTTTCACTCCCCCCCGTGGCCCGCTTTACAAGGGGCCGGATGGCAGCGGTTAAGCTGACGTTTGCGAACCCGGGAGGCCTCGCCTGGCACATGCGCTTCGCGCTTGGTCTGCCGCCGGCGTTTGTGTCCCGCGACGAGGAATTGAGGGTGAATGTGCCGGCCGGGTCGTCCCGCGCGAGCATCGACTGGTTCTGCACGCCGGGCCGCCGCGGTCGTTTCAAGGCTGCGCTCGCCTGCGTCGAGACGGATTCGCGGCTCGGGCTTTGGCACATGCGGACGCGCCGCGAGCTGCCGTGCGAGATGCGGGTCTACCCGAATCTCTTCCTGGGCGCCGGGCAGCTCACGGCGCTGACGCTCGCGCGCGGGCAGGGTGGAATCCGCGTCCAGCGCACCATCGGGCGCGGACGCGAATTCGAGAAGCTTCGCGACTACCTTCCCGGCGACAGCTTCGACGAGATCCACTGGAAGGCCACGGCCAAGCGCAACCGGCCGATCACGAAGGTCTTCCAGGTCGAGCGCACCCAGGAGCTCTACGTGATTCTCGACAGCTCGCGGCTGAGCGGGCGCCTGATCATGGAACGCGGGTTCTCGCAGACCGCGCTCGAGGGCTATCTCACCGCCGCCCTCGTCCTCATGCTCGCGGCTGAAAGGCAGGGAGACCGGTTCGGGCTCGTCGCGCACGACGATCTTGTCCGGGTGTTCCTGCGCGCGGGCCATAGCGAGGCACACTACGCTGCGTGCCGGGAGGCCGTCCTCACCCTGGAGCCGAGCGAGCACACGCCGGACATGGCCGAGATCGTGCGCCATCTCTGCACCCACCTGCGCAGGCGCGCGCTGCTCTTCTTCCTGACGGACCTTTCCGATCCGGTCCTGGCGGAGGATTTCGCGCGGCACGCGCGCGTGCTTTCCCGGCAGCATCTGGTCTTTGTCTGCCAGATGCGCGCGCTGGAGGTGGCGCCCCTCTTCCAAGGGGAGGATGTCGCCTCGGTGGGCGACGTCTACAGGCGGCTTGCCGGGCACCTCCGCTGGAGCGAGTTGCGGGGGCTCTCGCAGCGGCTCAAGCCGGCTGGCGTCACGGCGGAGCTGCTCAACCAGGACACCATGGCGGCGGAACTCGTGAGCCAGTACCTCCGGGTGAAGCGGAGGCAGGCGCTGTGATCGTAAACCTCGAGCGCTTCATCGCCCTGGAGCGGCCGCGGTGGGAGCGGCTCGATGCGATGCTGTCGCGGATCGCGGAGGATCCGTGGCGGCGGCTCCCGTTCGACGAGGCCAGGGAGCTGGAGGGGCTCTACCAGCGCGCGTCCTCGGACCTCGCGCGCCTGGCAACCTTTGCGGCTGAGCCGGAGGCGCGCCGCTACCTGGAGAACATCGTCGCCCGCGGGTACACGGAGATACATGGGGCGCCGGAGGAAGCCAGGCGCTTCCGCGTGGGCCTGTGGCTGACGCGCACGCTCCCGGACACGTGGAGAAGGCGGGCCCGGGCCTTCTGGTTCGCGATGGCGCTGATGATGGCGGGCGCGGTCTTCGGGGGCGCGGCGATCGCGCTCGATCCCGAGGCAAAGCCGGCGCTTATCAGGCTTCCCAACCTGCAGGGGGACCCCGCCGAACGCGTGGCCCATGAAGAAAGGGACCGCGGCAGGGGCCTTGCGGACCGCAAGGCGCGCTTCTCCGGCATGCTGATCACCAACAATACGCAGGTGACCCTCTTTGCGATGGCCCTCGGGATGACCTGGGGGATAGGAACGCTTGTGCTGATGCTTCAGAACGGCGTGATGGTCGGCGCCGTGGCCGTCGACTACGTCATGGCTGGGCAAACGAAATTTCTTCTAGGATGGCTGCTGCCGCACGGCGTGGTGGAGCTGCCCGCCATCCTGATGGGCGGGCAGGCGGGCTTCGTGCTTGCCGGGGCGCTGCTGGGGCGCGGCCAGCGCATGGGCGTGGCCGCGCGGCTGGGCGCGGTGAAGGCCGACGTGGTGACGCTTTGCTTCGGCGCAACGCTGATGCTCGTCTGGGCCGGCTTTGTGGAGGCGTTCTTTTCGCAATACCACGAGCCCGTGCTGCCTTATGCCGCGAAGATGGCCTTCGGTGCGTCGGAATTCGCGGCGCTGGCGCTCTACCTCGCAGTCGCGGGCCGCGAGGCCGCGGCGAAACCCCGGACATGAACGGGGAGCGCAGCGATGTATTGCACGTGCGCACCCCCGAGGGCGTGTCGTTTGTCTTTCGCGTCGCCAGCCCCGTGATCCGGCTCGCCGCGCTCCTGGTGGACTGGGCCGTGGTGCTCGCGGCCTGGTCGGTGATCGCGACGTTTGTGCGCCTGCTCGCGATCTTGAGCGAGGACATCACAGGCCTGGTGGGCATCATGTTGTACTTCGCCCTGTCGCAGGGCTACCGGATCGCGGCCGAATGGAGATGGAGGGGGCAGACCCTCGGCAAGCGGCTTCTCCACCTGCGCGTGGTGGACGAGCAGGGGCGGCGGCTCACATTCGAGCAGATCGTGATGCGCAATCTGCTGCGGTTTGTGGATGCGCTGCCCATGGCCTACATGGTGGGCGGCGCTGTTGCGCTCCTGAATCGGCGCGGCCAGCGGCTGGGCGACCTGGCGGCGGGCACGCTTGTCATCTGGGAGCCGGCCGAGCCGATGCCGGACTTCGAGCTGCTGCGCGGCGAAAAATATAACTCATTGCGCGGGAACCTCCCTGTGGTTGCCCGCCTGCGCCAGTCCGTCGCGCCCGAGGCCGCCCGGGTGGCCTGGCAGGCCCTCGTCCGCCGGGACGAACTCGAGGCTGCCGCCCGGGTGCGGCTCTTCGCCGACCTGGCGGCGTATTTTCGCGCGAGGACTCGGGTGCCGGATGAGTTGGTGGAGGGCGTTTCGGACGAGCAGTTCGTGCGCAATGTAGTGGACGTGCTCTATGTGACCCGCGGGTAGGCCGCGGCGCCGGGTGGGCCGGCGGATGACCCGGATGGCCGGCCCTGCGACTGGGGAGGGCGCAGATGCGATTTACGGGCTTGCCTTTCGCACGGATACCGTTCAATTGAACGCCATTCGATTGAACGCTCCACAGCTGCCGCCTTAGAAATCCCCCGCCATGGACCAGACAAACAAGATCATCTACGTCGAATTCCACGCATCCGACCTCGAGAAGACGAAGGCGTTTTTCGAAAAGGTGTTCGGGTGGGCATTCACGGACTACGGCCCCGACTACACCTCCTTCACCGACGGGCGGATTGCCGGGGGCTTCTTCCGTTCCGACAAGCGCGCGTCGGTGGCCGCAGGCAGCGCCTTGGTCGTCATCTTACACCCGCGGCTGGAGGAGGCCCTCCAGCGGGTCGCGGACCACGGGGGTAGGATCACGCAGGAGATCTTTTCATACCCCGGAGGCCGCCGGTTCCATTTCACGGAGCCGAGCGGCAACGAGCTGTCGGTGTGCTCGGAACCTTGATCGCCATGCTGACCGAGCGTCAGGAGCAGATCCTCGACTTCATCCGGCAGTTCCAGCGGGAGAAGGGCGTGCCGCCTTCCTCCCGGGAGATCCAGCGCAGGTTCCGCCTCGGCAGCCAGTCCACCGTGATCGGGCACCTGCGCGCTCTGGCGAACAAGGGGCAGATCGAGCAGTTGGCGGGCCGGACCTGGGGGCTCAAGGCCTCCGCGGTGCAGGCGCAGCTCTTCGAGATGCCTGTCTTCGGCACGATTCCAGCGGGGCTGCCGGCGATGCAGGAGCAGACGCCCGACGAGACGATCGCCGTCAGTCCCTCCGTCTTTGGCATCCGCCGGCCGGGGCCGCACCAGGTGTGGGCGCTCCGCGTGCAGGGCGACTCGATGGTCGACGCCCACATCATGGACGGCGACCTGGCGGTGCTCGAGCGGCGCGAGCCGCGCGAGGGCGACATCATCGCGGCGCTCGTGGACGAGACCACCACGACGTTGAAGAGGCTTGTGCACCTGCGCGGGCGCCCCGTGCTGCGCGCGGCGAACAGGCGCTATCGCGACATCGTGCCCGAGCGGCGGCTGGAATCGCAGGGCGTCCTGGTGGGGCTGATCCGCCGGGGCGCCGCCACGTCTCTATAGATGAACGCCGGTGCTCCCTCCTCCCCAAACTGTCTCCGCGCTGCGGTCGCTTCTCGCCGTGCGCTTCCCGGAAAAGACCAGGGGGCCGAGCGGCGGCGTGTCTGCGGCGGTCCGCCCGATCGATGACGCTCTCGGGGGCGGGCTGCCCGCGGGGCGGCTGACGGAGCTCGTCTCGGCCGTCCCGAGCGGAGGGGGGCAGACGGTGGTCGCGAAATTGCTCTCGGCCACCCAGGCCGCACGGCAGCGGATGGCGCTCATCGACGGCGCGGACGGCTTTGCTCCCGAGGCCGTGCCGGCCGGCGTGCTGCGCCACCTCGTGTGGGTGCGCTGCCGCGCGCCCGAGCAGGCCTTCGCGGCTGCGGACATCCTCGTGCGCGACGGCAACTATGCCGCGGTCGTCCTCGACCTGCGCGGCTGCGCGGAGCGAATCCTGCGCAGGAGCCCCGCGTCGGCCTGGTACCGCCTGCAGCGGGCCGCCGAGGGCGGTTCCGTCGCGGTTCTCGTCCAAACGACGTCCCCCCTGGTGCCCGCTGTCCCGTGGAGACTCGTCCTCGATACGCCGCTGTCGCTGGCCGACGTCAGCGCACCGCGGGAAGACGTGGCCGACCGGCTCGCCGTCCGGACGGAACGGAGCCACGCCCAGGCGATCGAGGCGCTCGCCGGATGAACTACGCGGTTCTTCTCGTGCCCGACTTCGCCCTGCACGCCCTGCGAAGGGGCGATGCCGGCCTTTGCGGCCGCGCCGTCGCGCTGGTGGCGGGCGATGGGCGCAAGGCCCGGGTTGCCGAGGTTTCCCCGGAGGCGCGCGCCGTCGCGCCGGGGCTTGCGGCGGCGCTCGCGATGTCCCGGTGCCCCGGGATCATCCTCAGGCAGCGCGATCCCGCCGCGGAGGTCGAGGCCCACAGGCTCCTCCTCGCCGCGGCATTCACGCTCGCGCCGCGCGTTGAGTCGACGCGCGGCGGATGCTGCACCGTCGACCTCCAGGGCGCCGATCCGGCGCGCACGCAGGCGGCCATGCGGCTCCTTGCCGCAGAACTGGCCGCGGCGGGGCTGCCGGCCCGGATCGGGGCCGGTCCGACGCCGCTTCTCGCCTCGTACGCCGCCCGGTGCGCGGACCCCGTTCTCGTCGTCCGCGACCCGGCGGCCTTCCTGGCGCCGCTGCCCCTTGCGTTCGCGGATCCGTCGCCCGGGCAGGATGAGATCCTGCGGGGCTGGGGGATCGGCACCCTGGGGGGATTGACCGCACTGCCGAAGGCCGAGGTCGGCCGGCGGCTGGGCGCGGAGGGCGTGCTCCTGTGGGAGCGGGCCGCGGGCGAGGCGGCCCGGGTCCTGCGCCTTGTCGAGCCCGCGAGAAGTTTTGCGGCCGAATGGGCCTACGAGCCCCCGGTCGAGTCGACCGAGCCGCTGCTCTTCAAGCTGCGGCGGTTCGCCGAGCGGGTCGCTCTCGAGCTCCGGGGCGCAGGCTTCGTCGCCGAGGGGCTCTCGCTCACCCTCCTCCTTGAGGACGGGACCGACCACCGCCGCGAGTTCCGCCTGCCGGAGCCGGGCGCGGATGTGGAGGGCTGGCTGCGCGTCCTCAACGCCCACCTGGGAACCCTCCGGACCGATGCCCGGGTCGCGGGCGTCCGGCTCGTGGCCGCCCCGGCGCGCCCGCCGGAGAAGCAGGACGGCCTGTTCGACACAGGCCTGCGCGACCCGGCCTCATTCTGGGAAAACATCGCGCGCATCGCGGCCATTGTCGGCGACGACCGGGTCGGCACGCCGGCGCCGGCCGACACCCACCGGCCGGACTCCTTCGTCCTGGAAAAGCCCGCCGAGGCCGTGGCCCCCTGCGCGGAGGCGCAGGTGCATCCCCCCTGCGGGCCGACCCTGCGCCGGTTCCGGCCTCCATGGCCCGTGCGCGTCGTCTGCGACGCGGGCGCGCCCGCCCGGCTGGAGGCAGGGCGGCTGGAGGGCGAGGTGTGCGCCGCGCTCGGCCCGTGGCGCTCCGAGGGCGACTGGTGGAAGCCGCAGGCGTGGGCCGTCGAAACCTGGCAGGTCGAGATGGCCGGGGGCGGCCTCTATCAGCTCGCCCGCTCGGACGGCGGCTGGTGCGTCGAGGGGATGCTGGACTAGCGGGGGCCCGGGGGAATTCCTCAATGCCGTACGTCGAGCTCCACGCGCGCAGCGCGTTCTCCTTCCTGCGCGGCGGATCGCTTCCGGAGGCCCTTGCCGCCGAGGCCGGGCGGCTGGGGATGCCGGCCCTGGCTCTGTGCGACCGCGACGGCGTCTACGGGGCCGTCCGGCTCCATGTGTCCGGGCGGGAGGCCGGCGTGCGGGCCCTCGTCGGGTGCGAGATCACGATGGAGGACGGCAGCGTCGTGCCCGTCCTTGTCGCGACGCGGGCGGGATACCGGGGGCTCTGCGGCCTGCTGACGACGGCGCACCTGCGGGCGGAAAAGGGAAAGGGCAGGGTGGCCTGGCGCGAGCTCGCGGAGGCGCGCGAGGGGCTCGTCGCGCTCACCGGGGACGAGGAGGGTCCCGTGCGGCGCGCGTGGCTTGAGCACGGCCCGGAGGCCGCAGCCGAGGAGGGAGCCAGGCTCGCGGGAATCTTCGGGCGGGACCGGCTCCACGTCGAGGTCCAGCGCCACCGGGTTTCGGGCGAGGAGCGCTGGAACCGGTTCCTCGTCGACTGGGCGCGCGCCGGGCGGCTGCCGCTCCTCGCGACCAACGGCGTCCTCCACGCGACGCCGGAGTGCTGCTGCGTCCTCGATGTGTTCACCTGCCTGCGCCACCACACGACGCTCGACGCGGCGGGCCGGCTCCTCGCCCCCAACCGCGAGCGCCACCTCAAGGACCAGCGGGCGATGGGGGACCTGTTCAGGGACCTGCCGGAGGCTGTCGCGAACACGGAGAGGCTTGCGGGGCAGCTCGAGTTCACGCTCGCGAACCTGGGATACCGGTTCCCCGAGCACCCGGTGCCCGCCGGCGAGACGCAGGATTCGTTCCTCAGGAAAATGACGCTGTTCGGGGCCCAGCAGCGCTACGGCAGCGTGGTGGGCGAGGTGCGGCGCCAGCTCGAGCGCGAGCTGGCGCTCATCGCGAAGCTGGGCTTCAGCGGATATTTCCTGACCGTCTGGGACCTGTGCTCCTTCGCGCGCGATCGCGGATCCCTTGTCCAGGGGCGCGGAAGCGCGGCCAACAGCGCGGTGTGCTATGCGCTCGGGATCACGGCCGTCGACCCGATCGAGAGCAAGCTGCTCTTCGAGCGGTTCCTCTCCGAGGGCCGCACGGACTGGCCCGACATCGACCTCGACCTTCCCAGCGGCGAGCGGCGGGAGGAGGTGATCCAGGAGGTGTACCGGAGGTACGGCCGCAGGGGCGCGGCGATGACCGCGAACGTGATCACGTACAGGGGGCGGAGCACGATACGCGAGGTGGGCAAGGTGTTCGGCTTCCAGGACGACACCCTCGACCGGTTCTCGAGCCTATTCCACGGCGGCGACCTGCCCCAGACCCTCGAGCTGGAGGAGCAACTGCGGATGGCGGGGGTGCCCGGCTCGCATCCGAGGCTGCGCGCTCTCGTCGACACCTGCCGCCGGGTGCGCGGCCTGCCCCGGCACCTGGGGCAGCACTCGGGGGGGATGGTCATGAGTTCGGGGGGGCTCGACCAGTTTGTGCCGCTGGAGAACGCCCGGATGCCGGGGCGCTCCGTCCTCCAGTGGGACAAGAGCGACATCGAGGACATGGGGCTGCTCAAGGTGGACCTGCTCGGGCTTGGGATGATGGCCTCCCTCCAGGACGCGATCGAGATCTGCGCCCAGCGCGGCCAGCCGGTCGACCTGGCGCGGATCCCGAAGGACGACCCCGCCGTCTTCAAGCTGATGCAGGAGGCCGACACCGTCGGAGTCTTCCAGATCGAGAGCCGGGCGCAGATGTCGACGCTGCCGCGGATGAAGCCGCGGAACTTCTACGACCTGGCGGTCGAGGTCGCGATCATCCGGCCGGGCCCCATCCAAGGGGACGCCGTGAACCCCTATCTCAAGCGGCGCGCGGGGCAGGAGCCCGTGACGTACCCCGACGAGCGGGCGAGGCCCATCCTGGAGCGGACGCTCGGGGTCGTGCTCTTCCAGGAGCAGATCCTGCGGCTTGCGATGGAGCTCGGCGGCTTCAGCGCCTCCGAGGCCGATGAGCTCCGGCGGGCGATAGGATTCACGCGCTCCCAGGAGCGGCTCGACCGGATGAAGGCCAGGCTCGCCGTCGCGTTCCGAAAGAACGGCGTGAGCGAGCCGGCGGTGGAATACCTCATCAGGTCGCTAGCGTCGTTTGCGCTCTACGGGTTTCCCGAGTCGCATGCGATCAGCTTTGCGCTGATCGCGTATGCAAGCGCCTGGCTCAAGGTGCACAGGCCGTCCGCGTTCTATGCGTCGCTCCTGAACTGCCAGCCGATGGGGTTCTATTCTCCGGCGAGCCTCGTCCAGGACGGCCGGCGCCACGGCGTCGCATTCCTGCCGGTCTGCGTCCAGTCCTCCGACGGGAAATGCCGCGTGGACTCGGACACGGCGGTCCGCCTGGGCCTCGAGACGGTGCACGGCGTCCGCGGCCCGGCGCTGCAGGCGATGCTCGCCGCGCGCAGGGAGCGGCCGTTCGCGTCGCTTGCCGATTTCCTGCGGCGGACGCAGTTCAACGCGGCCGAGCGCCGGGTGCTGGCCGGCGCCGGGGCGCTGAACGGGCTTGCGGGCCACCGGAGGTCCGCGCTGTGGAGCGTCGAGGCGTTCCATGGGGGCGACGACCTATTCCGGGAGGCGGCGCAGGCCGACGAGGAGGCTCTCTCGCCCCTGGAGCGGATGACGCTCCTCGAGCGCCTGCAGGCCGACTACAGGCACCTGTCGCTCACGGCCGGCGCGCACCCGATGGGGCTCGCGCGCCCCATGCTGCCGGGTGTCCGCGCCGCGGGGGAGCTCAAGGACATGCGGCCGGGGGAGCGCGTGAAGATCTGCGGCTCGGTCATCACCCGCCAGCGTCCGGGCACGGCGAAGGGATTCTGCTTCATCACGCTGGAGGACGAGACCGGGCTTGCGAACGCGATCGTCCGCCCGCGGCTTTTCGAGGAGTCCCGGCTCGTCATCAACCTCGAGCCCGCGCTCGTCATCACCGGCCGCCTGCAAAACGAGATGGGCGTGATCCACGTCATGGCGGAGGAGATAACCGGGATGCCCGACCTGGGGTTGCCCCTGAATGCGTCGCACGACTACCGCTAGCAATTGGCTGTAAACAGGTTAACTCCTAACAAGCCCCGGCCCAGCTCAGATTTCAGTGTCCAACCGGAGGCGGCAAATGTATAGTTTTTCCCCCTCGAATGGCGGGCGTGGCTGAACGCACCACGACCGCCATCATGGGAGCCCAAGACACTGACCGTCATGCGACGAAACACCAAACGGGGCCCTGAGCCCGGAGCGGCGCCGCCATCCGTCCGGGACGCGACCTTCCGCATCTACGCCAGGTGCGTGCGCCGCCACGAGAAGGCGCTGCGGCGCTGCCGGAGGCGTTTCTCGGAAAAATCGGTGCATGACTTGCGGATCGCGACACGCCGGTTGATCGCCCAGCTTGAGTTGCTGAATCCGTTCATTCCCGGCCGGACTTTCCGCAAGGTGCGGCGCAGGCTGAAAAGGCAGCTGAATGCCTCCGCCCTGTTGCGGGACGCACAGGTGCAGGTGCTCCAGGTGAGGGGACTGCTGCCGGAACATCCGGAGCTTGCGCCTGTTTACCGGCATCTGGAGATGAACGAGCTTAGTTTGCGGCGATTGGCGAAGGGGAAGCTCAAAGGCGGTGGCAAGCTTCTTCGCCGCCTCCAGGCTGTCGAAAAAACCATTGCGGCCGGCCTGCGCGCCCGGAACGGGATCCCGCGATATCGGGCAACAATGAATCTGGCCTTGAGGAGTGCCTCGGTTCGCTTGGCGGACTTCCGCCGGAGCCCGCCCCGTGATTCCGAAGGGATTCATCGCCTTCGCATCGCCCTCAGAAAGCTTCGCTATCTGGCTGAATCGCTTCCAGCGGGACTGTCGGTGCTCAAGCCCGCGGAAATCCGGCTGATTCGCTCCCATCTGGATCTCATGGGAGAGATCCATGACCTCGATCTTCTCATCGAGCGTCTCCGGGGGGTCACAACGAAGGGAAAGCGCGTGATGAGCGGGTTTGGACCAATCCGGAAATCGTTGCGGAGCAAATATGTGGCCCAGGTCCGCAGCTGGCGCGGGCGCACAACGGAATTGTCCGCCAGCCTCGACGCCATTTCCCGGGCCGATCCCCTCCTACCGGAGGATGCCGGGCTGGGCAGGCCGTCCCTATCCAAACCCTGGCCACCCGGATTGCAGCGGCCCAAATCTCTTCTGCCACCGCGGCCCTGCGAAGGAAACCGAGCTGAGCCTTCCCGGCGGCGGACGGCGAAGACAAAGCCCGGGAGGCGCGGAAAGGCGCCCCGCATTCCAGCCGATGCGGTCTCCCATAAAGGATAACGCCCATGATGCTCCAGTTCCGCAATCGGGCCGAGGCCGGTGAAATGCTCGCCGGAAAGCTGAAGAAGTACGCCGGGCACCCCGGCGGGCTGGTGCTCGGCCTGCCCCGTGGCGGGGTTCCCGTGGGCCATTCGGTGGCGCGGCGGCTACGGCTCCCCCTGGATGTGTTCATCGTGCGCAAGCTCGGGGTGCCGGGCCAGGAGGAGCTGGCCATGGGCGCCATTGCCTCGGGCGGCGTATGCGCCATGAACGAGCAGATCGTCGCGGCGCTGCATCTGCCGGACGCGGCCATCGCGGCCGTCAGGGCTAGGGAGCAGCTCGAGCTCGAGCGCCGGGAGCGCCAATACCGTTCCGGCAGGCCGGAGCTTCGCGTCAAGGGGCGCACCATCATCCTCGTGGACGACGGCATCGCGACCGGCGCCACCATGCGCGCCGCCGCGCTCGCCCTGCGCGAGGGGGAGGCCGGCCGCATCGTCGTGGCCGCGCCGGTGGCCGCCGACACGGCCGGACGCGATCTTGGCGATGCCGCGGACGAATTCGTGGCCGTCCTGCAGCCGGAGTACTTTCAAAGCGTGGGCCAATGGTACTCCGACTTCACCCAGGTGACGGACGATGAGGTCGCGGCGCTGCTGGCCGCCCCGCTCGACGACTGTGCGGACCAATGAGGGTGCCCCGCAGATCCAGGCGGGATCCGGGGGCCTGATCGCCATGCGGGCAATGGTGCTTCAATCCCCCGGCCGGCCGTTGCGGGCTGAAGAAGATTCATGCGCCCGAGGCGGGACGGGACCAGCTGGCCGTGCGTGTGCGCGCCTGCGCAACCCCAAAGGCGTGATCCGCGCCGCGGCGAACGGCGCCGCGGGGTGAGCCCGCGTCTGGTGCCCGTTTCGATCCCGCTGGCTTGCCATGCGCATTTTTTTAGGACGCTGTGTTAGGAATGGAATTCCGGCTCGCCTCAGCCGCCTTCATCGCCGTATTCGCGACCTACCTGTTCCTGGGCGGAATCGGGGTCACCGACCGCGGCAACCCGCATCCCAGGGACGCCGCATTCAACCTGCTCGCGCGAGGCCTCCTGTCCGGGCACCTCTACATCGACAAGGAGGTGCCTCCGGTCCTGGAGCAGCTCAAGGATCCGTACGACCCCAGTGCCAACAGGGCCGTCCGGGACGACCCCAGGTATCGCCTGCACGATTTCAGCTACTACCGCGGAAAGCTGTACCTCTATTTCGGGGTCCCGCCGGCCCTTTTCCTCTTCGTCCCGTGGCACCTCGTGACGGGCGGCTGGCTCGCGCACTGGGCGGCCGTCGTCTTTCTTTGCTCCGCCGGCCTGCTGGTCAACCTGTCCCTCGTCAACGCGGTCAGAATCAGGATCACTCCCGGAGGGCCGCCGTGGCTCATGGCGATCTGCACGCTGATCCTGGGGCTGGGCTCCTACGCGCCGCTGCTGGTCGCCCGCGCCGACATGTGGGAGATCCCGATCGCGTTCAGCTATCTGTCCATCTCGGTCGCGCTCAGGTGCCTCTGGGAGGCGTTCGGCAACCCGGGGCGTTCGGCGAAATGGATCGCGTTCGCGAGCGCAGCGGTCGGCGCCGCGTTCGCGGCGCGGCCGACCGCCCTGCCGAATGCTGCCATTCTCCTGATCCCGTTCTTCTCGCGGGAGACCCGAAGGAGCGCCTGGGCCTGGGTCGCCTCGGCGGCTCCGCTGGCGCTTTGCGGAGCGGGCGTCGGCCTGTACAACGCCCTCCGCTTCGGCGATCCGTTCGATTTCGGGATGAGCTACCAGATGGCAGGAGTGTACGTCGCCAGGCTGCACGCCTTCAGCCCCAGGTACGTCTGGACGAATCTCGGCTTCTATCTTTTTCAGGAGGTCCGGTGGTCGTCGGTCTTCCCGTTCACCCACGAGCCCCTGTTGGGTCCCCTGCGCGCGCACCTGCCGCTGAACCACGGGGGCGTGGAGCATATCTCGGGCGCGCTCCTCAACGCCCCGATCCTCTGGGCCGCCGCCGCCGTGCCGGCCTTCGTCTGGCTCAGGCATCGGGGGCAGAGGATCCTCCTTTTCGCCGCTTCGGCGGCATGGGTCGCATTGAGCTCCCTCGCCACGCTGTCCTTCTTCTTTGGCGCATGCTCGAGGTACCAGTTCGAGTTCGTGCCGGAGCTGGCGCTCCTCGCGGCGGTGGGCGTCATCGAGATCGAGGGCGCCGGGACCGGACGGTTTCGCGCGATCGCGCGGTGCGCGTGGATACCCGCGCTGGTCATATCCTCGGCGTTTCCGGTGCTCTACGGAATCGAGCGCTGCGCCATGGACCACAACTATTCCGGCATCGCCTGCCTGGCGTACGGCGACGTCTCCGGTGCCCAGCGCGAGCTTGAGACCGCCCGGTTCCTCTCGCCCCGGAATCCGCTCTCGAAGCTCGGTTCCGCCTTGCTGCTCGTGACCGAGCGCAGATACCCCGAGGCCCAGGCCGCCCTCGAGGCGTTGGTGCGGGATTTCCCCGATTACGCGAAGGCCCATTTTGCCCTGGGAAACGTGCTCGCCGGCGAGGGCCGAAGGGACGAGGCGATCGCGCAGTTCCGGAGCGCCTACCGGCTCGATCCGGACGACGCGACGATCAAGGCCGGTCTGGATGCCGCGCTCGCGGGGAAGAGGTGATCCGGCGCCCGCGGCGTCGCACCCCGGCAGTAAACAATTGCGTGGCGGCGGGATTGCGCTCAGCCAGAGACGAGGCCAAATGCAGGCCCAAAGAATGGAATTCCGGCTAGCTTCCGCAGCCTTCATCGCCGTTTTTGCGACCTACCTTTTCCTTGGTGGAATGGGAGTCACGGACCGCGGCAACCCGTATCCCAGGGACGCCGCATACAACCTGCTCGCCCGCGGCCTCATGTCCGGGCACCTCTACCTCGACAAGGAGGTGCCGCCGGTCCTGGCCGGCCTCGCCGACCCGTACGACCCGGCCATCAACCGGACCGCAAGGCTGGATCCCAGGTACCACCTGCACGACTTCAGCTACTTCCGCGGTAGGCTGTACCTATATTTCGGGGTCGCGCCCGCTCTGGTGGTCTTCATCCCGTGGCATCTCGTGACGGGCGGCTGGCTTCCGCACTGGGCCGCCGTGGCCTTCCTCTGCTCCGCCGGTCTGCTGGCCAATCTCTCGCTGGTCCATGCGATCAGGCGGAGGGTGTTCCCCGGCTCGCCGCAGTGGATCACGGCCGTCTTGACGCTGGTCCTGGGGCTGGCCTCCTACGCTCCCCTTCTTGTTGCCCGCGGCGACATGTGGGAAATCCCGATCGCCTTCAGCTATTTCTCGGCGTCGATCGCGCTCAGGTGCCTCTGGGAGGCCTATGTGAGCCCCGGCCATCCGGCGAAGTGGATGGCGCTGGCGAGCGCGGCGTTCGGCGCCGCGTTTGCGGCGCGGCCGATCGCCCTTCCGGGCGCGGCGGTGCTCCTGCTGCCGTTCCTGTCGAGGGAGACCCGGAAGAGCGGGTGGGCGTGGGCGGCGGCGGCGGTTCCGCTGGTCCTCTGCTGCGCGGGAGTCGGCCTGTACAACGCCGAGCGCTTCGGCAACCCGTTCAACTTTGGAATGCGCTACCAGATCTCGGGCCACTATGTCGCCAGGATCCATGCCTTCAGCGCGAGCTACGTCTGGACCAATCTCCGTTTCTATCTCCTCCAGCCGGTCAATTGGTCGTCGGTGTTTCCATTCACCCATGAAGCCGCGAGCGGGGTCCTGCCCCCGAATCACGCCGGAACGGAGCACATCGCAGGAGCGCTCGTGAACGTCCCGATCCTCTGGGCGGCGCTCGCCGTGCCGGCGTTCATCCGCATCAGGCGCGCCGACCGGAGCCTCTCCCTCATCGCGGCTTCCGCAGCGTGGGTCGCGTTGAGCTCGCTCGCCGTGCTGTCCTTTTTCATTGGGGCATGCTCGAGGTACCAATTCGAGTTCGTGCCCGAGATGGCCCTCCTTGCATCGGTGGGCATCATGGCCATCGAAGGCGCGCTGACTGGCAGGCTTCGCATCATCGCCCGCTGCGTGTGGATCCCCGCACTGGTGTTTTCCTCGGCATTTCCGGTGCTCTACGGGATCGAGCGCTGCGCCTCGGACCGCGTCTATTCCGGCCTCACCAGCCTGACGTACGGCGACCTCCCGGGTGCCGAGCGCGAGTTTCAAACCGCCCGGCTGCTCTCGCCGGGCAATCCCCTCCTGCGGCTGGGTTCGGGCCTGACGCTCGTCACCCAGGCGAGGTCCCCGGAGGCCAGTGCGGTCCTTGAGGCCCTGGTGCGCGATTTCCCCGACTACGCGATGGCCCATTTCGCCCTGGGAAACGTGCTCTCCGGCGAGGGCCGCCGCGACGAGGCGATCGAGCAATACCGGACCGCGCATCGGCTGGATCCGGGGGACCCGGCGATCAACGCCGCCCTGGATTCCGCGGTCGCGGGGAAAAGGTAAGGCCGCGCCCGCAAGGTTGCATTCGCCCCGGGAGCCGGCTCGTAATGGGAATGGATGAGCCGCCTGCTGATCGCCTCCTTGGTCTTCGCCGCCGCCGCGAGCACAGGGGCTGCCGATGCAATCGCATGGCAGCCCTGGTCGGACGCGGCCTTCGCGACCGCAAAGCGGGAGCACAAGTTCGTCATCATGGACCTCGAGGCCGTGTGGTGCCATTGGTGCCACGTCATGGACGAGACCACCTATCGGGACCCTATGGTGATCGCCTTGGTCGGCGCGCGCTATGTCGCCGTCAGGGTTGACCAGGATTCCCGCCCGGACCTGGCGAACCGCTACGAGGACTATGGATGGCCGGCGACCGTCGTCTTTGCCGCGGATGGAAGCGAAATCGCCCGCCGCCGCGGCTACCTTACCCCAGCTGAAATGGCCTCCATGCTCCAGGCCATCATAGACGATCCGTCGCCCGGGCCCTCGGTTGCGCCTGCGGCGAGGCCGCAGTACCCGCCGGATGCCCGTCCGGATGACGCCGTCGCGGAGCAGGTGAGGAAAAGGCTGCTTTCGGGATACGACAGGGCGGGCGGGGGATGGAGCGGCGAACACAAGTTCCTGGATGCGGACAACGTCGAGTTTTGCCTGCGCGCCGCGGCCCGCGGCGACTCGGAGGCCGGGGCCATTGCGCGCGACATGCTCCGGCTGCAGCGCCAGCTTTTCGACCCCGCATGGGGCGGCGTCTATCAGTACTCGGCTGCGGGCGACTGGGTTCATCCTCATTTTGAGAAGATCATGGCGGTCCAGTCCGACAACCTGCGCATCTATGCCCTGGCCTCGGAACAGTGGCCCGATTGGGGATACCAGGAGGCGGCGGGCGAGATACGGCGCTACCTGGAGGGCTTCCTGCTAAGCGCCGGTGGCGCGTTCTACACGAGCCAGGACGCCGACCTTGTGCCGGGCCGGCACGGCGGCGACTATTTTCAGCTCGACGGCCGCGAGCGCCGGGCCCGCGGCGTCCCGCGCATCGACACCCACGTGTATTCGCGGGAAAACGGATGGGCGATCGCGGCGCTCTGCGCCCTTTCGGGCGCGGCGGGGGACGTCGCGCCGCTCAACGAGGCGGCGCGGGCGGCGGATTGGGTTATTGCGCACAGGGCGCTGCCTGGCGGCGGGTTTCGGCACGACGAAACCGACGCCGCCGGACCGTTTCTCGGCGACACCCTTGCAATGGGCTCGGCATTCTTCGCTTTGCACCAGGCCACGGGCGACGCCGCGTGGCTCGCGCGGGCAGAAGGGGCCGCCGACTTCATCAGGGGGCACTTCGCCCGGGGCGCCGAGCCGGGATTCGCGACGTCCGACACGACATCCCCCTCGTTTCCGGCGTCGCAGCCTGAGTTTGACGAGTCGATATGCCTTGCCCGGTTTGGCAATCTCCTCGGACACGCGACCGCCCGGCCGGAGGACCGGGCATTGGCGGAGTCTTCGCTGCGGTGGGCGCTTTCCCCGGAAATGGTGGGCCGGCGCGGCCCATACGTCGGAGGGCTCCTGCTTGCGGGCGATGAGATCCGCACCGAACCGCTGCACGTGACCGTTGTCGGCCACAGGGACGATCCGGCAGCCCGGGCGCTGTTTGCGGCCGCGCGCCGGGCGCCCACCGGGTACAGGCTGGTTGAGTTGTGGGACCGGCGCGAGGGGCCGCCTCCGCGCGGAGAATCCATCTTCCCGGACCTCGACCGGCCGGCGGCGTACCTTTGCGCAAACGGCGCCTGCTCGTCCCCGATTTACGACGGCCAGGCGCTCTCACGGAGGCTGGACAAGGCGGTGGCTTCGGCGGGCCGGCAATAGGGTCAGCCCCTTGGGGCCCCGATGGCATAGCCCGCGGGGGCGGGGCGGATGATACCCGTTGTCCGCTCGCCTCTTGAGTTCCCGCGCGGTTCGGTCCATCTATAACAGATCTGCTGCGGCCGCGGCGTTCGCGGCCAGCCGGCTTTTTCCCATGAGCTCCGTCCGAACCCTCGTTGCCCTGTCTATCCTCGCGTCGGGCGTCGCCGTTGCAGGCGCCGCCGAGGACCCGTCCCTGAAGTTGCCGCGCAGCACCCCTGAGGAACAGGGGGTCTCGTCCGCGGCCCTCCTTGGCTTTGTGCAGGCGGCCGAGCAGAGGATCGACGCGCTGCACAGCTTCATGCTGGTCCGGCACGGCCACATCGTGGCCGAGGGCTGGTGGTCGCCCTACGCGGCCGACGAGCCGCATGCGCTCTTCTCGCTCAGCAAGAGCTTCACGTCGGCCGCGGTCGGCCTGGCGGTGGCCGACGGCAAGCTCAGCCTCGAGGACACCGTGCTCAAGTTCTTCCCCGACGAGGCGCCCGCCAACCCGAGCAAGAACCTCGGCTCGATGAGGGTGTGCGACCTGCTGAGGATGTGCACGGGCCAGCGCGACGAGGACCTCAAGGGGTTCCCGTTCCAGTCGAAGATGGATCTCGTCAGGGTCTTCCTGGAGATCCCGGTGCCGGACAAGCCCGGCTCACATTTTGTCTACAACACGGCCGCCACGTACATGCTGTCGGCGATCGTCCAGAAAGTCACGGGGCAGACGGTGCTGGATTACCTCCGGCCGCGCCTCTTCGAGCCGCTTGGCATCTCCGGCCCGACATGGGATGCCAGCGCCCAGGGGATATCGCTCGGCGGCTTTGGCCTTAGCATCCGCACCGAGGACATCGCGCGCTTCGGGCAGCTTTACCTGCAGAGAGGCCAGTGGCGCGGCCGGCAGCTCATACCCGCCGGATGGGTGGACGCGGCGACTTCCCTCCAGACTTCGAACGGCAGCGATCCCAGCAGCGATTGGGACCAGGGATATGGCTACCAGTTCTGGCGCTGCAGGCACGGATTCTACCGGGGGGACGGAGCCTTCGGGCAATACTGCGTTGTCATGCCCGAATTCGACGCGGTCATTGCCATCACGGCAGGCACCAAGGACCTGCAGTCAGTGCTGAACGTTGTATGGGACCGGATTCTTCCGGCTTTCGAGGAGACGGCGCTTCCGGCGAATCCCGAGTCCGATCGCCGGCTTATGGAAAAGCTCGCGAGCCTGAGCCTGGCCACCCAAGCCGGGCAGCCGGGGTCACCTATGGCGGAAAGGATCGCGGGGAGGCGCTATGTCTTGCCCGAGAACCCGCAGCAGATCGAATCCATTCAATTCGAGGCGCCGCGGGAGGGGGCCGATGTGGCGATCGTGGTCAGGAACGAGGGAAAGGATGAACGGATCGTGTGCGGGCGAGGCACATGGGTAAAGGGGTTGCTTTCGATGGGTCCGGAAGGCCCGGCTCCTGTCGCCGTAAGCGGGGCATGGACCAGCGAGGACACCTACACCGCCGTGCTTTGGCACTACCGGACGCCTTTTTCCACGACCCTTGACATGCGGTTCTCGGGTGACGAGGTCATCCTCGAGGCGGAGAGCAACGTCGGCTTTGATTCGGCCGGCCGGGTCCGCATGGTCGGCAAGGCGCAGCCAAAGTAGCCGTTGCCAAGATCGTTGGCCCAGTATCGACGGTTCCAGAATCTGGGTTTCATGAGATTTGCCCCTGGTAGCACGAGCATGAAAGGACAGGCCCCAATCCTGCTTGTCGCTTCAGCCTTTGTGCTCATTGGCTCCGGCTGCTCGACGTACCGCTCGAAGCCACTCGATCACGCGTCTGTCGATCGCGCTCTTGTTCCCCCAGCCATGGATTCGGTGAGAGTGGCCGCCGCGCAGATCAGGCATCCGCTACTGGCCCCGATCGTGATCGACGGGCGCGGGGGTTACACGCCCAACGAGATTGCCGCAATGGTAGTCATTGTCAGCCCGGAGCTGCGCGCCCTTCGCGACCAGAGGGGCGTTGCCGAGGCCCAGGTCGTGCAGGCCGGAGTCCTTCCAAATCCCCAGCTTGGCTACTCGGTTGACCGGCCGCATGGAGCCTACAATCCGGCCGTCGTGGCAGGCAGGAATCTGGGATTGAGCTGGGAGGTTGCGTCGTTACTGACCCGTCACGACCAGGTCGCCTCAGCAAGGGCCGGCGCAAAGGCCGTCGACTTGTCAGTTGCGTGGGAAGAGTGGCAGACGGCCCAAGATGCACGATTGCGCGCATTTCGCATCCTGTCTATCGAACGCCGCCTTCCTCTTGCGCGATCCATCGAGGAGAGCCTGGCAGATACGCTCGCGCTGACCAAGAAAGCCGTCGCGCTTGGGCTGAAGACGACGGCGGACCTGACAACGGCCGCCGAGGTATGGTCACAGGCTCAGAACGCGCGCTTCGACCTGGAAAGGCAGTTAACCTCAGAGCGGGCCACCCTGAACCTCGGCTTGGGCATGGCAGCCCCCGACAAGGTACCCCTGAAGTACGCGGCGCCGGATTCATTCTGGGCGGAGGGACCAGCCCCGACTGCCGATGACCTCCTTCAGGGTCTCGAGGAGCGCAGGCTCGACCTGATCGCCCTGCGATGCGGCTACGAAAGCGCAGAGGCGTCCCTGCGCGCCGCGGTCATCGCACAGTTCCCGAAGATAGGCCTGAGTGTAAACAAGGCCAATGACACGACCCCCGTCTACACGCGGGGCATCGGCGTGACCGTGGATCTGCCAATTCTCGACCGCAACCAGGGCCAGATTGCCATTGGCCAGGCGACCCGCCTGCAGCTCTTTGACGAGTACGTTGCGCGCGTTGCCGAGGCGCGCTCCCAGGTGGTACAGGTCCTCGCCAACCTCGGGATCGCGCGCGCGCAGCTGGCGACGGCGGAGGCTTCGCTGCCAGAGCTTGCTGGGCTCGTTTCTTCCTACAAAACGGCCCTGGCAAGCCATAACGCGGACGAGCTCGCCTACCGCGACGCACGGGCGGCGCTTGCGACCCGACAAATGGAGCAATGCCTTCTCCTGCAGCAGGTGATTGAACTGAGGGTGGCCCTGGAGATCGCCACGGGCCGCCCATCGATCGAGCGCAATCCTTCCCCGGGCTCCCTATGAAAAAAATCGTCGTTATCTTGCTGCTCGCGGCGTTCGCCGCGGGCGCTTGGGTCTGGCTCAGGCCGCATCCCGACGGCGCCGCCGAGGATGGGAAGCCCGTGGCCCAGGTGCAGGTTGCCCCGCTTCGGATCCAGAAGATTGTCGAGTCGGTGCCCGCATTTGGGGTAGTTGAGCCGACGCCGTCCGGAGCGCGCACGATGGCGCTCGCCTACGAGGCGATCGTGAAGAACATTGCGGTCTCTCCTGGCGCGACGGTCGCCGCCGGCGATGCCATCATGGAGGTTGATGCGACTCCCGACGCCAAGCTCGCCGTGAATTCAGCCCGCGGCGCAGCCAAGCTGGCCGAGCAGGGCCTCGCGGCCGCCCGCCAACGCTTCGAGCTAAAACTCGCGACAGGCCAGGACCTGCTGGCAGCTGAGCAAGCGGCGGAAGACGCCAGGCTCAGACTCGCAAGTCTCGAGGAACGCGGCCAGGCCGGTGACGGCCGGTTGGTTGCTCCTGTCGCCGGAATCGTGACCAAGCTCGACCTGCAGCCCGGAGCCGTCGTCCCCGCCGGAACCCCGATTGTGACGATTGCTGGGAGAGGGCAGCTCGAAGCCCACCTCGCGGTCGAAGCGGCTGACGCCCGAAATGTCCGCACGGGACAGACAGTGGCGGTAACGCCTGCCGACCGCCCTGAGGCCGAGAGTGCCCGCGGGATCGTCCGGCTGGTGGGCGCGAGCGTCGACCCTGTGACAGGTGCGGTCGACGTGCGGGTGACGCTCTTCGCCGAGAGCACATGGTTTGCCGGGGAGCATGTGCGGGGAGCCGTCCACACACAGGAGAAGACGACCTTGGTTGCCCCTCGGGCCGCGATCCTGCCCGATGGCGACCAGCAAGTGCTTTACACGGTCAAGGACAACAAGGCCGCCAGGCATGCCGTCCAGATGGGGATTGCCGCGGACGACGCCGTTGAGGTGATCGCCGGGGACCTTCGCGCGGGCGACATGGCGGTCATAGTTGGCAACTACGAGCTTGAGGACGGGATGGACGTCCATGTCTCCTCGAACGAATCCAAGCCCGACGGCGCCAAGGCAGGTGACACGAGACCCAATCCGGGGAAAACGCCGTGAATCTCACCGTGTGGATGCAGGCCCACCGGACGGCGATCTTGTCCCTTCTCGCCCTTCTGGTGCTGGGAGGCTTTGCGGCGGCCTTCACACTGCCGGTCGCGCTCTTCCCCCACGCCGATTTTCCCCGTATCGTGATCAATATCGACGCGGGAGACCGGCCTGCGGAACGGATGGCGATCGACGTGACCGTCCCCGTGGAGGAAGCGATCCGGTCGGTGCCGGGGCTCAGAAGCATTCGATCGAAGACCAGCCGCGGAAGCTGTGATGTGTCGGTCAACTTTGACTGGGGAGCCGACATGGTTTCGGCGATGCTCCAGGTCGAGTCGGCGGTAAACCGGGTCCTTGGCTCTTTTCCCCCAGGAACAACCTTTGAGGTCCGCCGCATGGATCCGACCGTGTTTCCCTGCCTGGGGTACAGCCTTACGTCGGACAGTCTTTCGCCTGTGCGCCTGCGTGACACGGCGTACTATCAACTCCGTCCGATCCTGTCGACGGTCCCGGGGGTCGCAAAGATAGACGTACAGGGGGGGCTTGTAGCCGAGTACCGCGTGTTGATCGATCCGGCCCGCCTCGAGGCGCACGGCCTCGTGCTGTCGGACGTGAGCAGGGCCCTTTCGGCCGCCAACACGATCAGTGCGGTGGGCCGCTTGGAGGACCGCGACAAGCTCTATCTGGCGGTGGTCGACAACCGCCTCGCCGGCACCGATGACATCGGTGAGATCGTCGTTCAAAAAGGCACGACCGGAATCGTGCGGGTGGCCGACATTGCCACGGTCGAACTCGGCACCGCTCCCCAGTGGACACGCGTCACCGCCGACGGGCGCGACGCGGTGATCGTGCTGGTCTACCAGCAACCGGACGGCAACACCGTGCAAATCGCCCGTGACGTTCGCGAAAAGATGCGGCTATACGCCCCCCATCTTCCGTCCGGCCTGAAGATTGCCAACTGGTACGACCAGAGCCAGCTGATCCTCGGCGCGGCGAGCAGCGTCCGGGACGCCGTCCTGGTGGGCATATGCCTTGCGGGCGGCGTGCTTATGCTTTTCCTGCGCAACGGGAAGGTGACGTTAATTGCGGTCATTTGCGTGCCCGCCGTGCTCGCGGCAACCGTGCTCCTTCTCAAGCTGATCCACAGCAGCTTCAACATCATGACGCTCGGGGGGATGGCCGCGGCCGTCGGGTTGATCATCGACGACGCGATCGTGATGGTTGAGCACGTGATTCGGCGCCTGCGCGGCCACTCCGGCAGCCATCAAGGCCTGGTCTGGTCCGCCGCGGCAGAATTCACGCGCCCTCTGGTGGCTTCCTCGCTTTCAACCATCATCATCTTTGCGCCCCTGGCGTTCCTTTCGGGAGTGACCGGGGCATTCTTCAAGGCGCTGTCGATGACGATGGCCGCGAGCCTAGTGATTTCGTTCGCTGTTGCATGGCTCGCCGTGCCAATCATGGCGGACCACCTGCTCGACGAAAAGGACGCGAATCAGAAGGAGGGCGGTCGGTTCACCGAGCGCGTCCACCTTGGTTACTCGAGCCTTCTTAATCATCTGCTCGCAAGGCCTTGGCTTGCACTCTTGGGACTGGTCCCGCTGCTCACTATTGCCTGGATCGGTTACCGAAATGTTGGTTCGGGATTCATGCCTGCGATGGACGAGGGCGGCTTTGTTCTGGATTATTTTGCGGACCCGGGCACATCGCTCACCGAGACAGACCGGCTTCTCCGGCAGGTTGAGGCGATCCTGCAAAGCACGCCGGACGTGCAAACCTACTCCCGGCGCACCGGGCTGCAGCTCGGCGGTGGCGTGACCGAGGCCAATGAAGGTGATTTCTTTATCCGCCTTAAGCCGCGGCCTCGCCGGCCGATCAATGAGGTTATCGACGAGGTCCGCGGCCGCGTTCAGAAGAACGTGCCTGGCCTCGACATCGAGATCGCCCAGCTCATGGAGGATCTTATCGGCGACCTAACGGCCGTGCCGCAGCCCATCGAGATAAAGCTGTATTCCGACGACGGTTCCCGATTGAAGGCTGCGTCAACGAGGGTGGTTGAGGCCCTCGGAAGCGTAGCCGGAGTCGTCGACGTTCTGCCCGGAATCGTGCTCGCGGGCGACGCTCTGACCATCGTGGTCGACCCTCACAAGGCAGCCCTTGAGGGAATGGATCCAAGTTCAGTGACCGATGCGGTCGATTCGCTGCTCGAGGGCTCGGTGGCGACATCCAAGATCGAGAGCGATCCCAAGTTGATTGGGATCCGCACGTGGATCCCAGCCAGGTTCCGCCGCACGGATGCCGACGTGGCCAACCTTCGCGTGCGCGCGCCCGACGGCCATTTCTTTCCGCTGCGCCGCGTCGCCACAGTTTCGACGGTGATCGGGCAGCCGCAAATAGACCGCGACGACCTAAAACGAACGATCGCCGTCACGGGCCGTATAAGCGGCAGGGACCTGGGCTCGACCATCCGCGACGTCCAAGTTGCCCTTGCGAAACCCGGCGTCGTGCCCACCGGTGTCTACGCCGTGCTGGGGGGGACGTATGCCGAGCAGCAGGACGCTTTCGCGGGGTTGATGGAGGTGTTCGGCGCCGCAGTCGCGCTCGTCTTCCTGCTCCTGCTCTTTCTATACGAGAGCCTCCGGACGGCCGCAGCCATGATTGCCACCACGCTTCTGGCGCTGTCTGGAGTGACGATCGGACTCTGGGTCACCCATACGGAGCTCAATATCTCATCAATGATGGGAATGACCATGATCGTCGGCATCGCGACAGAGGTCGCCATCTTCTACGTGTCCGAGCTCGTATCGATCCCCGCAACCCCCGATCCGCGCAAGGCGCTTATCGAGGCGGGAATGAACCGAATGCGGCCTATCGCAATGACGGTGTTTGCCGCTATTCTGGCGCTCATGCCCCTGGCGCTCGGGCTCGGTGCGGGTTCCGCGATGCAGCAGCCCCTTGCGATCGCCATCATCTCGGGTCTTTTGCTTCAAATGCCTCTCGTGCTGATCCTGCTGCCCGTCCTGCTTTCTGTCGTTTCGCCGAGGCAGGAGCAGGCGCGATGAGCACAGGCGCCTCGGCCCGCCCTATCCCACCGTGAATTTGAAAAAATCGCGGTAGAGCACGATCTTGAAGTCGGCGGTGTCCTTGACGTAGCACCGCACGTCGTACGCGCCCGGCTTGAGGTAGACACCCAGGCCCGCGTCGTAGCGGCCATGGGAGTCGGTCTTGACGATGAGAAAGTCGTAGTACCTCTCCTGCTCGTTGTTTGGCACCGGCGTGAGCAGCAGGCTGTTGCCCGCCCTCGCTGGGTTGCCGTTGAGGGTGAGGATGTAGCCGTGATCGGGCAGCAGATCCTCGAGGGTCAGGTGGCAGGCGAATCCGCGCGGGAACGAAGGATGGAACAATATCCTGCCATGGGTGCCGGCGCTGACCGCCTTTCCCCAAGCTGGAGGGTTCACCAGATCCATGGCCTTCTCAAACGGCGCATTGCGGGCAAGGGCCGCCCTGCAGCTTTCCAGGAACGAGGCCCGGTCCGGATCCGTCGGGGCGGGGGAGACCGCATTGGAATCGAGGGCGAAGAAGTCCTTCTCTCCGAAGACCACGATCTGCTGCGCGGGAAGGCTCCCGCCGGAAAGAAGGAGTGCGAGGACGAGGAGTTTCTTCACAGGTGGTTCCCTGCTTGTGTCAAATCCCGGCCGCGAGTCGAGGCGCGACCCTGGGACGCCGGCGCCGGCTCGCGCCCAGCCTGAACAAGCACCTCCGGACTCAGCTGCGGTCGTCGTCCACGATCCCCGAGATCCTCCGGTGCTCCTGTTTCAAGAGATTGGAGATGAACTGCTTGTCCAGCTGGTAGGACTCCGGAAGGGGCCGGGCATAGGCGGCTTCCGCGGCGGGCTGGGCCGGCTTCCCAAGGGAGCCCTCGATGTCCTGCATATTGGTGAAGTTCTTTCCAAAATACAGGCCACCTCCTGCGATTAGGGCCGGAATGACCTCCTGCGGGTCCCCGCTAGTCTCCATGGTGCTCAGCTTGGTCCTCCACAGAAGCTTCGCCTCGCGGTGGACGAGCCCTTGGTATTCATAGGCCGAGACGACCACGAAAATGCGCGGCTGGCGCGAGTCCTGCATGACGGTTTCCAGCGGCCCCGCTAGTATTCTGGGCGTGGAAACGTCCTCGTTCATCCCGCTGCCCTTCTCGCGTCCGATGATGTGGTTCTCAACCTCCGCGCCCAGCTGGTCGGTGCTGACCAGCTCGATTCGCGCCCTGAGGTTGGTCTTTATCCCATAGGGAACCCTGAGTTGGGTATGGTCGATTCGCAGGATGCCCCAATGGTAGGTGAGCACGACCGAGGGCGTCATCGTCTGGGCCCCCCGGAAGCCATGGTCGCCAAGGGCCGCATGCAAACTCTGGGCGACCTGATCGGCGGTGGGCGGCGTCTCGCCGGCGATAGGATCTCCCGCTTCGATGTACCCTCCGTCAAATGCAACAAAGGATACCGGGTTGTCTTGCGGAGCCGGGGCGGCCTTTGCCTGTTCGGCAACCACCAGCATCCTGAAACTATTGGAAAAAACGCCGGCTGCCGCTTGCGTGCCGAGGATGGCGGCGCAAAGGACGGCGAGGCCAAGCGCGGGGTAGATGCGTGTTTTCATGGGGAATGACAAGGCTTGGATACCTGATTCAAGTGATTTGATCCGTCGAAAATGACAACTTTCGGGACACGAAAGTACTGACGGCTTGGGAGCGTCAAAGGTTGCGGGCCCGGGCGCCAGTCGGGCGCAACCGCCTGCGGTGCGGCGGTGGTCCGGCTCGGGCCGATGCGCGAACCGGCCAAGGCTCGGGGAGCCTAACCTGCTCGGGATGATTGAGAACCGCAGGCGTTGTCACCGCCGGGCGACGGGACCTTGGCGGCGATCATCGGGAAGCCACACCCAGGCCCCGGGGGATTCCTCACTTGAGGGGCTGCCCGTGTGCCGTGCCGGCGGACCGCAGCAAGGCGCCGATTTCGCGCAGCCGCTGCAGATGGGGTCCTGAGATCAGGCCGTCGCGATCAGGCGGAACATCCAGCAGGTAATTCGCATTCCGTTCGTTGCAGGTACGGAGCCTCGCGACGACCGCCTCCGCCGGCTGGAGGTCGGACGGCTGCTTCACCTCGCGCCAGAACCACCGGGCGCCGGTCTGGATGGTGTCGCAAACCTCCGCAGGCAGCGCATTGCCCTCGGGCGGAAGCCCCCCCTTCCACGGGAACTCGTTGCTCAGCACGTCTGAGTCGCGCAGATCCTGCGCGTTGTTGCCCAGGACGACGCAATGCGGCTGAAGCGACCTGATGTAAGCCAGGATCTCGGGCCATTGCCTTCCGGTGTACTTGTTGTCGTAGCCGTCGACCCAGAGCAGGTCGATCGGCCCGTAGCTCGTCAGCAGTTCGGCCAGTTGCTTCTTAATGAAACCCGCGTAGTCGCCCGCGGCCTCCGGAGGCAGTCCATGAAGGTTCGGCATTCCCGCGGGGGGCGCGTTCCTGTGCGCCTCGTCCGAATAGTCGCCCGGGAAGCAGTAATATAGCCCGACCTTGAGCCCGCGCGACCGGCAGGCGTCCACGAACTCGCGCACGATATCTCCTTTCCCGTTCCTGAAGTTCTTAAACAGGGTGATGTCATGCGTCGTCCACGCGCTATGGTAGAGCGCGATGCCCTCAGTGTGCTTCACCGTCAGCACCAGGTAGGTCATGCCTGCTTCCCTCGCCGCGTCGGCCCATTGCCCGCAGTCGAGCTTCCTTGGGTTGAACAGCGCCGGGTCCTCGTAGCCGCCCGCCCAGTCGAGGTCAGCAAACGTGCCGAGATTGAAATGGATGAACATGCCGAAGCGCCACGCCATGAAATCGCGCTGCCGGTCGGTGAGGCTGGCTGCGGCCGCATTCGTGGCGGCCGCTTCCCCGGCACGCGCCGGCGCCGCCAGGGGCGCCGCAAGGAGCGCCGCCGAGCAGAGGGCAATCCCGGCGCATTGAGGTGAGGTCACCGGACGGGTGTGCGGGAAGTCCCGGGCGTTCGCGGCGCCGTCACTTCGACGGCGAATCGTCCGTCACCCCGTTCGCAGGATTGACGAGATTCGCATCGTGCTTTGCGACGGCTGCTTCCGCCTTCTTCACCATGTTGCCGTAGGTGCTCTGGGGTTGGTCCGCGACAAGCGAATGGGGCGCGGGCGAGGCAGGCTTTGCCGCCGTCGCCGCGGGCTTCGGAGTTGGGCGTGCGGAGGCGGCGGATGGGCTGGGCGCAGCGGCTAGGCTACTGGTCGGAATGGTCCCCGTCTGGCCCTTGTAGCGTATCGAGATCGTCTTGTCACCCCGCTCCAGCACCTCGACCACGGTCCCCGCCTTTATCGAGACGAGACTGCGATCCGCCCGCATTATCGTGTTGTTTGGAAGCAGGATGCCTTCCGCCATGCAGGTGCCCATCGACAGGGCCAGGGCGAGGATTCGAAAAGGGATAAATCCCATGTGTTTCTTATTTGGGCGTTCCGACCTTCGTGTCAACAGATGCGTAGGCGCGCTTTCTACGTAGCGCGGGTGTCGCCTGGGAACACGCGCCAGCCGCTGACGAGCCGCCGGTTCTTCGGGTCGCATGCGGCTGGGGGGCGGGATGGGGAGCATTCTCAGTGCAGGACCACCTCGACTTGGTCGCCGACGTAGTGGACGCGCTGGTCGACCGCCGCGGGGACGAGGGAGAGGCCGGCGGGCCTGGCTGCCGACACCAGCACGACGTCAAAGGTGCGTTCCGCCAGCATGCCCGGGAAGGTGCCGGTCCGCGCCCCGATCACGAGCGTGCGGGTGGCGTCGTTCCAGCGGATGGGGATGAGGGAGAAGGCCCCGCGCTCGTAACCGTAGGTGAGCCCGTCGTCCTCGTAGACCGTGAAGGCCCCATCTGCGCCGGCGTACACGTAGAGGGTGACCGGATCAGCGGGCTTTTCCCCGGTGTACTGGATCTCGGGCCCGGCCGGAATGATCGACCCGGCCTTCACATAGATCGGAATCGTGTCGAAGGGCGCGGCGGCCTCCACGGTCTGGCCTCCGCGAAGGACTGCCCCGGTCGAGAAATCGTACCAGACGCCGGTTCCAGGAAGGTAGACGCTGCGGCTGCGGGCCTGGTAGGTCGTGACCGGATTCACGAGCAGCGCGGGGCCGAACATGTACTGGTCGCCGATGTCGCGGGCCGCGGGGTCTGCGGCGAAATCCATCACGAGCGCGCGCATGATCGTGCCGTCCTGCCGGGTCACGGCGCCGGCGAGAGAATAGATGTACGGCATAAGGCGGTAGCGCAGCCGGTCAAACTTGAGCTCGGCCTGGTAGCCGGGGCTCGACTCGCCGCCGAGCTCCCACATCTCGCGGAAGGGGAACTGCCCGTGGGCCCTGAGCAGCGGCACGAACGTGGCGAACTCGAACCAGCGCGTGCTGAGTTCGCGCCACTCGGCGACATCCGCGGGGCTTGCATCCCTGGCCGAGAAGCGCGACGGCACGGAGAAGCCGCCCGAGTCCATCGTCCAGTATGGCAGGCCGGAGATGCAGAAGCCGAGGCCGGCGGTGATCTGCTTCCTCATGGCGGTCCACGTGCTCGAGGTGTCGCCCGACCAGACGGCCGCGGCATAGCGTTGCTCCCCAGCGAATCCGGAGCGGGTGAGGATGAATACGCGCTGGTCGGGCGCGGCGGAGCGCTGGCCCTCGTAGACCGCCGCGCTGTTCAGCAGCGGATAGGCGTTTAGGACGCGCGAGCCCGGGCCCAGCGCCGTCGGGTTCGCATAGTCGCGCTGGCCGTCGAGCGTGGGCGTTGGCCGGAGGTCGGGCTCGGTTGCGTCCATCCACCAGGCGTCGATGCCGCGCCGGAAGAGCTGCCGGTCCATCTGCTCCCAGAGAAGCTTCCGGGCGCCCGGATTGAAGGCGTCGTAGAACGTGTAGGGCTGGTTCAGCCAGTCGCGGGTGCCCTCCGCGAGATTGCGCTCATAGAGATAGCCCCGGTCGCGCATCGCGGAGAAGTTCCCCGTGCCGGGATCGAATTTGCCCCAGACCGAGATCATCAGGTGCGCGTGCAGCTCATGGATGGCCTTGATCCAGCCGTCGGGATCGGGGAAGCGCGCGGGGTCGAATTCGTGCGAGCCCCAGGTGCCTTCCGGCCAGTAGCGCCAGTCCTGCACGATGTTGTCGAACGGGATGCCGCGGCTGCGGAAACCCTTCACCACGTCGAGGCTCTGCTGCGCGGTCTCATAGCGCTCGCGCGACTGCCACAGGCCGAAGGCCCACGCCGGCATCATCGGCGCCGCGCCGGTCAGCCGCCGATAGGCGCCGATCACGCCGTCGAGCTGCGGGCCGTAGGCGAAATAGTAGTCAGTGCCGTCGCCCGCCTCCGACCACAGCGAGGTGGCGGTCTCCGCCGTCGGCGTCTTCCAGCGCAGGCGCACCGTCGGCATGCCCTCGTCGCGCGACCATTCGAGCTTCAGGGCGTGGCGCCGGCCCGCCTCGAGGGGGACGCGCGCGATCTCAAGCCATGGCAGCCAGCCCTGGCGCCAGTGGTCCATGACGAGGCGGCCGTCGATCCAGAGCCGGATGCCGCAGTTGGAAAAGGACTCGAACATATGGACGCCGCCGGCATCCGGCACGATGAAGCCTTCCCAGCGCACGCTGCAGCCCCCCTCGTCCGGCAGGGCGGGATTGATGTCGCGGTTGGGGAGCTTCACGGCGTCGGGAATG
Source organism: uncultured Opitutaceae bacterium (assembly GCA_937889545.1). Lineage (GTDB taxonomy): Bacteria > Verrucomicrobiota > Verrucomicrobiia > Opitutales > Opitutaceae > Palsa-1447. The sequence continues at coordinate 63,365 of CALAOT010000071.1, forward strand.
GCGATGTCGATCCTCTGCTCCACGCGCCGATCCACGAGTCTTCTGAAATCCGCGCCTGCGAAGTAGGAGGCGGTCAGGCCGCCCGCATGGCCGTCGGCGTCGAGCAGGCGGGCCGCGGGTATGGGCGTGAATTCGCGCAGGTCGCCGAAGCGGGTGTAGGAGTTGTTGTCCCACAGCAGTCCGTAGCCGCGGCTCGATACGAGGAACGGGACGGCGACCGTGCCGTTGTGCTGCCAGAGATCGAGATCATAGCCCTTTATGTCGAGAAGGCCGAGCTGGTTCTGGCCGAGGCCGTACAGGGCCTCGCCGGGATCGGCCGCCCACGCCTGGCGGAGGTGGAAGGTCTTCGCCCCCTGCACCTCGGAGGGCTCCAGCATGCGGGTGGCAGGCTGCTCGGAAAGGATCGGGCGGCCCTCCAGGTCCAGGAAGGAGACGCCACCCGAGGAAAGATCGACGCGCGCCTGGAGCCTGGCCGTGCGCAGGGTTGCGAATTCCCCGTCGGCGACGAGCTGCCACGCGGCGGGCGCGGCGCGGCGCGGGTTTACGATCAGGCTCGCATGGGTGAAGAACATGCGGTCCTTCGCGCTCGCGACGCGGATGATGTCGTCAGCGCAGACCTGGACCTTCAGGAAGGTGTCGCCGCGGGCGAGGATGATGCCGTCGGCCTGCCTCTCCAGGGCGGGGGGCGGCGTGCCGCCTGCAGCGCGAAGCGGCGGAGCCGTGACTCCGGACAGGAGGAGAAGAAGGGCGACGGGAGCGGTGGGTTTCATGGGATTGGGGCGTGGCCGGGCCGGCGCGGCGCAGGCGGATGAATTGGGCCGGCTGGGGTCGGATTGTGCATGCGCCTGCGCGAGCGGCAAGTTCCCGGTGGCCGAGAAACTCCGCGGGTGCGACCGGGAAAGGAGCCCCCTCCGAGGCCGCCCCCTGCGTCACCTGTCGGGCGAAGCATCCCGGAGCAGGGCGCCAGCCTGCTCCGCGCGCCTCTTCTCAACGAGGGCGGCTCCGAGATTCCGCCGCGCCTCCGGATAGTCCGGCCTGATTTCCAGGGCCCTTCGACAGTGGGAGACGGCCTCGTCAAGCCGTCCCATTCGCAGAAAGGCGCTGGCGAGATTGTTGTGGGTCACGGCCGAATCCGGGTCCACGCGGAGCGCCTTCTGGTAGCGGGCAACCGCCTCTTCCAGGCGGCCCTGCTGCTGAAGGACATTGCCGAGGTTTGTCAGGGCCGTGGCGAAATCCGGGTTTATCTCAAGGGCCCTCTGGAACTGCGCCTGAGCCTTCTCGATCTGCCCCTTTTGCACATATGCGGTGCCGAGGTCGGTGATGGTCGCAAAATTGCCGGGATCAACCGCCAGGGCCTTGTTGAACTGAGCCACGGCCTCGTCGGCGCGGCCCTCCTGCAGGTAGGCGGTGCCGAGATTGCTTCGCGCCCTGGCGAAGCCTGGCCTTGCTTCCAGCGCCCTTTGCAGGTGGGGAATGGCCTCCTCGATCCGGCCCAGCTGCAGCAGCGCGACGCCAAGGTCGGTTTGCGTCGCTATGTTGCCGGGATCGATCTCGAGGGCCCTGCCGTAGTGCGCAAGCCCCTCGTCCGTCCGGCCAAGGCGCAGAAGGGCGTCGCCGAGGTTGCCGTGCGCCGCGGCGTTGCCCGGCTGAAGATCCAGGGACCTTCGAAAATGCGCCGCCGCCTCGTCGATCCGGCCGGAGCGCATCAGCTCGGCGGCAAGATTGTTATGGGCCATCCATGCGCCGGGGTTATCCGCGATGGTGCTCCGCCACAGAGTCTCCGAATCATGGTATTTCGGGCACTCCCGGGCGGTCAGCGCGGCGAGTACCAACAGGAGCAAACCGCAAAGGAGCGGAGCCAGGACTGGCCGTCCCTTCCACGGGAAGCCGAGAGAGGTCGTGATCGCGGCGGCGGCTAGGGCCAGCGGCCCCATGCTGGCGAGGTATTGGAAGTGGTCGCCGACAAAGGAATAGCGCCAGAAATACTGGTCAACCAGGCCCAGCACCGGAAGCAGCGCCGCCAGGAAGTAGGCAAAGGAGAAGAAGACTGGCCTTAGCCTCCCTTCGCGATTCCACCAGAGGATGAGGAGCGCGAGGCACGCCGCCGCCGAGGGAAGATAGGTTGCCGCATGCGTCCAGTCGACGTGCCAGCGCGGGTAGATGAAGATGAGGGGATTGGGCCAGATCAGCTTGCCGAGGTAGAACCAGACCACGTTGCCGGCGGCTGCAATGCGCTCGGGGAGGGCCCGAGACAATTCCGGATCGTTTGCGCCCTCAAGGCGCTGCGTCCACAGCGTCAGGACGCCCGAGGCAAGGGACATCGCGAAGACCGGCAAAAGCGCTATCAATGTGCGCCACCGCCAACGCCCGCTGATCCACCACGCGCACAGGAGAAGCGCGACGGGGAGGACGACGGTCGAGGACTTGCTGGCCATGGCCATCGCGGCGCTGGCGAGCGCCAGCGCGTAGTCCCGCGCCCGGGAGTCCCGGGCTGCGCCCCCCTCCGCCGCAAGCCATCGGACAAAGAAGAGGGCCGACAGCAGGTAGAACAGGCACGACTGGGTGTTCTTCAGCTCGGTGATCCACGCCACCGTCTCCGCCTGCACGGGGTGGAGCGCCCAGAGCGCGGCGCCCAGCCACGCACCGCGGACGCGCAGGCCCCTCAGCACCCGCCAGAGCAGCACCGCGCTGGCCCCGTGCATGAGAACATTGACGGCGTGGTAGGGGAGCGGGTTGAGCCCCCACAGGGCGTGCTCCATCCAGAAGGTGGTCAACGTCAGCGGGAAATATCGCGCCGCGCGGCTGGTCCAGATGTCCATCAATCCCAGCGGGCCGACGATCGCCGGATTCGCCGTCACGTGCATCTCGTCATCCCACATGAATCCCGCATGCCGCACGCGCCCGTATGCGATGAGCGTCATCACCAGCAGCGCCAGGCCGGGAAGCCATTGCGAGCGCCAGGATGGGGCGCCTTGCCCCGGCCCGGCGGGCGAACCCTGGGCCGCCGCGCCGCGATCGATTTCCTTCTTGGGGCTTCGACTCATCCGATTCCCATTTGTTGAGACATGCACGATACGAATCCGGATGGGCGCTGCACGCACCATTGTCTGGAATGCGGCCGGGGCTCCGGCGTGCGCCATCTTGGCCCGAAGGGGGATCGGCCGGGCACGCGAATCCGTTTGAATCCCAAAATCGGCTGGGGCGTAATCGAGGGAAACCGTATGAGCCGAATGCCGGATGAAATGGCGGGTGGCGCGGAGGCGACGACCCCGGGCCTGCCTCTGGGCGGCGGGGGGCGGCCCGAGGCCCGAGAACCGGACGCCGGGGCGCCCGACTTGCGTGCCGACGGCCCCGGATCCGACCGGGCCCCGACCCGCAAGGACTGGCTCGTCGGCCTCGTGCTGCTGGTGGCGACGCTCGTCACGTACCGGTCCGTATGGCACGCCGGCTTCATCTGGGACGACGACGGCCACGTGACCCGCGCGGACCTGCGCCCGCTGGGCGGGCTCTGGAGGATATGGTTCGAGCCCGGCGCAACCCAGCAGTACTATCCGCTCCTGCACAGCGCGTTCTGGCTGGAGTACAGGCTGTGGGCGGGATCGGCGCTTGGATATCACCTGGCAAACCTTGTCTTGCACGCGGCCGCGGCCTTCCTCCTCTACCGCCTCCTGCGGCGCCTCTCGGTGCCCGGGGCGCTCCTTGGCGCATCGGCATTCGCGCTTCATCCGGTCTGCGCGGAGTCCGTCGCGTGGATATCCGAGCAGAAGAACACGCTCTCGGCGGTGTTTTGCTTGGCGGCCGCGCTGGTTTATCTCCGGTACGTCCGGGAGGGCCGGACCCGGTGGTACGTCCTTGGCATCGGCCTCTTCGTCATGGCGCTGGCGGCCAAGAGCGTCGCCGCCACGCTTCCGGCCGCCCTCCTTGTCGTCCTCTGGTGGAAGCGGGGGCGGCTGTCCTGGAAGGGCGTCGCAATGCCCCTTTTGCCATGGCTTTGCGTCGGCGCGGCGGCCGGGGCCGTGACCGCCTGGATGGAGAGGACATACATCGGCGCAAGCGGCGCGGCCTTCAGCCTGAGCCTCGCGGACAGGGTCCTCGTCGCCGGTCGGGCCCTTTGGTTCTACCTGGGAAAGGTCCTCTGGCCAGCCAACCTTGTCTTCATCTATCCGCGCTGGACCGTGGATGCCCGCGCGGGCTGGCAATACCTGTTCCCGGCCGCGGCCGCCGCCGCCCTGGCGGCCTTGTTTGCCCTCCGCGGCTGGATGCGGGGCCCGCTTGCGGCCGCCTTGCTCTTTGCCGGCACGCTTTTTCCCGCCCTCGGGTTCATCGACGTCTATCCCTTCGTCTACTCCTATGTCGCCGACCATTTCCAGTACCTCGCGGCGGCCGTCGCCATTTCGGCTGCGGCCGCTGCGCTCGCCATCGCGGCGGCCCGCCTGCCAGGGAACTGGCGTTTCTCCGCGACGGTCGCGGCCGCAGGCATCGTGGCCGGCCTGTCCTGGCTGACTGCGCGGCAATGCGCGATGTATGCCGATGCCGAGACGCTCTGGCGCACGACAATCGCTAGGAACCCTGGGTGCTGGATGGCCTACGAGAACCTCGGAGGGGTTTTCCTGGGCGAGGGCCGCGTCGGCGAGGCCGAGAAGCAGTTCCAGGGTGCGCTGGAAATCAATCCCAGGGACGTTGGGGCGCTCAACGAGCTCGGTGTCGCGATGCTGCGCGAGGGGCGGGTTGACGAGGCCGTGGGACAGCTCCGAAGGGCGCTGGAAATGGCGCCCAATAGAGCCGAAACCCGCATCAACCTCGGCGCCGCGCTTCTGCGCAGGCAGCAGCCGGGGGAAGCCGCAGGCCAGTTTCAGCAGGCGCTGAAGATCGAGCCGAACAATGCCCTGATTCGCAAGAATCTCGCGAGGGCCTTCCTTCAGGAAGGAAGGGGGGCCGAGGCGATTGCCGAGTTCCAAAAGGCCGTGGACACCGAGCCCGGCGACGCCGAGGCCCGCGCCAGCCTGGGGTCCGCGCTGATGCGGGAGGGCCGGGTGGACCAGGCCGTCGCCCAATTTGAAAGCGCTTTGGAAATCGACGGCGGCGACGCGGAGGCCCATTTCAACCTCGCCAATGCGCTCCTGGAAGAGGGGAAGACGGACGAGGCCGTCGCCCAGTTCCACAAGGCGGTGGCGATCAGGCCGGACTTCGCCGAGGCCCACAACAACCTCGCGAATGCCCTGCTGAAAAAGGGTGAGATCGGCGAGGCCGTCGTCCATTTCCGAAGGTCCGTGGAAATCAGGGGCGATTCCGCGGAGGCTCATTTCAACCTCGCCAACGCGCTCCTGATGGGTGCGCGGGTGGACGAGGCCGTCGCCGAGCTCCGGAGGGCGTTGGCGATCAGGCCAGGCTTTGCCGCGGCCCACAACAACCTCGCCGGCGCCCTGCTGCAAGAGGGGCGCCTGGACGAAGCCGCAGTCCATCTTCAAAGGGCCGTGGAGCTGGAGCCCAACAATGCGCAGGTCCAAAACGACCTCGGCGCCGTCCTCTTGGAGGAGGGGAGGACGGACGAGGCCGTCGCCCACTATCAGAAGGCCTTGGAGATCAAACCGGACTTCGCCCCCGCCCTCATCAACCTCGGCAATTTTTCGCTGAAACGCGGGCGCCCGGCGCGGGCTGATGCCGCCTACACGAAGGCTTTGGAAACCGAGCCCAGCAACGCCCGGCTGCACAACAACCTCGGCATAGCTCTCATCGAGGAGGGGCGCGGGGGCGAGGCCGCGGCCCAATTCAGGATGGCGCTGGAGATCGACCCAAACTACTCGGAAGCCCGGAGAAACCTTGGGATCGCCCTTCGCCAGGCGGGGCAGGGGGGCCGGGGCGGCTCCACTCCGGAGGACGCCTCGCGACCGAAGTGAAGCGCCTGTCGCCGGGCCCCTGCATTTTCCCGGAGCTCAATGGTTGATCCCTGCGCGCGCCGTGCCCAGACTCGCCGGACCATCCTCACGTGCCCATGAAGCGAATCAAACGCATCGGCATCCTCACCGCCGGCGGCGACAGCCCCGGCCTCAATGCCGCCATTCGCGCCGTCGGCAAGGCGGCGATAGGCATGCACAAATGGGAGCTTATCGGATTCCGGGACGGCTATCTCGGCCTTGCCCAGAACGACTTTGTGCGCTTCGACAAAAAAGACCTCAGCGGCATCCTCACGGTCGGGGGAACGGTCCTGGGCACCAGCAGGGACAAGGTCCATCGCATGATGATCGACGGCCGGGAGCGTGACATGACCAAGGCGATCGTGCGCAACTACAGGATCCACCGGCTCGACGCGTTGGTCTGCATAGGCGGCGGCGGCACGCAGAAGAATGCGCTGCGCCTGGCGGAACTGGGGCTCAGGATTGTCACGCTGCCGAAGACAATCGACAACGACGTTCCCTTAACGGACGCCACGATAGGCTTCGACACGGCGCTCGGCATCGCCACCGAGGCCATCGACCGCCTGCACAGCACCGCGCACAGCCACCACCGCATCATCATCGCCGAGATCATGGGGCACAAGGCCGGCTGGCTGACGCTCGGAGCGGGAATCGCGGGGGGCGCGGACGTCATCCTGATCCCGGAGATACCGTACGATCTCGAGAAGATCGCGGCGGCGATACGCAGGCGTTCGAAGCTCGACACCAAGTTCAGCATCGTGGCGGTCGCGGAGGGGGCCAAGACGCAGGAGGACTCCGCCTCGTTTGTGGCGGCGGAGCGGCGCAGGGCGAAGGCCCGCACGATCGAGGAGAAGGATTTTGCGAAGCTTCGGCTCTCCGAGCTCGAGTCGGAGCACGCCGGCAACACTCTGCGCCTCGCCAAGCAGCTCGAGGGGCTCACCGGGCTCGAGGCCCGCGTGACAATACTCGGCTATGTGCAGCGCGGCGGCACTCCGTCCTACAACGACCGCATGCTGGCGACGAGGCTGGGCACCGCGTGCGTCGACCTGATCGCCGGCGGAGCCGAGGGGATCATGGTCGCCGTGCGCGGCCATGGCGTGCAGCCCGTGCCGATCGCGTCCGTGGCCGGCAGGCTCAAGCTCGTTCCCCTGGACCATCCGTGGATCTCCTCGGCGCGCTCGGTGGGCACGTGCCTGGGCGATTGAGGCGCCTCCGAGACGGAACATGATGACCGGCCCTGCCCATCGCCGCTTTGACCCGTGCCAAGGCAGCGGCGGGAATGGATCCCGGGCGCCCGGGCAAGCCGCCCATGCCCGCGCCGCGCCATGACCGATCCCGTTGCCCAGTTCACCGCCTGGCTCGACGAGGCCGCCCGCAGCGGCGAGCCCGAGCCGACTGCAATGGCGCTCGCGACGGCGGATGCCAGGGGCGGTCCCGCGGTGCGCATGGTGCTGCTCAAGCACGTCGACGCCCGCGGCTTCGTCTTCTACACGAACCTGGAGAGCCCCAAGGCCGCGGATCTCGCGGCCAACCCCAGGGCGGCGCTGTGCTTTTACTGGAACCTGACCGGCCGCCAGGTGCGCATCAGCGGGCTTGCCGAACGCGTGGCGGACGCGGAGGCCGATGCCTACTTCGCGACCCGGCCGCGCCTCAGCCAGCTCGGCGCGTGGGCGTCCAAGCAGTCCCGGCCGATGCGGGGCTACTACGACCTCGAGCAGGCCTGCGCGGCGTTGGCGCTGCGTTACCACATAGGCGCGGTGCCGCGGCCGCCATTCTGGTCCGGCTACCGCGTCGTGCCCGACCGCATCGAGTTCTGGAAGCAAAAGCCGTTCCGCCGCCACGAGCGCATCATCCACGTGCTGGAGAACGGCCGGTGGGGCGAGCAGTGGCTCTATCCCTGAGCGGGGCGGCCGCGCCTACAGGCCCGGGGCGGGCAGCCGCCTCGAGGCGTCGTCCAGCACGAGCGCCCAGTCGCCCTCCGCAGGAGGCGTGAATTCCCTCGGCCCGTCCGTGACGAAGGTTCCCGCGGCGCTCGCCTTGCCCGTGCGCGGGTCGAACCACCAGGCGTTGGCCCGCCCCTTCGCGAGCCTTGACAGGTCGACGGTGACCGTGCGCGCGGTGGGCATGTAGGCGATGGCCACGCCGCCGTCGGGCGCCGCCGCCGCCGCCAGGTAGTCGGACCCCCAGAATTCGCCGACCCCCCCGGTGACCAACTTGTGGTCCCCGTCGGGCACCAGGTCGTACCAGGGGCGCGAGCGGAACAGCCGGCCCCAGTGCATGAGCGCCACCGATCCCGGCGCGTCCATCGCGGCCTGCCAGCCGGGGCTGAATGACCAGAGGGGATAGTTGCCCAACACGTGGCCGAACTCGCCGCAGAGGACGGCCCAGTAGGCCTGGCGCCGGACCTGCACCTGCGAGGAGTTGTGCTCCCCCTCGTAGACGGACTCGATCAGGAAGAGCGGCATGGCCGGTTTGCGCTCATAGTCCCAGGTCAGGCGCATGTGCACGATCTCATAGGCGTAGGAGGTGCCTACCTGGAGCCACGATCCGGGGTATTGCTCCGCCGGCACGGAATCCGAGTGGCAGTGGGCGGTCATCAGGTGGCGCCGGTCGGTCTCACGTATGCCATACGCAACCATGTCCACGTTCTCGCGGGCCGGGCCGGGGTCGCGGTCGCCGCCCATCACCCAGATTATGTTGTCGAAGCCCCTGTACCGCTGGCCGAGGAAGCGGCCGTACGCCAGGCACCGTTCCGGGCCGGTCGCCATGACCTCGTCGTAAAAGCCCTCGTCCAGTCCGGTGTAGCCGAGGTACACCGGGGCGAGCAGCACCACCAGGCCGCCCTCGCCGGCCCTGCGGATGACCCAGTCGGCGTGCTCGAAGTATTTCCCGTTTGGAACGGAGAAGTCGGACGGATCGGGGAACGGGGCCTCGCCATAGGCGTTCCGCGGCGCGTTCTTCGCGAACTTGTGCTCGATCAGGTTGACGAGGATCGCGTTGAAGCCCTTGGCGCGGCGGTTCCGAAGGTACGCGTCCGCCTCCTCCCTTGTCGCATTCGCGATCAGGGACCACGCCGCGTCGCCCTGGAGCAGGAACGGGACGTCGTGGCGGTCGATCAGGAAGCGGTGGTTGGCGCTGATACGCAACGGCGCGTCGGAGTCGGCGGGCTGCGCAGAGGCTGCGCCCGCCACGGCGGCCATGCAGGCCAGCAGCCGCCAGCCGGAGCTTAGGGCCCGCGGCGGAGCCGGGAGTGTTCTCCACTCTTGTCGGCAAGGGGATCTCATGGGGTTGCCTTTCTTTGAAGGGTTTGGGTTCCGGCCCTCTTTGGACCTGCGGGCTTGGCCCATTGGCTCAAGACATGCTGATCGTCGAGCCTGACGAAGATGCGAATAACCCGCCCAACGCGAGTCCGTTATGCCCGGAAAACGCAGGAATGTGCGGGGGAGCCCGGGCGTAATTGACACCCGCGCCGCGCTCATGGGCCTGTGGTGAAGTCCCTTAGGGGCTGGATTGCAGGACCGATTCATGAAGGCCGCTTACGTGGACTTTCCCTTGCGTGTCGGATGGAGGCAGATAACGTAGGTTTCTACTGCTGATAACTTTTATTTCTAGTCATCCCATGCCGACCACACAGACCATGTAGAGATTCCGGTCCCGTACACCCTTCGTCCATGAGCCCCCCCGCAGCAGCCCCGAAGAAGCCGTCCTCTGGCCCGCATGCCCCGTCCCGGCAGAAACCGAAGTACCCGGGCATCCGCGTCACCTGCAACGGCAACCAGCTGGTCGCCCAGCATGTGGAGACGCGGATCACCGAAGGCGGGGTATTCTACCCGATCACCCCCTCGACCGAGGGCGGCGAGATCTACCAGCAGTCCTACGCCCAGGGTGAACTGAACGTGTGGGGGCAGCAGAAGGTGGCCATCGAGACGGAGGGCGAGCACGCCGCCCAAGGGGGCGCAACGTCCTATGCCGTGCAGGGCCGGCGGACGGTCAATTTCACCTCCGGGCAGGGCATCGTCTATGCGATGGAGCAGTACTACCACGCGCCGGGAAAGCTCTCGACAATGGTGCTCGAGGTAGGCGCCCGGGCGCTGACAAAGCACGCGCTGAACGTCCATTGCGGCCACGACGACTTCTACGCCGCCCTCGACACGGGCTGGACGATGCTGGTCGCGAAGGACGCCCAGCAGGCGGCCGACCAGGCGATCATCCTGCGGCGGGTCAACGAGCTGTCGCTCAATCCGGGCATGAACATCCAGGACGGCATGCTCACGACCCATTCCGAGCGCGGATACCTTGCCCCCGAGGCCGAGCTGCTTCGCGAGTTCCTCGGCTCGTCGGAAGAGCAGATCGATTGCCCGACCGGGGCCCAGCGCGAGCTTTTCGGCCCGAAGCGCCGGCGGGTCCCTCAGATGATGGACCTGAAGAATCCCATCCTGCTGGGGCCCGTCCAGAACCAGGAGCACCACATGAACGGCGTCGTGGCCCGCCGGAACAACTTCAACGTGCACATCCTGCCGATGCTCGAGGAGGCCTATGCGGAATTCGGCCGGCTGACGGGCCGTGTGTACGGCCTGGTGCACGAATACCGGACCGCCGACGCCGACACCGTGTTCGTGTCCCTGGGCTGCGCGGCGGACAACATCGAGGCCGCATGCGACTATCTGAGGGAGCAGCGCAACGCCAGGGTCGGCTCCATCCATGTCAATGTCATCCGGCCGTTCCCGGAGGCGGCGATCATCAACGCGCTCCGGGGCAAGAAGCGGGTCATCATTCTCGAGCGCACGGACGAGGGGCTGGCCGGAGACAACCCGCTGGCCCGCGACATCAGGGTGGCGCTTGGCAAGGCCAACGAGGCGGAGAAGTACGGCGGCGACCTGCCCGGCCTCACGCCCGCGGAGACGCCGCGCCTTTTCCGCGGCGCCTACGGCATCGGCTCGCGCGATTTCCGGCCCGAGCACACGCTGGGAGCCTACGAGTTCGCCATCGGACAGAGCCGGCGCAAGGATGGCCGGGGGGCCGACGACGGCGAGACGTTCTTCGTGCTCGGGGTCGAGCATCCGTACGCTGCCATCAGCAAGGATGCGCCTTCCTTGCTGCCGCCGGGCGCGATCGCCGTGCGTTTCCATTCCATCGGCGGATGGGGCATGATAACCACGGGCAAGAACCTTGGGGAGCTGATCGGAGAGTTCGGCAGATTCGTCTCCGAGCGCGACCCGGTGCACGACGCAGACGGATTCCTCGTCGAGCGGATCCACGTGATGGCCAACCCCAAGTACGGCTCCGAGAAGAAGGGTGCCCCTACCAACTACTACCTCACGGTCGCGCCGTCGCCCATCAAGGTGAACTGCGAGCTGAACCACGTCGACGTCGTCCTCTGCTGCGATCCGAAGGCGTTCACCCACACCAACCCGCTGGAAGGCCTTAAGAAGGGCGGGAGCCTGGTCTGGGAATCGAGCGACACGCCGGAAACCGCGTGGGAGCGGATCCCGTCCCGCTACCGGAAGTTCGTGCAGGATAACAACATACGAGTCTTCATCCTGCCGGGCTTCGACATTGCGCGCAAGGCGACCAGCCAGTCCGAACTGCAGCTGCGCATGCAGGGCAACTCCTTCCTGGGCGCGTTCTTCCGGGTCAGCCCATTCCTGCAGACCTACGGCATCACCGAGGAGAAGTTCCTGGAGAGCGTGCACAAGCAGTACCAGAAGAAGTTCGGGCGTTTCGGCGACGCGGTCGTGGCCTCGAACATGACCGTCATGACCGAGGGCTTCGCACGGGTCGTGGAGATCAGTCACGGCCGGCCCGATGACGCCGACCGTTCCTCGATGCGCAACCCGCCGCTCGCCCCGCAGGGCGAGCACCAGATCATTCCCACGGCCGGCTGCGGCGCCGCCGGCTGCTCCAGCATCCCAATGCCCGCCCAGCAGGTTGGCCGCGCCCCGTTCCAGACGCTGGGCAAGTTCGATTCCGAGTTCCGCGCCGGCCTCGGCTACCACCAGCCGTCGGGCGCGTTCGCCTCGGTCGGCGTGATGGGGGCCGGCACCGGCTCGACGCAATCCAAGTATGTCGCCCGGCGGGAGACGCCGGTCTACATAGCGGAGAACTGCACGCAGTGCATGGATTGCATCACCGCCTGCCCCGACACCGCGCTGCCCAACATGGCGCAGGATGTAGGCACGGTCCTTAAGACCGCGGTGAACAACTACGTTGGCGACATTGCGGACCGGCGCGCCATCGGCGCCGAGCTGGCCGGGCTCGAGGCCCGCGTTCGGGCGAGGATGAACGAGTCGGTGAAGGCGAAGTCCAAGGTGCCGTTCAAGGACATCATCCGCGAGGAGGTTTCCGCTCTTGCGGCCGTTTCCGAGCGGGGCCGGGCGGAGCTGACGGGAATCATCGCGAAGCTGCCGATGGCCTACTCAAGCGTGCCGGCCATCTTCCGATCGCTCGAGGCGAAGGCGCCCGGCAGCGGCGGGCTCTTCTCGATCTTTGTGTCCGACCTGTGCAAGGGTTGCGGGGAATGCGTCCAGGTCTGCGGCGACCACGACGCGCTGCGCATGACCCGCGAGACCGAGGAGCTGAACGCCGACCTGACGACGGCGCAGATGTTCTCCCGGCTGCTGCCGGACACGCCGCAGCGCTTCCTCGGGCTCTACACCGACTCCGACGCGGCGGGCTCCCGCGAGGCCGCGCTGCGCAACCACCTGATGGTCCGCCGCAACTACGAGGCGCTGGTGTCGGGCGACGGGGCGTGCGCTGGCTGCGGCGAAAAGAGCGTCCTGCGCGCGTGCGCCAGCGTGACCGAGGCGTACATGCGGCCGATTTACCATCGCAAGGCGGACCGCCTCCGGGCGAAGGCGGAGCGCCTCGAAAAGGATGGGGCCGGGAGACTGGCGGCGCTCAAGTGCCGCAACCCCGAGGAATACCAGCTGTTCCGCAAGACCTTCGCGCATCTGGTCGCCGGCCTAGGCGGCGAGAGCGACGCCGACAGCGCGAAGCGGCTGTCGGACTACGAGGCAAAGCACGGCCCGATCACGGACGAGCAGGTCGTGGGCGGGCTCGCCGCGGTCCTGCGGCAGGACGCGTTCAACCACAAGGACCTTCAGGCGGTCGACGGCCGCCGGGCCAACGGCATGTCCGTCATGATGATGGGCGCGAGCACGGGCTGCAACACGGTCTACGGATCCACGCCCCCGTCGAATCCCCACCCCTATCCGTGGATGAATTCGCTGTTCCAGGACGGCGCGACGATCTCGTGGCTCATGGCCGAGTCGGTGATCATGGACCACGCCCGCCGTTCGGTCGCGCCCGAGCGGATGGCGGACGCGCTGCTCGACCGCGCCGCCGGCGTTTCCAGCGAGGCCGAGTATTTCACGCTGACCCACCTCGACGACGCGCTCATGACGGACCAGGAGATCCGCGAGCTGCCCAAGGTCTGGGTGATCGGCGGCGACGGAGCCCTCGGCGACATCGGCTTCCAGAACGTGTCCAAGGTCATCCTGCAGAACCGCCCGAACGTGAAGATGCTGATGCTCGACACCCAGGTGTATTCGAACACGGGCGGCCAGAACTCCGACTCGTCGACGATGCTCGGCGGCTACGACATGAACCAGTTCGGCGTCGCCTCCCAGGGCAAGCTGATCGAGAAGAAGAACGTGGCCGAGGCCTTCACGAGCGGCCACGGCTCGCCTTTCATCGCGCAGGTCTCGATGGCCAACGCCGCCAAGCTGTACAAGGCGATGCTGGACGGGCTCGAGTACCGCGGCACCGCCTTTTTCCAGGCCTACACGACCTGCCAGCCCGAGCACGGCGTGGGCGACAACATGAGCGCCGACCAGGCGAAGATGGTGCGCGACGCGCGCGGCATGCCGGAGTTCGTCTTCAACCCCCGGCGGGGCGAGACCTCCCAGGAGGCGTTCGACCTCAAGGGCAACCCGAACACCGACCGCGACTGGTGGCGGGCGAAGTACGCCACCGACGGGGCCGAATACAACTTCACCGTGGCGCACTGGGCGATCTCGGAGGGCCGGTTCCGCAAGCACGTCAAGGTGATCAGCGAGGAGGAGGCCGGCCGGCTGACGCTTTTCGATGACCAGCTTCTCCTGATCACGCAGGACGACGTCATCCACCGGCGGGTATTCGATCCGGCCCACCGCAGCTTCGTCACCAATTTCGGCTGCTACATCAAGGCGGAGGAGCACGGGAAGGTCCGCTTCTACGCCGTGTCCCGGCAGATGGTCCTGTTTGCAGTCGAGCGCCGGAAGGCCTGGCGGATGCTGCAGAGCAAGGCCGGGGTCGCGAACAGGGACTACCTCGCGCAGAAGTCTCTCCTGGCGAGGATCGACAAGGGCGAGATTGCGCTGGCGGACGCCCGCGGGAGGATCCGCGAGCTGATCGCGGAGGAGCTTGCGGCCGCGAAGTAGCCCAGGTCAGCCATCGTGCACCCCGGGGCCTGCTTTGGCCCTGGGCGAGCCAGCACAGCCCAAAGGCGAATTCCCACTCCGCGCCAGCGCGTCAGTTGGCCGGCGGCTTGAAATTGAAAGGAATCCTGACCCTGACGTCCACAGGCCGCCCGTTGCGAAGAGGGGCCTTGAATATCCATTGGGAAACAGCTGTAGCCGCCGCCCAGCCGAAGTCCTCACTCGTCGCGGACACAATGTTCGGCAGACGCGCCCTCCCATCCCGATCGATGATGAAATCAATCTCCGCCCTGCCGGCGGGACGGCCGTTCTTCCTTAGGGCTCCGGGATACTCGGGCGAAACGCGATACACCGGTGTCAGTTGTTCATCGAGTCCCTGGGGATTGCCGATCCGCCTGGCGCGCAGCGCCACCACGAGCCGGGCGATTGGGTCGGACTCGTCCTGCGCGTCGGGTGAAACCGCCGGAAACTGCGCACGCTGCATCAGCGCAACGGCCACCGCATGGCCGCCGTCGAACGCGCGCAAGAATGCGCACGCCTCGACCGCTGCCACGAGCGCCTTGCCGAACTCGGGCCTGGTTGCCGATTGCACCCGCACATCGCGGGGGCGGCCGTCCTCGTCCACTGTATAGACCACGGAAGCGGAGCCCCCTTCGCCCTTCATCAGGAGATCGTACGGCGGCACGGGATCGGCGACGACGCGAGGTTCAGGCTGCACGCTCGGTGCGGTGCCGTCGGGCGCAGTGATGAGATTCGCCGCCAACACCTCTGCCGGACCGGTCGCAGTCGCATCGAACGTGATGTCTCCGCCAACCTCCGATTGGGCCGGCAGATCACCCTGCATGCCGGGCGTGAATTCCCAGCGATCGAGCGACCGAAGGGCCGGAATGACGAAGTCCGGATGGGTGGCGGCCACGACACGCACAGCAACCGCATGCCCCTCCGCCGTGACGGTGCATACAAACCGCACAAGGCCGGACAACCTGCGCTCCAGCAGCGCATCGGGATAGTCGGCGGAATAGGTCGCGCTCGGCTTGGCTGGGGAACGGGGCGAGAGTTGCGGAGTCTGGTCCGGCGGAGGCACGAATCCGGGCTTCCTTTTCCTAGCGGCCAAAGCGGGCGAAAACTCTACTGGAGCATCCATCGAACAGGCTACCGGGCGCCCCCCGGCGAGCGCGGGTGAAAACCCCCATTTCTTCGCCGCGGCCAGCGCCGCCGCTCCCAGCCGCGGGTCGGTGGCGTCGAGACTGCGTGCCGATGCAACAACTCCCTTCTCGTCAACGATCATGCGTATCATCGCCAGGCCGCCGACATTCTCCTTCAGGGCGTCGGGCGGATAATCGGGAGGCGCCCAGGTGCGCAGGAGCGCGGCGCCGTCAACTGGCAAGCCCGCATCGCCCGCCGCTGGCCCGGTGGCGCCAATGGCCGACAGGGCGAGTGCGAGCGGAAAGACGCAGAGGGCTGGCCGCCGGCGGCTCACGTTGGCTGCGGGTTCCCGTTCTCGGGGGCAGGGTTCGCGAAATCAAAGACGAACGGCACCCGCACCCGAGTCACGACGGCTTTGCCCTTGCTCGTCGGGGGGGAAAACCGCCAGAGGGCCGCGGCCTCCGCGGCAGAATAACCAAACGCGGGTTCGCTTGCGGACACGACTCGCGAAAGGCGCGGGTTCCCTTCCTCGTCGATCAGCAGTTCGACCAGTGCGTCGCCACGCGTGGCATGGCCGAGCAACGACCGCGGGAAAATCGGGGAACGGGTGACCAAGGCCCTGACTGGCGAATCGAGGTCGCCCGCCTTGCCGATTCGTTCCGGGTGTGCACGCTCGAGCCGCAGCAGCCTGTACTCGACGCCCGTTACGATATTGTGGCTGGAGGACAGGAAATCCTGCTCGAAAGCCAGCAGGGCTTTGTTCGGCCGCCCATTCTTGATGGCGGGCTCATACTCGAAGCGCTCGACTGCAGCCTGCAACGCGAGGCCGAACTCCGGCCGGTCAGCCTTGACCACCCGGGAGCTGGCCACACGGCCTTGGTCATCGACGACATAGGCCACCTCCGCGGAACCGGTGACGTCGCCCCGCAGCAGTTCGTAGGGGTATACGGGCATCACAAGGCTGCGGATCTTCGGCTGGACATCCACTTGCAGCTCGGAGGGCAGCTTGGATCTGTCGCCGCCCCACGTGACATTGATGCCGTCGCTGCCGCCGTCGTCCACGCCATTCAGCGCGAAGAAGATCGGCACCTGCATTTGCGTGTAGACCGGGACGCCGTTCTCGCGGCCCGGCTCAAACACCCAGCTGCGCACCGACTCGAGGGCGGGAGCGTCAAACGCCGGGTTCAGCGAGCGCACCACGAACGGCCTTTTCACGGGCCCTTCGATGTCCACGATGAACTGGACCAGCACCTCTCCGCGCATCCTGCTCTGGCGCATTGAAAACGGATATGCCGGCGGACTCTGCCTAATAACCCGCGGGGGAGTCTTGTTCCTGGCCAACCCATTGTTGGCGGCGATGATGATGAAGGGAACGCGCACGTCCTGCCCCACCGCGCGTCCGGCATGGCGGGCCGGCGCAAACCGCCGCGCCTTAACGCCTTGCTCCAGCAGTCCGGCCACGGCATCCGGCGCACCCTTCACCGCCGTCGGGTGCCCCTGCTCGTCGACGCTTACCATCGCCCAGATCACCTCCTGGGTAACGGCCGCCTCGAATTCTCCAGATTTCCGTTTTGGATCAACGACTGGCCGTGCGTCCAGCAGCCTGGGGGTTGCGTCGGGCCCCGCGACTCCAGCTGAAGCGGGATTGAAGACCACGGAGAAGTGTATCAGGGAATTTACCGGCTTTCCGGCGCGCCTGGCCGGATCGAATCGCCAAGACGCGACACCCGCCTCCGTTCCCTCCAGGCGGTCCAGATCGTGTTCGTACGCAGGCAAGGTGCTGTGAATCGCCACGGAGAGCACCTTTCCCCGGTCGTCGACAAACACCTCCTCCGTTACGTACCCTAAGTCGGGGGTCTTCAGCATTGCATCGGGAAAATCCGGGCGCAGCGCGTGCCTCAGCGCAGGCAGCTAATCGGGCGGATCATCCTGGTGCACCCATGTCGACGGCGAAACAGTGACGTCCTGGGCAGCGAGACGGGCGATAAGGGCGGCCGCGGGAAGAACGAGGCGGAGTACCGCTACTGCTTGGATGAGCTTCATTCATGCCGAGGATATTCCGCATTAATGTGCGGTCAACGGGCATCAGGGCGAGATGGTGGCATAGCGGCCCGCGACCTTCCGGCTTGGCGACGGAGAGGCACCTTGAATCCGCCCGTAAAGCCCCCAAGGAGGCGGCGCCAACGTTCATGCACCGGAACCTTTGCGCCAGCTGGAGACTGCCCTTGGCTGTGTGGTTCGCAGTCGGCCGGACACCATGGATGGCCACAGCGTGTCTAAGCAACTGCTGCCGTGTCGCGGCAGCAGGCTGCAGCGGTAAGCTTCTTGTTGTCCTCGGGTCAGTGGGCCGCCGGCGGCCTGTTCATGACCTCGCGGAACAAGTCGCAGAACGGGCCGCGCTGGTTTTGGTCCGGCGTGACGGCCGCCGCGGCCGTAAAGCGCAGATACTTCCGCTCCCTCCCGTCAAATCCCGGCCACGCGGGCAGGCCGGGGCCGTTCGGATCGCCCGTCTTGGCAAAATTCGTCCAGTAGGCCTGCATGATCGTGGAGAGATCGCGGTCGGCGCGCTGAAAATCGCCGCCCTGGCTGCCCGTCGCCCACAGGTTGCCAAACACGTAGGGCAAATCGCTGGAGTGCCCGACCCGGGGACGCGGTGGAATAGCCCGGTCGAACTCATACTCCCACACGGGATTCCCGGCGGCGCTGTGCCATTCCCCGTGAATCACGGCGGGGCAGCGAAAGAGGTCGCTGCCCCATTGGTCCGCGGCGTCGCCGTAGATGGGGTCGGCGGCCGCCGGGCGTTCATCTGCGGCGAGCCCGTACAGGACGAGCGCCTTTGGGGCCAGGTCCCCGAACATGTCACGCATCGCATGCCTTATGTCATCAAGGGAGCCGCCGGCGGGGAACTCCACGGCGTTGCTGCCGATGACCAGCGGCACGGGGTGTCCCTTCCCGGCGGACCAGACTCTTGTGGGAGAGGCGGGAAAAACCCAGCCATCCGTGGTGAATGGACGGATTCCTTCCGCTGCCCGCAGCAGCTTCCCCGGCGCCAGGGACCGCAGGAAGGCCAGGGCGCCATGCGCGGGCGAGCCCAGCTTGCCCGCGGCGCGGACCCCGGCCTCCTCGCCCTCTCCCTGCGTCTGGGTCATTGACTCGGCGAGCGCGCCGCTTTCGCCGATCGCGCGCTGGAACAAGCCGCGGGAAAGCGGCGACGCCATGAGGGCCAGGACGTCGATGGAACCCGCCGATTGGCCGAAGATTGTGACGTTTCCCGGATCCCCGCCAAATCCCGCGATGTTGTCGCGGACCCACTGCAGTGCGGCGATCTGGTCCAGGATCCCGTAATTTCCCGAGGCGTGGTGCGGCGATTCGCGGGTCAGGTCCGGGTGCGCGAAGAACCCGAGGATGCCGAGCCGGTACTCGATGACCACCAGCACAACGCCGTGGCCGATCAGGGACGTGCCATCATAGAGGGGATCAAAGCCGCCTGCTCCGGCCACGTTTGCGCCGCCATGGATCCAGACCATCACCGGGTTGCGGCCAGGCGTAGGACCCGTGGGCGTCCAGACGTCCAAATACAGGCAGTCCTCGCGGCTTGCGGACGCCGCCTTGTCGTTCCACCCGAGCGTCGCCTGCACAGCCGGCGGCCCTGATGCTTCCGCATCGCGGGTGCCGGCCCAGGCGACAACCGGCATGGGTTCGCGCCAGCGGAGTACACCGACCGGAGGCTGCGCGAAGGGAATGCCCTTGAACACCGACCCGTGCCCGTCCGGGAGAAGCCGGCCCCGGATGAGTCCGCCGGTCACACTGATCACCGGATCGAGGCCCTCGGGCATGGCGGGGAGCCTGGCCAGGCCCAAGCAAAGGAGGAGGCAGGGCACCAAGAGCGACCCGGACCTAGACAGAATGCGGGGAAACAGCGCAATCAGATGGGAGCGCGTCATAAGGGGGTGTCCGTAAAATCAGGGGAACGCAGCCTCGGCGTCACCAGAAATCGTGACTGGCGCCGCCGCCCGCCGGCGAAGAGAATCCCCCGGGCCTCAGCCGGGAGGCCCCATGCGCCCATCCAGGACTCGGCGGATCAGATTCCCGCGCCATCGGCGACCTGAATGCATCATGGGCCACTGGCCCCGGCACCGGCAGGCGGGCCCCGGTCACGAGGGAGGGCCGCCTGCGCATCGCAGGCGGTCCACTGACCAGCTCCCCGCTCCCTTCGACAGGAGAAAAAGCAATCCCATCAGCATGCAGAAATCGGCTCGGCCTTCATGCGCCGCGGCCCAGAACCCCTGGGTGCGGAGCATCGGCCACTTGGTCGCCACGATCGCGACGGAGATGACGACGAGCAGCGGAAGAACGGCCAGCCGAAGCCATGCGCCGAGGAGGACGGCAACGCCGCAACTGATCTCGGTTGCGCCCACGAACGGCCCGAGCAACCCGGGATAAGGGAATCCCAGTTTCGCGAAGCGGCCCGCGCCAAGCTGGGCGGCAAACAGGAATTTCTGCAGGCCTTCCGAGAGGAAGACTGCGCCGACCATCGCGCGGATGAGAACGGCGGACCGGTCGGGGAGTGCGGAAAGGAACCTTTTCGGGGCCATGGTTCTGGATCGGCTATTTGCCGGCAGCCTTGTCCGGCCCTCCGGTCCAGTAAAGGCCGAGATACCACACGGTGCGCCGCTCTCCGGAAAATGAGCGCCCGGCAGAAAAGAGCAGGTTGAAGCTTTCCGTGAACCTAAGGTAGCCGCCGGCATTCGCGATGACTGAGCCCCTCCCTCCCGCCGTCTCGGCCCCCTGCCAGAAGAGTTCCGTTCCAAGCGTCAGATGCTGGCCGATGTCGCGCTGGACGAGCCAGCCGGCGAAACCGTGATCGCGCTGGCTGGGGGCGGGATTGAGCACCACTCCGCCTCCGCCGTACGTCGTCCAGGGCCCCCAACTCTTCTGGGCCCATACCGGCAGCTGGTACCATGTGCGCCCGTTTCCCAGCCCCCGTGCGCCATCGCCCGTGGCCAGCTCGGCCAGGGGAAAGATCCCGATCTGGGGGAGAAAATCGGTCTCCTCGAGGAATCGGTATTTGACGCCGAGTTCTGTATCGCCGAAGCCCGAGGCCCATCCCTCACCCGGGGATGAGGCGTTGGCGACAGGGGCGACCATGTGAAACTGGGTGTTCTCGGCCACGCCGTAGTTCAATTCAACGGCGGGGGCCGAGATTGCCTTTGCGCCCGCCGTCCGGTCGCCGAGCCCAAAGACGTAGAACTCCCAATGATTGAGCCCCACCGGCTCCGGATCGTCGGTGAGGAAGGGGGGGCCGGCCTGCGAGCCGGCGCCCATACCCAGGGCAAGGAGGATGGCTGCGGCCGCTCGACGATGCGCAGGAGAAGGCGCGGGGTGAATGTAAGGTCCGGTCATGGCCAGGCCCATCAATGTTCAAGAGAACCCCCGGCACCGCAACCCTTGCGGTCGGGCGGGCCTTTGGCTGGAGCGTGCCGGCCAGCTTCGGCATGGCCGCAACCGGCCTGCGAAGGGCGGCGCTTCAAGAGAGGGGCGGCCAAGGGAATTGCGTTTCGCCTCTTCGCATAGAAACTTCGGCCATTTGAAGCCATGGCCAACACGAACATTTCCCGTCGCAATTTCCTCAAGACCTCTGCGTTAACCGGACTCGGGGCATCCCTCGTCGGACTTGCCGATCCCGGCTCGGCCCGGGCCGCCGAAGCCCCGTCCCCCGGCGGGGGCGCCCCCCTTCCGGATCTTGGGAGCATTCCGCCGCGGGCCGGCGGCCAGTTCCCGGTGCACGCGCTCACCACCAAGCCGCTCGAGCGCGTGCGCGCGGCGGTCATCGGCCTCCACCGCGGAATGGAGCACGTGACCGATTGCCTGTCCATCGAGTTTGCGGAAGTCGTCGCGGTCTGCGACCTGCGGGACGACCGCGCGCAGGCGGCTGCCGAGGCGTGCGTGAAGCAGCGCGGCAGGCGGCCGGCAGTCTACAGCGGAGCGGAGGACATATGGGAAAAGATGGTCGATCGCGACGACATCGACGTCGTCTACATCGCCACGCCCTGGGCCTGGCATGTGCCGATGTGCCTGCGCACGATGGAGCGGGGAAAGCACGCGTTCGTCGAGGTCGCCGCGGCGATGACGGTGGATCACTGCTGGCAGCTGGTGAACGCCAGCGAGCGCACCCAGCGCCACTGCGTCATGCTGGAGAACTGCTGCTACGGCGAGAACGAGCTGTTCGTGCTCAACATGGTCCGCCAAGGCGTGTTCGGCGAGCTCACGCACGCCGAGTGCGGCTATATCCACGATCTGCGGCAGGTCCTATTCGAGCTGGGCGCCGAGGGCGACTGGCGGCGCGACTACCACCGCCAGCTGAACGGGAACCTTTATCCCACCCACGGCCTCGGCCCCGTCGCGCAATACCTGGGGATCGCCCGCGGGGACCAGTTCAAGCTTCTGGTTTCGATGAGCTCGAACGAGGCGGGCCTCACGCGCTGCCGCGACGAGAAGCAGCCGAACGGCGGCCGGCACGCCGCCGAGAAATATGTCTGCGGCGACATGAACACGTCGATCATCAGGACCGAGCTGGGTCGCACCGTCATGATCCAGCACGGCGTCGTCAGCCCGCGCCCCTACAGCCGGATCAACGCCCTCTCAGGCACAGGGGGCACCTTTTTCGACTACCCGGCCCGGCTGGCGGTCAACGAACCGCCCCTATACGGGCTCGAGGCGAAGGGCTCCCATGAATGGCTGGGCGAAAAGGACCTGGCAAAGATGCGCCAGAGGTTTGCGCATCCGCTCTGGAGCAGGCTCGCCGAGCGCGCGGCCGGCTCCGGCCACGGCGGCATGGACTACGTGATGAACTGGCGTCTTCTGGACTGCGTCCGCCGGGGCGTCACGCCCGACAGCGTCGTGTATGATGCCGCTGCATGGAGCTGCATCGTCGAACTCTCCACGAGGTCGGTCGCCGCGGGCAGCATGCCGGTCGGCTTCCCGGATTTTACGCGGGGACTTTGGAAAACCATGAAGCCGATCGCCATCGCCGAGGCGACGGCGCAGGGCACCTGAGAAGGGCCGTTGAATGCGAATGAGCCCGCGCAGGAGATCTTCACCCGGGGCCATGGCAAGGCTCCTCCCTCGGGAGGAGGGGTCCCCCGCCCGCCGCGGGGATCCATCGCGCCATCGCCGGCCACGACGCGTCCCAACTGCGGAGACACCCTGCTGACGTGAGCAGCCAACGACTCCCCGGCGCCGCTCTGGTGCTGTTATCCCTGCTCCCCGCATTCAGCGCGCGCGCCGCCGATCCTTCATGGAGCGTCGGGGCCGGCGTGCCGCGCGTCGAGGCGGAGTGGCACAACTCGCGGGTCGGCGGTGGCGGCTACATCACGGGGTTGATCCCGGACCCGAACACGCCCGGCCGCATCTGGGCTCGCTGCGACGTCGCGGGGGTGTTTCTCAGCGAGGACGGCGGCCGCAGCTTCCACGCGAAGAACCGGGGGATGGACGCCTCATCCAACCACTCCGTGGAGAGTCTCGCGCTAAGCCCGCACGATCCCAGCATCCTGTTCCGCTGCTCGGGCGAGGCGCGCGGCGGCAGGAGCTTCGGCTTCATCCACGGCTCCTGGGACGGCGGCGAGACCTGGCGCCTTCTCACCGAGCAGGCCGACTTCATCGGCAACGGGGAAGTCCGCTACCTCGGCGAGATGATCGCCGTCGACCCCTTCGACCCCAAGACCGTCGCCGCCGCCAGCTTCTCCCGGGGGGTCTTTGCCAGCCGGGACGGGGGCGAGCACTGGGCGTGCACCGGCCTCGGGGCCGAGCCTCTCAAGTCCCTTGCCTTCCACCCGCGCATCCCCAACCGGCTCTACGTCGGCACGCTCAGGACGATGGCGCACGCGGACTACCTCTTCCCCTCGGGCTACAGCCGCCCCCAGGTCGGCCGGCTCTATCTTTCGAGTGACAAGGGGCGGACCTGGAGCCTCCTCGCCGAGGGGCCCGGGCTCGCCTTCGACGAGCTCCAGTTTTCTCCCGAGGGCGACGATATCCTCTACGCCGCCGCCGGCAGGCTGGGCCTGCTCAAGAGCACGGACGGAGGCCGAAGTTTCAAGCCGATCAACCAGGGGCTGCCGGCGGCGGAGTTCCCTTGCATGGCGGTCGATCCCCGCCAGCCGCGCACCCTCTACACCGCCGCCTGCGTTCCGGCCGACGCGCCCGTTCCCATCGTTCCGCTCTATGTCTCGCGCGACGCCGGGGCGACCTGGTCCCTGATCAAGGACTACCAGCCATCCGACTTCACGGAGTACCCCTATCCGCCCGGGGACATCCGCCCCATCGGATGGGCGATAGCCAAGCTGCGGGTCGACCCCTTCGACTCGAAGACGCTTTACATGAGCAACTGGTTCGGCGTCTCGGTGAGCCGGGACGGGGGGCAGCATTGGTCGGGCAACCACTACGAGGGGATCGAGAACATCTGCGTCGAGAACGTGGTCGCCCACCCGACGAAGCCGGGCACGTTCTATTTCTCCGCGGCCGACCAGGCGATCTGCCGCAGCACCGACGACGGCCGCAGCTTCAAGCATTTCTCCGAGGTGCACCGCCCCGCGAATTACTACTGCAGCACCTGTGCCGCGCCCTCGCGCTTCACGGGGGGGCTGGTCGTGTACGGGGTGAACAACAACGGCTCCCAGCACACCGCCTTCTATCGCACCGAGGACGACGGCGAGACCGTGAGCTGCTGCCTCGAGCTGCCCGGCGGGCTGATGATCCAGGGGATCCGCGAGGACTCGGTCCAGGAAGGCGTCTTCCTCGCCAGCATCGACGGCGAGCCGGCGAAGGGCGCGGGCCTGTACCGGAGCATCGACGCCGGAAAGACCTGGGCGCGACTCCCGGGCGGCGGCCTGCCCGGCCGCATCCACCGGGTCCCGCAGGACCGCGAATGGGTCGAGAACGAGCTGCTCCCGGTGGTCTGGTACCAGACCAAGAACGCCTGCGGCACCAACCAGATGCTCGGCGCGGTCCCCGGCCAGGCCGATGCCTTCTACTGGGGCGAATGGACCGAGGGGCTCTTCCGCACCGGGGACGGGGCCAGGAGCTGGACCGACGTCTCCGCGGGGCTCCCCTTCAAGCGCAACCGCACGGCCACCCTTGTCTGCGTGACCCCTGACCCAGGCCGCCCGCAGCGCGTCTACGCGGGCTTCATCGGCGAGGGCCTCTGGCGCAGCGACGACAGGGGGGGGCACTGGGCCAAGGTATTCCCCCTCGACGGCCGGGCCTTCAACGCGAGCTCGGTCGCTGTCGGTGGCCCGGGTGGGGACGACCTGTATGTTTCCTGCGAGCCGCTGGGCCTTAGCCCTTGCCTGGCGGCCCTGCTGCACAGCCCCGACGGCGGCCGCACCTGGGTGGATCTCTACGATCAGGGCCTCGGGGCCCTGCGGATGAAGACGATAGCCGTAAACCCCAAGACCGGCACCATCGAGGTTGGCACCTGCGGCAACGGCACCTATCGCGTCGTCCCCAAGGGGTGAGGGATGTCGGCCCGGGCACGCCGGGTCACGGCGATCGGCCGGATCCGCATCGCCCTCCTGGCCCTGCCGAAGCCCCGGCGTTGCCGGGGTTCAGCCCCCCGTGATGACGCAGGTCAGGATGGAGTGGGCCGGGCTCCCCAGGGCCGCGGTGCCGGACCCGACGCAAAGGCTGAAGGCTTCGGCCGAATCGGTCGCGTTCATGACCACCACCGCAATCGAGCCGTCCGTGTTGAGGAATGCGGTGGTCTTCAGCGCATCCTTCGTGGATGAGCTGATGATGCGCCTGGCACCGGGACGGACGAACTTGGAGAAATGGCCGATGTAGTAGTACGAGTTCATGAACGTCAGCTCGCCCGTCCGGGTATCGGCGTGGACCGGGGCATAGCAGAAGTTGCCGACGTGGTTGGGACCGCCCTTCTCGTCGAGGAGCACGTTCCAGTCCGTCCAGGCTTCGGCACCGTTGTTGAAGTCCTCGATCATGGCGGCGCCGTATTGCTCCCCCCAGTTCCAGTCGTGGATCTTCGCGATGTCGTAGGGATAGTCGCAGGCCTCGGTGAGCATCAGGTGCGCCTGGGGATAGGCCTCCCTTACCTGGGCGACGTTCCCAAAGGCGGGGTCCGAGTACCAGTGGTAGGCGACGCCCCAGACGTATTTTGCCGCCTCGGGATCGTCCAGAATGACGCTCACCCGCTGGTACATGAACGTCCGGTTGTGGTCCCAGATCATGAGCCTCCTGTCGGCCAGCCCATTCTTCACAAGGGTCGGCCCCAGGAAGTTCTTGATGAAGTCGCGCTCTCCCTCCGCCGTCAGGTACTGCGACTCGAAGGTCTGGACCGCCAAGGGCTCATTCTGCACAGTCAGGCCCCAGATTGGGATGCCCTCCTTCTCGTAGGCCCTGATGAAGGCGACGTAGTAGCGGGCCCAGCTTTCCCGGTATTCGGGCTTCAGGGTTCCGCCGTGCAGCATGTCGCCGTTCCCCTTCATCCAGGCGGGCGGGCTCCAGGGACTGGCGAGCAGCCGCAGCTTGCCGCCGGCGGCCGCGATGGCCTCCTTGATGAACGGGACGCGGTACCTGAGGTCGTGCTCGACGCTGAAAGTCGCCAGCGCCGTGTCGCCGTCCTTCACGTAGCAGTAGCTCTCGCTCGAGAAGTCGCAGCTGTTGATATGGGTCCGGCCAAAGTTGTATCCGATGCCGTCCGCCGGGTCGAAGTAGGCCCTCATGAGCTCATGGCGCCTGGGTTCCGGCAATTTGTAGTAGGTCTCGGCAGCGGCGTCGGTCAGGGCCCCGCCGATCCCGATAACCGTTTGGAAGGCCTTGCCGGCGTCGACGAAGACATAGTTCCGGGTCTCGTCCAGGGGCCTGCCGGGGGCCAGCTGAGCGTCCGCGACCCGCGTCAGCCGGTGGGCCGTCATTTGCGCGGTTTCGTAGACGGCAACTTGACTTTGGGCCGCGCCCCTGACGGCGGCGGAGCAGAAGACCAGGGATAGCGACAGGGGGAGACGCAGGGAGGTTCTCATGGCCGGGGCTTCGTGTCTCGTGGTTCAGGGTTGGCGACTCAGGAACGTGGAGGACGCCACATGGGTCTGCACTTTGGGCGACCCGCGTGCCAGCGAAATTCGCCGGAGCTCATTTTCGAGGGGGCGGGAGGGCAGGCGGGCTCACGGCGCGGCGGAGGTGATTGGCGGAGGATCATTCGTGGGCTGCCAGGACCACGTGCGGGGCGTCACGGGGAACATGCTGATTCGGAACTTAGTGCAGCCGTATGGGACCAGCCGAACGGTGCTGGACGAGGATCCGGCCACCGGCCCGTCCGGCAACGCCTGGGCATCGGTCGGCCGCCAGTCAAAGGCCCGGGCGGGCGCCAGGAGAGCGACCGGGGATTCCAGAGGCCAGTCCCAGCGGGCCGGCATGGGTCCGCGATCCACCGTGATTCCCGCGTCCGGCTTCACGGGATCCAGGTCGAGCGCATACTGCCATTTCCCGTCCTTGGCCGGAGTATTCGGATCGGCGTCTGGGATTGGCAGGGAGAAGAGGATCGGGCCAAGAAGCACGCTCGCGTAGGGCAATCGCCGGTGCCCAAAGACCTCCGCCGGTTCAAAGCTGAAGTAGTCGCGGTTGGCGGACGGGAACTCGGTCTCGTATCCGCGGACCACCTCCGGATTCATAGGGAACCTGAGCTCGACAAGGTCATCCTTGCTCCAGGCCCGCGCGATCCTCACGAAGCCCCTGGCGTCCGGCAGCGGCGCCACCCGGGTCCCGTTCACCGTGATCTGCGCCTCCTTGCACCATCCGGGGATGCGCAGGTAAAGCGGAAAGGCCACGTCCTGCCTGGGCTCCACGCTCAGCCTGATCCCCTCCCCGAACGGATAGTCCGTGGCGGTCGTCATCTTCACGGGGACCCCGGCTCCCGCCAGCGCCGAGACCGTGCAGGGGCCATAGAGCGTCGCCGCCAGCCCGTTGTCCCGGGTCGCCATCCACATGTGCATGATGAAGCCCGGGATGATGCGGTTGACCGCTCCGACGCAGCAGAGGACCGTGGGACAGCCCAGCCGGTGAAACCGAATGCCTTCCGGCCCGGGGCAGTTCGGCTGCTCGCACGGCAAGGATCCGTCCCGGATGCGGTTCGGCGACTGGTAGTAGCTCATGCTCTGAAAATCCCGGGCCACGGGAGCGGCACCTGCGTTGAAGAAGGCCTGCTCCATCCGGTCGCCCCACTCGCGGTTGCCCTGGATGCGGTACATCCACGAGGCGAAGAGAAGCATTGCGGTCACGTCGCACGTCTCAGTCTTGCGAAAGGCGCCGATCCCCGAGGCAAACTCCTCGCCCGAGGCCACCCCATAGGGAAGCGCGTGGTTGTCATCCAGCCACCTGAAAGCGCTGAGCGTCGCATTGATGTGGCTTGGCTCGGCCGACCACGGGTAGACCAGCGCGGGCAGGCGCATGTTCTCGTAGAAGATCACCGTGTGGCCGGGAGACAGGCGGCCCTCCGTCCATGACTGGATTGCCTGGACCACTCCTGGCTGCGCGAAGGCCTGGAGCACCCGGTCCAGTATGCGCCGGTCGCCGCTGTATGAGTAGGTTTCCAGCATGGGATCGACGTTGCACAGTCCGCTCACATCGCCGCCGCCCAGGTCGACGCCGCCCATGCCCGCCGGGTAGCCGGCGTACACCTTCACGAGGGCGTCGAGGACCCGTCTGTCGCCGCTGCCCTGGTAGAGCGTCACGAGGGCCCTGCCCATCTGCGAATGCGCCCAGCCCTCGAAGCCGTCCGGCCTGTACCCGCGCTTCCAGTAGATGAACGTCGTCCCTGGCTCCGCTCGGCTGACGCCTTCAACCACGCGATCCAGCCGGGCGCGGATCTTCCGGATCAGGGCCTCGTCGTGGAGGACAAACCCAAGGCGGAGCGCGCCGTCCAGCCAATAGGCGCTCTGCTCAAGGGGCCAGCCGGTGCCATCCGGCTTGGCCCCGGGCGCCTGTATCGGCGTGCCCTTCCAACCGTCGGCAAAGGTGGGATGCCACTCGTCCAGGTGCCCCGTGATGCCGTCGCGAGCTGACTCAGCCCAGTCCCGCAGCCACCCCGCCGGTTCCACGGCCCCGGGCGGCAGCGGAAGGAACGCGGTATGCACCGGGGGCTCCCAGGGCCGCGCGTAGTTGACGGTTTGGGGGTCCCTGGATTCCGCGCTGGCGTTTTCCCCGGGCGCAGCTGCGGGAATAAGGACCCCGGCGGAGAGACCCAGGATGCCTCGCCCCCATGACCCGGCGATCCGGAGACAGAGCCCCGGGAATGCCCTTCGGGGCGCTGAACCGCGTGGCCCGGTGAAAAAATGTGCTTGCATGACTCTGGTCACTTCAAGGCTGCAGCCCGGGGCAAATGGGGCGATTCGCGAGGCATCGGGACAACCAAGACACTGTGCCTGGATCGGTCCCCTGCAAGACGACTGTAGCCGTCAGATCGGCGGGCGACATTTCCCATTGGCTGGAAACCGAGTTTCGCGACATGCGAGATGGACGTGCCGCTTGCCGCCGGCTTGCTCCAACGCGCCGTCATCAATCACAATCCCCGGCAAGCCGAAACCCACGGACCAATCGACTGTTCAAGCTGCCCGCCAAACCGGAGCAACCTCAGCGGTATCGCGATCCCAGAACCCACCATGTCCCTCTGCCCAACTCTCATCCTCCGGCGGATAATCGGAACGCCGTTCCTGTCCCTGTCCGGGCTCAAGCCGTACGTCCTTTGCGCAGGCGCGCTTGCCTTCCCGATGGCGATCGCCGCCGAGGCGCCTCGCTCGGCCGAGTACGAAACGGCGCAGAGAAGCCTGGCGCAGGGCTGGAACACGTGGGATGTCTACAGCGTCGGGGCGCAGGTGCTGCTCCCCGAGGGATTCACGATTCGCGTCGGTCTCAAGCACAACTCCGCCCTGTATGCCGACGCATTCCTGTCCGACATGCTGATTGGGCGCCAAGGAGCGGGCGAAGAGAAGGTCTTCCCGGGGCCGCACACATGGAACGGCAGCTATACGGAGCTGCGCGTGTCGTGGCAGAAGCATGAACTGATTCTGCAGACCGCCCACGATGGCGGGGACCTCGTCATGCTGGCGACGCCTGTCGGATCGAATGCCGGTCTTCCCCCCACGCTGGTGATCTCGGCGGGCGTGCTTTGGAACCGCCCGGGCGGCGCTGTGAGATCGGGGGACCATATCGAATTCAGCAGTCCTTCCCGCAAGGTCTTCGTTTACTGGACAGGAATAGAACAGCCGGCCGCGGCACTTCCCATCGACGCGCCGTATTTTGCGGCGCCTTTCCAGGGCCCCTTGGGCGCCAGCACCGGTCGTCCACGGTCAGTCGAACAGATCCGCGCGGTCCTTGGGCGCGAGCAGCCGTCTGGCGCGGGAGTCTCGCGGGCGATCGAGAGCGTGATGGGTTGGGACACGGTCTTCGACCCGTCAGAGTCGCGGGTCATCTCGCCCGTCAGCCGCCTGTGGTCGACGGGCTGGGGTGGCTATGTCCTGTTCGAGTGGGACACCTTTTTCGCGGCGTCTCTCGCGGCGGTAGGGGATCGCAACCTAGCATACGCCAACGCGATGGAAATCCTGAGGGAGTCCACCCCGGCGGGCCTCGTGCCCAACTATGCCCGCCCTGGCGGCTGGAAGAGCTTCGATCGCTCCGAATCGCCAGTCGGCGCGATAACGGTCCTGGGCCTGTACCGAAGATTCCACGATATCTGGTTCCTGCGCGACGCCTTCGATCCGCTTCTCCGCTGGAATCGTTGGTGGGATCAGCACCGCGAACTCGGCGGCTATCTCGTCCTTGGCACCGACGCAGGCAACCGACCAACGAACCCTGATGACACGGCAGTTGGCACACTGCAGGGTGCAAAGTATGAAGGCCTCGACAACAGCCCCATGTACGACGACGCCCCGTTCGATCGCAACACGGGCAGGATGCACTTGGCCGATGTCGGCATAATGAGCCTGTACGTCGCGGACTGCCGCGCGCTGGCTGAGATTGCAGACGTCCTTGGTAACGTCCAGGAGGCCCGGGAATTGCGGGCCCGCGGAGCGCGCTACTGCGCCAAGCTCCAGGCCCTCTGGGACGAGAAGACGGGGATGTTCCTGAACAAGAACCTGGATACGGGCGGTTTCAGCACGCGCCTGTCGCCCACGAATTTCTATCCCATGCTGGCCAAGGCGGCCACGCCCCTGCAGGCCGCCCGCATGGTCAATGAGCACCTGCTCAACCCCGACGAGTTCTGGGGCGAGTGGGTGATCCCCTCCATCGCCCGGTCCGACCCGGCGTTCCGCGACCAGGAATACTGGCGCGGCCGCATCTGGGGCCCGATGAACTATCTGGTGTACCTGGGGCTTCTCAACTACGACCAGCCTTCCGCGCGCAGGCAGTTCGCCCAGAAATCGCTCGCCCTGTTCAACAAGGAGTGGGCGTTGAACGGCCACGTGCACGAGAACTACAACGCGATCACGGGGATGGGGGACGACGTCAGCTCGAGTGACCGATTCTACCATTGGGGGGCGCTGCTAGGCCTGATCGACTACATGGAAAATGGCTCGGGAACGGATAAGGCCGCAGCGTCCGGTCCCGGTTCGGGCCGCTAGGCGGCCACAAGAAACTCCCAGCCCACGCACAGCTTGCGCCGGATGTGCGCCCTGCGTGGGCGCAACCGCCTTTCAGGCGCTCAGTGATGGGTAACCAGCGTTAGCACGATACACCCAGCGACGGCGATAACTCCACCGACGATCGAGCGGCGGGTTGGACGATCGCCCTCAAGCCAAAACGCGATCGGAATCGAAACAAGCGGAGTCGTCGCCGCTATGGGAAGAACAACCCCGCTTGGCGTCGTCGCAAGGGCCCACTGGTAGCAGCCCACGCCGGCGACGGGCCCGGCGAGCCCATTGGCGAGAGTCCACAACAATGGGCCACGAACTCCGGGCGAGGCGGAAGGCGGCCGACGGGGGAGCCGGCGCAGAAGCCGCAGGATCCAGAACCAACAGAGCGTGAACACAAGCCCTGCCAAGAGCCGCTCGTACGCCGCCGTCAGTCCAAAAGTCACGTTTGAGACCGATTCGCCGGCCGCGGCCGCGACCATGACCGCCTTGCGGCTCAGAAGGGCGGCGCCGAGGCCCTGGCCGCAGGCCCCGACGAACCCATAAAGGAGCCCAATCGGCCTCACCCGGACGCGCGGCGGATTCGAGCCGCCCGGGACGATGGCCACGACCACCCCGAGAAGAATGACTCCGCCCCAGAGGATCTGGGAAATCGAAAGCCGTGTCCCGAGCCACCACCATTCGCCGAAGGCTGCAAGCGGGGCCGCGAGACACTGGACCATGAGAACGGTGATGCGGGAGCCCAGAAGCGGCAAGGCGCCGTATACGCCGAGGTCCCCGACCCCAAGTCCGACAATTCCGCTGATGAAGAACCAGGCTGTTCCTGCGCTGGTGAAGCCGCCTCCCATCGTGTGGGCGAACAGCCCGAGAACGAGAACCCCGATCACGAGCCGGCTCAGATTGGCACGCAGCGTGCCCAGCACGCGAATGCTGTGGTTGGCGCAGGTAGCGTTGAGCGCAAAGAAGAAGGCGGAGAGAAAGGCGGGTAGCAAATGCGAGGGGCGCATTCAATGGGCGGGAGCCTTCCCACGCCAACCCGAAAGCCCGCGTTTGCGCGGGATCCGCTTTATGGAAAGCGGGAGCCAAACCGCCCTTTTCCGTAAGCGGCGGTCAGCCGAGGGCGGCCTGTGGGGCGCCGGCCCCGTGGAGCGAGTCGAGCCAGGCGGCGATTTCGGCCGGCCCGGGCACGTGGGTGCTGAGCTCGGGGCGGGGGCGGCCGAGATCGCCGTATTTGGCCTCGCCGGCCTCATGGTAGGGCATGAGTTCGATCGCGAGCTTGGGCCAGCGGCGACCGAGCTCCGCAATGGCGCCCAGATGCTCCGCGTCGTCATTCATCCCGGGCACGAGCGGGCAGCGCAGGCGCACGGACGCGCCAGCCTCCAGAAGGCGGGCGAGATTGGCGAACGGAAGATCGGGCTCGATGCCGGTGAGCGCGCGGTGGCGGGCCGGGTCGGTGGCCTTGTAATCGTAGAGAAACACGTCGACGTCGGGGCGCAGCGCGTCGAGGCGCGGCCAATCGAGCGCGCCGCAGGTGTCAAGGCAGGTGTGGATGTTCTCCGCCTTCGCGGCGGCGAGGAGCGCGGCGCAGAACATGTATTGCGCGGTCGGCTCGCCGCCGGAGACCGTGAGGCCGCCTCCGGACTCGGCGTAATAGCGGGCATCGCGGCGGACGACCGCCATGACCTCCTCGACGGTTGTCGCCCAACCGTAGGTCTTTCCGCTGCGACCGGTCTCGGGCGCGAAGGCCTGCGACTCGGGGTTGTGGCACCAGGCGCAGCGAAGCGGGCAGCCTTTCAGAAAGACGACGGTGCGCACGCCCGGGCCGTCGTGCAGGGCGCCGCGCTGAAGGTCAAAGACGATCCCGACGATGTCATTCATAGAGCGTGCGGGAGATGATCTCGATCTGGACGTCGCGGGGAAGCTCGACAAAGCGGATGCTGAAACCCCCGACGCGCACCATGAGGTGGCCCCAGTTCTCGGGCTCCCTCATCGCCGATTCCAGGTCGGCGCGGGAGACGACGGTGATCATTGCCTGGGTGCCGCCGCCGGCCCAGTAGGCGCGCAGCAGGGCCTCCAGCTTCGCGCGGTGCCGGCGGAAGAGGCCGCCGGAGAACTTCATGTTCTGCACGGTCCCTGCGTGAATGCCCGGGTCGAGCTTGACCAGGGAGTTCAGGAAAGCCGTGACGCCGCTGCGGTCGGCGCCGGGTGTGGGGTTGTTGCCGTTGGCGAGTCGTTCGCATGCTCGGCGGCCGTCGGCGGAGGCCGCTGTGGTGCGCCCGAGGATGGTGTTGGCGTGATTGTTGATCACGACGACCAGGTAGCTATCGAGGCCCACGCGCGCGGCCTGGGCGCGGGTGAGCCCGCAGGCGTGCTCATGGACGCGTTGCGCCATGGCGTCGGCCGCGTCGTCGTCGTTGCCGTATTTCGGCACGGTCAGGAGTCTTTGGCGCAGGGCCTCATAGTCGGGGCCCGCGAAGTTTGCGTCGAGCGCGGCGACGAGACGCGGGAGCGTGACGGCGCGGTCGCGGAAGACGACATGCTCGATGGCGAGAAGGGCGTCGGCGGCGGTTGTGTTGCCGTACGTCTCGTTCGTGCCGCCGAGGTGGCGAACGCCGCCGGAAAAGATCGGCATGGCGCGGGCAATGCAGTCGTCGTAGAGCGCGCTCAGGAACAGGAAGGGCGCTTCGCGGCCAGCGACGTCGTATTCGATCCTTTCCTGCTCTGCCAGCGCGGCGACAAAGTGCTCAAGCTGCGCTGCGTAGGCGCGCCAGACGCCTTCGAACGAGGCGAACCCGGCGACGTTGCCCGTTCTCGGGCCCGCCTGGCGGCGCGCAACGGGGTCCCAGCCGTCGTGCAGGGCGAGCTCAAGGCACTTGGCAAGGTTGACAACGCCGTTGGGGGTGCCGACGGACCGGTGGGCGAGGACGTACTCGCCGCAGCCGTAGGGCGTATACTGGGCGGCTTCGGTCTCTTGGACGCCAAAGGCGCGGGCGACGGCGGGGATATTGACGTCGTCGTTGTAGAGGATGGGGAAGGTGCAGCCTTCGCCGATGACGTCGAGGGCGCGTGCCATGAGGGCGGGGTTCTGGCCCTTGTAAAAGCGGAGGGAGAGCTGGGGCTGGTTGAGGCAAACGCGGCGCGTGGCCTCCATGGCGAGGAGGGCGAAGCGGTCGGAGGCATCCCCGTCCGCGCGGCCGCGCCCGCCGATGATGACCCGGTTGTTGAACTGGTTTTCGTAGGCCTTCATCAGGCGCCACCAGCTGCAAATGGTCTCGGTGGCCGTCTCCTCCGTGAGGAGGCGGGCGTCCAGATCCCGGGCAAGGAACGGGCCGAGCCAATCGTCGACGCGGCCGTAGTTCCAAGTGCCGCTGATGAGAGCATAGATCCACGCGAGCTGAATGGCCTCGTGAAAGGTTGCTGGCGCCCGCTGAGCGACAGCCTCGCAGGAGGAGGCAATGACCTTCAGCTCGGCCTCGCGGGCGTCGTCACCGCAGTCGGCGGCGAGGGAGCGGGACTGTGCCGCGTAGTGGCGGAGCGAGGCTGCCACCAGGCGGAGGGCCGCGCGCAGTCCCTCGAGAAATTCGCGCTGCGCAGGTTCGGCTCCGGCCACGCGGGCGGCGACCTCCGCGTCGAGACCGCCCAAGCCGAGGCGGAGGAGCTTCGCGTAGTCGAGCACGGTGCCGGCCATGCGGTAGAGCGGGAAGGCGGCGCCGCTATCGCTGGTCCAGGCGTCGGAGGGGAGCGCGGCGGCGAGGGCGGGCGGGTAGGCGGCCCGGGTCTTGGACTCGGTCGTGCGCGCCTCCCAGAAGGCGATCAACTCCTCGGCTTCGGCGCGGGCGGCCTCATCAAGGCCGCGCTCGGTGACGACACTTCGGATCTGGCCGGCGAGGCAGGCGTACCCTAGGCCGCCAGGCTCGGGGCCGAAGGAGACGAGCGGGTAGCGGATGCGGCCTGCGATGAGATCGCCGTCCTCGATCGGCTCGAACGAGGATGGGAATTGGGACGAGAGGACGGCAAGCTCCCGGGTCACCGGCGAGTCGTGCTCGTGGGCGCGAAAGGCCGCCGTGATGGCCCGTTCGCGGGCCAACGGGGCGGGGGCGGCCAGCGCGGCTTCGACATTCAGGTCGTGCAGGGTCTTCATTGTCTGGCGAAAGGGGGAGGCGGCGTGCGCCATCGGCGGGGGCTCCGCTCAATGGGAGTTCCTGTAGGAATTCAACATGCCGCGCCTGGCGAGGACCTCGGGGTAGGCGCGGGTCGGCTCGGCGTAGACGTTTCCCCCCAGATCGCGGCCGCGGGCGAGGTACACCTGGTGAGCGCCCCCAAAGGCCTCGTCGTTGAACCTCGCGCGGGTGGAGCAGAAGCGGAGCGTCCAGCCGCAGCGGCGGAGGTCGGAGGTGTTGGGCTCGGAACCGTGCTGTATGCGCGCGTCGTGGAGCGAGCACTGGTTGGGTTGGAGCTCGATGTAGACGCGACGGGAATCATCGCGCTGCCGCTGGACGATCTCGGAGCCAAACACGCTCGTTGATAGGTCGACGTTTTCGTAGTCTGAGAAGCCCTGTCGCGCCTCGCGGTGCGTGCGGGGTATCACCATCATGCAGCCGTTGACCTTGGTGGAGGGGTCAATGGCGAGCCAGACTGTGCAAACCTCCATGGGCGTGATCTTGCCCTTCCAGTAGGCGGAGTCCTCGTGCCATGGCACGCGCCTGCCGCTGCCCTTGGGCTTGCAGATGAAATGGGTCGAGAAAAGAGCGAGGTCCTCGCCGAGGATGGGAGTGGCAAGGCAGAGGATCGACTCGTCGAGGGCCCACTCGAGCAGCTTCGGGTGCATGAAGTGGGGAACGTCCATAGCCTCGGGGCGCTCGCCGGCTGGCAGATCGGCGAGGATCTCCTCAAAACAGGACTTCAGGCCGTCGAATCTGGCCTCGGGGAGGACGGGCTGATCGAAGACGAGGTAGCCTTCGCTCTCGTAGTGCCGGACTTGGCCGGAGGTGAGGCGGCCGGTGCGGATCGGGCCGCTGATTGCAGACATAGTGGTGGAAAGGGTTGGCTTGGGGAAGACGGGCATGAACATAGCTCATGATATCTGACGTGACTTGCCATATGGTGACATTTATATGTGTTTAAATGATATCGGCTGCCTCTCCAAGATTGCTCCTTGGGCGAATCGTGGCACCTGGAGAATACGGCCATGTGGCCCGACCGCGGCTCACGCGACGACGCACGCTGCACGCGCACACCCACGATTTCGCGGAGATCTTCTGGATAAACGAAGGCCAGGGTTGGCATCTTATCAACGGGCGGCGGGAACGACTGCTGCCGGGCGACCTGTGGTGCATCCGGCCGGAGGACGTGCACCAGCTCGTCCCGGTCGGGACGGGGCTGCTTGCGATCACCAACATCGCGTTTCCGACGGAGGGGCTCGAGTGGCTGAGGCAGCGCTATTTCGCGGGCGAGGCGCGCTGGTTCTGGCTGCCGCCCGAGGCGCGGGGTCCCGTTCCGGTGGACGCGGTGCGCCTGCACGCGCTAAACACTGCGGCGGACAAGCTGGCATTCGCGCCCCGCGACCGGCTGCACTTTGAGCATTTCCTGCTCGGGGTTTTTGCGGAGCTGGGCGGCCCGCCCGATGAGCTTGGGCTTGCAGGCGCGCCCGACTGGCTTGGGGAAGCGTGCCGGCGGATGTGCGAGCCCGAGCCGCTGCGCGAGGGTGTGACGGCATTGTTCCGGCTGGCGGGACGCTCGCCGGAGCATGTGGCCCGCGTGATGAGGGCGATGCTCGGAATTACGCCGAGCGAGTACGTGAACCGCCGACGGATCGCGCAAGCTGCCTTTCAGCTGCGGATGACGGCGCGGCCCGTGACGGAGATCGCGTTCGAGGTGGGCTACGAGAACCTGAGCCACTTCTTCCACGTGTTTCGCAGGCTAAATGGCACGAGCCCAAGAAGCTACCGGGCGCGTCTGGCCGCGACGTAGGTGGGAACGAAAGGTTACCTTAAGAAAGAACCGCCTGAGAATCATCGCAACGAGCTCCGGTTGCCGAGGAACCGCACTCGCAGGAGAGGGAACCTGTGTTGCCGCGTTGGGATGACATGGAATCAACCCACACCCAGCCATTGTTTCGAGAAGCTTCACCTAGAACCCAGTTTCTAATATTGGTGGCATCAGCCCCGCTATTGGTTGCCGCTTTCACCACGGCTGCCACCGTTTTGCTTTATGCCCTCGTCGTCCGCAGCATCTATCGAACCGATTGAGCTCACTGTGCTCATGCCCTGTCTGAACGAAGCCGAGACCCTGGCCGACTGCGTCGAGGAAGCCGCGCGAGCGTTGCGCGAGCAAGGCATCGCCGGCGAGGTTGTCGTTGCCGACAACGGCAGCACCGACGGCTCGCAGGCGATCGCCATAAGGCTCGGCGCGCGTGTGGTGCCGGTCGCGGAAAAAGGTTACGGACGCGCACTCCAGGGCGGCATCGCGGCCGCCCGCGGCCGCTACATCCTGATAGGTGATTCGGACGGCAGCTACGACTTCACCGAGACCGGACGCTTTCTGGCGAAACATCACGAAGGCTGGGAGATCGTAATCGGAAACCGTTTCCTCGGCGGCATCCAACCGGGTGCCATGCCGTGGATAAATCGCAACGTCGGCAACCCGGTCCTCTCCGGCATCGGGCGGCTGTTTTTCCGCTGCCCGGTCGGCGACTTCCATTGTGGGCTCCGCTCGTTCTCGAAGGCCGCCTATGAACGGCTCGGCCTGCGCACCGGAGGCATGGAGTTCGCCTCCGAAATGGTGATCAAGGCAACGCTTTTTCACGAGAGTATGACCGAGATTCCGACAACCTTGCGACCCGACGGGCGCAGCCGGCCGCCACACCTGCGCCCGTGGCGCGACGGCTGGCGTCACCTGCGGTTCATGCTGCTTTTCAGTCCGCGGTGGCTGTTTCTGCAGCCGGGACTCGCGCTCATGGTTGCAGGAGGCTTGCTCAGCGCCTTGTTGGTGCGCGGTCCGTTGCACCTCGGCGGCCTCACCCTAGACGTGCATACCTTGTTGTTCGCTACGACAGCGGTGCTGATCGGGTTTCAATCCATCGCGTTTGCCGCCTTCACCAAGGTCTTCGCAATCCAGTCGGGCGTGCTCCCGCCGGACGAAAAATTCCAGCGCTGGTTCAAATGGATCAACTTGGAGAAAGGTCTCGCCGTCGGAGGCGTGCTCGCGCTTGCCGGCCTCGCGTTGTCGCTGCGGGCGGTTGGACTGTGGGGAGCGCACCGCTTCGGCGATCTCTCCCCGGGCGAACTGCTGCGTTGGGTCATCCCCGGCGGCGCCTTCCTTACGCTGGGCTGCCAAATCGTGCTCGTCAGTTTTTTCCTAAGCATCCTCGGTCTGCCGCTCAAGCGATGAGATTCGCTGCCAATACGCCGAATCGCAGTGGCTGGTTCCTGGCGGGGCTGGCGTGCGTGGCGCTGAAGCTGTGGCTCGTCGCCGCGCAGCCGGTGGTCGCCGTCGGACCGGCGGGACATGACGACCGGCTCTACCTCGAGCTGGCCAACCATATCCTTCGCGGCGAGTGGCTTGGCCCCTACAGCCAATTCACGCTCATGAAGGGGCCGATGTACCCGCTATGGATTGTCGCTACCCTCCTGCTTGGTGTGCCGCTGCCGCTTTCGCAGCATTTGCTCTACCTCGCGGGCTGCATTCTCGTGGTGCGGGCGTTGCAGCCCCATGTGGGCTCTGGTTGGAGGTCCTTCCTCTTGTTTGCCGTCCTGTGGTGGAATCCGATGACGTACGAACTGCCCGTACTCGGCCGCGCGATCCGCCAAAACCTTTACACGCCGACCACATTGCTGTTTTTCGCGGCCCTGATCGCGCTTGAGACGCGGCGTAGCGCCGCTTGGCGCACGCGCTTGCGCTGGGGTCTGTTGCTCGGTGTCTCCGGCGCTGTTCTGTGGCTTACCCGAGAAGAAACCATCTGGACCGCGCCGAGCGCACTGTTGTTGGCGGGCGCGGCGGCATGGGCCTCGTGGCGCGCGGGCGACAAGCTCCGCTCGCTCGTCGGCCCGTTGGGTGTCGCTGCCGCCTCCGCAGCGTTGATCGTCGGCGGCGTCTGCACATTGAACTATCGTTACTATGGCTGGTTCGGTACCGTCGAATTTCGCGCCCCGCAGTTCATCGCGGCCTTCGGTGCGTTGCAGCGTGTCATCCCAACCCACGAATTGCCGTATGTGCCGGTCACACGCGAAGCCCGGGAAATGCTCTATCCGGTCAGCCCCGCGTTCGCCGAGCTGAAGCCCTATCTCGAAGGCCGGATCGGTGTGAACTGGGCAGGTGCCAGCAGCCCACTCACCGGCCGGCCGAAGGAGGAGCGCGAGATCGCTGGCGGCTGGTTCATGTGGGCGCTGCGCGACGCCGTCATCGCCGCCGGATATTCGCGAGACGCCGCCGGCGCGCTTGCCTTCTACGCGCGTGTTGCGGCCGAGGTGAACGCAGCCTGCGATGAGGCCCGTCTCCCCGCCGGCCCGCGGCGCGACACTATGGTGCCGCGCTGGCATCACGGTCACTGGACGCGGCTCGTCCGGACGTTGCCCGGATATGCTTCCTATTTCGCCACGTTCGAGGGTTTTTCCGCGCACCCAGCCCCCAGCACCGGCAGCGCGTCAACCCTTCGGCTGTTCAACGACTTGGTCCGCTGGCCGCTCGCGCCTTCCGCCGACGCCCCGGAGCTCGATCGCCCACAGCAGCAGCGGATCGACGCCTGGCGCATTGCCGTGCTCGATACAGTGGGCGGCCTGTTGTGCAGGCTCGACGCCTGCCTGGTCGCATTGGGTCTGGCCGGCTGGTTTTGTTTGGCCGTAGTCCGTGTGCGCCAACGCCGCTTCGACTATCTTTTCCTCGTCGGCACCGCCCTTCTCGGTGCGTGCGCCGCTGTCGTCGCCATCAATTTCCTCGTGCACCTGCTGTCTTTTTCGAACCAGGGACCGGGCGCCTTTGCGCAAGCCTACCCCCTGATTCTGGTGTTCGCGGCAATCGTCGTTATAGATCTGATCGGCACGCGACCATCACGCTTGCCGGATTCCGCCCCATGACGCTCGGATATCAGAGGCCCACGTCGCTTTTACTCTGTTAAAGTAACTGGAGGAATTGCTATGTTTGCTAATCATAGAAATGGATGGATAGGCGTCCTGGCGGCGGGGCTCTTCGTCTTTGAGCCTTTCTTCGCAACAGCCGGCCAGCAGATACAAAACGCTGCGCCCGAGGCCCTGTGGAGTCACGATGACTTGGCAGCATGGTGCGTGGTGCCGTTCGATGCCAAGAAGCGCGGACCTGAAGAGCGAGCTCAGTTGCTGGAGAAACTTGGCTTCAAACATTTCGCCTACGACTGGCGCGATAAGGATATTCCGACATTTGATGCGGAAATCGAGGCGCTCGAGAGACACGGAATTGACCTGCTGGCCTGGTGGTTCCCGTTTGATGCCGACAACTCGTTGGCGAAAAGCACCCTCGAGGTTTTCAAGCGCCACAACGCTCATCCGCAGCTCTGGGTCGCTCTGGCCCCGACCGAAATGCCAAAAAACTCAGGGCAGTGGGCGAAGTTGTTCCCGAAGGGCTTTCCAATACCGAAGACTGAGGAAGACTTGGGGAGACTTACACCACGAGATAAGGCGGAGTTTTATGATGTTATTGCGCAGCCAAGTGCGAAGCATCTGGGAAAGACTCAGGATGAGCAGGAGCAGCAAGTGAAACAGGATGCGGATCGGATCATGGCCCTTGTGATTTTAGCGGCGCCCTTTGGATGCAAGGTCGAGCTCTATAATCACAACGGATGGTTCGGCATCGTTGAGAATCAGCTGGCAGTCATAGACAGGTTGAAGGAACTTGGCGTGACGGATGTTGGATTGGTCTACAACTTCAGTCATGCACGCGACGAACTTCATGACGACAGCAAGAACTTCCCGGAACTGTGGGGGAAAATGAAAGAGCATGTTGTCGCGGTCAATATAACCGGGATGCGTTGGGACGGGCATGAGGTCTATCCGTCGCAAGGCGATAGTGAGTTGGACATGATGCGGACTATCCAGGACAGCGGATGGAAGGGGCCAATAGGGTTGATTGCCGAGAAAGGCGGCGACGCAGAGATTACACTACGGAGCTATCTCGAGGGCCTCGATTGGCTAGCGGCGGAACTGAAGCAACCCGGCTCCCGAAATTCGCATCCCTTTCCGCAGGCGCAGTGAGCCGTTCCGCGCTTGTAGCATTCGGGTGGCGCCTGGGTGTTTGACTTTGATCGATGGCCTGCATCCGAACGAATCCGGCTATCGCGTGCGGCAACGCCCGCTGAAATGAAACAGTTTCAGCCCACACCCTGTCCCCAAACTTTGTCGTATATCCCATTTCTTGGTGTACACCGCAAAATTGGCATCCCCACGTGAATTCGAACCCCGGTTGGCACAAGGCCATTCCAAGGATCGGCCAGCCGCTGAATCCGCCGCCGGGAGCCGACAGTGATTGCTTCTGTAAACACCCGAACTGTAGTCGGTCTTCCGATCTGAGGCCCTAGGCCCGCTGCATGTATCGGAAGAAGAGAGACTGCTCGGCCACCAGTCCGGCTTTTCCCGAGATCTCAAGCATCTGTTTTTCGCTGAGCGGCGTGAATTCGCTCGCGTGCCGGACGTTTTCCTCCAGCTGCGCGATCGTATCGATGCCGACGATGGCCGTGCTGATTGGCAGGTTGAAGGCGTAGTACAGCGCTTCGCGCAAACTGAGCGTGCCCTGTCTCGTGGCATAGGTGCCCGTCGCCTCCCAGGAATTCTTCTGCCGCTCCATGGGTGGGGGCGTCCAAGATTCCAGCAGGCGCCCGCGGCTCACCACCTTCATTGCGATGATGCCCAGTTGCTTCTCGACAGCCATCGGCAGCAATTCGCTCATGAAACTGTGGTGGTACGTGTCCGCCGCGTTCAGGGCGATGAGAGTGGCGTCGAAGGAGAAACGTCGAAGCATTTCCATGATGGCCTCCGGGCGGTGGTGTCCGATGACTCCGATGAAACGGACGAGCTTTTGCTCCTTTGCTTGGAGCAAGGCCTCCATGGCGCCGCCCTTTGCGCAGATCTCGTCCACGTCGTGCATCGTGCCGACGTCGTGCAGCTGCCAAAGGTCGAGTTGGTCGGTGTTGAGGAGTTTGAATGACTCCTCGATCATGCGCATCGAGCCGTCGCGGGTGCGCTCCTTGGTCTTGCTCGCGAGGAAGGCCTCCGAACGGCGCCGCTTCATCACCTGTCCTATATACCTCTCGCTCCAGCGATTCGGCCCGCCGTAGATGGAAGACGTGTCGATGTAGTTAACACCGAGGTCCAGGGCGCGTTCGACAATCGGCACGGCGACGGCTTCGTTGTTGGGTCGCTCAAGCGCCGACTGCCCGCCCAGGCCGAAGAGACTGACGCGGTGGCCCGTCTTGCCCAGGTTCCGCAGGGGCATGGCCGGCCGCGCGGCTTTTCTTCTCTCCTCCTCTTTCGGGTCGATTGCTGCAGCTCCCACGGCGGACTGCCCCAACAATCCCGCCAATGCGAGGCCGCTGGCCTTCAAGAACGTTCTGCGACTGGCTTCGGACGGCTTTGAATTCACGATGGTGACGGGTTTGGTTATTCAGGCGGGGTTATTGGGCTCGAAAACGTCTCTTCAGAAATGGGACATAAGGGTGTTGGACCGCCCCCTTTGGCTTATTTGCCCAGGGCCTTTTCCAGAGCCTGCGGCAGGCTTAGACCGGCATAGTCCTGGGCCCGGAAGAGGCGGCCGCTTTCGCTATTGTCAAGGAGCGCCGGCACGAGGGCTCCCGGGATGACCGTGGACGGGTCGTTGGGCGCTCTGGGCCCGCCCAAATCGGTTCGGAGCCAGCCTGGATCCAGCAGATTCATCTGGACGCCGGAGCCGGCCAGGTGAGGGGCAAAGTCGCGGACAAACTTGTTCACGGCCGCCTTCGAGACCGCATATGCGGTCAGGTTGGGCAGGTTAGTGATCCCCGATGTCACGTTGATCACGCGGCCCCATTTACGCGCGAGCATGAGAGGCACCAGCCTGTAGCAGATCCGCGCAAGGCTGATGACATTCACCTCGAAGCTCGTCCTGAAATCCTCCGCGGGAATGTCCCAGGGATTCTCCTTCCACGGCGTCATGCCTGCGGCGTTGTTGTACACGATGTCGATCTGTCCGGCTTGCTTGATCGCCGCGTCCAGCATGGCGTCAACCTGGGCCTGGTCGGAGAGGTCCCCGGCGACCGTGACCACCTTCACGCCGAGCCGTCCGACCTTGATGGCAATCGCCTGGGTGTGCGACATCTCACGGCTGTGCAGGATTACGTTGGATCCCAACTGCGCGAGGCCTTCGCTCAGATGGCAGCCCACACCACGGCTCGCGCCAGTGACCAGTGACCATTTGCCTTGTAGTGATGTCACTTGCAGATGTCTTGTTTTCGACTGAAACCTAGAGTCACCGGTCAGAACGTGGATTCATGCGGTCCATGCAACCTGATTC
Source organism: uncultured Opitutaceae bacterium (assembly GCA_937889545.1). Classification (GTDB taxonomy): domain Bacteria; phylum Verrucomicrobiota; class Verrucomicrobiia; order Opitutales; family Opitutaceae; genus Palsa-1447. Next base: position 106,985 of record CALAOT010000071.1, read on the forward strand.
TTCCGCGTAAGGAATGGACCGGTCGGAGGGAGGGGCCTTGAGGCCTCGCGTCTGACGGCCCGTCCTCGTGGGCCTCGCCTACGGCAGCAGGTCGGCGATGACCTGGGCGATGTTTGGATTCTCCTGCCGCGCGACGATCTGCGCGACGGCCTCGAGCGGCTCGGGCGGGGGGGAAAGGGATGCGATCAACCCCGCCACGAGCGCGTCCTGCGCGGCGATCGTCAGCGCCTGTTGGGCGGACGGCTGGCCCGCCAGCGAGCTCGCGAGCGTCCACGCAACCACGCGCGAGCCGCCAAGGCCGTCGTCGATTAGGGCCATTTCGTGCTTGCCGAGGACAAGGTAGAGGTCCGCCAGCAGCGGAGACACGGCATTTATCTCGGCAAGCACGGTCTGCACCTGCTGAGCCAGCACTGTGTTGATCTGGTCGTAATCGCCTTGAAACTGCTGCAGGTTCGCCGGTGACCCGCAGACTTGCTGCGTGGCGATGCCGAGATCGAGGCCGATGTGCGCGGCCACGCCGCTCAGCATGTGCTGCACGGTGGTGTCGCCCGCGGTCTCGGCCCCGGCGAACGACGCAAGCCAGCAACCCGAGATGCCGGGAAACAGGTCCGGATGGAAATAGCCGTTGAGCGCGGTGAGGTAGCGGTTGGCGAAGGTTACATCCAGCTGTGCCATCCGCTCGTTGTCTTGGAACACCGTGCCTTGGAGGAGTGCGGCCTCGACCGCCTTCGTAATTCGCATGTAAAGCGCGGCGAAATATCCTAGCCGACTCGCGTTGGTCTCGCACCACGGGACAAATCCGGCCAGCGCCTGGATTACCTCCGGGACCGTGGCAGCAGCGGCAAACGGAGGGGCCAGATTAGGCGGGCGCATGGGATAATCTTTCTCAGGACCACGCCGGCTCTACAAGCGAGTTAACCGCCTTAATTGGCTTCCAGCGCTTTCCGAGCTGGAAATCGGTTGCCGGCCTTGTTGCGAGCCATCCAATCGGGAGAATTCTAAGCAATAACGAATGAGGATCTTAGCTCCTGACGTCCCCGTGAGGATTCGGCATTGTGATTGACTAGTTTCTTGGGGTTTTTTGGCTGAAAGCATGGCTGATGAATCCATCCAATCAGCAAAGACGCCTTGGCACCTTTGGGTGGTGGGGGTGGTTTCCCTGCTCTGGAATTCGGTCGGCGCGATGGATTTCGTCATGACCCAGACCAAGAACAAGGCCTACATGAGTGGCTTCACACCCGCACAGCTGGAATTCTATTACGGCTTTCCTCTCTGGGTGGTGGCGGCCTGGGGGATAGCCGTGTGGGGCGGCGTATTGGGATCGCTGTTACTGTTGCTCCGCAATCGTCTGGCGGTTCACCTCTTTCTCTCGTCGTTCATCTGCATGGTTCTCACGAGCATTCACAATTTCGTCCTTTCCAACGGACTGGAAGTTATAGGAGGAGTTGGGGCGTTGATATTCAGCGCCGTCATCTTCGTTATTGGTGTGCTGTTGTTGGTTTACGCCCGGTCAATGTGCAAGCGGGGTGCGCTGCGTTGACCGATGGTCTGCATCCGAGCGAATTCGGCTATCGCGAGCGGAAAAGACGCCTGATTCCATTTCTGGATCAGGTTCGGGCCCACCGGAGCGCAAAGCCTGCTGGAAGGTAACAGCTCCAGCCTACCCTGTCCCCCAACTCTGTCGTAGACCCCATTTCTTGGTGTAGACCCCAAAAACTGGCGTCCTCACGGGGATTCGAACCCCGGTTGACACAGCCCGTTGTTGAAGGCCAATCGCCTACCCGCATTCCCTCTGAGAGCAGACAGTAGTTGCGTCTGTGTACACTCGAGTTGTTGCCAGTACTGCGGTTAATGGCCCGAAACTCAATCAAGCTGGGCAGCACTCTTGGTATGCTGTTGTCAGTCCTGTTCCCAGCCATCCAAGCGGGATACTCCCAACCAGCACCAGGCATAGATGCTAGCCTCTGGTGTACTCACGGGCATTCAACCGTTCATTCTCACGTTTATGCCGCCGTCTTGGGTCTGCCGGCCTTGAAAAGGCGAAAGAGAATCGCCAGCGACGGAAGCAGAATAACGGAGCCAGTCGCCAACGCCAAAACTAACAGGCGCAATGTCGCCGGTGGCGCGCCGGCGTTCGTGACCGTTACGTCGGGCGTGACAAGATTCGGATATTGCGCGAGGCAAAACCCTACAAGGATCAAGGTAACCTGACCTACGGCCGCCACCCGCGCCAAGACGAACCGTCGCCACCACAGGGCCGCGAACGCCCCCGCCGCGCACAGGCTCGTCGCAACCAGAAGCCATGGCGCCCACCACCTTGTCAATCCGTGAAACAGCTGCGGTGCCCCCTGCGCGGCGGTGAGGAAGACCGCTCCGGCCGCCGGTCCGAGAAAAAGCCCGGACCAAATGGCCCGAAGCCGGAAATCATTTTGCAGCACGGCCTCACCCTTTGTGTCGAGAGTCAGATAGGATGCAGCTAGGAATGCAAACAGACCAAGCGCGAATACGCCGCAAACGAGAGCGAAAGGCGTAAGCCACCCCGCAAGATAGCCAGTGGTCACGAGGCCATTGGTAACGCGAATCCGTCCGGAAGCCAGTGCGCCAAGGATGACACCTTGGAAAAACGGCGTGGAAAAACTGGCCATGCCGAATGCTGCACCCCACCGGTGCCGCGTCGCACCCAATTGCGGGTCGTACTTGCGGAAAAGGAACGCAGAGCCGCGCAGCACGAGCCCGAAGATCATTACCGTAACCGGAATGTTCAGTGCGGTCATCATGGTCGCAAATGCTGTTGGAAAGCCGGTGAACAGCACCACAACAACAAGGATGAGCCACACATGGTTGGCCTCCCAGATTGGCGCAATGGCCTTCGAAATCGCTTCCCGTTGGGCCTCGGCGCGGGGCCCGGTCGCAAGCAGATCCCATATGCCTCCTCCGAAATCCGCGCCGCCCATGACCGCATACAGGATCAAAGACAGCAAAATGGATAGGGCGACAGCGCCGGCGAGCATGGGGTTAATCGGACGTCGAGACGGTGAGGTCAGTGGCCGTTTCCAAAAACTGGCGGCGCAGGAGCCTAAAAACGACGAAGGCGAGAAAGACGTATAACACCGTGAACGCTGCGAAGGGGATCGCGATCCCCGGCATGGGGGTGACGGCGTCACCTGTCCGCATCACGTTATAGATGATCCATGGCTGCCTCCCCACTTCGGTCACGACCCAGCCTGCCTCGATCGCCACGAAACCCAAAGGCCCGGCGGCAACAAGTGCGCGCAAGAATCCCGGGTGATCCGAAAGCGGCCCCTGGCGCCAGAATAGACCGCCCGCCCAGCAGGCCACTGCCAGCATCCCGAAGCCCGAGAGGACCATCAGATCGAACGACCAATGAACGAGCCTCACGTTGGGCCAGTCGCCTCGCGGGAACTCTTCGAGGCCGGTGACTCTTACCCCAGGGTCGCTGGCAAGGAGCAAACTCAAGCCTTGCGGAATTCTGAGCGCGTAGCCGGTGGTGAGTGTCGCGTCGTCAGGATTCCCTCCGATGAGCAACGGAGCGCCAGCTTGCGTCCGATAGAGGGCCTCCATTGCTGCAAGCTTGGCCGGTTGCAGGTGGCCTACGGCGCGCGCGCTCACGTCGCCGCTCACGATTTGCAGCGGGATGCTTATGCAGCCGACTGCCAGCGCCAAGACAAGCGCGCTGCGATGAAAGACGCTGCGCGGATTTTGCAACAGGAAGAACGCATGAACGGCAGCCACCGCGAAACCTGTGGCGACAAATGCCGCCAGGGTCATATGCAGGACTTCGTGCAAACTCGCCGGGTTCAACATGGCGGCGACAGGATCAATCTCCGTGAATTTGCCGTTGGCGAATTTGAATCCAGCTGGGGCGTTCATCCACGCGTTGGCCGTCACGACGAATATGCCGGATAGGATTCCGCTAATCGCAACGACCACACCCGCAAGCCAGTGCAGCAGCGGAGACAGCCGGCTCCGGCCATAGAGATACACCCCGATAAAGATCGCCTCCGTGAAGAACGCGAAACCCTCCAGGGAAAAAGGCATGCCGATGATCGCGCCGGCATTCCTCATAAAGCCTGGCCAAAGCAGGCCGAGTTCGAACGAAAGAACGGTGCCTGAGACCGCGCCCACTCCGAAGAGAACGGCCGTGCCTTTTGCCCAACGTTTGGCAAGTTCGAGATAAACGGGTTTGCGTGTGCGGAGATAGGTCCCCTCGGCGAGGACCATCAACAACGGCATCCCAATTCCGAGGGCCGCGAAAACGATGTGGAACGCCAGTGACATCGCCATCAGCGAGCGGGCGAAGAAAAAATCATCCATGGGCAAACTCTCGGGTCTGAGCGGGAGGCAATTTGCGGTCCCCGTGGCGTGACGCCGAACGTGTTATTCCGACGTTGGCCGTTTTTTGCCCCTCGTGTCAGCTTGATTCGCCAATTCCGTCGGTTGCGGCCAGCGATGGTCCTGCTGCTCAAGCAGCCCTTGCACCGATTCCGGTCCCCACGTGCCGGCTGCATAGTTGGGAAAATCGCCGGGTTCGGTGGTGGCCCATGCCTCGACAACGGGCATGAGTAGCTCCCATGCCGCCTCCACCTGATCGGCCCGCATGAAGAGCGTGGCGTCGTTTTTCATCACGTCCCACAGCAACGTCTCGTAGGCATCGGGTGAAGCTGCGGCGAAGCTCCCGCGGTAACTGAACCGCATGTCCACCGGCCGCAGCTGCATCTTTGCCCCTGGGTATTTTGCCTGAAAGCCCAGCACGATCCCTTCTTCCGGCTGAATCGACAACACGAGCCGGGAAGGTTGCCAGCCGAGCGAAGCCTCGAGCGGGAACGACCGATGAGGCACTGCTCGGAATTGGATGGAGATCTCCGATGCCTGCCTGGGCAGGCGTTTGCCGGTCCGCAGGTAGAACGGCACGTCCTGCCATCGCCAGTTGTCGACGAAAACCTTCAACGCCACAAACGTCTCCGTCCGGGAATCCCGCGCTACGCCGTTTTCATCGCGATAGGCGGTCATTCTCATTCCCCCGGCCCCGCCGGATGCATATTGGCCCCGCACGGCGCATTGCGCGACGGCGTCGCGGTGAATCGGACGGGTAGCGTGGAGCACGTCGACCTTCTTGTTGCGTATCTCATCGGCGTCAAAGGAGACCATTGGTTCCATCGCCACGAGGCACAGCAGCTGCATCAGATGGTTTTGCACCATGTCGCGGAGCGCGCCGGCATGATCGTAATAGCCGCCGCGGTGCTCAACGCCCACCGTCTCTGCAACGGTGATCGTCACGTAGTCTACGTAGCGACGATTCCATATCGGCTCGAAGAGCGGGTTGGCGAAACGGAACGCCAGGATGTTTTGCACTGTTTCCTTGCCGAGATAGTGGTCGATCCGGAAGATCTGCGACTCCTCGAAGCTGGCTGCCAGAATGGCATTCAGGGCGCGCGCCGAATCCAAGTCGTAGCCAATCGGCTTTTCGACAACGATACGCGCCCAGGCGCGGTCGCGTGTGAGCCCGGCGTTGCCAAGATATTTCGGGATCTGCCCAAACATCGAGGGCGGTGTAGCCATGTAAAAAATTCGATGAGCCTTGGAGCCCCATTTCCTCTCCAGCTCCGCGCACTGGGCGCCAAGCATCGTGTATGTCGACGGTTTCTTGAAATCGCCCTGTTGGTAATGAATGTGCGACGCGAACAGTTTCCAGGCGGAATCTTTCAAGTCTCCTAACCGGGAGAACTGTCTGATTCCATCGTGAAACCGGCGACGCAACGCGTCATCGCCGAGCTTGATTCGATCCACTGCAATGATGGCAAACTGGGCGGGCAGTCCGCGGTCCCGTAAGAGATCAAACAGGGCCGGGATTAGCTTGCGCCAGGTTAGATCGCCGGCGCCGCCGAAAATAACAAAGACGGTCGGCTCGAATTGGTCCTTCGTGTTCATGGTTCGGGCTGTTTTTCCCATTCTGTGTGAAACGAGCCCTTGGCGTCGATCCGCTCGTACGTGTGGGCACCGAAATAGTCGCGCTGGGCTTGGATGAGATTGGCTGGCAGCCATGCGCTGCGATAGCCGTCAAGGTAGCCTAGAGCCGACATCAGGCCTGGCGCTGGGAGGCCGAGCTGCGCGGTTGTCGCGACGATGATGCGCAAATCCTCCTGATGCGCCATTACGGATGTCCCCAGGTCAGGATCGAGGAGCAGATTGGGCAGACCGAACTGGCGGAGATAGGCCGCCCGGATCGGCTCGAGGACGGCGGCGCGAATGATGCAGCCCCCGCGCCAGATCCGCGCGACGTCGGACAGGTTGAGGCCGTAGCCGTATTTCTTCGAGGCCGCCGTCAGCAGCGCGAGCCCTTGCGCATAAGTGATTATCATTCCGGCGAAAAGAGCGCGAGCCAACTGTTGCAGCAGGACTCCGCGATCGCCGGGAAACGCGCGGGCCCGCCGAGGCAGCGCGGCACCGGCCGCCTCGCGTTCGCTCTCCAGCATGGATAGATTGCGCATCGAGACCGCCGCGTCGATCGTGGGCACCGGCACTTTCAGTTCGAGCGCACTTTCCGATGTCCACATGCCGGTGCCTTTCTGGATGGCCACGTCGAGAATTTCGTCGATCAGCCGCCGCCCGGTCTCGGCGTCCCGTTCGGAGAAGATTTTCCCGGCGATTTCCACCAGATAGCCGGCCAGCTCGCCCCGGTTCCACTCGGCATAGGAATCATGCAGTTCGTCGTCGCTCAGGCCCAGGCCGCGTTTCATGATGTCATACGTCTCGGCGATAAGCTGCATCAGGCCGTATTCGATGCCGTTGTGGACCATCTTCACATAGTGTCCGGCCGATCCCGGCCCAAGCCAGGTGGCGCACGGCTCGCCGTTAATCTGCGCGGCGGCAGTCTCGAGAACGGGGCGGACCCGTTCGTAGGCGTCCTTTGCGCCCCCCGGCATGATACTCGGGCCGTGCCGCGCGCCTTCTTCACCGCCCGAAACTCCGACGCCCAGAAGTCGCATGTTTCGGGCCGCCAGTTTGTGCATGCGCGCGTCGGTGTCCGTAAAATGCGAGTTGCCGGCGTCGATGATGAGATCCCCATTGTCCAAGTGCGGCAGCAAGTCCTCAATGACGGCGTCAACGGGCGCTCCGGCGGGCACGAGCAGCATGACCGCCCGCGGGCGGCGGAGCGAGGCAACAAGAATCTTGATGTCTGCCGCTCCTCGGACCTCGCGTTGACCGGCTTCGCAAACCAGTGCCGCGATCTTGGCAGCGTCTTTGTCATACCCCGCGACCGAGAAGCCGTGGTCCGCCATGTTGAGCAGGAAATTGCGCCCCATGACGCCCAAGCCCACCATGCCGATTTCATACCGAGGTTGCGATTGCTTGTTGTTCAAGAGATTTCTCCGGTGTTATCCGCGAGTGGCCTGGATAGATTTCAGGTTCATTTCTGCCAGGTAATCCAGCCTGCCTCAAGGGGCACTTCGAGATCATTGAGATGCGGCACGATTCGCGCGGTATAGTCCGCCGCCGGCCGCGCGGAACTGACCGTGGCGGAGAAAGCAAAGCTGCCGGCTTCGTGCGCGAGTGGTCGCAAGCGTGTCATCTCCTGACGAACGGCTTCACCCCCCTGCAAGCCATCTGCATAAAGCTCAACCCGGACCGAGTCTGGGTTGATGTCCTTCAGAAAGACTTTCACTACGATTACTTGCCGCTCCCCCTTGGCTTCCACGATGACCGCGCCAAAACTGAGGGCGCCCCATTTTGGCGCCAGGGCGTTCCGCCATTCGACCAGATGGCGGGCTGCAGCACCTTGGTTTGCGGCGCGTGCCCGATACGAAGCGGCTGCGGGCAAGTAATGCTGCTCGGTGTATTCGGTCACCGCGCGACTGGCCGAGAACCTGGGCGTCAACTGCGCCATGCTTTCGCGCATTCGCGCTACCCAGGCAGTGGGAATGCCCTCCTTGTTGCGCGCATAAAACTCCGGAATGACGTCCTGCTCGAGCCGTTCATAGAGCGCCTCGGCCTCGGCCACATCCCAAAAGGGATCGTCACCGTGTTCCTGACCATCCCCCAAGGCCCATCCAAGTTCCGACGCATAGGCTTCGGCCCACCAGCCGTCCAGCTCGGAGAGATTCAGGCCGCCATTAACGAGAACCTTCATGCCGCTTGTGCCGCTGGCTTCCCACGGCCGCCGGGGCGTGTTGATCCAGACGTCTACCCCCTGCACCATGCGCTCCGCCAGGAGCATATCGTAATCGGCCAGGAAGATGACCGGGGGACTTGCCTCGCTGCGCCTGATAAAACGCGTCCACTCCTGAATCAGGGCCTGCCCGGCCAGATCAGCCGGATGTGCCTTGCCCGCAAGGATAAGTTGCACCGGCCTCTGGGGATTTTTCAGGATGCGGATCAGCCGCTCGGGATCGTGCAGCAGAAGGTTGGGCCGCTTGTAGGTCGCAAAGCGCCGCGCAAAGCCGAGCGTCAGCACCGCGGGATTCAGTCGCGCTTGCGTTCGTGCGATCGTATCTTTGTCCGCTCCGGCGGCAGCCATTTGCCGGCCGACGGCTTCGCGGGCATATTCCACAAGAGATTTGCAGGTGGCGGTCCGCATCGCCCAGAGCTTCTCGTCGGACACCCGGCGGAGGTCCGTCTCCAATGTTGCCGACGTTCCCAGCCACCGTCCCTTGCCACAGGCCTCCGTCCACAGCAGGTCTGCGGCAGCCGAATCCCAGGTAGGCATGTGTACGCCATTGGTCACGTGGCCAACCGGGACATCGTCCTCCGGCCAACTTGGAAACAACGGCGCAAGGATGTGCCGGCTCACCCGGCCATGCAACCTGCTGACGCCGTTGACCGCCCCGCTCCCGCGAGTCGCGAGATAAGCCATATTGAAAGGCTCGCTCGCGTCATCGGGATTCCGGCGGCCCAACGCGAGCAGGTCGCGCATGGGAATGCCCAGGTCGTCCTGCGCATACATGGCGAAATACTGTTCCATCAGGCCGGGAGAAAAGACGTCAAATCCAGCGGCAACAGCCGTGTGAGTCGTGAAGAGATTGCCGGCGCGCGTGGCCGCAAGCGCGACGGCGAATGGCTGTTTGATCTCCTGCATGAAGCTCCGCGCCCGCTCCAAAAGCGCGAATGCGGCATGGCCTTCGTTGAGATGGCAGACGTCCGGCTTGATCCCAAGCGCGTCAAGCAACCGCCAGCCACCGATCCCGAGCACGATTTCCTGCTTTAGGCGCAACTCCGCGTCGCCGCCATACAGCTCGCTTGTTATCCCCCGGTGCACGGGCGGGTTGGCCGCATCATTGCTGTCGAGCAGATAGAGTTTTCGCCGGCCCACCTTCACCAACCACGCGCGCAGCCAAACCGAATCACCCGGCAACGCGATCTCCACCCTCAACAACTCGCCGTTCGGCTTCCGCACCGGTGTAACAGGCAGTTGTCCGGGATCATTATACGGGTAGAGTGCTTGCTGGGCCCCGCTCCGGTCGATCACCTGGCGAAAATACCCGTGCTGATAAAGCAGGCCCACGCCAATTACCGGCACGCCGAGATCGCTGGCGGCCTTGAGTTGGTCGCCGGCCACGTTGCCCAAACCTCCCGAATAAATCGGAAGGGCCTCGCTGAGCATGAACTCCATGCAAAAATAAGCGACGCAACTGAGTTGTGACCCGGGATATTTTTGCTGAAACCATGCGGGCGCCGTTTCCGCCTGCCGGTTGGCCATCACCAGGTCTTCGAGCAGCTTGCAAAACCCGGGATCGGCCAAGGAGGCCGCCAATCTATCATGCGCGACGGTCTGGAGCACTACGCTAGGGTGACGGGTGGTCTCCCAGAGCGCGGGATCGAGCCTTTGCCATAACTCGTCGGAACAATGATTCCACGTCCAGCGCAAGTCCATAGCCAGTTCCGTCAAGGCATCGCTGCCTTCTGGCGGCCTAGAAGGAAATGGATTGGCAGGTGGATTTGGGTTCATGGATATATATTAGCTGGCTGATGAGATCAGGTGGCTCTCCTTGCTTTGCTCGGCGCCGAGGTCGCCAGAGTCGCGCTGACGAACGTCTGGGCTTCTTTCAAGATCTTGTGCATGTGGGTCTCACCGCGAAAACTCTCGGCGTAGATCTTATAGATGTCCTCGGTTCCGGATGGCCGCGCCGCAAACCAACCGTTGGCCGTCACTACCTTCAGCCCACCGAGTGGCGCGGAGTTGCCGGGGGCGCGGGTGAGAATCCTGTCGACCTTTTCGCCTGCTAGTTCCGTGAGGTTGACCCGTTCGGGGTCAAGCTTTGCCAAAGCGGCTTTTTCAGGCGGCGAGGCCGGTGCTTCCACACGATCATAAAACGGCTCGCCGAGTTCCTGCGTGAGCGCGCGATAAAGTTTCCCAGGATCACGGCCCGTACGCGCCGTGATTTCCGCGGCGAGCAGGCATGGAATAAAGCCATCCTTATCCGTCGTCCATACGCTGCCATCCAGGCGGGCGAAGGACGCACCGGCGCTCTCCTCGCCCCCAAAACCCAGCGCGCCATCGAGCAGGCCGTCGACGAACCATTTGAAACCGACAGGTACCTCGTAGAGATTCCGCTTCAATTTCGCCGTTACGCGATCGATCAGTGCGCTGCTCACGATCGTTTTTCCAACTGCGGCCTTGGGACTCCACTTGGGACGGTGTTGAAAAAGCTCGGAAATCGCCACCGCCAAGAAGTGATTGGGCGGGAGAAGCCCTGCACTCTTAGTGACAATCCCGTGCCGGTCATGGTCGGTGTCGCAAGCGAACGAGAGATCGAAGCGGTCCCTCATCCCGATAAGGCTCGCCATGGCATATGGCGAGGAGGGATCCATTCGGATCTGGCCGTCCCAATCCACCGTCATGAATCTGAAGGTTGGATCGACCGCCTCGTTCACGACGATCAGATCGAGCTTATGTCGCTCGGCAATCTTCGCCCAGTAATGAACGCCGGCGCCGCCTAACGGATCCACGCCCAGGCGAAGCTTGGCGCCGCGAATCACTTTCAGGTCTATGACGTTGCCGAGATCGCTTATATAGGCGTTTATGTAATCATACCGGTGCGTCGTGGATGCGTGCAGCGCCCGCTTGTAAGGAATGCGTCTCACCCCGTTTGGACGGGTTCTGAGCAGCGCATTCGCCTTGGCCTCGATCCAGCCGGTTGTGGCGTTGTCTGCCGGCCCACCATTGGGCGGATTATATTTGAACCCGCCATCATGGGGCGGATTGTGCGAGGGCGTGATGACAATCCCGTCAGCCAGCCCGCTTTGTCGCCCGCGATTGTAATCTAAGATCGTATGGGAAATCACGGGGGTCGGCGTGTACTCATCGCCTTCGGCGATCATCGTCTCGACCCCGTTTGCGGAAAGCACTTCGAGGGCCGTGGCGAAAGCCGGGGTCGACAGTGCGTGGGTATCGATGCCGATGAACAGCGGACCGGAAAATCTCTGCTGTGCGCGGAAATGGCAGATCGCCTGGGTAATCGCCAGGATGTGCCATTCGTTGAACGTGAGTTTGAAGGATGACCCACGATGTCCGGAAGTGCCAAACGCCACGCGCTGCGCCGCCACTGCTGGATCGGGCACGCCTGTATAGTAAGCGGTGATGAGCCGAGGCACATCGACCAGCAGTCCGATAGGCGCAGGCTTTCCTGCCAAAGGGCTTTTTTTCAAGACGATCCCTTCAACGCCTTGCCGTCGAGTCCCTGAGTGGGCCTTTCGCGGGCGAAGCCGGCCGGTGACACCGCGTTCTTGTCCAACTTAATGCCCGGAATAATGCCGCTCTCGGCGACGGAGCCCGGGATAAGAGCGCCGCCAATCTTCCGGCGAATCGTCTCGTCAAGCAGGATCGCTCCGCTGATGTGTTCGCCCAAAGCGGGAATCGTGAACAGCGGCCCTCGGTAGGCGTCACGGTTGCCCCCCGCGAACGCAATATTGAGAGCCTCGAGTCGACCACCGAGGGTGGTCATGCTCCCATCCGCGGCCGGAAGAGCTTTGCCGGGAGAAGATAGGGCTGCGACCTTCGATTTCATTGCCAGCGCGCCTATCCTGGTCACTTTCCCGTATGGCCTATTCGGATATTATAGTTGCACCCTCGCGTTGCCGCAGGGAGTCGAACCGCGGACAAGAGGTGCCCATCCAACACGACCGAGCCGATGAATGATGCGGAACAGTTTATGTCTCCTGGAGCGACAAGAACCTGCGGGCCGACAGATGGTTTGCGAGCTTGGGCACACATCATCTTTCAGCGGTCCAATATGCGCCCAAAATGTAGTCCGAGAAATGGGGTGTAACCCGACTCGCCTAGCAGAGGTTTCTTGGCAACGCGTGCGGTCGCCAGTCCTGTTGCTAATTATCGAGAAGAGAAATCCCTAAGTTAAACCGGAGAAGATCTTAACTATTGGCGTCCCCACTGGGATTCGAACCTCGGTGGACCAGCTCGTGATTGAAGATCAACCGCTTACCTTTCTTCACCGAGCTCCGGCTGTCCTCTTCTCCGACGACCTCTCGGCGGAAGGCACGTTTATGCCCAGAGCGGCGCTCAAATCGATCTCATGATCCTGCTCCTGCACGATGATTCCGCGCAACACCTCGCTCAGGGCAAACTCCCCCATCGCCTCGGCCTGGAGGATGCGCACGCGGTAGCGCGCCACGGTCACGCGCTCGTTTTCCAGGTCTGCGCGAAGCATTTCAACCGGGTCATTTGACGTCTTAACCGGCTTGGGCAGCACGGCCGGCATGCCGCCCAGATAATCGACCTGCTTGGCGATCTTTATCGCGTGCGTGAGTTCCTCGCCGGCATGGGCTTCAAGTTCACGCGCGATGTCGGTGTACTCGGCCCCCTTGAGGACCTGGCTGTACACAGTGTAGGCGATGATTGCCTGATACTCCCCCGCGAGATCCTCGTTTAGCAGCTGGATCATCTGCTCACGCGTGATCTTCGAATCGGGTCCTGTCTGTTCCTTGAGCATGTTGTGTCCTGGTTTGCGTTGAGGGTTTCGGAACTGGTTTGGGTCTGGGTGGCCCGATGGGCCTCCGTCGATCAGCTCTCCACGGGAAAGCCGACCTTGATCGTTACCTGCCAATGGTCCACGTGGCCCTTGACGATGTCGCCGCGCGTGTCGACCACCTGAAACCAGCGAAGGTTCTTGACGGTCTTATGTGCGCGTCGGACGGCATTATTGACGGCATCCTCCACGGACAGCGTGGAGGTGCCAGTGAGTTCGATGAGTTTGTAGACGTGGTCTTTCATGTTCGGTAACTCAGCCGTCTGGTCCTTCTTCGGATGTTTCCACGTCGGCCATTTCGAGGACGGTATCCCTATTTGGTTTGGGTGTCTGTCGTCGTTGTCGTTGTGGGGCCGGGCACGGTCGTCTGCTGCGATGTGGTGGTCGTGCTACGGGTGGCATCAGTTGCGCAGGCCGATAGCCCGAGAATGGCGAAGGCGACTAGGCAGGGGATTATGAGTTTCTTCATGGATATGGTGGTTTCTTGATTGTTGCAGGGCGGTCCAAAGTAACATCAACAATCGGGGAACGATATGGGGTATTGGCCCCGCTTCCGATCGAGCTCGGCGTTCTTGCGCTCCTCAAATCCGGCGGCCGGACCGACCGCTCACTGGCATTGCGGATCGCGGCCGCCGCCGGCGTGCCAGCCGCGCCGCTGTTCTGAGGGACAATTGGTAGGGACCCGATGGACCCATGAAGCGTGGCGGTGCATGCGGGTTCCACCCCATTGGACAGGTGGGATCTTTCACCTACAGTACGCGCCTATGAAAACCCCACAATCAATTGATGAGAAGTCGGGCACCCGAGATGAAATCGAGGGCACAGCCAAGAAACTCGCGGGCAAGGTCAAGGAAGGATTGGGCAAGGCGCTTGAAAATCCCGGCATGGAGGGCCGCGGCGATTGCGAGCAGCTCGAAGGCGCCGTCCAGAAGGAGATTGGAGCGCTCAAGAAAGCGATCGGCAAGTAACAAGGACTTACAATGCAATCCACCATGATTCACAAGGCGCTCGGTCAAACCGGAACCCGCCTCAGTAACCGAGACTTCGATGTCCTTTTCCGCAAGGCTCGGACGCACAGCGCATGGCTCGACCGGCCAGTCGAGGACGGCATACTGAAGCAACTCTACGACCTGCTAAGATGGGGTCCGACCAGCGCCAACTGCAGCCCTGCTCGGATAGTCTTCCTGCGCACCCGGGAGGCAAAGGAAAGGCTCCGACCGGCGCTCATTCCGGGAAACATTGACAAAACGATGGGCGCTCCCGTCACCGCCATCATCGCCTACGATTCGAGCTTCTATGAGCTGCTGCCAAGGCTTTTCCCTGCGACGCCCAACATGAAGGACATGTTTGCGAGGTCGCCAGAGTTAGCAGCCTCCACCGCGATGCGAAATGGAAGCCTGCAAGGTGCCTATTTCATGATCGCAGCTCGCTCGCTCGGCCTCGATTGCGGCCCCATGTCGGGTTTCGACAATGCGAAGGTCGATCTCGAATTCTTCGCCACTGCGGCACCCGGGACGGGTTCGACGATCGGGGCATTCATCGCGGCGGGTCCTGTGAAATCGAACTTCTTATGCAATCTCGGCTATGGAGACTCTGCGAAGCTCTATCCGCGCGGCCCGCGCCTGGAGTTTGACGAGGCCTGTCAAATGCTTTGAGCCTGCGCAAGGGCGCCGCTTTGACATCGGGACCACGACATCAATGAAGGTGGTCGGTCTTGTGAACGATTGGGAATCATCCTTTGCGATCTAGAGAAGATCCGGAGAAAGGGTCCCTTGATTGGAATAGCAGAGGGGAAAAACCACCGGAGACAACGGGATGGATGTCTTCAGGCCTCGTGTCTGGGCTTGAAAACCGATGGATGGTCATCCTTCACGCCTTCACAGTCACCAGGCGGCCAAAAGAGTGTCCCAGCCCACCGGTCATGAGATAAGCGCGAAACAAGCCAAAAAGGCGATTACCGGGATACCGTAGAACCGGTTGGATTCGGCACACACCTCATAGATCGAGCGGCGAATTGCATATTCGGGGCCGCCGCCTAGTCTTTCAGCATTCGCACGACTAAAGACTCTATGGGCGAAATGCAGGTGCCAGACAAAGCGCTCTGGGGCGCTTCGACACAGCGCGCAGTGCTCAAATTTCCCATTAGCGGCCGGCCGATGCGCGCCGCTTTCATACGGGGCTCGGCCTATTCAAACTTGCAGCGGCCCGGGCGAACGAAGAATTGAGAAAGCTTCCGCCCGAGAAGAACCGGCTCATCCAGCAAGTCGCGCGCGAGATCGCCGACGGGCAGCAGGCGATGCATCTTCCAGTCGACGTGTTCCAAACCGGTTCGGCCACGTCGACCAACACGAATGCCAACGAAGTGATCGTTAGCCGGGCCGTGCAGCTCGCAGGCGCGGGTGGGCCCGTCCTGCATGCGAATGATGACATCAATCTCGGCCAGTCGTCGAACGGCGTGATTCCAACCGCTCTGCAAGTGAGTGTTGCGCAGGTCATGCAGGCGGATTTGGCCCCCGCGCTGGCGGACTAGACCGAACCTTCAGGCGGCCAGAGAAGCCGGAGTGAGGTCAGGATCAACTTATCAATGACCACCTGCGGCGGTCCGGCGCTTTACCTAGATGGAAGCTGTCCTTGTCCTCGTAACCCTCGGGGGCTTGCGGGCGAAGCCGACCAAGACGATAAGAATAAAGGCGGCTAGGAGGTTGAGGATGAAGATAGCCGCGAACATGGGAATACGGTGAGCGGCTAATCATCGACCCATATGGATCGCCTCGAGGTTGGAGTGATTATCTACTGGGCGACGATCCAATTTCCCGAGGGCCTTTAGCGCAGCTTTGTCCCCATTTTCTGCGGACTTATTCAGCCAGAAGATTGTCAGGGCCAGACTCTTGGGCACGCCGCAGCCCGCGCAGTAGCTGAGCCCGAGGAAGTATTGCGCCTCTGCATGCTCCTGTCCGGCTGCCATTCTCCACCATTTCGCGGCCGCAGTTGCATCCTTGGGGACTCCTTGGCCCAAATAGTAACTCAGCCCTAGATAGTATTGGGCGTCGGCCAAGCCCTTTGCGGCAGCCCTTTCCCACCATTTTGCCGCTTCGACTGAGTCCTTAGAGAATCCGTGGTCGCCGTTGTAGCAGCAGCCCAGCAGGTATTCGGCTTTTTCGTTTCCCTGTTCCGCGTCCTTGCGCAGTTCCTCAAATGGGATTGTCTTGTCGGGTGCTGAATCCGATGGGCGGGCGGCTTCGGCGGCGAGTGTCTCTCTGGCAATTAGAATGGCGGCTGTGAGGATGACTGAAGGACTCAGGACAGCGCCGAAAAGGATCCCCATTTCGTCAGTGTATTGGAATTGCCCCGGTAAATATGTCGGCGTCGCTCCGATAGCATCGACAGTGTTTGTCCTACAAAAGCGTTCGCCGGAAAGCTGCCAGGTTTAATTGGGAGCATTGGACGGCGAAGGCGCCGCTTCAGCCCGCGAAAACAGAATAGACAAGGTGAAGATCCAGTCCCCATGATTCTGTCCGTAGGAGGGCCCGGCCCGGCGGGATACTTCAGTCATCCAGTGGGTAGGGCGGCCGCTCCAGGCAGACCCAATCATAACCTGTCTCGTGTGTCACTGCGGACTCTGACGAGGGCCCGTCTGGATCGCTTCAATGTCATCGTCGGTGTCTACCACGTAAGCTCTGAACTCCGCTGGGGAGACAGGTTTGACGACAAGGAGGCTGCCGACGTTTTCGCGGTCGAGAAAAGGGAAGTCCTTCCCGAACCGAGTAAGGCGATATTCGTTGCGTGTACCGGCACCATAGGACTCGCAAGTGGGCACTCATCGAGGCGAGCATGCGCAATGCGAGGTCGGGACGGCGCCTGAGCAATTCAAGAATCTCGAACTTTGGGATCAACAAAACAGTACTCGACTCAACATCGCATACCTCGACGAGTATCCGCTCGGAAAGGCGAAAGCCGTCTCGGCAAAAGATTCACCCGCTCGGAGAACGCGGCAACCTTTTCTCCGCATCTGAGAATATCAAGAACCTCTGCTGCTCCGAGAGATGAGCCCCCAGCTGACTGCTCTAGGGCGCACCCACAATATCGGTGTTTTGCTTAGTTGATGCCTCCCAACGTAATGCATCATCTCATCGGTTGGGACGACTAGCTTTTTAGTATTCCAATTGTTCAAATCGGGTACGATTTTCTCAACGGGCCGTGACGCTGCCACACTTGTGGGCTGTCGCGATTGAAATCCGAAGGTAATTCTAAGAATAGCTCCAATGGCGCAATCCCATGACAAAATGCTGCACCGACTGCAGAAGGAGTCATTCGGCTATTTTGCTCGTGAATACAATCCATCCAATGGATTGGTGCGTGACAAAACGGAGGGACTATCCCCTTCAAGCATTGCCGTCACAGGCTTTTCGCTTGCGGCCTACATCGTCGCAGTCGAACGCGGCTTCATAAGCCGAAGCGAGGCGCTAAGACGCACATTGACCGCAGTCAGATTCTTTGCCGGCAGCTCGCACGAAGCGGAGGCTGATGCAACCGGCCATCGCGGCTTTTACTATCATTTTCTAGATATGGAAAAAGGCAGGCGCGCCTGGGCATGCGAGCTATCCACGATGGACACGGGTTTCTTGATCTTGGGAATGCTTGTCGCCGCCGAATATTTTTCCGGTGACAATGCTCGGGAGCGGGAGTTGCGCGAACGCGTCGACGAGCTTTACTACAGAGTGGAGTGGGATTGGGCCTGCAACCGCGCGCATACCTTGAGTCATGGGTATTCCCCCGAAAAGGGTTTCTTGAAATATCGCTGGCGGGGATACAACGAGGGATTGCCACTATATCTCTTGGCCCTTGGTTCGGCAGCGCATTCTTTATCCGGCGAGAGCTACCGCGCATGGACGCGAAGCTATCAATGGAAATGCGTCTATGGTTACGAATATCTCTATGCCGGGCCGCTGTTCATTCACCAGTTCATGCACGCCTGGATCGATTTTCGCGGACTGCAGGACGACTTCATGAGGGAGAAGTCCATAGACTATTTTGAGAACAGCCGTCGCGCCACCTATGTTCAGCGGGAATACTGCCGGAGAAATTCACAGGGTTTCGAGTGTCGCTCAGAGCTGAGCTGGGGTATCACCGCTTGCGACGGTCCCGGACCCTGTGTGCGCCGAATCAAGCACCGAAAGATGCGCTTTTTCGGCTACCATGCGCGCGGAGTTCCTTTTGGGCCGGACGACGGGACGGTCTCCGCGGGAGCAGCCGTGGCGTCGCTTCCGTTCGCGCCGGAGATTGTGCTGCCGACGATCGAATATTTCCTGAAAACGGAGGTTGGGAGACGTGATCCGTGTGGATTCGCCGCTTCGTTCAATCCTATGTTCGGTGACTCGACTCCCCAGGGTTTTTGGCGATCGAAGCATAATTATGGCTTAAATCACGGCCCGTTGATCCTGATGATAGAAAATTTCCGTTCTGGCCTGATTTGGCGCCTGATGCGAAACTGTCAGCCGATCATAAGAGGACTACAGCGCGCCGGGTTTTCAGGAGCGTGGCTACCGTCCGGGATAAGGTCGCTGCCAGGCGAAGGCCACTACAGAAGAGCGACAAGGGCCGGGGGCAGGGGGAAAAGCGCTAGAGAATCTTGAGTCTCACAATTGGTCTACCCTGTCATCCAGTGCCACCTTTAGAATTGAATTGAGCTCTCCATAAGGATTGGTCGCGCTCTGCGTCGCCTGCGGATCATTAGTCCAGACGCCGTCCACGACGAAACGATACTCATACTGACCCGACCTGAGCATCAGATGTGTGGTCCAACCTTCGGATCCTTTGTTCTCCAGCGGATTGGCGTCCGGGCGCCATCCATTGAAAGTGCCAGCCACTTGCACCTCCTTGGCCTCTGGAGCATAAAGCGTGAGCATCACTTCTTGTTCCTCCAAGGTGGGGAATCGCTCGGAAATCGGTTGGATTGACGGTGGCAGTTTCATATCACCCTGCTTTCCTGCCGGAGCCGCTCTTTTTACCTCCGCCTGTGAGCTTGTTGACCGTAGCCCAAGCCCGTGCTTCCGCGGTCTTCATGCTGAACCCTTTTTTCTCGTAGCCGGCTTCGATGTGTTCCGCCTGACGCTTCTGTTTGTCAGTGTAGCTGGACTTATCTCCTTGAGGCATTGGTGGTCTATTTGGTCGAAAGAGTCGGCATGAGTTCAATTCGCTACGTGTTCTCGCTCTTAACCCTCCTCCCGTAGCTGAAACGCCAAAATGTGAGTCTCGGGCAGTTACTGTTCGATCGTATTCTCGAGGGCCGTGGCGTGCTCGAGATGCATGCTCAGGGTCTCGACATACTTTTTTGCAAAGGCTACAACATCGGGGTCCTTGCCCTCGGCAACTTCCTTTTTGAAGAGATCCACCGCCCCCTTGTGGGCGCTCACCATGAGCTTGGCGAAAGCTTTGTCAAAATCGGCGCCCGACTTGGGGGAAAGGCTCGATATGTTGTCCATCTTGCCCTCGTCAACCGGTTTGCTGATGTCGATTCCCTTGCTCAGGGCAAGTGCCTTCAGGTCGGAGTTTGCTTGATTGTGATCGGTGATCATCATTTGCGCGAAAGGTTTTATTTCGGGGTTTGATGCACGGCTGTCGGCCAGCTGGGAGAGCGCCACTTCATTCGTGCTCGCCCGCGCAGCCTTCATGATGAAGTGCTTGTCGTCATGGGAGAGCGTTTTCGCTTCCATGGGTGTCGCTGAGTCGGGTCGCGCCGTGGGGGTCGGAGCATCTTGAGCTTTAATCGCGGTGACACCCGCTGCGAGGATCAAGACCAAGGCGAGCGGACGGAAGACGATTGTCGTTCTCAAAATGCGGATAATTTCTGCAGTTTTATTTTTCATTGGGAAAGGTACGGTGATCCGCCGCTGAGCACAGGTGACTGCGGATGATCTAAACCTAGCAAATCGCGCCGATTTCGATCGGAAAAAAGGGCGACGCCGCAGAGTCATTCGCCGTGCTGATTCTGACCGTCTTCTTGGAACCCTGGACTGCCGGCATCGGGGCGTTTTGACGGAAGTCCACGGTCGCTTTCATGCGCTTGATGTTACCACCAACCGGTCATCCAAAGTATGGGGTCTAACCCGCCCTTAGATGCGAGCGGGGTATCGAATGGCGGTTATGGCGCCTGCGGGTCGTCGCGGTCCGAGGCTGATGCCGACAGCCGGCTGGACGGGTTACATTCAAGCTCCCGCCCGAGATCAACCAAAGTATGGGGCAGCGTCGACATGCCCCAGCGCGGAAATCGCATAGGCTCTCGCCTCATTGTAACGCATAACGAAGTACTCCTGAATTACGTAGAAACGCTGGACCAGGTTTTAGACGATTTCTGCCGCAGAATTGACCAAGAGTTCGTTCTGAACGCGGAGGGCTTCGGCATAGATAGCCTTTAGCTCGGCGAGACATTTTTTAAGCAGGCGTACCTTCGAATCTGGAGATTTGGGAAGATGGGTTCGAATTCTCGTGGAACTCCATCTCATTTCCCAGTACAAGCATACACGTGTAGTCGCACTTGCGGCCATGGGGTTTTACCCGCACGGCGAGCTCGCGCCGCCGGGAGCGGTGTGAAACGAGCCGGCCGCGACTGCGATGGATGGGGAAGCCGCAACCCGAGTGCTTAATTTTCTTCAAAGCTGGATCCAGACCCCTGGTCTCCGAAGAGGAGCGCCAGCTCTTCAGCGCGCTGTGCTAGACGTTACCTAAATCACCGACTTAGCCGAACCCGAATAGCTCCGAAATACCGCGGCGCTCCTTTTTTGTGGGGCGGCCCGTGCCCCGTTGACGGCCAAGCTTGTGCTCAATTCCGGCCTGCTTCACGCGCTCATATTCGGCTGCGGGGTGTGATCCGTCATGAACTCCGGCAACTGCTTCGCGCTGACGCGCGAGCGCGGTATCGCGATTAACTTGAGCGTGCGGGTGATCACACCGATGCGCACTACGAGAACATCTCCGAGATGGACATCGCGGCCCGGCTTGGCTTCGAGCTCGCCGATAAGTACATGACCTGCTCGGCAGGCCGCCATGGCAATGGAGCGCGTCGTGAACACCCGCAGACTCCAGAGCACCTTGTCGAGCCGGGGGTTGTCCATGGCAATAGATTCAGGCTAGAAGAACACCGAACTCAAGAAGGCTAATCCATTATCGGTCGCAGCTTCTGGCGGAGCCCTAAGATTGGCTCGCCTGGCCAACTACGATTCGAGCTTCTATGAGCTGCTGCCAAGGCTTTTTCCTGCGATGCCCACCATGAAGGACAAGTTTGCGAAGTCGCCAGAGTTGGCGGCCTCCACCGCGATGCGAAACGGCTCCTTGCAAGGCGCCTATTTCATGATCGCAGCTCGCTCGCTTGGCCTCGATTGCGGCCCCATGTCCGGTTTCGATAATGCGAAGGTCGATCTCGAATTCTTCGGCACCTCGGCACCCGGGACGGGTTCGGCGGCCGGGGCATTCATAGCGGCGGGTCCTGTGAAATCGAACTTCCTATGCAATCTCGGCTATGGAGACGCTGCAAAGCTCCATCCGCGCGGCCCGCACCTGGAGTTCGACGAGGCCTGTCAAATGCTCTGAGCCTGCGCGAGGGCTTATGGACGCGGCCACTTTGGACCGTGTTTTGGAGCCCCTTGCGATGGTGCGGCCTGACGCTCCGGCTCAAGTGGCCGCGGCTCCGGCCGAAACAGCTTGGGAGAACGAAGGCGGGAACCTCTAGGTGACCTGGATGGTGTTAGGTTGATGATGGGTGACACAGCGTCTCGCCTCTTTGGACGCGAACTACGTCACGTCGAAATTGGCCATGAGCGCACGGCAAGAATTCGATCCGTGACGGTCCAATGTAGGCTTAAAACGGCAAGCGGCCCGAAAATGACCATTAACGGACGTTTGGAGGGTATGGGAAACACCCTATATCCGCCAGGCAGCGTTTAGTCTTACATTTGCCCCATATGGCTGCAGTCAAACTTCCTCCCTTCATATTCATTAGCGCGCTCGTTGGCTGCGCCTTTGCGGGTTTCCTCGTGATAAAACAGCAATACCATCCGAACACGAAAAATAGTGGCTTATTCGCCTATGGGTGGTTCTCCCCTCGGGTAGAAAAGGCGCCGACAACCGATCAGCTCGTACCCTCGGTAACCGCCGGTTCGGAAACCGCATCCTACATCAGTGGCGAACTGGACGCTTCACTGAGCAATGGCCTCGACTCCGTCGTCAACGCGTTTGATAGCGTGATACCTCAATTCCAGCTTTCCAAGGTCAGTGAGACCCGGGTCGCGTCCTCCGTGGTGATAATCGCTCGGACAACGCATGATAAGCCGGTCGAATTCAGAATTGCAGCGGCTGCCAATAACGTGACCAACGTGGCAATCCTTGTTGGCGACGAGACCCTGGCGCGGGCCATTTTCGAGAAGACCAAAGCCAGCCTTTGAACTGGCGGGATTCGGCCCCTTGAGGGCCCTCGTGAGCTGATGGAGATTGAACGCTGTCTGACAAGAGACCGGCTTAGAAACGGAGTGGGGCAGTGGTCGAGAACGCGCCAGATGAATCAGGGGAATCCACATGCGAAAAACGAAGCCTAGCAGAACGCCGGGGCGGCGCACCTGATCCGGAGCAACAGTTCATGGCTCCGGTGCGACAAAAGGGGCGCAACGGGACACCGTTGGCAACCCGTACACTGCGCTCCGCTACAGGTACCAGGGGATGTAGATGACGATGATTCGCTTGTTGCCGCGCACGAGTAGGAGCAGCTTTAGAAGCTGAGCGCGCTGGTTGTGGAGCGGGGTCTGCCACCAGTGTTTGACCATTAGCTCGGGGATGAGGACGGCGATCTGACGTTCGGGGTGGTCGTGTTCGACCTTGAGGACGTAATCGACGAGAGGCGGGAGGACGTAGCGAAACGGGGAGGGAAGGATTACGAGGCTGGGGACCGCGTGCCCTGACTGGGTGAGAGGCGCGGCGACGTCGCGTTGCCAGATCTGCTTTATCTCTTCGCAGCTGTCTTCGGCATCGACGTGAACAGCCTGGATCTGATCGCTGAGCTTTATGGCGAAGCGGAGGCCTTTTTCAGTGATGCGGCTCCAGCGGTCGAGGGGAACGATGACAAGAGGTTCGGCTAGGTTTTCGAGGCTCATTGGGCGGTCGATATTGACCTCGCAGGCGACGCGGCCGTAGTGGCGTTTGATGGCCCTCATGGTGAGGATGAGGGCGGGAACAAGGATGGCGGTGATCCATGCCCCTTCGGTGAACTTGGCTACCAGGACGACGAGCAGGGTGATGCCGGTGGCGACGGCTCCGACGCCATTGATGATCATGTGGTGGCGGGCGCCTTTGCGCTTCCAGTGCATGACCATGCCGGCCTGGGAGAGGGTGAAGGCGAGGAAGGCGCCGATGGCGAAGAGTGGGATGAGGCGGTCGGTGACACCATCGAAGACAATGAGCAGGAGGGCGGTGAATCCGACTAGGGCTGAGATGCCGTACGAGTAGAGGAGGCGGCGGCCGCGGATCTTGAGGACGTGCGGAAGGTAGTCGCGTTGGGCGACGGCGCGGGTGAGGCGCGGGAAGTCGGCGAAAGAGGTGTTGGCGGATAGGGCGAGGGCGGCGAGGACGGAGGCGATGGTGACGTAGTAGAACCAGCCGCGGCCCATCACGGCGGAAACGAGTTGGGAAAGGATGCTCTGGTAGCCGGAGCCCGTGGGGTCGGTTGCGCCGATGCCGTAGGCGCGGCAGAGCAATGCAATGCCGGCGAGGAAGATCATCAGGAGCACGATGATGATGGTGAGCGTGCGCTTGGCGTTCTTCTGAGTGGGCTCGCGGAAGGCGTTTACGCCGTTCGAGACGGCCTCGACACCGGTCATTGCGGTGCATCCGCTGGCAAATACCTTGGCCAGGAGCCAGAAGGTAAGCAGCGATGCGCTGGCGGGCAGGCGCGGGGGTGCGACGATTGGCATGGGATGGCCGCCGGCGGCGATGGCGCGGACAGCTCCGACGATGATCACGAGAAGCAGCGTGCCGACGAAGAGGTATGTCGGGATCAGGAAGGCCGAGCCGGCGTCTTTGATGCCGCGCATGTTGATGAGCGTGAGGATCAGCAGAATCGCGAGGCAGAGGCCGAGGGTGTGGGGTTGGAGGCGCGGAAAAGCGGACACGAGGGCTCCAACGCCAGCGGCGATGCCGACGGCCGCGTTCAGGATGTAGTCGATCATCAGCGCGGCGGCGGCGAGCAGCCCCGCTTGCTCCCCGAGATTCTCGGAGGCGACGGTGTAGCTGCCGCCGCCGCTAGGGTAGGCTTCGATTGTCTGGCGGTAGGAGAAGAATACGATGGCGAGCAGGCCGATGATCGCGAGGCTGATGGGGACAATTTGTTCGATGCCTGCGAAGCCGAGAGGGATGAGCAAGGTGAGGGCGGCCTCTGGGCCGTAGGCGGCGGAGCTTAGGGCGTCCAGGCCGAAGACGGGGATGCCCGAGATGGGGCCGATGTGCTCGGCACGCTCTTCCGTTGTTGCGAGCGGTTTGCCGATGACGAGGTCGAAGAGCGACATGAGGTACTACAGGGCTTTGGGGTGTGCGAGCAGAGGCTGACCCTCACGCGAGGTTAAGGCCAATGAAGAAATGGATGCTGGGGCCCGTGTGCTAAGGAACGGTCGCCAACACGGCGCGCCATTGTTGCCAGCCGGAAAATGAGAAACCCGTAACTCATTCGAGATGCTGGTGTTTCTGAGCTGGCTTCCTCACGGGGATTCGAACCCCGGTTAACGCAGGCCATTATTGAAGATCAACCGCTTACCGGGTTTCCCTATGAGCGTAGACAATAGTTGCTTCTGTAAACACTCGAGCTGTTGCCAGTATTGTTGCCAGCTCCCGTTGACGATAGCATTAGCCAAACGCCTCCTATTCGAGACACGCCGAGGCGAAGGGATTGGGATCTTCGGGAATCCATAATCTTCACCATGGAGTTCAACCAATTCTTGATCAGCTGAGAGCCCGAACTTGCGGCAAACTCCCGTTTATTGAACGGCATCGCCACAGGCTGGAAGCAAAAATGATTTTCTCCGTCTCGACTCTGCCATTGCCATGCCTCGCAGAAGGGCAACCTCTCTCTCCCGGACTGCCGCTCTGGTTGCGTTCGCTGCCCTCGTGGCGACAAGCGTTTCCGCAAAATACCTCGTGATTGTCCCGAAATTGAATACTTCAAAATTCCCGGTCAATCTGTGATCAAACTTATCGGCATCATCGTCATTGCGGCCGGTTTTGCGCTACGGCTCAACACCCTGCTGGTGGTCCTTGTATCCGGGATCGTCACGGGCTTGGTTTCCGGGATGTCGTTTAACGCCATCATGGAGGAGTTTGGCCGGCTGTTTCTCACGAACCGGTACATGACGCTGCCGATCGTGATGATGCTTCCGGTGGTGGGCCTTCTGGAACGCTACGGACTTCGGGAGCGGGCCGAGACGCTGATCCGCCGGTCTGCGGCGGCGACTGCCGGCCGGGTGCTGCTTCTTTATACGGGCGTTCGTCAGGTTTCGATCGCCCTTGGAATCAACATAGGCGGGCACGCCGGTGCGGTGCGTCCGCTGCTCGCCCCACTCGCCGAAGGGGCCGCGCACGCGTGCCACGGAAACCTGTCGAAAGCGATGGTGGAGCGAATTCGCGCACACGCGGCGGCGGCTGAAAACGTCGGGAACTTCTTCGGCGAGGACATTTTCATCGCGGTGGGCTCAATCCTACTCATGAAGGCCTTCTTCGAAGGCCTGAAGATCGAGGTCAGTTCCTGGGCGATGGCGCTCTGGGGGATACCCACCGCCATAGCCGCCTTTGCCTTGATGGCATGGCGGACCCATGCCCTGGATCGACGAATAGCCCGGGAGGCCCTCCGTGCGGCCGAGGGTGCGAAACCGGAGAAGGCGTGAGCTTGGTCAACCTGAATTCGTTCTACGTCCTGGCGGGCGCCTTCCTGCTGGCGACAGCCCTGCGAGTCGTGTTGGACGAAGGGCACACGCTGCGATGGAGCACGGCCCTTTTCTGGGGCCTTCTGGGCGTCAGTTTTGTCTTTGGCGGGTCGATGCCGCCAACGGTTGTCGGATACCTGGTCCTCGGGATGACGATCTTGGCCGCGAGCGGGAGGGTGGGGGTATCCCGCGAGCGCACGACGGGACGTGAGGAAAGGTTGGAGTCGGCAAGGCGCCTTGGGGACAGTCTGTTTTGGCCTGCGCTTTTGATTCCCGTCACGGCGATCCTCGGCAGCCTTTTCTTTGGCCGAATCCGCTGGCATGGCGTCTCGCTCGTCGACTCGGCCAATATGTCAGTCACATCGGTGTGTATCGGCGCCGTGCTGGCTCTTGCGGTTGGGCTTCGCCTGACCCGGGCGCCGGTGCGTGCGGCGGTGGGCGAGGGAAGCCGGCTTATCCAGGCCGTGGGTTGGGCGCTCATTCTGCCTCAGGCATTGGCCGCGCTGGGCGGCCTATTCGCCCGCGCCGGTGTGGGCACCGTTGTGGCCGGACTGGTGGAGCGGGCGCTGCCGACGCAGTATTCGTTTGTCGCGGTAGCGGCCTACTGCTTTGGGATGATGCTTTTTACAGTCTGCTTGGGCAATGCCTTTGCCGCGTTTGCCGTCGTCACCGGAGGTATTGGCGTGCCGCTCATCGTCCACGCGCACGGCGGCAATCCCGCGATTATGGCGGCCGTCGGAATGCTGTCGGGTTTTTGCGGGACGCTGCTGACGCCCATGGCCGCCAACTTCAACCTCGTGCCGGTCATGCTTCTTGAGCTGGAAGACAAGAACGCGGTCATCAGGGCGCAGATGCCGATCGGTTTGGCGCTCTTTGCGTTTAATCTGCTCCTCATGGAGTTTTGCGTCTACCGTTTCTGACCGCTTGCCTCGATTGCTCACCCCACCCCTCGCGTCGAGATTTGCCGGCCTGGCGTTGGCCGGAATCGGGCGCGAGTGGCCCCACTCCTACCAGCACTTGGCGCGGCGCCCTGCGGACGTGCGTTCGCCGCGCGAGTTGCACCCGGCATTCTTTGGTTGTCTTGACTGGCATTCCTCGGTGCATGGCCATTGGACGCTGGCGCGCGTCCTCAGGCGCTTCCCGACGCTCCCTTCCGCCGCGCGCATCCGCGCGGCCCTTGATGGAAGCCTGACCAAAGACCACATTGCCGCGGAACTGGCTTATTTTCAGGCCCCGGGACGGGAGTCGTTTGAGCGTCCGTATGGCTGGGGATGGCTGCTTGCTCTTGCTGCCGAATTACGCGCGGGACGCGATCCATACGCCCGCCGGTGGTCGCGGGCTATCCGTCCGCTTGAGAAATTCATTGCGGAGAGCTTTTGCGGCTACCTCTCGCGGTTGGCGTACCCAGTCCGGACGGGTGTGCATTCCAATACTGCCTTCGCCTTATCGCTTGCGCTGGACTACGCGCAGGCGGCGGTCCATCGCCGCTTGGAGGAGGTCATTTTCTCGCGGAGCCGCGACTTCTACGGTGCGGACGCCGACGCTCCGGTCGCTTGGGAACCTGGTGGAGAGGATTTCCTATCACCCTCGCTGGCCGAGGCCGACCTTATGTCCCGGGTCCTTCCCGCAGCGGAATTCCGGCGTTGGCTGGCGCGGTTCCTTCCGGGATTTGCTAGTGGCGAAGCCTGCGCCCTCATGAGGCCGCCGCGGGTCATTGACCGCCGTGATCCGAAGCAGGTGCACCTGGACGGCCTGTGCCTGAGCCGGGCCTGGGCGCTTCACAGGATTGCGTCCGTCATGCCCCTGGGCGACAAGGTCCGCGCTGCGGCGGAACGCCACGCGCGGGCCGGGCTAGCGCACGTCTCAAGCGGCGACTACGCCGGCGAACACTGGCTCGCTTCGTTTGCGGTTTACCTTCTCGCAAACGGGGCGGCATTCCAATGAGGGCATGATCGGCGCCTACTTCTGGCTTGTGGCGCAGATCAGCCGAGCTTGATCGTAGCGATTATGGGGGCATTGACATTCAGATACGTAACGATATATTAACAAAAATGCCTATTAAGAATCTGACGAAAGCAGACATCTTGGCCGGCCTGACCCGTCTTTCCGAGTTGGCGCAGCGGGAGAACGTCATATTGGAGGTTTCTCTCTACGGCGGGGCCTTGATGCTTTTGGCGTACGATTCCCGTCAAACGACCAAGGACGTGGATGCCATTATCCATCCGCCCGAGGTTGGGCGTAGGCTTGCCGCCAAGGTTGCCCAGGAAATGGGGTGGCATGATGACTGGCTCAATGATGACGTAAGACTCTTCGTCAGCGCAGTCGAAACCCGGCACTCGTGGACGCCTACCGGTCTGAACGCCCCCTATCTTAAGATCTCAAAGCCGACAGCCAAGTATCTTCTTGCGATGAAAGTGATGGCCTGCCGCAAGGCCATTCCCGGCTATCCTGGCGATGAGACAGACATCGCCTTCCTCCTTAGCAAGATGGCGATCAAAAGCGCTGCCGAGGTTGAGCGCATCGTCGGCCAATACTTTCCCGACACGGTTCTTCCTGCTGCGACCAGTGCTGTTATCGAGAGATTGCTCACGCATTCTAAAGAATAGGAGCCCCTTTTCCATGAACACCCGGCATCACTTCCGACCCAGGACCGCTCGCGCGGTGGCCGGTCGCGCTGACACGCTTGAGCAGTTCGGGATGAATGTCCGGGACTGGTTCCATGAGCTACGCCACGTTACGACCCGCGATGGCCTCTTGGCCGCTGTGTCTCATCGCCCCCAAAGATTGCGCAAAAGCTTTCCGGAAGGGCAAATCGCTGACGCATTCCTCGCGGCGCAGGTCGAATATCTATGTCGGCATGCCGCAGTTCGACCGCCACGCTGGACAGGTTCTCCGGAGTATGTGCTCGACGATCCTTGGTTTGGCTATTCCGATGCCCCTGCGGGCCTGCGGGCAATCCTGATCCGAGATGCCCCTGCGGAATTCAAGAACCGCAATCTTTTCACGACATCGGAAATCGAATGGAGACCCAGACGCGGGCGCCCGCGTAAGTCCCTGGAGGAACATCGTGAAAAAACCCGGCTTCGGCAACGCCGCTGGCGCAAGGCTCAAGCTTCATCTCAGGCTTGAAGGCTTGAGCCCCAATTAACCTGGGCAGCAGCCTAGCGATGGTGTCGCCGGTCCTGTTGCCAGCAACCGAAACGAGGAATTCCTAAACAAGACGAGACAAGGATGTTAGCCGTTGACGTCCCACACGGTGGCGAGTTGGAACCAATTGATCGATTGGTTCAAGAAATCGAACTTCTGCGTCACGCCTACTCTGCCTTCGCCCGCTCTGCCTAGTGCCATCCCTCAAAGGGCTTTGATCGGAGCCGAAGTTTGCCCAAAACGTAACTACAGGGGCGAAGCGCAAGGCGGCATCATCCTATGATTCCGTCCCGCGTGGGTATGGAACACAGATAGAAACCGTCCGGGACGGTCGGCCCGGCAACGTGTCACCTTGCCGTCTGCCGTGGATTTGGCGTAGAGCAATCCTATGCCGTTCCGCACGCCAGCCCTTTCGGCGTTCTTCTTGACAATAGGTTTCGTCGGCGCTGCCGCATGGGCGGCTGAATCAAGCGTGGATGCTTGGCACGAAGGGTCAGGGGGCCTCACCGACCGGCGGAGGTTTAGGGCTTCTCGTCCGGCTGGGTGATAAACACCAGTGCGGCAGCCCAGGCGACAACGATGGCGGAGAGCCAGTGGATGATGGCCATGGGGAGAAGGCGTTGCATGGTTTCCACGCCGACGCCGTAGGTGGGCGCCAGCCACACATCGAGGCGCCAGTTCAAGATGCCAAGAAAGACTAGGCCGCAAGACG
Source organism: uncultured Opitutaceae bacterium (assembly GCA_937889545.1). Lineage (GTDB taxonomy): Bacteria > Verrucomicrobiota > Verrucomicrobiia > Opitutales > Opitutaceae > Palsa-1447. The sequence goes on from CALAOT010000071.1 coordinate 136,795, forward strand.
AGATATACCAGCCCCCCGTTTTCGCCTCATCGACCGGCGAGGGGTGATTTCGTGCGAGCCAGAAAGGCGCCGCCCCCAGGAGGAATGCGCCGCCCGCGATGCCGGCCGCCACGGCGCGGTCGCCGGTCTGCCAGGCGAGGAAAATCAACACCCAGAAAACTGCTGTCAGGAAACCCGCGGTCATGGCCACGCGCCTTTTCATCGAGACCGGTGCCGGCGTGGCCAATGAGATGAGGCCTTCGGCGATCATTTGACTGCGGAGCGCGGCCTTCCCCTGGAGCATGAACACGATCAGCGTGAGGGCGATCATGGTGAAGCCGAACCAAACGGCGACCCCCGTAGCGGTCGTCGTCCAGTCCTGACGGTGATCCAGGCCGGCGGACCGGGCCAGAGAGGCGCCGCTGTAGAGCGCCGCCACAAAACCCACCACCGAGAGCCAGAGCACGAGCGTCCAGCGGGCCACGAACCTGCGTTCGCGCTTCGTCGCGGCCTGGGAAATCTCAGCCCAGGACATTCCGATGGCCGCAAAGAGCCCGACCAAGGGCGCGACCCACGCCAGCAGGAAACCGAGCAGACCGCCTTTGGCCGCGGCACCGCCCTTGGCGGCGGTGCCTATCGCCGCAGCCGGTCCCGCCCCCGCCAGGAGGGGAATGGCGGCCTGGACCTGGAGCGTGAATTGCGGGCCGGGATTGGTCCGTTCCAGCGTCGATTCCACAAATTCCAGCATGCGTTCCTGCAATTGGCGGCGCCCGCGGGTCAGCCGTTGCATGACCGCGTCCGGGGTCAGCGCGAGTGCCTCCGCCACATGCCCAACCGACTTGTGATCGCGATAGAACAGGATCAGCGGTTCACGGTAGATTTCCGGCAGGCGCCCGATCTCGCTCCAGAGGATGGCCATCTCCTCGTTGCTGACTGCCTGTGCGGTAGGCAGCGGTTCGGCGGACGGCAGTTCCAAAGCGGTGTCGAGCGTGGCGGCCTCGTGCGCGGGCTGGCGCCCGAGCCGGCGGAGATCGCCGTGAATGACGTTGCGGGCGATGCCGCAGAGCCACGAACAGAGCCGGCTGGGCTCGTGCAGATCGCGCAGATTCAGCCACGCGGCGAGAAACGTGTCCTGTGCCAGGTCTTCGCTGTGGCTGCGGCTGCCGGTGGCGCTGTAAGCGAGGGCGCAAACCAGCGACTGGTAGCGGGCGACGATCTGGCCAAAGGCCTGACGGTCACCCGCAAGGCTTTGCTCAACGAGCTCGGTGTCATTACTGTCGGCGGAGGAAATGGCGATCGGCGTCATGCCGTCACCGTATAAGTGGTCGGAATCGGCCTGGACCTGACAGGGAATCGGATGAGGAGATCTGAGCGCGTTCGTTGAGCGCCTTACTCAAGACTACCATCTGTCCGAATGACAGGAAAAGACAGACCTCGTTAAGTTTTGAAAAACCGTCTTTCAAAGCTTTCCTCTCCGCCTCCATATAAATGATCACAACTCGTTCGAATTACGTGACGTAAGAATCGGCGTCCCCACGGGGATTCGAACCGTCGAGATCGGTAAAGGCTAAGTCGCTCAAC